>NZ_CP150214.1:1599360-2235290 GCF_037969835.1 Oceanobacillus sp. FSL W7-1281 | reverse complement strand
TTCCAGCTGCTGATGAAAGTAGAATTACCCCTTGCTATCAGTGTCATGATGGCCGGAATTCGTACAGCACTTGTTGTAGGAATTGGCGTTGTAGCGATTGGAACGTTTGTCGGCGCCGGAGGACTCGGTGCTATAATTGTACGCGGTACAAATGCAACAGATGGAACAGCGATTATTTTAGCTGGTGCCGTTCCTACAGCCTTGATGGCAATTGCAGCAGATTTAATTATGGGTAAGATTGAAAGAATGCTGAATCCAGTGAATTAAAATAAATAATAGACATCATTATAAGTATGTGTTCAAACATCCCGGCTTGTTACCAGAATTAAAATAAACAAGCCGGGATCTTTATGTTTTATAAATGGCTTTATGCAACTTTTCTGGACTAGCTCCCCATCGAGAAGCATTTCTTTTTTAAATCATTGAATTAATCTGAAAAATCTTTATAATAAGGATAATATATATTATCATAGCAGCAGTATATATTTGCAAAGGATTTTCCATTTTAACGATTGAAAGGAGAAAAGCTATGAAACAAGTGATACAAGCATTAGGTACAAAATTAGCGCACGATCAAATCTCTGACAATGATACGGTGAGAGAGCTACATAGTAAAGACGAAACCTATCAACAGACAAGTCTTCCTGATATCGTTGTTTTCCCAAAATCAACTGAGGATGTTACACATATTATAGAGATTGCCCAGGAATACCAAACGCCGGTAACGCCGTTTGGAGTCGGGACGAGTTTAGAAGGACATGTCATCCCATATAAAAATGGTATTACAATAGACTTTTCATTAATGAATCAGATTCTGGAAATAAAAGAAGGTGATTTACTTGTCAGAGTCCAGCCAGGTGTAACAAGAGAACAGCTGAATAAAGAATTAAAGAAATATGGTCTCTTTTTCACCGTTGATCCCGGTGCAAATGCAACGCTTGGCGGGATGGCAGCAACCAATGCCAGCGGTACCACGACCGTAAAATATGGCGTGATGCGTGATCAGGTTCGAGATATGGAAGTGGTTCTTGCGGATGGAAGTGTAATTCACACAGGGAATCTGGCTGCCAAGTCTGCTTCCGGCTATCATTTGAACGGTCTTTTCATCGGTTCTGAAGGAACACTTGGCTGCTTTACCGAACTGACACTTCAGGTGTATGGCATACCAGAACATATTGTTGCCGCACGGGCGACGTTTCCGAGTCTGACGAATGCCATTGAAGCGGTAACTTCTATTTTACACGCGGGAATTCCTATCGCCAGAGTGGAGTTTGTAGATGGCGCCTCTGTGGAGCAAATCAATAAATTCAGTGAAACCGACTATCCTGTTAAGCCGACGCTTTTCCTGGAATTTCATGGAAATGAATCCGGTTTACAAGAAGACCTTGCATTTTCTAAGGAAATTATGCAAGATCACGGCTGTGATTATTTTAATTCGGAAACAGACAATGCTGCCCGTAACCGTTTATGGGATGCGAGACACAATTTGGCATACGCTTATATTCATGATTATGTCGGTAAAAAAATGATGCTGACAGACGTTGCTGTTCCCATTTCAGAATTAGCAAATTCCGTTATTTATGCCGGAGAAGAATTAAAAAAACTAGCTATTCCAGGAGGGATATTAGGGCATGTCGGTGACGGAAACTTCCATTCATTGATTATGATTGATATGGAGAATGAAGAAGAAGTTAAAAAAGCAAAACAATTTAATGAAAAAGTCGTTCAGTATGCGTTAGAGCGCGGCGGAACCTGTACAGGTGAACACGGTGTCGGTGTTGGAAAGAAACCTTATCAACGCGCAGAGCATGGAGCAGCTCTCGATGTTATGACGAATATTAAAAAAGCGTTAGATCCAAATAATATCTTAAACCCTGCTAAAATAGTAGATATCGATAACGAGGATAAGCTATGAAAACATTAGAGAAGATAAGCGCATTAGCCGGTAAATATTTTGCAGTCCTAGTCATTATAGCAGCTGTTATTTCGTTTATCTTCCCTTCCGTTTTCCTTGTTTTTGGAAGTTTTATTACACTTTTGCTTGGCGTGGTTATGTTTGGTATGGGGCTGACATTAAAGCCTGTTGATTTCAAATTGGTTGTTACAAAACCATTGCCGGTAATTATCGGCATAGCGGCACAATATACGATTATGCCCCTCGTTGCTTTTGGTATCGCTTATTTATTAAGGCTGCCCCCAGAGCTTGCAGCCGGACTTGTTTTATTAGGCTCTGTTCCAGGAGGCACCGCATCGAATGTAATGGTTTATTTAGCAAGAGGAAATGTTGCCCTATCTGTTGCAATGACTTCCTTTTCAACGATGCTGGCTCCAATTATGACACCATTACTGCTTTATTTGTTAGCGGGTCAATGGCTGCCCGTTAATCCGGTAGCCATGTTTCTGTCCATTATCCAAGTTATTATTATCCCAATTATTCTTGGTTTCCTGGTACAGCGTTTCTTCCCTGTTGCCGTGGAAAAAAGTATTGCCGTTGTTCCGTTAATATCTGTGACAGCCATTTTGATTATCGTAACAGCAGTAACGGCTGCAAATGCTGCCAATGTTGCTTCTGCCGGAGCGCTTGTATTTGCTGCAGTGTTCTTACACAATAGCTTTGGTTTATTTTTAGGATATTTAGCAGCACGCTTGATGGGCCTTAATGAAAATGACCGGAGAGCCATTTCCATTGAAGTGGGAATGCAAAATTCAGGACTTGGCGTTTCCTTGGCAACAACGCATTTTAGTCCGCTTGCGGCCTTACCAAGTGTCTGGGGTGCGATTTGGCATAATATCTCATGGTCCTGTTATCGCAACCATTTGGGCAAACAAATCCCCCGATAAACAAGATGTGAAATTAAAAAAAGCAAATTGACGTCAACTCTATCATAAAAAATCCAAGCCGAAAATTTCAGCTTGGATTTTTTATGATGATCTCTGCCCTAGACGTTCAATCAGTCTTTACTTTACGTACAATTCCTAATATACCCGCAATCAGATAAAAGAAAGCACCAATAAATGCACCGCCATAGGTGATAAGTAACGTAGCTGCCGCAAAAACAAGCAGCATAATGCCGGCAGCTTTTGATTTCTTAACCCCACTAAACCATATAATGGCAAGGATGCAAACGATAATTGCTATCCCCATAATGCCGAAACCAACAGTAAATGCTTCCAATAACCCACTCAAATGATTCGGTTCTCCATATGCCTTATCGATGGTTTCCATGTACATTCCGACGGAGAATACATAAGCTAACCCGCCAAGGAGGCTAAAGCTTATTTCTATGGACCTTTTCATATACCGGCTCTCCTATTCTTTTTTAAATTCTATGAGGATTAATTATTAGAACATCAGCGCTCTAGACTGCTGGATTTACACGTTATTAATGTATTCTTTGTATCTTAATACGGTTTCGTTTGTATTGCCGGTAAATTTTAATTATAGCTCATTGCTGGTTTTTATGATAAACAAATCCATTTTTTCTAACTAATTTACCGCAGTGTAACTGGCTGGGACTGGGACTGGGACTGGGACTGCGATTACTCGTCCCACCGAAAACCATTGCGATTACTCGTCCCGCCGAAGAGCTTTTGTAAGTCCCCTGCTTCAAGAAAGGAGGGAGAGTTGCAGGATTGCACAGACATCAACAAAATATATTAAAAATGATGGAGTATTTTATCGCTTAGTCCATCAATATAACTAGCATTCTTTTTATTTAAAGTCAATCAAATGATAGAGAAACATCCTTTCTCTGTATAGGGGAACGAAGAAAGGATGTTTCTATTATTTATACTCAGAAGTTTCTTAAAAAGGATTGTCCTCTTCCATCATTTGAATAAATTGAGTCACGCCATGTAATTCCTCTGTTTTTACTAAAGGAAGAGACAATTTATCAAACAACGGTTCCGCTTGCGTTGCAAAGAAATCATCAAACATATGGACCGCTTGCGGCAAGGCTTCTATTTTTTCGAAAAGCTGAAATATTTTTTCTTGGACACCTTCCGAGTAATAAATCGAGTCTACTAAATCATAATGTAATACCGCTCCCGTTTGTCGATCAAGAAGTACAAGGATATACGGAAGAAATGGTCGGGATTCAGGTGTCCTTTGTACCGGCTCTCCTGCTTGGATAAATGCCAGTTCCGCCTCCACGCCATTGATTTTATCTATTTTATTCTTCATCCGTTTCCATTCTATTTCCGACAGGTTCAATTCTAAACCAGGGTCTTGGACAGCTTTTTCAATCAGGTCAATTGTTGACAAAATGATTTGCTCGCCTTCTTTATTTAAAGCGAGTATTTCGCCGCTATCAAAGCTCGGAGCTATGCTAGACAGATTATCCGTACGTGAAAGGAATGATTCCAGTTTAGACAGCACTTCTGTGAAAATCAAGCTTTCTTCTTGATTAAAACTCCATGGGACGGTATCCGGAATCATGCTGGTAAATGAAGGCCATTGATTTTCCCCACGATATTTTCTGTTGAGACTTTTAATTAAATCATATTCGTCCTCATTCAATTCCTCTCTGCTATTAAAATTAACCGTAAGAGAATACTGCGTGAAAAGAACTGCTAAATCATCATCAAATGGATCGTCATCCAGCATATCCAGATAAGATAATAACCCTCTGCTACCCAGAAAACCGGAGACGCCATAACTTTCTTCTGCATTCCCCATGATGGAACAATAGACATAATCATTTATTCTATCCGACCAGACCGCAATAAATTGATTATCTTGAATTTCTAGCCATGGTTGTTTTTCTTTCACTTGATCAGATACATCAAATAATTGATTCCATTCCGATTCATCCGGCTCTATTTCCTCAGCCTCTTCTTCACCAAGAAGCCAGTCTTCGTAAAACACACTTAATTGATGATTGATGTATTCTACAAGTTCCTCATTGTCAGAAAATGTATACGTATCCTCGAAACCTTTCTCCAAAGACTTGTTCCCTTCTGCTGCCAGACAGAATGGTAATGGCAGATCCATCGGCAACTCTACTTTTTGTTCCAGAATAATCTCATGCTGCCAATCCACATTCAAATCATAAATACAGGTCAGCTTATCGCCAGGATTTTTCAAGAAATCCGTTAAGATCGTCGTTTTTTCATCAACGGCCCCTGTCTGTTCAAGTAAATCTCCTGCTTGTGGCACAATCGAGATGCCATTCTGTGAAAAAAAGTGCAAATGTTCGTCAGACCATGCAAATGCAGTCTGCAAGTATAAATGCAATTCTTCAAAAGTGCTCTGTTCTGATACGATTAGTGTTCGCTGTTTCGCGGGGTTCACATCTTTTACTTGAATATTTAATTGAAGAACCAAGAAAATACATCCCCTATCTATTTTCATTTTTTCTGTTCATTTTCTATTATAGCTTTCACATTTAACTTAGACTTTCATAGTAAAAAATGCAACTATTTTTATGCGTACATCTGCCAGATAATCAGCCAAATAATAAACAGAATACTGCTGATACCCGTCAGCAGATAACCGGTCTTTTGCATTTTGGACAACGAAGCTTTTTTCCTGACCAAAATCATCATTACAACAGCGATAATACTGGTCACGGTAAAGAGATAATTCCCTATAAAGTGCGGCAGCAGCTCTGAATAGGTGCGCATCGGATTAGATAGCATACGGATAACCAGAGCAGCTATATTCACTGCCAGTAAAGTTCCTGATAGCATTAATAGCCAATTCCACTTTGCAACTGCTGCTGTTTTTTGTTTTCTTCTCCTGCGCAAAAACGCAAGTACCATTAACACAAAAGGAGAAATTAGAAAATATACCATGCACCAAATAAACACTCCTAAGCTGATGAGCAGAAAAGGAGTACTTTTGTCCATAGGAAGATAATCCGCATACGCAGTTGAAATCTGCTCGGCCATCCCATCATTTACATGAAAGTACATGACATTACTTGGTATAAATACGTCATCTCCACTTTTTAATTTATAGACATAAGGACTTGTTTGTACATAAGTTGCTTTGAACCCTGCTAAATCCAATTCAATTTCATTATTATCCATTGGTTTAACATTGAGTGGTGCAAGGTATGCGTAAAGATTCATAAAACCGTTAGACGTACGGCGTGCCGATAAATAAGACCCTTCTACTTCAGCAGCCGGCGGGAGGTTTTCTTGAACTGTTTGATCCCCTCTGCCCACTAATTCATCTGTCAGGCCAAATAAAAGATCGACTTCATCTGCTTGATTAGTTAAGATGATAATCGCAAAATTATCTTCCGGAACAATTTGCATATTACTAGAATGGGTCAATCCTCTGTATTCGCCATCATATTCCCAAAAACCGTGAGCAAGTCCGGGAACTCCTTCTTCAGGAGCATAGCTTGTTGTAAGTAATTCTTGAAGTGTCTGGTCTTCTTGGAATAAAGAAGTCTTTTCTGGTTCAGAGGGCATCAAAGCCTGTGCGAACTTTGCTAAATCGGCTGCTGTTCCATTTATGCCTCCGCTGGGATACATAGAAATATAAAAAGGCTGTGATTTGATAAAATCACCATTCTCTCCAGGAAAATAACCTATCCCTTTATGACGCGTAATTTCCTGATTATCTTCTACAGGTAAATGCATGGTGGAATGATTCATTTCCAATTCATCAAAAATATGCTCATTCACATACTCATAAAACGGCTGTCCAGTAATCTCTTCAATAATATAAGCTGCTAAAGAAGTTGAATAATTGGAATAAGCAACAACTTCTCCCGGCTTATAAACCTGTTCCGGTTCTGCTAATTTTAAGGATTCTTCCAAATCAACCAACTGCTCAGGAGATTCAAACAGCAAATCAAAAATATATTCTTCAAAGCCCGCATTATGATGCATTAAATTCAAGATGGTAATGGGCTCATCGTAATTTAATTTGGTCAAAAAATCCTCCGGCAAATAAGTTCGTATATCTTCCTCTAAATCCAGTTCTCCCTGTTCAGCAAGCTGCATCGCAGAGACCCAAACAAATAATTTTGTAATCGATCCCCATTCGAGAACAGTTGTATCCGGGTCCATTGGAATTTGATTTTCCACATCGGCGTACCCATATCCTTTAGAGAGGACGATTTGATTGTCTTTAATAGCAATGATTGCCGCTCCTGCTACAGTACTACCTATGTATTCTTCGGCATAATCGTCTACGAACTGCTCCAGTTCTTCTATTGGAATACCAGATGGCGTTGTATTTTCTGCCGCTGAAAAAGTATAGGGAAAACATAGGCTGAATAAGAGTATGTAAAGAAAAATGCTGATTCTTTTTATCATTTTGCTACCCTTCTCTCTTCTGGGTTAGATAAATTTCTAAATAAACTGTCCAATTATATTGAAATAACGTTAACATTACAAAGCTCCTCCGCCACAAAATGATTTTTATATATTAATACTTCTTCAGAGAGGCTTTAAATCCCTTTTTATTTACGGATATGGCAAAAGAAAAACAACAGCTGCATGGAAGCTGCTGTTTTTCTGATCATTGCACTATATTATTTATGCTCACTCAGCCATTTTGCAAGTTCATCCAAATCATCATCCTCAAGATCTGAAAAGGCCGGCATCCCCCCATCTGTTCCATTTTCAACGATATCAGCAATCTCATCCTGTGAATAATTGCTGCCGACTTCTGTTAAATCCGGACCGGCTGCTCCTGACAAATCTTGACCATGACAGCTGGCACAATTATTTTGAAAAACTTCTTCTCCAGCTTCAACACTTGCAGACTCTCCATCCTCCCCTTCTTCCCCTGGGTCAGATGATTCTGTTTCCTCGCTGTTTTCTGTATTATCTGTCCCTTCATCACCGCTCTCACTGCCATTGTCCCCGCCACAAGCCGCAAGTACAATTGCTAAAGTGAACGCTAAAAATAAAAGATAGAATTTTTTCAACTTACTTCTCCTCCTTTAAATGATTTGAATTTTCACAAAATACGGGTAATGAATAGGCTATCTCGTATCAAATCAACTTCATGATTATCTCGAAGAAGCTTGTAAATCGAGACCCCGCAAATGTGATTGAGCCAATAATGTGAAATTATATTTTCAATTTTCATTTTACTCCTCTTTTCTTTTTAAATCTTTATATATGCTTAATCCCCTTAACAAGAAAAGCATATATCATTTTTATCTATAACAGCTGGTGCTAATCATCTCACCCAAAAGCTTAAAGAATAATGATTAGGTAAAGTGACAGAAAAATGTTGATGGTTTCAATTCTGTAAGCGAATTAAATTTTATAAAAGCGTTAAATAGCGGAGAGCAGCATATACTTGTATGGTATGTAGAATTTGCCGCTTATATATTATAATAGAGACAGACATTTTATATTCATGTAAAAAGCGCATAATCGAGAATGGTATGATTGAAATTCAGGGATACAGTTACCCTCTTTTGTTTAAAAATGAAGTTATACTGGGGTTTATACTTACAAAGGAAAGTGCTAATGGTTGTACAAAGCTAAACGATTACTGCTAGTATAAAGGATAAGAACAGTCAACAGCAGGTATTCCTGATGAATACATATTTTACAAATTAGAAAATGGATATTATCAGCGAGACTCCCCGCGTATTGCCCAAGATTTATTAAACACTGGTGGATAGTGACCTACAGGAGGAAAAGAATATGAGAAGTTTTCAAAGCCGGATTGCGGAACGTATCCTTACACGGCTGAGTAATAAAGACAGTTTTACCGATCCTCAATTATTCAAATCGTTTCTAAAAGAAAAACAAAAAGAAAATGAGAAACCATATGACCTGCCAAAATATATCCAGACAAGGTTCAACATAAAAAAACAGATGTTTGATGGAATGGAATGGTATATCTTTAATCAAGAAGAGAATCACTCAGGAAAATCCATCCTCTATTTGCATGGAGGCGGTTATATCAAGCAGCCTTCGTTATATCACTGGCATTTTCTTGGGAAAGTAGCAAAAGAAACCAAAGCTAACATATACGTTCCGATTTATCCGAAAGCACCCAACCATCATTATAAAGAGTCTTTTGAAAAAGTGCTTCCAATATACAAATGGATGTTAGAAACAACCGATAGCAATAATATTATTTTGATGGGTGACTCTGCCGGTGGAGGATTTGCATTAGCGTTAGCACAATTGCTTTTGGAAAAGGGGTTACCACAGCCCCGGCATATCATATTAATTTCGCCTTGGCTTGATATTACGATGAAAAATCCGGAGGCTCATGCACTCGAACATAAAGATCCCATGTTAGGTATCTATGGGCTGATTCAAATGGGAAAGGCATATGCAGGAGGTACTGACCGAGATAATTATTTACTTAGTCCAATAAATGGAGAGATACATGGATTAGGAGAAATCACTTTGTTTATTGGGACACATGAAGTTCTTTTACCAGACGCAAAAAAATTCAAAGAGATGGCTGTATCGCAAGACATTCACATTAATTATTTTGAATATCCGGAAATGAACCATATCTTTGTGCTTTACCCCATTCCAGAGGCAAGAGAAGCAACCAAAGAAATAGTAGATATTATAACAAACAGCTGATGATGCAGGGTTCCCGTTCAGAAAATTTGTTATCCCGCGGTTTTACTGTGTCAGCTTACAAGAAAGTGCACCAACAAAAAGCAGCTGCTAAAGAGTTGCTTTTACTGCTTTTCTTTACAAAATATAAATTAAAAAACTATCCCTTTATTTACTAAATACACCAACACTATCAGAGCCCCAAATATGATGGAAAATCTAAGCCATTTGGGCACGTTTGAGAACCATTTAGATGCCATTTCCTGACCAAATCCTGCTTTTTTATCATCATTCATTTTACCAATCCTATCTGCTATAAAAAATCGCTACTTTTTATTACCGTCAGTTTGGGAGTAAACCGTAATTTTATTCACAAGAAAAGCTATTTATCTTTCTCTGACTGTAATTTATCGATTTTTTCTTCCAATTGACTTATTTTTTTATTTCTTTTGACACACATGACGATGAGCGATACGATTCCTATAACGAGTAAAATAACAAGTAACAAAAAGAGCAATTGGATTATTACGTCTCCCATATTTAATCCACCTACAGATGCTGACAACACAAAATTCTCCTTCCCTTCACAATTTTCTTTAAAAAGATAATTTGCACATCGTTACCTATTCCGAAAATGTGCCCTGATATGGAACAGGTAATAATACGTTAAAGATGCATAATAATTTATAAACTTCCAAAAATATCCCATATCTAAATAATATAACTTAACTCTGTCTTCTTCAATACCTGTTTTTAAAACGACTTCATTTTTAATTCACCAAATGAATCATTTACATCATCCATGCCCACTTTTTTCGCCGTTAAAAGGTCCGTGATCGTTTAAAGACATCAAATCGTTGCCTCCCAGACTTCTTAATACTAGAAAACAATTCCAAATTAAAGCTGCATCTTCTTCAATCTAATCCTTCCATAAACAAATCAATAATTTCTTTTGTTTCCTCCCACTCTCTGGCTGTCTCTTTTAAATATGCTTTCCCTAACATCGTAATTCTATAATATTTTCGTTTTCCGCCATGAGACACTTTACCATTATAAGATTCGATTAATCCTTTCTTTTCAAGACGCTGGAAAACGGCGTATAGTGTCGCTTCTTTAATCTGAAAACGATTTTCTGTCCGTAGGCTGATTTGTTTTGATATTTCATAACCATACTGATCGTTTTCATAAATTAAACGCAGTATAATTGACTCTAAATGTCCTCGTATAATATCACTTCTAATCATTACATACCCTCCTTATCATATAATTCTATCTGATAGAGTAATATATTTACTAATTACTCTTCCTGCCAAAGTAATTATATATAAGATGAATTTATCATTTCAAATATCTATAAATATTATTATACCAGATTTTAACACATTAAAATAACATATGAAACTCATAATTATCGTATTGTATTTTTATAAAAGAGTAATTAATTATATAACCACTCTTTCTATATTAGTAATTTATCATCGATCTCTTTTAGATATTTAATGAGGTTTTATAAATGAGTGAGGAAAAGTCTTACAATATAAAAATACTATAAGATAAACAATCCGCACCCTGCTTTTTTAAAAACAAGATGCGAATGCTTCAAAGTTTTTAGCTGCTGCAGAATCATTTCTTTGATTTCTATCATCCCTTGTGGGTCCAGTCCATTTGTCGGTTCATCGAGAATAATTAATTGCGGATTATTTAAAAGCGCATTTGCAATCCCCAAACGCTGCTTCATCCCTAGTGAATAAGCAGCAACTTTATCCTTCGCTCTCCGTGTCAGCCCGACGAGTTCTAACACTTCATTTATTTTCTCTTTACCAATACCAGGGATTAAATTGACCATCAGTGACAGGTTCTCATAGCCGGAAAGATAATCATAAAACACAGGATTCTCTACAATCGCTCCAATTTGTGAAATTGCCTGTTTAAAATCTCCCCTTAGATTCAAGCCATTAATGACAACCTCGCCCGAATCAGGAAAAATCAAGCCGGTCAACATTCGGATCGTTGTTGTTTTGCCTTGTCCATTTCTGCCCAGAAATCCATATACATCCCCTTTTTTTATATTAAGATTTAAGTTATCAATGATTGTTTTCCCTTGAAATGATTTCGTTAGTTTATGTGTTTCTAATAATGTTTCAGCAGCCATTTTATTATTTCCTTTCTGTTGTTTTATCGATATATTCCCAAGTGTAGATGCCAAAAATAAACTGCCGCATTTGAATTAATAAACAAGAGATAACAAATAGATTACATTGTTAAAACTCCAGCAAAAGAAACCCAACTCAGAATTAATACATCTCCTGGGCAGGGAGTGAAATAGAAAATAATAAACCTTTGATTATTTTTTTGCTATCAAGGAGGGTGGCTCAGAAAACAATAACTCAAAAAACTTGTCCTCAAAAACCACACTGCTATTAGGGTTCATTATCCAATCTAAATATTTGACAAAAAAGTTTATTTATGCTATAATTTACTTTTATTATTTTTAATTATATAATAGGGTTCCCTTGGCCAGGGGACCCTTTTTTGCGTTCTAAATATCCTTACAGGAAAGGTGATACGTTATGGATTTATCCGATATGTTGAATGCCATCCAATTATCGCAGAATTCTAATACGGTGATGGAACTGGTTCATTTAAATGAGAAAACGAAAGAGCGAGGCCTGGTTCTGACACCGGATGACGCAAAGACGCTGATTGCTTCCAGAAATAACGTACTGCGTAATCACGCGAGAGTTGAACTAAGTATCGGCGTACTAAAGGAGTTCATCGAGGTATTTTCCGCCTCCCCTTATATGGAGCAAGCGTATTATGTTGATACACTGAATGAAATTCAAGAAATTTTCTATTACCTAAGAAATGAAACAGAAGATAAAATTAGCGATGCCAAGCTTATTCAACTGATGAGTGACTCTTATAACGGATCTTGTGCAGGGTCTATCGAATTGTTAAGAAGTAAAATGGAGGAACTTGCAGAGAATTTCAAAAGAGATATAGCGCTTCCCAATTCTTTATTCAAAGGGGATGATTAACGCATGGAATCAGATAACAAATCAGCTCGTTTCCGGCAGATTTCTAATAGAATGATTGACCGATCGCGGTTAATACGAAATCAATACACCTTGTCCCTGCTGCAAGAAGGTCAGCGGTCAGGTATCATCTCCAGTCAAAAAGCTTACCAGATACAAGCAGAGATGATGCAGGTTCTGCAGCAATTGATTCTGCAGCATACGCAAGGCGAAAGTACATCAGTGACTACAGAAACAGCAGAAGGAATCATGACCTCTCTGCTTTACGCTATTGATACCTATGCTTTTCAGTGTAAGCAGCCTGAAGAGGCACTTGCCCATTTTAATATGAAAAATATAAAAGATATACATTCTCAGGGAGTTGAATTACTCCGCCGCCATTTCGAAGAGACGAAACAATTGTATCAGGATGTGAAAAAGATAAAATTAAACGTTCCTGTCGATGCCTACAATATAACCATCGATGAATCATTACCTGTATTCATGCAGTACTATGATATTATCCTTGAAGCTCAAAATACCATGGCGAGCATTGATTATCCTCTAGCCATAGACGATATGCGGCTCCAAGGCGTTTTCTATATAAAGCAATATGTAGAACGCTTGCGAATGGAGACAGAATTCTGCCGCTTTTTTAGTCACCAGGATGTCATGTATGTCTTGATAAATTACGGGAAAATAAGCCGATTTCAATATCAAATTGAATTATTCAATATATTTGAGCTAATGATAAACAATGCTGTTTTTTCACTGCTATCTGGAGGAAAGCCTGATAATGTTCGACTTTCGGAAGTTCAATTTGAACAGTTAAATCGAAAATTAATAACCTCCCCTGCTGAACAAAGGACGAAGCTGATTCATGAAGCAGTGAATCAATTGCAAAAATCTCTGCATACGGATCAAGCACTTACAGATTACATCAATTTGTACCGGGATGAATTGATGCAAAGGGTGAATCACGCTGCAAAAATCGGCAGCTTCGAAAAACTTATCATCAGAGAAATAAAAGAAACCGAAAAAGCAATGGAATTCAAGTTAAATGAGAATGATCGGATGAGTGATATGGATTTACGCAGCCTGGTAGATCGCATCTTAGAAATTGACAATACTGAAGAAAAAGTACAACTTATCCGAAATAATTTTGTTTCACTGCATGATTATCTGGATCTTCTCCATGCAGAATGTCTGTTTAATGGTGATTATGAAGCGCTTTTTAAAACTTTTGGAGATATCGAGCTAGCTATTTTAGCCAAAATTGTTTTTTACGAGGAGTTACGGGAAGGTACTTATGAATTCTCCAATATGGTTACTGACAGCGTTGAAACAGAGAATGAATGGGAAATGTACTATATTGCGTTCTTGCAGCAATTGGAGGAAACGCGAATTAGAGTTATTGGAAACTTTATCTATAAAATCGATTATGAGGATATATCATTTGATTAGACAGGAATTATGGAAATGAGTTAGCCTCAGTAATTCACAGGGGCGGCGTCCATAAATCTCCCTACTATATAAATTTAGTTTTAAAACAGAAGATTTACGGACGCTCCTCCTTGAAAAATCATACTTTTGAAAATAGCCATGAAGATTATTTATGTTTTGATAGTCCGTTATTGTTTCTAACGAGAAACGGGTTTCCTTAATAACAGCGAATACGCCGCCCAATTCCCATTGAAACCTGCTTCATAAAATCCTGCTTTATCAGCGAGCTTTAAAACCTCTTCTCTCCTCTGAAAATGTGGATCAAATACGGTCTCCGCTACCGTCAGGATACCACCTGGCTCTAAAATATTAAAAATTTCTTCCAAGGCTGCTTGCCGATCTGGTATTTCCCCTAAGACATTGACAAGCAAGGCATGATCACACGGTGATTGCCACAGTTGACCCAAACCAATTTTTCCCTGCACCAATTCAATATTCTTTAAATTTCTTCTCTGCGCCTTTTTTTCTACCCTTTGTAACATTTCATCCTGAATATCTACCGCAGTTATTTTTCCGTTGGAGCCAACACGTTCTGCCGCTGGAATCGTCACCCTCCCAGGTCCGCATCCTAAATCAATCACATGCATTCCCAGCTGAATGCCGGATTGCTCAATAATTTCATTCGCTTTATTCGTTTTGGTAAAGGGATTATCCAGTTCCACCAGCCAGCGAAGCCAGAATGGACAAGGAATTTCACGTTTTCGCGAAGCAAACCTCCAGGCATAGAAGATGCTAATGCTCAAAGGAACCATTGCGAAAATAATCATTTTAAGCATTTTTGCCCAAAGCCCTCCTTTTGATGTAGGCTACATTTCTATCCGTAACATCTTCCTTGTTACTTTTTCTATCCGGTTCTCCATTCCCCGCTGATACGACAGCTTCCCTAATCGCAATTCATCAACAATTTGCCCGTCTTTCATAAATAAGACCCGTTCACTTTTAGCAGCAACTTTCGCATCATGTGTCACCAGCATAATCGTTGTTCCTTCTTGATTAACCTGAAGGAAGTGATCCATCATTCCCTCCGCAGTCTTTGAATTTAAAGCCCCTGTTGGTTCATCTCCAAAAATGATTTTCGGTTCATTGATCAAAGCCCGGCAAATTCCTGCCCTTTGCAGCTGCCCTCCAGAAACCTGGTTCGTCATGCGATATGCCAAATCGCCAATTCCGGTGTTTTCTAAAAGCTGCTGTGCTTTCTTTGCCAATGCTTTTGCTTTTTTCCTGTTACCCCGCACCGCTGGAAGTATGATATTATCAATAATTGTTAAATTCTTCAAAAAAGTCGGCTGCTGGAAGACAAATCCCATTTGCTGGCGACGGATATCAGCAAGCTCTGATTCTTCACATGCTGGCAGACGTTGATTATTGAATATTATTTCGCCGCTATCAACGGTGTCCATCCCGCTTAGAGCATAGAGAAGTGTTGACTTTCCTGAGCCCGACGGTCCCATAATAGTGATAAATTCTCCTTCATATATGGTGATGGATACATCTCGTAAGACCTTGATTTTTTCTTTTTCTATATCAAAAGATTTATGAATTTGTTGGCCATCCAATATTTTTTTCATCATTTACTCCTTTATATTTTCTGCAATTGATATTTTACCAGCTTGATTGGTTCCCAACTTTGTTGCCAATAAAGTAACAATAAGCATAAGGGATGGAAACCCCAAATAGATTAACGGATGACTGATAAAGGTAAGCGAATCTACACCAAAGGAAGAAATAGCCATCCCTGCGATTGCTTCCCCAAAGGTATTCGCTAAGATACTGCCTCCTGCTACGCCAATTATCAAAATGAAAATTCCGCGAGTTGCATATTGTTTGGTCAAATCCTGATTCGTAAAACCAATTGCTTTTAATGCGGCAATTGCCAAACGATCCTTAGTAACCACTAATTTCATAAATAACAAGCTTACTAGCCCTGTAATGAACAAAGCCACGATTAAGGCAACATTCGCTGCTGTTTTCATCGAATCCATCGTAGAACCAAATACTTGCTGCTTATGGTGATGCGCATCTGTTATACTGGCAAATGGCAAAACCTGTGACATTTCTTTAGCAGAAACAGCTGCATGATTAGCATGATTAAGCTGGATATAATAGTTTAGCCACATCGCTGGAGCGGTTTCATCTGAAAAAGCAGCTTTTGCCGTTTTACCTCCATTTAAAATATTGGAGTATATCCCAGAGACGACAAAGCTTTCCGGACCTTCACCGGTAATGATTTCAATCGTATCACCAGCTTGTTTTCCAAACTCCTCTGCATTCAAAGAGGATAATGCAATTTCATACGGTGCTTCTGGTGCTTTTCCTGCATTGTATTCGATTGGAAACGCAGCATGATCGCCAAGTTCAACGATTATTTTTTCTTCTGAACCATCCTCTTTTACAGCCCGAAAGGATTTAGAGGTAATCTCAACATACTGGTGAATAGAAGCATCATCATTTAAATAATTTACAATCTGTTGTTTATTCTCCTCCGTTTCCTCAGATGGATAGATACTGACCATCAGGTCCATTTCTCCAAAGCCAAGATATTTTGTGAAAGATGGCGAAGATACGGTATGGTATGTGTTCCAGGGAACAATCATGATAAAACAAGAAAGCAGAAGAACAATCAACATTGTGGCATAAAGCTTCTTACGGGATAGTACATCCTTTATCCCTAAAAAAACATTGGCAGGCAATAGCTTATTTTGACTGAGTAAGAAGTAATTTTTACGAGCAGTGTTTTCCTCCGGACTGCCCGTACGGATTGCTGATGCAGCAGAGATTTTTCTAAAACGTCTCAACAAGAAATAAATGTAACCAATCACCAGCAGGAAAACAAAAATACTTCCAAGTATGGCAAGAAAAATACTCCAGCTATCATATTGGCTTTCCCCCATATACAGCCGGATATTCTCTAATAAAGGGTTACTGAAAATAAAAGATACTAACAGCCCGAGCAAGCTCCCTGCTAAAGCAAGGAATGCATATTTAGCAAGATAAATTTTTTTAATATCAGCCAGGCGCAGACCGATTGCTTTTATCGTGCCAATCTCCCGATAATCCTCTTCTATCTGGGTTAATAGCGTGAAACGAATACACATAAATGCAATGAGTACGATTAGAAAACTAACCAGCAAGATGATTGCAATCATGATTCCATCAGATAGACCGTTGATTACTTTAAACAAAGTACTGGTCAGTGTCGGGCCATTGGCTTCTAACCCTGCATCGGCATATGCTGTTTCAAATTCATTGGTTTTAGACGAATCATGCAACTGAAATTCGATTAAATATTCCAGCGTGCCTTCTGCTTCCAGGTCTTGATAATCGTTTTCGTGCACTAAAAAACGCTTGGAGGAAGCTAAGGGCGAATTCATTTGCGCATCTCTGAGGAACCCGGCAACTTTAAATGCTTTTCCGGCAATCATTGCTTCATCCCCAATTTGAGCTGTTCCATCTTTCATATAGCCGATGGGAACGTATAGCTCCCCCTCTGCCGGCTGGATTGGCCTTCCCTCCAAATCAAGCAGAAAATCAAAGGAAGAACTTTGAGTAGTAAAACCATTGTCCTGAACATTATCAATCAGGTTATTTCCACCTACTTGAATACTGGAATTGGTAATATTTAAAAAATCCAACACCTGATATTTTTTTACATTTTCTTGTTCTTCTGCAAAGTTATTTAAGCGCTCCTTATCGATATTCCCGTTATGCATTTGCAGGAAGTTTGGCACTTGCGCCTGTTTCGTGAGTGTCTCAATCGAGCCGATAAGGTTCAGGCTTAAAATAGCTGCTAAGCAGACAAGTGCTGTTGCCGCAGAGATAAATAACATCGTCGTGATACTAATCAGCTTGTTTCTAAAAAGATCATTACGTATAATCCGAAAATACATACCCTCTCCTCTATTCTTTTGCCAAGATTTTCAGCAGCTTCTCACTGATTGCTCCTTGTTTTGTTCCGAGCAGTCTTTCTGCGTTAAAAGCAAAAGCTGTCATTCTTTGCAATTGCTCTTCCTTCGATAATTCAATGCTTCCATCATCAAAAACTGTAGAAGCATAGACAAGCAGCATCTCCACACTTTCATAAGGGTAGTCTGTATGAAACAGATTTTCTTCTAATCCATCTTGAATAATACTTGTAAAAATCGGTGTGATTTCTGTAATCAATACCTTCTGGATTTTCTGATGCATCAAAGCGTTTTGCGGTTTATGAATCTGCGTCATCAATTCTTTAGAGATTGTTCCGCTTACATTTAAAGAAGTAATCGCCATAAGCAACCGTTCAATAACCGGCACTTCTTTGCTTCCGGCTATAGATTGAGCCGCTTCAATCACTTTTTTGTTATAACGATTAATTATTCCATCCATAATCGCTTCTTTGCTTTCAAAATGGTGATACAACGTTCCCCTGGCAATCCCAATGCTTTTCAAAATGTCATTCGTGCTTGTTCTGTCATAGCCCTGCTCATTAAACAAAGCTTCTGCCACATCTAAAATTTCATTTTTTCTTTCTTCTGCGTTTTTGGCTCTTTTCATTAATCTTCCTCCTTTCATTTTAGACCGGCAGTCTGTCGGTAAATTGGTATAATTAGATTATAAGAAATATACCTCAAATACGCTATTGGTCTCTAGTCTGATTTTTGTATATAGAACGAAATTTCATTCAGTGGAAGTTTTGTAATTCCACTGAATGAACCTAAGAAATTCAGGGAGCCAGCTTAGCTGATCTCCCGATTACATAACCTGCTTTATCTAACACTCTATTTGTTGTTACTCTTCTTCTGATTCACTCCACTTTTTTGGATTAGTATCATCAGCTATTTTCTCACTTACGATATCCTCATAATGTTTTACTTTATTTTCAAGAAAGTTGACTCTATCTTTTGCTTCTTCCAGTTGAGAATACGCTATTTCTTTTAAGTTCAAAAATATTTGATAACGCTTCTCTATAGTCGAATCTCCTTGAAGACTCAGTGATACATAGCTCTTTATTTCTTTAATGGTCATGCCGCATTCCTTTAAGATTTTTATGCCTTTGAGCCAATTCATTGATTCTTGATTAAACAATCTCTGTTTATTTTTATCTCGAGTTAATGATGGAATTAAACCACAATCCGTGTAATAACGAATGGTATGCTCACTCATTTCCAAAATGCTGGCAGCTTCTTTTACAGTGTACATTATCATTTCTCCTTTACAAATAAGCATTGACTTCGTGTTACTCTAACCTGATATAGTAATTATACTTTAAATAATAGAGGGAGGAAATATCGATATGAAGACAAGAAAAATTGGAAAGCTAGAGGTATCCCCTATTGGGATGGGATGCATGGGCTTTTCCCATGGTTATGGCAGTGTCCCTGATGAGGACTATGCAATTGAAGCAATCCGAGAAGCTTATGACGTTGGCTGTACATTTTTTGACACAGCAGAAGTCTATGGAAAGGAAATGTTTTACCCAGGGCATAATGAACAATTATTAGGTAAAGCTGTAGAACCTTTTAGGGACAAGGTTATTCTAGCAACAAAATTTCACTTGGGTGCAGAAGAAGCTGAAGGAGCAGCGGATTTGTATAATCCAATTCGCCGTCATCTGGATGCTTCCCTGGAAAATTTAAAAACAGACTATGTAGATCTTTACTATCTGCACAGAGTCAATGAGTTAATTCCAGTAGAAGACATTGCTGAAGTTATGGGCAGACTAATCGAAGAAGGACTAATTAAAGAGTGGGGTTTATCACAAGTTTCTGTTGATACGCTTCAAAAGGCTCATCATATCACCCCTGTCTCAGCTGTACAAAATCTATATTCCATGATGGAGCGCGATTGCGAGGAGGATATTTTCCCTTACTGCATAGAAAATAATATTACTGTGGTTCCATTTTCACCGATTGCGAGCGGATTTCTTTCCGGAAAAGTAACGACACAGACAAAGTTCGAAGGAGATGATGTGAGAAAATTTGTTCCTCAATTATCTCAGGAGAATATTGTAGCAAATCAGCCAATACTGGATGTTCTTGAAAAATTCTCAAAACAGAAGAATGCTGCTAATGCACAAATATCGCTCGCCTGGATGCTTCATAAATATCCGAACGTAGTGCCGATTCCAGGATCCAAAAATCAAGATAGAATAATGGAAAACCTTGGAGCGTGGAATGTGCGTTTAACAGAAGAAGAATTTGAATCCATTGAAAATGCTCTTGAAGCGGTTACTATCTATGGGCACAGAGGACATGTAGAATCAGAGCAAGCATCTTTCGGAAATAACTGGAAAGGTAAAGAATAATAAATATACTGTTATGAGGGGATAAACGAACTTCATTCAATGGGAAAAAGCAAAAATTCCCGCTGAATGAAGTTTCGTTTTTATCAAGTCTTCTAATTTTTAATGAGAACCTTCTTTAACTTTTCTATTATTCCTTTTTAACTGTGTCATTATTGCAAAAAACAGCATATACACCAACACCATAACAGCAATTGCTAAATAGCTTGATTGTAATCCGAAAATATCGGAGGCTGCACCACTGCTTATCGGTCCTAGCATCATTCCTACAGAATAAGCCGTATTGTAAATAGCAAAGGTAACCCCATATGCTTGAGTTTGGCTTTGCTCGGCAATATCAGCAAGTTCAGGAAGCGTCGGTGCAAGAACTGTTCCCATACTAATGCCAATCAACGCTAATGCCGCCACTTGCAGCCACATCGTTGTCGGCATAACAACAAGTGCCAGTGATACTGCAGTAATTGCTAATCCAATCGTAATTGTTTTAGGATGGCCAATCTTTGTTGAAACACTTCCGACAATTGGTGTGGCAAACGCATAAGCAAGGGAGGGAACCCCAAATAATAAGCCAATGATTCCTGAAGATGCATCAAATACATTTTGCAGATGCATTGGAAATGTCGGCTCCAGCACGCTTGGAATGGCAGCTCCGATAACAACTGCTCCAACAACCAAAAGCAAGGTTCGGCTTTTCAATAAATGCCATGCTTCTGCTGCGTCTTCTTCCTTTCGATGAGGTTCTTCCTTCAATAGAAATATACGCAGCAAACCATCAATAAGGGCAATCCCTGCAGCTACAAAGAACGGAAGCATATATCCGCCAAGCTGATAGAGCCAGCCTCCAAATGTCGGACCTAGAAGGATCCCCATTGCTTGACCAGATAATGCGATTCCCATGACTTTTCCCCGTTCTTTAGATGGGTAGAAATCGGCTAAAAGTGCAAGCCCTGCTGTCCAGGTGGCTGCTGCTGCAATTCCTTGTAAAATGCGGCAAATAAGCAAGAGCCAAAACGTGTTTGCAAATGCAAATAACAGGGTTGCAAGCGTAAGCCCTAAAATCCCCCAAAGCATCGGACCACGTCGTCCAACTTTGTCGGATATCACTCCAAAAACGGGAGTAGCGATTAATAGAGCTGCTGCGTAACTGCCGAATAAAATACCGATCGCAGTTTGCGATATGCTTAAAGAATCAGCATAATCTGGCAGTATAGGAACAATCATTCCATATAGCAGCATATCGGTGAAAATGGCCAGCGTGACGACAAACAAGGCGCTCTTTTGAGCTTTTTTTAAATTTCGTTTTTGATTCATTTTCATTCCTACTTTCTGTGGATGGCTTTGTTGTTTTCATCAACTGCATATCCCCTTTTGCAATAGATAAATTTCCTCCCTTCTGCGTTTCTTCCTCAAGAGGAAAAAGAAGAATCCGTTTTTACCGCCACGTTAACACTCCGCCTCCACCGATAACTGCAGTAAGACATTGCTGTTGTTATGTTACTGCCGCAACCCATTCTTAAATAATGGATATCTTCTCAATCAACTTTGTATAGTCAACGTTGACTATATAGGTATTTTTTTCTCCCTCCTGTAACAGAGAGAGAATTAGTTATTGCTTTGTTCTAAATAAGCCAATGCTTTCCGTACAAAATCCTGTTGCTGGCTAATAATAGCAAACATATTATCAAAAACCATCTGCACCATGGGAGGAATATTACCGTCCAATGCTGCCTCTTTTTCCTTCCAGCCTTCCTGCACACTTTGATATTCCTTCTCCAAAAGAACTTGCTGCTCTTTCAAAGCTTGACGTGCTTCCTCTGCAGGCAGCTTATCAAAAAAAGAAATACCTGCATATAAAGAAGATGGATATTGAACAGATGAGCTGATTAACGCCTCACGAATCAAATCTTTAAGGTGTTCTTTTCCTTCTACGGTGATTCGATAGGTAAATTTTTGCCGGTGACCAGTTTGTTCCACCTTATCAATCGCAATATACCCATCCTTTTCCAATTTTTTAAGCGCATGATAAATCGAGCCAATTAATACACCGCCCCATCTTTCTGCATCTGTCATCCGCAGTGCCTGTTGAATATCATAGCCGGCCATCGGTTTTGCGTCTAACATGCAGAGCACAAGCAATCTTGTCATTAATGTCACACCCTTTACTTAACGTTGAGTATTATATGATGAATATATTAGAATGTCAAATGCTTACGATACAAATGGATAAAATCGAATCTTTCTCTAGCATGTAAGATTACTCTCTTTTCTGCTTCCTATCCGCCTATTTTAAAGCTGAAAATATCCATCAACACCATTTATACTTAAATGCAACGTCTTCACCAGCTATTTTCAAAAAATGAAAAGAACCTATACCTGCTAATGTGAACTAATTAACAGATACAGATTCTTTTTCACAATTGTTTTTATTCATTTTCAAGCGATTCCTGAAGCTTCCTTACTTCTTTAAGTTCCAAACCAGTTAATTCAGATATTTCTTTCTCTGAATAATTCCTATCTAGAAGTTTTTTAACAAACTTTCTTTCCGTATCTTCAATGCCTTTTTCGATGCCTTGTTCAATTCCCTGTTCTATGCCCTGTTCAATTCCTTGCTCTATACCTTGCTCCATCCCCTGTTCTATACCTTGTTCTATACCTCGTTCCAACCCTTTTCTGGTTGCTTTTTCCTCGATTTCTCTGTACAGTCTTCCAAATGTCGGCGTGTCTCTTAACTTTTCCAAACCCATGATTTTTTTCTCCTCCTTTTCATTTTGTGCAATGGGCAACGTTTCATACAGTTGTTCCTGCAGTTCTGATGGAATCAGCATCATATAATCAATGAAATACAGTAATGCGACGAGGTAATTTGTGTGGTGCGAATATTTTTCAAATGCCAGGCTGATAAGCTGTTGCTTGTAGCAAAACCTTTTTTCATGATCTTCAGCTTCTCTTCCTTTGTTATTGCTGATATATATTCCTGCAAGCACGGCTAAAGCAAATGGATTATCCGATTTTTTCAGTTCTTCCGTATCTTTCCCGTGAAATCGGTAGGTGTTATAGGCATAGGTTAATTCGGTACCATAAAAAGAGTAATAGAATGTATCTTGATGATCTTTTTGACTGGCATCCGTCAATAGGGCGATGGAATAAATCTGGTGAATTGTTTTTGTTTTGTCGTAAATCCGGTAAAAATATTTAAACATGCGTTCTGCAAATTCTTTTTTACCAACCGCCTGCACTTCGATATGAATGAAGATATATTTTTCCTCTCCATTTTTCAACTGCACTTTAACAATTTTATCTGAATACTTGGTCCCTTTTTTGGATTTCATCACAAGCTGAAAAAGCTCCAGGTTTTTGAAGTCCACTCCCTGCTCAAAATCAATTTCCGGATACAAATCCGGTGCAAAAAAGGCCATAAATTCTTGAAAAAGTTCTTCTATCAAATTCTTCCAAAGTCCATCATAATCGGGATGATTTACGCGATAACTGTTTGTATTTTCTTTGACTGTGTTTAGCATTATTTTATCACATCTCCAAGTAATAATAAATTTGTTTTCATCATAGCGGTTTTGTATGTGGAAGGCAAAACGGTAAAATAGAATTTCTCCTGCAAAAACTGCCTGCGAAATGGGGATTTGTATGCAATGTTTTTCGTTTTTCAATCATCAAATGACATTCATTTTGGATTTTTAATGTTTTTTTGGACAACTGAAAATGGGGGCTGTCTTTTAGATCAAACGTGCTACGATGGAATAAGCAATGATATATTTTAATAAAGAGAAGGTTGTGCTTACCCCTTTTTCTATTGTAGGCAGCTCAACAGCATCAAATATTAGTATACATTTTTAAACCCGTGATGTTCTTGTGATGATATTGCTTATTGAAAAGACTGGAGGGAAAGAAAATGGAAGAAAATAAGTCCATTGCCAATCGAATCATGGTCATTGACTGTCCTGGCGCAGGTAAATCAACATTATCCGCTCAAATTGCTCAAATAAGAAATATCCCCTTGGTACATTTAGACAGCATTCAATGGATCGACGATAATACCACCGCCTCTCAAGCAACTTTTGATGCTAAACTAAAAGAAGAAATTCAAAAAAAGGAATGGATTATGGACGGGAATTATGCCAGGACGTTAGCCTTGCGAATGGAATGTGCAGATATGGTTATTTGGTTAGATTTCCCCCGCAGCATCTGTTTCTATCGTATACTCAAGCGCTATGTAAAGAACAAAGGAAAGAAAAATCCGCACGGGAATCCAGATAGGCTGGATTTTTCTTTCCTGCGTTTTGTTTGGAATTATAAGAAAGAAAATGATTCTCAGATAAAGTCATTAAAGATTAAATACCAGGAGCAGCTTCATTTCATTCATATTCATTCTGGGCAAGAGCTCAAAGAATTCATAAAAAAAATTAAAAGCCTTCCTTAGCAGGAATATACGTATCGATATGAATATTTTTGAAACGAACCTTCATTCGGCGGGGATTTTTATACACTAAAAAAGAGTGGTCTCGCTAAGACGTTAGCGAATGCCACTCTTTTAATTAAAGGGGTTTGGTTTCAAGTTCCCTACAGATATAAACACGCCTGATTATTGTTTTACGTCACTATGGAGCTCACGTGTTTTATAGATGATTTTACGAATACTATCCATCGACAGATTATAGATTTGCTCCAATTCCTCAAATGAATAGCCTTTTTCATATAATCGGTAAATCTCTTCATTTCTTTCAGCCAGGGCAAGGCGTGATCCATTCGCTTCTCCCCATCCCGCCCGCCGGTTGGTTTGCTTTGGAATATAAACAAGCTCTCCTTGAATATATTTCTGAAGCTCCTTCAACAAATGAGGTGGAAGCACCTCTTTTCCATTTTTATATGACAAGCTGAAACATCCTTTCTATCAAGATGTATGGTCCGGACATGCATTAATTTTTTATTCATCATTAAAAACTCCTTTCATTTGATTTTATTTTACGTAAGCCTTTTCACTTTTAGTATACATTAGTTTAGGAAAGAAAAGGAGACCGCAACATAAATGCGGCCCCGTCTTTTATGATTCCGCTATGCGGAAATCACCTCATATTTTGTGATCAATTTCAATCAGCCTCCTTTCCGATATTCTATCGGTCCGACACCCTTATTAACTCATATATTGCCCCTTCTGAACAAGGGGGAAAACGATTATAATTATTTTTTACCTCTTTCTCCGATTCGTCATTCTCTGATTTAAACACTCCGCCACCCCACGTATATCCCATTTAAAGTAATTATCTGCTACACTATAAGTAAAGATAAATTTCTGATTAGCAGTGCTTTAAATTGGGTAAACATAATAAAATTATTCACAAAGACTGCATTATAATGAATAGAGGGAGCGATGGACACAAATGAATAAATGGATGAAGATAGTTGCTGCCTTGACGATGGCAATCTCAATAAACATGGTACTTACACTCACAGCATTTGCTGAAAATGAAATGAGCGATTTACATATTGAAGTAGAATTGCAGGAGGATGGTTCAGGCGTTGTGACAGAACATCGTCAAATGAATATGGATGAAGGTACCGAGCTTTTCATCAATATGGTCAACCTTGACGAGTCAGAGATACTGGATTTTTCAGTTGAAGGGTTTACAAAAGAGCCCGATTGGGACTCTGATGATTCACGGGAAGAAAAGGCAGGAAAATATGGAACAATCTCTACTAGTGATGGAATCGAATTAGTTTGGGGAATTGGTGAATACGGGGAAAATACGTATACAGTAACCTATACATTATCTAATCTTGTACGCAATTTAGAGGATGGTCAGGCCATGCTTTGGAACTTCGATACCTTTTCCGATATTCCTGCGCAAAATTTGACAGTTGAAATCTCTGGATACCAACCATTTACACAGGAAAACGTTAATTTCTGGGGATTTGGTTTTGATGGAGATATACAGCTGGAAGGCGATCGTATTGTATGGGAGTCAAATGGTGAAGCCGATGGAGATGTAATTGTTTTAACACAATTTCCGGCTGATTTCTTCCAAGCTGAACGAACAGTAGACATGACCTTATCTGAGCAGCAAGAAGAAGCAATGGATGGGTCAACTTATAATTCAAGTGACAATTCTACGCTAGCTGTTATCATCGTTAGCGCAATCGCTGGTTTTTCTTTATTAATTGGTATCGGAACCTTCTTCTTTGTCCGTAAAACAAATCAAGTAAAAAGAGAAGCCGGCGCGATGAAGCCTATCCATAAACGGATAGCGGAAAATAAAGGCAAAACTTATGCAGCCGTGCCTTTCGATGGAGAAGACTATGCAGGTTTAAGCGCCCTTTTAACGCAGATGAACCTTGGATATTTTGAAGATATCTTCCAAGCTTATCTGCTGAAATGGTCTGTGAATGAGAACATCTCGATAGAAGCAGAAGAAGAAAGCAAGGTTTTTGGAAAAAAATATCGCACGGCCCTTACTATCAACGATATTGAAAAAGAACAGAGTAAATATCCGTTAGCCTTTAGTGAGCTTACAGATCAAATAGAAGATGAATCCTACAAAGGAACGTATGAAATGGCATTGTGGATAATGCTATTGGATGCTGCAGACAGGAATGGCGTCGTTACGGATAAATCCATCCAGAAATGGGGTAAACAGCATGCGAAGGAAGTCAGTACATTTGCCGATTATCTCAAGGATTATTCCGAAGCTTATCTGGAGCAGCAAGGATTGTTCTCTTTTGAAGAAATAAAGGTGTTTGGATTTCTACAATCTATTACGGTACCAAGTAAAGAGGGAGAAAAACTAGCGGATCGTTTAATTCAGTTTGATAATTATTTGAAGGAATCAGATATCAATCAATTTTCAAATGCTTCGAAGCCGCT
Organism: Oceanobacillus sp. FSL W7-1281; assembly: GCF_037969835.1. Classification (GTDB taxonomy): domain Bacteria; phylum Bacillota; class Bacilli; order Bacillales; family Amphibacillaceae; genus Oceanobacillus; species Oceanobacillus oncorhynchi. The sequence continues at coordinate 2,208,121 of NZ_CP150214.1, read as the reverse complement.
TTCCTTGAAAGATATGATGCTATGGAGTGCGTTACTAGGTAAAAGCGATAAAGTATCTAAAAAACTAGAGGATTTAGTCCCTGAAGACAGGTACGAAGAAGATCGGGTATACCTGCAATTCTGGTATGGAACTTACTACACCCGTGCCAGCTGGACCACCGGGCTAGCCAGCGGCGGATTTCATTCCAGCACTTCAGCTGCTACTGCGGCAGGCGGCAGCGGGGGCGCTACCGGCGTCGGGGGCGGCGCTGGAGCTGGCGGTGGCGGTGGCGGCGGTGCCCGCTAATCACGTTCTCAAGCTCCTTTAAATTTGAAATATAATGTTTCTATCACTATAAGAAGAAAAGCTCAATTTACTGTTTGAGCTTTTCTTCTTATAGCTCCTTCCCTTCTATTTTGCATTTTCTTTATCCTCCTCGTCTGAATTTTATAAAGTGAATTTATTAAGAAATTTCACAAGCCTTTCATTTACTTTATCAGACCCGCGTCCAAGCCATATTAAGTGCCCCCACGCATCAAGTAAACACAATTCAGAATCTCGTATTTGTTGATCCGCATAATATGCATGCTCTAATGGAACAGAGCCGTCATATTCACTATGCATGATAAGCGTTGGACTCGAAATAGCCTGCAGGTTTTTAGAGGTAATTTCTTTTGTTTGAGATAAATCTATTAAAAATCCATAGCCCGATCGTTGGCGTTTGTTCATTCTCTGGATTTCATCGATATCTTTAGCCAGCACACTTTCTTTTATTTCTTTATATGAAAGATTACTAAAGCTAGGTACCATCTGTTTAAACATAAATTCCGGGAAAATATTGCTCATACTTGAAGCAAGTTTCCATATTATTTTTTCCACAGCCGGACGGAATAATATCTGTGCTGCCTTATATATTATATCTTCAGATGTCAGCCATTCTTTTGTAACAGCGCTTTGTAATGTTAATGTTTTAACTCTATCGGGATAGCGGGATGCGAAATAAAGACCGCTCGGACCGCCAGCTGAAATGGCTAGCAGATGTACTTTGTCAATGTTCAAGTAATCTAATAGCTTTACATAATAATCACTGGCTTTGGATAAATTTTCTCCAACTTCTTTTGACGTCTTTCCATATCCCGCTCTTGATGGTGTAATTAGCATGAACCCACTCTTAACCAGCGGCTCATATCCAAATTCCTCATAGCAGTTAGAATGTCCGCCATGCATTACGAGGATTGGTGTACCTACCTTTCCAGTAATTGAATATTCGATTGTTTGACCATCTACAAAATAAGTACCGAGTATTCTTTCCATTAATCCGCCACACCCTTTCACGCATTAGATAGACCAATTCATTCTTTACAAAAAATAAACCGTTCGTTAGATATATTTTAAAGCTGTTTTATTACAACCAATCATAACAGAAACAAATGAAACCAGGCAGGATTCTAATTGTTTTTTAAATAAAAATTCCATTTGAGATGAAAAATCTGAGCAAAAAAATTAGCGGGCAAACCGTAATCGATCATATTCATTTTTTGATTCAAAAAGGAGACATCTACGGATTTCTCGGGCCAAACGGTGCTGGTAAAACAACAACATTACGAATGATTACCCGTTTAATATTCCCTGATTCTGGCGACATATTTATCGACGCGCATTCCATAAAGAATGATTCTGTTTTAGCCCTTTCCAGAGTAGGAAGTATTATCGAAAACCCTGCCTTTTATCTTCATCTCACTGCTAAACAGAATTTAAACCTGAGTGCTAAATTAGCTGCCGTCAACGTGCCAAAAACAAGAATCAATGAAGTTTTATCCATTGTTGATTTAAAAGAAGCTATGGATAACAAGGTGAAAACATTTTCTTTAGGAATGAAGCAGCGTCTGGGAATTGCTAATGCCTTATTGTGCTACCCCAGCTTAATAATACTGGATGAGCCAACGAATGGCGTTGATCCAATGGGCCTTCGGGAAATGAAAACATTAATTAAGCATTTGGCAGAAAAAGAGAAGATTACATTTCTGATTTCCAGCCATATGCTGCGGGAAATGGAGGATTTATGTCATAAAGCAGCATTTATTCAAGGTGGTAAAATCGTCGAAGAAGGAGATATCTCCGAATTATTAGGAGTTTATCAGGTCACTAATTTAGAAGATTTATTTTTTGCATGTATAAAGGAGAATTTAACGTAATGAAGAATATATGGACACTGACCTCATTCGAGTTCAAACGGACACTGACTTCCAAAATGCTGCTTGTCTATATCCTTATTTTTACGGCAATGTATGTTTTAACAGGCATTCTTTTTCATGTTTATGGTGCGGATTCTACCGTAGTTGCTGGGTATGGTCAATCATTCCCTGTAGAAATGCTTCAAGCCAGTTTAACATTTACAGCTTTTTTTATAGCGATTTATGTAGGAGAAGTTCTCATACAGGAACGAAATAATGGTACCATCAAATTTGTTTTATTACGTTCTGTTTCCAGATTTCAATATTATTTTTCAAGAATTTTATCCATCCTTTTATTTTCGCTTCTTTTAACATCCATCATGCTTTTCATTGGTTATGCGGTTGGTATTTCTTTCTTTGGATGGGGAGATACGTTTGTTTTTTACTCCGTGGTTACAAGCGGATTACACGGTATAGGTGTTACGCTTTTAGCCGGCTTAGCTTTTGGTTTTGCATATTTCATTTTTGGAATAATCGCGCTATTGCTTTCACAGTTTATTCAGCGGATTTCTACGTTAGCAATGCTGATGGGAATATCTACACTCGTTGGACAATATATCATTATTTATGATCAAGTAAAACAATATGTGATTTATGAACACTTATTATTTTTCCACATTAATCTATTTGAAAAGTCTTTTTCCCATAGTGTCACTAGTTTTGGTGTACTTGTCGTTTATCTATTGGTGATTGGAACAGCTGGATATTATCTATTTAAAAAACAGGATCTGTATGTATAAGGGGGATGTATATGATGCAACAATTAAAACACGATGTATTTTATATCATCTATAATCGAAAATATCGGTTATTGATACTACTTACCATTTTATTGACAGCAGGCTTAACTATTTACACTGCTGTTAATGTAAAGATAGAAGAAGATATTTTAATTCATTCGTTTGGAAACTTTAGACAATTCTTTTGGTTGCTCTGTGCTTATATGATAGCCGATTTGCTTTCAACAGATTATCATTCGCAAACATTTAAAAATATTATTCCGAAATCATCCAACCGCAACGATTACTATTTATCAAAAATAATGACTGCAACAATATTAGGCGTATTTATTTTAATGACACACGTTATAACAAGCTGGGTAGTAATCGGTTCCGTTGCAGCAGGAATGGAATTAAATTATTTTAACATCCCCTATCTTTTCTTGGGAGCTTTTCTTTCTCTTTTCCTATTTTCAGCCCTGTTGTCTTTTGTCATTACCCTTTCTAGAAAAGAAACAGTCACTATTGGCACGGGACTAGGACTTGTACTCTTGCAAATATTAGTAGAAGGTTTTGATCCATCTATTTCAGTACATTTTCCAACGATGTATGTAGTCAGCTTAGACGATCTTATTTCAGAAAGCTTGTTAACTGCATTCATTTCGATTGGCAGCTATGTCATATTCACCCTTTTATTATTTATTGGTACAATAAAGATATTCCGTAAACAAGACCTTTTCATTTAGGAGGTACCGATGAATCAGAAAAAAATACTTATTGTTGAAGATGATACCGATTTAGCAAAAATGATAGAGAATTATTTATCCCGGGAAAATTATGATGCAGTAATTTGCGGACAAGGGGATAAGGCTCTAAGCACCATAAAACAATATCGACCGGATATGATTCTATTAGATTTAATGCTGCCTGAAATGGATGGGCTGGAAATATTAAAGCAGATAAGAGCCTTCTCTGTATTACCAGTTATTATTATCAGTGCAAAGGAAACAGAGATAGACCGGGTGCTTGGTTTAAAAATCGGGGCAGATGATTACATTACGAAACCATTTTCGATTAAAGAGCTTGTTGCACGGGTCGAGGCATTATTCAGGCGCTATGATTATACTGCATCCTCACCTGTTTCAAGTGACATCATCGCATTTGATGATGTCATGATTGACCGGTCTTCGAGAAATGTAACAAAGGATGGAGCGATTGTTAATCTGACCATGAAAGAATTTGATTTGCTGGTATTCTTAGCACAGTCTCCCAATCAGGCTTTCCGCAAAGAACAGCTCTATGACAATGTTTGGGGAATACATGAATATGGAGATATCAACACCGTTACCATTCATGTACAAAAAATCAGAGAAAAGCTGGGGAACAGCAGATACATCACTACTTTACGCGGAATAGGCTACCGTTTCGACGGTGAAATACAATGAAGCAGCGTATTGTAAAAGAACTTATTTGGATGTGTATCGTTACAGCCTGTATTCCGCTGCTGATTGCTTTTATGATGGTGCAGTCAAATATTATTTTCATTATTATCCTGATAACGACTCTGCCCTTTTTTCTGTTCTCTGTTTGGATGATTGCCTATGTGAGAAAACGAATGATCGCTCCCCTCTCCATTTTAGCTGCGGAAGCTCAAAAAATATCTCAAGGGAATTTATCACATCGAATCTCCTACAAAAAAGACGATGAATTTGGACGCTTTATCACTGCTTTTGATCAGATGAGAAACACATTACATCTGCAAGAGCAGCAGCAGCAAATCTTTGAAAAGGAGCGAAAACATTTTATAGACAGTATTTCCCATGATTTAAAAACACCAATCGCTTCGATTTCCGCTTATATTGAAGCATTACAGGATGATATAGCGGAGAGTTCAGAGGAGGAACAGCGATATTTACAGGTTATTCAAAAAAAGATACATGTATTAAATGACCTTTCCAATCAATTAAGCTTAAGCTATGAAACGCCAGAAACTGTTCATTTGGAAGCACAACCTATTAACTGCTATGAATGGGCCGTGGACTGGCTGGATAATATTCTTGTAGAATGCCAGACAATGGATATACATGCCCAATTAGAAAAACATATTGACAGTAAGGATGCTTCCAGTATCAGTATCGATGTTTATCAATTGGACCGGGCGCTGCAAAATATTCTAAATAATGCCTATCGACATATGAGAGATTTTCTATCGATTAAAATTAGTGTTGACGCTGCCTATTTTAAAATACACATCGTAAATGATGGAGCCTGTCTAAATGAAACGGATATCGATCGCATTTTTGAACGGTTTTATACGGAAGAAGGGCACAATGCTGAGGGGCACCTGGGGTTAGGGCTTTATATAACGGATACGCTGATTCAAGCAATGGATGGGAAGATAACGGCAGCATTGGAAGGAGATCAAATCCATTTTAACATTACTTTTCCAGTTAGAGGGATTTAATTTGATTAAGTCATCCCTATTGTGATATAGGAAAAAGCATTCAAAAGATTTTCTTCTGAATGCTTTTCCTTCTTTATTCCTTCTTAATTTAATTCAAGAATAATTTATAACTATAAAACATGGATAACACCTGCTCGCCTGTTAAACAATCTAAATTTGTTATTTGAGCATGCTTCAAGGCCTTGTTAAACTGATTTTTTGTAAATAGCTTTTGATATTCTTTATTTACCCATTTATATACAAAATGTTGATACAAATCTTTGTCCCTGGATTGAAATTCAGATTCTTTTCTTGTAAGTTGAATAAAAACAGAATCAACTTTGGGTTTGGGATGAAAATAATCTCTAGGGATTCTTCTTAAAACCTTTATATCAACCTCAGGGAATATGAATAATCCTAAAGCCCTTCGATAATCTGTCAGCCGCTTCGCAAACCCTTCTTCCACAATCAGAAAGCAGAACTCGGCAGCACTTTCAAATACAATCTTTTTTATTATTTTTGTACTTATATTGTAAGGAATATTTCCGTAAATTTTATACGGCTGATTTCCTTTTGGAAACCTGTAATTTAATATATTTGCATGGACAACCTGGACATTTTCAGAACGATTGATAGACTTTTGCGTCATAGATACAAATTTAGGATCTATTTCAACAGCAGTAATAAAATCACATATCTTCACAAGCTCTCTTGTGAAATGACCTCTCCCTGAACCAATTTCAATAACGGTATCCTGTTTATTAATATTTGTTCGAGATAATATCTCATGAATATGCTTTTTCGACGTAATAAAATTTTGACTGTCTTTTGGATTTATTCTGTTCATTATAACCCTCTATCCCATTGGTTATAACGAACTTTATTTACTGTTCATTATAACCATTTTGTATTTTTCTTGGTTTATAATGAACGTTTTTAACAACAGCAATGCTGCAAATCCCCATGCCTGCCCTCCTCTATCAATTTTTTAGAAGAACAGACGCTTATCTACAACTGCAATAGATGTAATTCCCATGGCAATTACCTCCAAATATAATTTTACAGATTGATTATAACAAAAGCTGGCAACGAAAAATAGTCTATCTCTAACATTCAGCTGTCGGCAATATTATCCGTACCGCCAAACCGCCATACCTGCTCTGTTTAATCACTGTCTCCCCCCCATGGGAAGAAATAATCTGTTTCACAATCAAGAGCCCTAACCCATGCCTAAGCTCACCAGAACGATTGCTCTCAAGCATATAGTGCGGTGTATTGTTTAAATGTTGAATTTTTTCCTCTGTTGTACCCTTACCATTATCCTCAACCGAAATAATACATTTACTTTCTCTTATAGCAATAGACAGATAAATGGTACAGCCATCCTCATTATGGTTCATACTGTTTTGAATCAGATTGCTTATCGCTCTTTTCAATAAGGGTCTGTCTATAGGAATGATACAGGCAGTGATCTGCTCATCAACATTCCATTCTACCGGATATTTGCCGTCCAAATCGATATTCATAAATTCCACTGCTACTTCTCGTACAACAGCTATTACGTTCTCGTCCTTTAAATGAATCGGCTGCATATTATATTCCAGCTTCGAAGCTAAATTCAAATCATCGATAAGCCTTTTCATTTTTTCACTTTGCTTTCTAATGACCGTTATTTTCTGTCTGGATTCTTGATCCAGATTATTCTCCTCTTCCAATTGCCCCACATAACCCATTACCATAGATAAAGGAGTTCGTATGTCATGCGAAACACCAGCAATCCAATTCGATCGTGCTTCTTCTTTTCTTTTCAGCATCCGCTGCTGTGATTGTAAAATTGCAGAGGTCTGGTTAATATTTGCGGCAAGCTCCGATAAAGCTCCTTTTTCCTTGACATTGACCGCCTCTTTTTTCGGCAGATATTGAATTCCTTCTACAATCGGGCCGACAGATTTTAAGAATTTATAATTTGTCGCCATATAAATAATAAAAATAAGCGCAATATTGCATATCCCAAGGATAAATAAAGTTATCGGCACATTTTTGATAAATTGATAATCCCAGGCCGGCTGCATGTATTTCCAATAGCTGTCTTTCGGAAATCCGAGCACCATCAACCCATCTTCACCCTTCCCCGTAAAAGTTGGATAGTCATCCAAATATCCTCTGGTTAAGGAAGCAATGTCTGATAACCTATATTCTTTTGGAATATTTTCCGGCACATCGTCCGAATTCCATATCACTTCCCCGGAAGTATCATCAATAAAAACAGCCCAAGCTTGCTCTTCTTTCAGCTTTGCTTTCATTTCCTCCGATAGTGTATAATTTTCGTTTTCCTGATGCATAGCTTCCGCAGAATCCTCGGCCACCTGCCAAGGAGAGGCTCCTTTGTTCTCATTGATTGCAATAAAAGAGATAACGATTAAATTTAATAACACTAAAACGGCGGTACTTATCATGAGCAATCCGAGAAAACGCATCGATAATTTAGAAATACTTTTTAGCTCGTTTTTCATGTCAGCGTTCCTCCACGATCAATTTATATCCTAATCCTTTCACCGTTAAAAGCGATACCGGCTTAGACGGGTTTGCTTCTATTTTTTCACGAATCCGCCGAATATGTGCCATCAAAGAGTTTTCGTAGCCGAAAGGATTTTCTCCCCAGGCCGCTTCACATAATGCATCGATTGTTACAATACGTCCAGCCTGACGATACAATTCTGACAGCAGTTCAAATTCTTTAGCAGTTAGCAGGCGTTCCTCTCCTTCTTTCACAACAACTGCTCGTTCAAAGTCAATTTCACAATGCTGCAAAAGAACTCTGGGATTCTCCCCTTTGTAGCTTCGCCGGAGAATAGCTGTGACCCGAAAAATCAACTCCTTGGGTAAAAAAGGTTTTACCAGATAATCATCTGCTCCTGAATCAAATCCGGCAAATTTATCCTCATCCTCTCCTCGGGCTGTCAGGAAAAGCACAGGATAATCAGCGATCTCTCTTAATTGTTTTAATAAAGTAAACCCATCTCCATCCGGCAGCATGACATCGAGGATTGCGAATTCCGGTTTATACGCATTCGCTGCTGTAATTGCTTCTTTCATTGTCTTCGCCGTACGTATTTGTTGAAAACCACTGTTCTTTAAAATAGAAGTCACCATTTCCAATAATGCCGCTTCATCATCCACCAGTAAAATTCGTTTTTGTTTGATATAATCCATATTTATTCACCCTTTTTATACCTGTATGATGTATTATAGTACATTACTGCAACGTTCCGGATCCTTTTTTGAAAATATAAGGGAATTGTAAGGTAACGAGAAGGGAGATGTCAGCTGCAAACGTTATGCTGAGATTATCAATGGAAAGGAGAAGATGCAAATGAATATTATTGATACAAAAAATTTAACGAAACGCTACGGGGATTTTCATGCGGTTTCAGAAGTGGACCTGCATATTAAAAAAGGAAGCGTCTATGGTTTTCTTGGTCCCAATGGCGCCGGCAAATCAACAGCGATGAAAATGCTGCTCGGCTTAACGAAACCGACGAGCGGAAATTTTACGATCGACGGGAAGACCTATCCTGAAAACCGAATCGCTATCTTAAAAAATATTGGTTCCTTTATTGAAGGCCCTGCCTTTTACGGTAACCTTACCGGAGAAGAAAACTTAGAAATTATCCAAAGAATCTTGGGACTTCCCCGCTCTGCTGTTTCAGAAGCTCTGGAAATCGTGGGGCTTACAAAGGCGAAGAAAAAATTAGCAAAGAAATATTCGTTCGGCATGAAGCAGCGATTGGGTCTGGCCAGTGCATTAATCGGCAAACCTCCCATTCTGATTCTCGATGAACCGACAAACGGTCTGGATCCTGTAGGTATTCATGAGATTCGCAGTCTGATCCGATCGCTGCCGGAAAAATTTGATTGTACGGTACTGGTTTCTTCCCATTTACTTTCGGAAATTGAATTAATGGCCGATGATATTGGTATTCTCAACCAGGGGAAATTACTGTTTGAGGGGCCGCTGGAAGAATTAAAAGAGAAAGCAATCAAGCTGGGATATCCAGTTGACCATTTGGAAGATACCTTTCTGGCAATGATAGACGCGGATAATAAAGAGCGAGGGAATATACAATGATGCTTATCATGGAATGGAAAAAGAGGAAACGCACTGGATTTATACTGACATTTTTATTCGGAGCTGTTTTAGCAGCCTGTGTACCGGTTTTAAATATGGCTTTTCGATCGGAGTTATATACAGGGCTGGACGGTTCCCCGCTTCAAATTCTATTAGAGGGAAACTGGCAAATGATTGGCCTGCTCAATGTTTCTCTGATCGTTATAGGTGCAAGCATTCTCTATAATACAGAATATGTCCATCAGGCAATACAAAAAATGCAGTCACTGCCTATAAAAGAAGGGAATTTATTTCTTGCCAAATTTCTCATCATAAGCATGGCCTGTTTAGGAGTGATTGTGATAGAAGCTGTGGCATTCGCATTTAGTTCTATATATTGGTTTCCGAATGATTCCGTATTTACCGTGGAATGGCTGGAAAATATCAGCTATTTTTTCATATTGAGTTTACCGGCGATTGCTTTAGCTTTAATGATTACCTCCTTCTTTCGTAATATATGGATTGCACTTGGAATAAATGTGATCGGCATCTTTTTGGCAATTACACCGCTGTCGGATCAAAGTATTATTGTGGCATCCTTTCCGTTTAAATTACCTTTTCAAATACTTCATCAGCCAGCTGTTGCTGCAGCAGATACATTTATTTGGATTGCGTTCATCGAAACCATATTGCTTCTGCTTATTCAAAGGGCAGCTGTAAACATAAGGAGGATTTTTGTATGAATTTTTTCGATGCAATACTGGTGGAAAGGAAGAAAATCCATCGTTCCAAAATTTTATTGATATTATTTCTGGCGGCTATCATCTTATGGGTTCCATCCACGTTTAACATGGAAATGAATTTAGAACTGCAAAGCGGTGCCCCATCTCCGGAGAATAATTTCTTTATTCAAGCTTTTCTGTTGTTTGCCTGGTTTTTATTTCCTGCCGGCATGGTGGTTGCAACCGTAATGCTTCGGCAGCTGGAGCAAGGAAACAACGGAATATCCAAAATGCTATCGTTGCCTGTTCATCCAGCCATGCTCAGCTTAGCTAAGTTTACTATATTAGTTTTTCTGGCAGCATTGTTTATCCTGATAGCTGTTGGAGTCTATTACCTTGCTGCTGTCTTTGGAACGGTTGTGCATGATTATAACTTTATGCTATCTCCCTTGTTCGTCATGAAGGTAGCGGTATTCTTTTTCCTGTCGGCTATCCCTATACTTGCTGTATTCTGGATGTTGTCTGTCTGCATCCAGTCGCCTATTTTTTCAGCAGGACTTGGACTGGCTTCTGTCGTCCCTTCTGTATTAATGATTAATACAAAAGCCTGGTTCATTTATCCGATGTGCTATCCGTTTTACGTTATAACGATGAAATACCTATCAAATTCCCAGGTTAGCCTTTTTCCATGGATACCTGTTGCAGCTGGTATTACAATTATTTGCTTAGCTGTTTCCTGTATCTTCTTCGGAAAAGCAGAGAGGAGGTAAGCTTAGAGATGAAAAATGTTTTTATAAGCATGTGCACAATGATGCTGTTTATTCCCTGGACGATTTTGATTCTGCGGAAAAACGATTGGGCGCTTGAATCACCGACAGCTGAGATAATGATTTTATCCTATGCCGGATTTATGGTTTTCAGCGGCATTTTTACGATAATCACCTACCTGAAAATAGATAGAGGAGCATTGATGAAAATTTGTCTGCTGATCCACTGTTTATATGCTGTTGTCGGGGTAGCAGCCATCTTTCTTATTGTATTTCCTTCTTCATAGCTAGTAAATAGCTATGACGTTTAAAACCAGTATACGATGGGAAGAGGCTTAATATGGAGAACCTAAAGGAAACCACCGCAATGCATGGAGGTCACAAGATTGATTATTGTTTTGCTCATTTTCATTTTACTTATTGTTGTCGTAAATAAAAAGTTTGCGGATAGCGGGTCAAAATCAAAATTCCCCGCTCAGATTGCAATGGCAGCAGTTGCTATTGCTGCAACAATCCCTATGCTGTTTAATGATAACGCAGGCAATCAAGCTTTCAACTATATTGCTGCTGGAATGGGTTTATTTTCTGCAATAGCGATTTTAACTGAAGCATTTATTACAAAAGCAGATAATCAATAGCTGTTCAAAAGATTATAAAAAATAGCAACATAATGATTTGGTTGCTATTTTTTATAACCGGGCAATTTTAAGTCTATGAGTCAAATTTAATAGAGTAATCTGGCTATTCCTCTCTCATAGTATAATACCTTTTAAGAAAAAAGCGATTTATATATTTCTCCGATGATTCCTTCCATTTGATGCACACCTAATTCTGCATTTGTCATAATCACTGCGCCTTTTCCCTTATAGGGAAATGCTGCTATCATACATTGAAATCCTACACCCCAGCCAAGCGATGCGATTTCTAATTTTTCTCCAGACCCTTCGAGAAATACGCCTAATCCGGCCCAGTTTTTTCCCTTTTGCGGAGTTATCATTTCTTTTGCAGAACCTTCTGAAATACCTATTTTGCTTTCTCCCTTTAAAGCGTGTATTAATTCGAGAATTAATTTAGCTAAATCAACAGAGGTCGTCCATAATCCAGCAGCTGCCGGATAAGGATATATCGGATACTTCCCATTTACTAATTCACCTTTTTTGTTATGGCCACAAGAAAAGTTTTCTCTATTCAGTTCCGTCTTTGCTGCATCTAAATAGCTGTTTTTCATTCCAAGCGGTTCAAATATCTGCTCATTCATAACCTGATGAAAGGCTTTTGCAGTAACATCTTCTATCAATTGCTGAATAATACAAAAACCTGCATCCGAATAATGGAATTCACTCTCAGGTTCACAAGTTACTCTAATAGGAGCTTTACAATAAGGCGTTTCTCCTTCTAGTATTGCCGTCATAGAAGGAATTCCTAATTGCGGGTTCAATTCAGAAAAACTGCCTTCAAGATCTGTTATTCCGGATTGATGACTTAATAAATTTCTCAGTGTAACTTTCTTATTTTTAGTAAAACCATTTTCCGGTACTTTCCAGGAGGCAAGACTTTTATTTACATCCTCATCCAAATGAAGCATTCCTTCCTCCACCAGTTTTACAGCAAGGAATCCTGTTAAGAATTTGCTGATAGAACAAGCATTAAATACCGAATCATCGTTCACTTTTCTGTTGCCTTCAGCTTCCAGCTCGCCTTTATTTTCCGTTCTGTTGATTTGTCCATTTTCAAGCACTGTTATATTTAAGCCAGGAACACGATAAAATTTCATCCGTTCTTCCAAGTCCATGTTTTTCAGCTCCAAATTATCCCCTCCTAATCTGGTAATTTTAATATCTTTATACTAGAGCTCACATTACTTGATTGGTATTTCGCATTTATTTCATCATTTTAAGGATACTTTTTGAATGCTTTATCATGCCTAGTAATCCAATCCCTTTTTTTGCGTCTTTCGTTAATTTCGCCCCAGCTATGTTTTTAATCTTTTCTTCCACATTAGAATAATTACCAGCATCAAAAATCGGTTGCGGATCATATTCAATTGCTAGTTGAATTGCTTTCGTTTCCTCTTCTCCTACAATCTTACTCGCCAAATATAAAGCCATATCTATACCAGCTGATACACCGGCAGCAGTTATATATTTTTCTTGCTCCACGATTCGTTCTCTAACAGGAACTGCTCCATACTCACTTAGTAGATTGATTGGCTTCCAATGAGAGGTTGCTTTTAACCCAGCGAGCAACCCAGCTGCAGCCAACAGCATAGATCCTGTACAAACAGACGTCGTCCAGCTTGTAGTTTTGTCTACTTCCTTTATCCATTTCAACACTCGATTATTTTTCATCTCTTTCATAAATCCCATTGTTGAACCTGGTATTACTAAAATATCCGCACTTTCCATTTCATCGATACTATATTTTACATTAATATCAACAAAACCTGAATCCGCTTTTATTTCTCCCCTTTTTTCCGCAACAAAATATACTTCTGTATCGTCCATATTCCTTAAAACCTCATAAGGACCTATGGCATCAAGCATGGTTATGCCATCATATACGTAAATGATTACTTTCATATTTCCCTCCGTTTTTAATCAAAATTATTAAGCCTCTATTCTGAAGCATAATTCTTTGGGTTTCTGATTAATACATCAGCTATACATCTGATATTCAGACAACAAACCTATATCGCAGCTAAAAAAGGATATACCTTTTATAAAAAGCATATATCCTTTCATTTATGGTTAAGTAACTGCTAAAACAACAAACAGTTCTAACTGGAAAGAATAAGATGAGAAACAACTATTTTAGACCACGACTCCAATGTGTCAAAATGCTGTTTCAGTTCGTCTTTTTCCATCCAAACCCCTGTAAGCTCCTCTTCCTCTGACTGAATATCTTTATGACTTAACACGATTTCATAAACAATCCCCAGATGGTCACTATCCACACCATCATTCGATTTGATGATACCTTTCATTTCCAGCTTTTTAACCATTTCTGCTTTTATTCCTGCCTCTTCTTCCAGTTCACGCCAAAGGCCATTTTCAATAGAAAGCTGAATATTTCCAGGCACTTCATCAATTTCTCCAACGTGCCCTCCTAATAGTCCCTTTCTTCCAGCCAATCTGCTTTCTCCAACATTTGCTCCCCGCAAAATAAAGAAATATTCCTCGTTATACCTGACTATGACATAGGGTATTGGATGGCGTTGACGTGGATGGTACTCTAGTAAACTGCGTTCTGCAATTCTATAATCTATTGGAGGCAGTTGCTTTGATTTGCTGAATCCTAAGGGAATATCTTTTAAATCCGTTTCTTTGAAATATAAAATTTTTTCTTTTGTACTCGGTTTATTTTTTTGTAAAACTTCTGATTTTATCTTATTTAAACGTTCCCATTCCTTCGATTCAACAGCATATTGTGATCGCATAGTTAATATTTCTTCCATACTTTTTTCTCTAAGAGAACTTTCAGAGCTATATAGAAATAAAGCATCCTCATGCTCTTTTTTAAAGGTGTCAGCCGTTTCTTGTTTTGTCATAATATCTCCTTCTCCTGCATTATGCCCCTGTCTCTATACACAAATTATTCCACCAGCTTATTCTGAAAAGCATAAATCACAGCCTGAGTCCGATCTTGCACTTCTAATTTCCCTAAAATATTGCTGACATGAACCTTTACCGTTTTTAAAGCAATAAATAATTCATCGGCAATTTCCTGGTTTGTTTTTCCTTTTGTCATTAGCAATAGAATTTCCTTTTCCCGCTCTGTTAATTGCTCATGTAAGACTGTCTCCTGCTTTGTGCGCATACGGTTCATAATTTTCCCGGTGACTTCCGGCTCCAGAATAGACTGCCCTTCGTAGGTGGCACGAATCGCTTTGGCAATTTCACTGGCTTTCGATGTTTTCAACATATAGCTTGTAGCTCCCGCTTCCAATGCAGGATACACTTTCTCGTCATCTAAAAAGCTGGTAACGATTATAATCTTCGCCTCAGGCCAGGATTCAATTATTTTCTTCGTTGCTTCGATTCCGTCCATTTCCTTCATCACAAGATCCATTAAGATAATATCCGGGCGGAGCTCTAACGCCAGCTCAATTGCGCGCGAGCCGTCATCTGCTTCTGCAACTACCTCAATATCCGGCTGTGAAGAAAGATATGCAGATACGCCGATCCGTACCATTTCATGATCATCGACAAATAAAACATTAATCATTCGTTGTATCCTCCTTTCTTAAAATAGGTACCTTTACTTCCAAACGTGTACCTTCATTTGGGAGACTGATAATTTTTAATGTGCCGCCAACTTCATAAGCACGTTCATGCATGTTCTGCATCCCGTAAGAGCTTGTTTTGACAGTTTCTGTCTGAAATCCAACCCCGTCGTCCACAACACGCATAATAATGTTTTCATCACGTTCCAGTAATAAAACTTGAAGGTTTTCCGCTTTCGCATGACGCAATGTATTGGAGATAGATTCCTGAAAGATCCGGAACAGCTGATCTTCTACCCCTTTATCCACCTGGAATGCTTCTATTTTTGCATCGATTTCTAAAGGTACTTTTTGAGTCAATTCCTTTAAAAGCCCTTCAACACCTTCCTGCAATGACTTGCCTTTTAATGCAACTGGACGCAGATGTAAAAGAAGCGCACGCATTTCCAGCTGCGATTGGTGAATCATATTTTCCACCATATTTAACTGTTTATTTAATGCCGGATCCTCAGGCGGTCCTGCCTCGTTGATAGCCGACATCAGCATCGAAGCTGCAAAAAGCTGCTGGCTCACGGAATCATGCAATTCCCGGGCTAATCGATTTCTTTCCTGTTCCACTACTTCCTGCAGACTTTGTTCCCGTTCAGTTGCTCTTTCCGTCGCAATCTTTTGTACATGTTCGGTTTGTATCCGCAGTTTTTCTTGGACTTGGTTCATCCGTTCCGTAACAGGTTCCAGCTCTTTAGGCACTTCTTCTGTATCCGGATACCTTTCTCCCTTGATAATGCCCGTAAGCATTTTTTCAATTTTTTTCAAATTACCTTTCCAATAATAGCCAATAATGGCCCCAACAATAGAACCAAATGTAATCACAAAAGCCAGCACAGTCAAAAGAAAGGAAACATCACCAATTTTCCCTTCCCATAGCGCGCTCCACCCCGCTGATTCATCTACGGTAAATGTAACAAAGGTTGTAACAATCGCGGCAATAGCCAAAACAAAGCTGCAGGCGATAGACAAGAGAACAAAACGGATAATCGTATTCATACGCGCTTCACCTCAATGTCCCCGGAAAATAAAGAGGTTACAATCTTCACTCTTTGATGTGCCGTATTATAATTTTTGGTTTCATAGTGAAGTGATTTGTTCATCAGCCGCCCGTGATACACTCCAAAAATAGACGCTCTGCCGAAGATGGAACTATGATGAATGCTGACTTCTACTTCATAGGGCACATAAATCTCAATATTGCCTGCGAGATGCCGGATGGAGATAACCGCTGTATCATAAGGAAGAACCGTATTACTTAAGTCAATTACACGGTCCCCATAGATGCCATGCATATTGACGTCCTTCCATTGATAAGCCGTTTCCTCTGTCCGAAAATCATCAAAAAATCGTTCATCAAATAAACGATCCACCTGCACAAGAGGCTCTTCCTCAGTCAAACTCGATTTATTAGGCAGCTCCGGCTTCTCCTTGCTGGGTTCTTTGGTTGATTTGATAAAATTTAATATAATAATGGCAATAACAACGACAATTAAAAACCGTACCGCAAGTAAATTAAAAACATTTAGAACGAAGGATATTGCAGCAATTGCAAATACAATCTTCCACCCCAGGGAATGCAATCTTTTCCAGCTGAAGTAAACAAAGAAACCGGAAATTAATGCCGATATCAGGGCTCCTCCATGGAAGAAGACAATTTCAAAAACAAGAAGAATGGCGACGGTAATCCATATCCAATTTAGGTTTCTTGTGGGAATCTGCTTGAACATCCTTCCATTCTCCTTTCCTTGATTTCATATGTAAAATATACAGGCACAAGAACAGCCTGCACCTGTATAAGTATACCATGTTTTTTCATTTTCCAGCTATCAATTCTAGTTTATTTCCTTTTCATCCAGTCTCTTTTCAATCGCTGCAATTTTATTATCGAACGTGCTTTGATAGTAAGCGCTGTTTACTCTGTATTCCAGATTTTCGATATACTGCTCCATTTCTTCAAACTTGGAAAAAGGCTTTTCTGGTGACTCATCCACGACACGATTGATTTGGTGATTTGCTTTGGCTATATTTTCCCGGCCCATCAGCTCCATACGGCGCAGATGCATATCCTTCAGGCGATGCTTCATTTCTTCGTATTTCTGCTCCAAATTTTCCAGCTGCGTGATTGCCTCTTCTCTGGATGCTTTCATGCGTTCAGCACGATTTTGATACTCTTCATGCTCTTTTAAAGCAAATTCATGCATTTCCTCTTCCTGCGCACGCTCGGCGATTTGCGCTTGCTTGAGACGTTTATCTGCAAGGTCCTGGGCTTTCATATATTCCCGTGCAAACTCTTCTTTTAATTTATATTGACGGTCAATCAGCTTTCTTACTTTTTCTTTTTCCTGTTCACTTTGGCGTAAATAATGATTTAATGCTGCAATCGGATTTTTTTGTTCCTTTTTATCCATCATCGTGTGTAAATCTGCGGAAATAGAATCCTTCATTCGTGTAAAAATATTTGTTGACATAGTCAATCTCTCCTTTAAATTTTTTTATTTGTTTAACTCTGCCCACTGTTTTTCAAAATTTGTAAATGGGTCATCCTCTTCCTTCATTTCGTGGACAACAGAGCTTTCCGGTGTGTTCCAATTCTTATAGATAAGGTAAAGTGCGTAAGCTGCCGCAACGCCTAAAACAGCATAAATATTAGAGAATGTGATGCTTACAACTATCAATCCCAGGATTACCCATCCTACTTTGGCAGCGGTGGAATCTGTGCTGATAAACTTTTTAAAGCATATATAGAGCAGCCATACACTTAAAGCAAGTAAAACCATCGGGCCAAGATTTGCGAGCAGTATCAGTAATGCAACAAGCCCTCCGATAAACAACATGAATTTTTTCATTCCGTTTTCCTCCTTTTGTTATTGTATCTTTATCTTACCGGGGATTTTGTTTTCTCGTAATGAGCCTGAGCAATATCTTTTTCTAAGCCTTAAGGTCTATCTCCTTCTAAACCTCCTAAGCAGCTATTACAAGTCAACAAACAACAACTGCTAAAATGCAAAAATGGAATGATATACCTCTGACTGAGATACCATTCCATTTCTATTCTGCCTATTCTGTTTTAAATGTAAGTCCTTTGTTCTCCAGCGCCTTTGTCAGAGCCGGCATCGATGCTGGACCAATGCCATGCAGGGCTAGTATTTCTTTCTTGGTATGAGCTGCCAGCTGTTCTTCTGTTGAGATACCTTCGTGGATAAGTGCTCTTCTTGCCGGAGCGGAAAGTGTAGCTAGAAAGCCGCTCTTTGGTTTATTTTCTTTGTCACAAGTCGGACAGCTTTCACAATCTGAACTTTTAAAGAAAACATGTCCATTCTTACATACTTTTCTTTGTTTTTGGCTGGTCATCTGATTTCCTCATTTCTTATTTTACGTTTTAAAGAATAACATTCTAACTCATTAGTTTACATAATATAATTACGGTTATCTATAGACGCTTCTCCATGATTATTTCTCCCTCCGGATCATACTCTCCTGTCCGGGTGAACCCATGCTTTTTATATAATTGTTCCGCTTGGCTATTTCCCGGCACAAAGCTTAAACGTATGATTGCCACATCATAATGCTCCTGGATATACGCTTCAATTAATGGGATGAACTGATTGGCATAGCCCTGCCTTTGATAGCGGTAATCAATCATAAACCTGTCAAACCAGATACTTCTTTTTTCGTCAGAATAAAACCCGACCATAGCATAGCCGACGGGTTTCCCACCAGCATAGAGCCCAAGCGATGTGGTCAATCGTTCAATAAAACTCTCTGCTAAACAAAAGGGCACAGGCTCGATGAATGCTTTTTGATTTTCAGCTGTTTCTAACGCAGCAATTTCTCGCCAATTTTCCTTATTTACTTCTTTGATATAAAGAGACATCCATTTGCACCGCTTTTCATTATTTATTCTTATCTCAACTTTCGCACATTAAAAAGTAACTTCATTTCTATAGAAACAGGGGTTGATCGTTCCTTCGATAACACCCTTGACAAAGAATAAAAAGTGAAGTGTAAAGCACCGCTGCGGCGGACCATTTTGCTTTCCGACGTACAGGACGTACTAGTGCAGACGTTGCAACAACTCTTTTCGATGGGGTGAGTAATCGCAACCCCAGGACGTTGCGGTCTTAGTCTGCCTAGGGCCACGCTCTTCAGCTAACTTTTGCCAAGAAGAGCACTTGGCAAAAGTGGATCTTCAGATGGTGCTGATCCCTCAGGAGTCAAAACGGTCCGCCTCCGCTAGCAGGATATTCTATACGTGAAAAACAACTCACCAAACAGAAGTTTGATCAGATAGAACATATTTTTCATGCTGCATGGTAAAATGTTCCGCCAAGATTACTTTCTGTGCATCGAAGCGATTCCCTGTATTTCATATCCATATTGTCATGATTGGGTTATTCAGACGAAAGCTGCTATTTCGTTCAGCTCATCAAAATGTTATTTCTTTCATTCGCTGTAGAATCCTATCAGAGCGCAGGCCAACCACGCAGACTCCTATGGGAACAGGGCGAGCTGAAGATCCACTTGAAAAGCGGTTTTCTTTTCAAGTTAGCTGAAGCCGTCCCCATGGAAAGCGGAGTGGTTGGCCGGAGCGGAGCTATGCACCATCACCAATTCCAAAATGGCCGGATATTTAACCATAATGCAAGTATGATAATGAAGAACATGTTCATCTTGGAATAGCAAGATATATTTGCTTATTCTTAGGTGCGAAAGTTGAGTTCTTATTATAAGATAGTTCCAGTATATATGAAATCCCTCTGACAGGATGTATAATTCCATTATCAGGGGGACGGTATAATGATTGTTATTCAGCTAACGCTTCTCTGACTTCCTCACGAAAATCTTCCTCCGTTACTAATTTATCGGTTAATGCCTGCACCTGCATTGCTGCAATCTCCAGCTCTGAAAGGTTGAGATCATTTGTAAATAAGATCATCTCAAACCGGTTCCCGTCCTCATCTTCTGCATAAACAGCCTGATTCAAAACAAAAGCAGTGCTTCCGCCTTTTTGTGCTGTACGTACAATGGAATCATCCTCTAACTCCAAGTTGAAAATAGCATCCAATTCTTCATAAAATACTTCCGAATAATGTTCTTTATTATTTAACATTGCCATGATTTGATGGTAATCTTCCGCAGTAGCATGCGTCAGCCTATCGGACCAAACCTTTTGTATCGACATATCATTAAGCGGGGCAGCGGCTTCCTCTTTTTCCGCTTCGTCTAATGGATTCTCCTGCCATTCTTCAAAAAGGTCAACCGCTATTTGCCGGTAGGCATCATCATCCAAATCACGTAATGCTTCCTCTAATTGACCTTCTTCAATCCCCTTATCCTCTATTACTTTTTTGGGAATGATAATACTTGCTGTTAACGGATAGATAGGCTCGTGATTGTTCAAATTGAGTTCTTCTATCCGATTGTTTACTTCTTCTAACCCTAATCTTTCAATTAAATAATCGGTATTGGCATTGGAACTGAAATCCATCATGCCTCGTGCGATTTGTTCCAGGGAAACGTCGCCTTCCTCGTCTTCCAATGTACTTTTCCAGGCGTCATGTGCTCCGCCATCTGTATTCGGAAAATAATACTTGTCTACTTCCTCCATCGCTGTCATTTCAGCAGGATCGATATCCCCTTCTTCCGCCTGGCTGGCAAATTCAATCGCAACGATTATTTTAACAACACTGGCAAGCGGCATAGCTAAATCCGTATTGATTTCTGCTAAGGCTTCATCGTTCCAGGTGGCTAGAAAGGCAACTCGGTCCGTGTCTTGGTTTTCCTCGATAAATTCCATCAAAAGTCCAGTTGCGGGATCCAGATTTTCCTTGTTCTCTTCTAAAGCTTCCTCTCGTTCCGTATCATTTGAATCGTCTTCCGGCTCTTCTTCCTTATCATTGGAACAAGCTCCGAGGAAAACCAGAAGGCTTACAAACAATAGAGTATAAAATTTCTTCATGAAATCCCGCCCTTTCCATTTAATTTCCGGCCACGTCCCTTTTTTTGAAGGTGAGCCAACCTGCTGCCATAAATACGATATAATAAACAAGAAGAACAGCAATGGAAAAACCAAGTGATGTTTCTTCAATTATCGGTGATCCTTCAAAGATTTCTTGGAGGTTTAGGTGTGCGGTCAACAGATATTTCGCAATTTCGTATTGGCTTACCATCATCGTAATGATTGGCGCAGCAATATAAATAACAATACTAGCCGCAATAGCCATGGCACTTCCTTTGAATAAAATTGCAATCATAAAGGATAAGGTTGCCACCATAATTAACGGTACAAGCTGAAAGAGGATATCCTTACCAATGGAAGCAATGATAGAGACTTCCGTATAGCCTGACCCCATATTATCTACAATGGTTGGGTTCCAAGCATCCACACCGAAAAAGATAAGCCCGATAAGTAATGATAAAACGATTGTATAAAGAATTAATACGACCGCAAAAAGTAACATCGTAATATATTTAGATGCTAGCACCGTCCCTCTCCCTGCTGGTCTGATAAGTAATAATTTAATCGTTCCCCATTTATACTCATTTGAAATAATCTTAGCAGCAGCCACAATGATAAAAATCGTGATAAAACTGATATAGGAGATATTTTCCGCCACAAAAGCCCACATATCATAAGCAGGAACCTCTAACCCCATCGACTGATATGCCTGCATGAGTTCCCCTTGGAAGGTTTGATTAATCATCATGCTTTGATCCACTACAAAGTTTGTAATAAGTGCACTGCCAATAAGGAGAATCGCAAGGATAATATACATTGCCCAGGTAGATTTATAATGATGCAGTTTGATAAATTCATTTTTTATAAGCTGGCTTAAATTACTCAATGACATTCTCTCCAATCAAATCGAAAAATTTATCTTCTAACGTGCCTTTGGCAGCTTGAACCTCATATACATTGATATCATGGTTTAATAGTTCTTTAAGAATGAATGGGATTTGTTCCCGTTTGACGGCCATTTTTAAGGTGGTTTCATCCACTGCCTTTACAACTAAAGCATCATCTTCTAAACGATCTAAATGCGCTTTAGCAGCCTGCGCATTATTCACAGAAATAGCATACTCTGAAATATCACTGTCCTCTGTCTTTCCGTTCTTCTCTACATCCTCTACAGCGATTAAAGCACCGTTTTTTATAACACCGATACGGTCGCACATCAGTTCAATCTCAGACAATAAATGACTGGAAACAATGACACTGACTTTTTCCTTCTCTGCCAAGGTACGGATATATTGGCGAATTTCCTTCATTCCAGAGGGATCCAGCCCATTTGTGGGCTCATCTAAAATGAGAATCGACGGTTTATGTAACAAAGCCTGGGCAATCCCCAGCCGCTGCCGCATACCGAGAGAATATCCGCCAACCCGGTCATTAACCACTTTTTCGAGCCCGACTAATCGGACAACTTCTTCTATCCGCTCTTTTGTCGTACCTGGAATCATCCGGGCGAACTGTTCTAAATTCTTTCTTCCTGTTAAAAAGGGATACATCTCCGGATTTTCCACGATTGCGCCAACCTCTCTGATGGCTTCACTATAATCTGTTTGGATACTTTTACCGACAATGCGGATATCCCCTTCTGTCAATTTCATCAAACCGACCATCATCCGGATTGTTGTCGTTTTACCGGCTCCATTCGGCCCGACAAAACCAAATACCTCCCCTTGTTTTATTTGAAAGCTGACATCTTTAATAATTTCTTTATTCTTGATGCGCTTACTCACATTTTTTAATTCCATTGCAATTTCTGTCAATTCTAGTCCTCCTCTTCCAATCTTTCCTCTTAACCAGGTTATACGAAAGAATGGAATAAAAGTTTCAAATTCACCAATATTTTTAAATACTTCGTTTATTAAGGACAATCGTCCAAAAAAATCCTATGGAATGAAGTTTTATTTTATGAATCTACATTCTCCACGTAAAAATGTGTTAGCTCCTATTAAGTTTGTCTAATCTCTTTTTTCTTCCTTGCGTATATTGAATGAGAAAGGAGGGATAAGCTATGTGCGGTCATCACTCATCAAGAAAAAAATGCGAAGATCCTTGTCGCAATACAAGTCGTCGAGGGGGCGACTATCGTCAAAAAGATCATAAATCCAATCATTGTGACAACAGGCATCAAAATCATCACAGATGTGGAAGCAGACATGAAAATTATTGCCACTGCCGGAAACATCAAGGGAACGAGCAGCACCACAGATGCGGAAACAAGCATGAAAATGGTTGTTGGAACCGGGACGGCCACAGAAACGATCATCACCGATGTCGTGAATCGAATCATTGCGATAATAACAGGAATAAAAGGAAGTTCTGTTTTTGCTGTAACCATTTCTACTAATTAGAGCTTGCGGACAGATAACCCTCACTTTTTAAAAACAGCCCAAGCTATCAGATTTCTATCTCTGATAGCTTGGGCTGTTCGTTAGAAAATGGTTCTTTTTTCTATTAATTATTGAAAAAATTCTCTGTATAAAACGGCTGATCACTTTCATTAAAGTCCACGCCAATTCCTAAATGGCTGAAATCTCCATGTAAAATATTTTCTCGATGCCCCTCCGAATTCAATAATCCCTGATGCGCAAAAACACTGCTGAATTGCCCATATGCAAGGTTCTCCCCTGCACTTAAGAATGAAATATCATCTTCCTTCATCCGGTCAAAAGGAGATTGTCCTTCTAAATTGGTATGGCTGAAAAATTGATTAGCAGCCATATCTGTACTATGCTTTCTCGCTGTTTCTCTTACTGCTTCATCCCATTCTAAAATAGACAGCTCATGCTTTACGCGAGTTGCATTGGTCAAATCAAATAATTGATACTCCAAGCCTTCTTTTAGAGCCTCACTGCCAGGTGTATAAAGGGTGCTTTTGGCAGATTCCATATCCTCATCTATTAACTGAATTGCCGTTACTTCTTCTGATTCATGCAGGTCATAAAAAATGGTTGCGTAGGTCCCTTCCATATGATATACATCATATTCGCCTTCGCTTTCAATTTTATAATTAAACCAGCCATTACGGATCATTTCTTCCGGCTCCCCTAATGTCTCGTTTACAAACGACTTGGTGTCTCCCAGGGCAATACCCTGCTGAGAGGATAGTAAATCCTGATTAGTAAAGAGTCCACGCACCATTTCCTGTTCATCATAAGCAACCATCATAAAATTTTGATAGTTTTCATGATATGTGAACCATTCCACTCCATACTCATTCTCACTCTGCCGTTTAGCCTCTCCATACATTTCTTCCACTTGTTCTCTCGTATCACCTATCTCTACGTTACCAACAGAAAATGATTGCTCCTCCGGTGTAGTGAGCTCTGGTGTCTCTACTTGTTCATACGAGGTGTCTGTTTCAGAATCTGTAAAGGATTGAAAAAAAGAAGTTGCTTCATCTGCTACTTGACGGAAGTAAAAGTCATTATCTATCGCTTCTGTAACAAAATCGCTTGCAGCGGAAAACGTATCACTGACGGATTCGGGGATGATATCGCGGACCGGATCTTCCCATAAAGGCTTTGTCCAAATGACTAACAGTATCATAAACAGCAATAATAATAATCGCTTGAAAATAGATATCCCAACCTTTTTAATCGCTTTAATGCAGCAGCAGGATTACTGCTGCTATTCTATTATTCACGAAATCAGTCTTTATTAATCCTAAAAAATACAAGTCAGCTTGCCGACTTATATAAATTATACTATTTCTAAATTACTTTCAACAAATCTAAACCTTTTTTATTTAGGGATACGTCAACGTAAAGGAAAAAATCCGCTTCTGTATTTATGACAGAAACGGATTTTTTATTCTTCCTACATCAAGGTCCCAAACCACACTGCAAGGAAAGTTCCAATGTAGTTTCCAATAATATAACCCAGTGTCCCAACAATTAATATCGGACCGACTAATTGCCTCCACCCTTTCGCAATCGCAAACGCGGCTGCAGTAGTTGGCCCGCCGATGTTTGCATTGCTTGCCAGCAGGATTTCTTCTAAACTCATCCGGAATAATTTCCCGAAAACAAGAGACAGCATTAAATTAATCGCCACAATAATAAATGCAAATACAAGCAATAATGGTGCCGTTTGAACAATTAACGTGATAGAAGCAGGTATTCCGATTACGACAAAAAAGATGTGAATCAGATACGTCCCTATTTCCTGACTGCCATTTAATCCGGAGAAATAATTTGGAAATACTGCTAAAGCGACAAAGGTAAGCGTCGTTAATACTAAATACTGATCTCCGATAATTCCATTCAACAGGTTATTGAAGAAAGAAGCCTCTTCTCCACTTGGAATAATCCCTGCAAAAAATTCGGCAATTTTTAAGGAAACTATAACTAATAGAAAAGCTGTTCCAATCGAAAGCGCCATGTCCTTCAAAGAAACTTCTTTCCTTTTCCAGAAACTTTCTGCCAATGTTTTCTCATCATCAGCCAGCTGGTTCTTTTCTACATCATCAATATGTGGTGTCGGATAACGTTTACGGATAAAATGAAGAACAGGTATTATCATAAGTATAATAAACAGCAGAGCCATCATTAAATTATCCGCAACAACCGCTGCAGAAATAATTTCTCCAGGTGTTTCGAATTTAGCAGCCATTGCCGCAAAATTTACGCCTCCCCCAATATATGTAGCACTAAAAATACCGCTCAATTGATCTAACAGAGGTATGTGATTTCGTAAAGTAAAAAATGCGATAATCGTTCCGGCAACCGTACCAATGGAGCTCAACAGGAAAATTAGCAACAATCTGCTGCTTTCCTTCCATATTTTTTTAAGGTTAACGTGAAATAACAAAAGCGGTATCGCTAACGGCACAATAACAGACCAGACTGCATCATATACCGGTGACTCTGTTGGAATAATTCCGAAGTTGGATAAAGCCATCGCCCCGACTAATGCGATGATTGCCCCTGTCACCTTGGAAGCCCAGCTGTAACGCTGTTCTAAAAAAATACTGACAGATGCCCAGATAATGATAATTCCCCAAAGCGTAATGCTGTCATCTGCTTGAATCAATGTTTCTTTCATCCACTCCCCGCCCCTTCTCTTTTTTCAAGTTGATATGTATCATATTTTACCACTTCATTTTAAACATTTGTTAGGTATTGTGGAGTGTTTTTTGAAATTAGCTTATCATGCTGCCGAAAAATCCCCGTCAAAAAACCTCTCTAACCATTGTCAGAGAGGTTTTCAACAGGATTATTTCACTTGCTCTAATAACGCTAGTTTATGGTTCAACGCTTGCAGCTGCTCATCATTTAATGGAAGCAGCGGCAAGCGGACGCCGCCGACATGGACACCATTCCGATTTAATGCTGCTTTTACAGGAGCTGGACTCGGTGCCGCAAACATTTCCTGCATGACCGGCAGGATTCGCTGATGAATCGAAGCAGCTTTTTTCACGGCTCCCTGCTCATATGCAGCAATCATTTCCTGCATTTCATTGCCGATAACATGCCCGGAAACCGAAACAATGCCTATAGCTCCAACTGCAAGAGACGGAAGGGTCAAAGCGTCTTCCCCGCTGTATACAGAAAAGCTTGCATCTGTTTGGGCCGCCATTTCAGTTATCTTATCCATATTGCCGCTTGCATCTTTGATTGCCACGATATTATCAATCGCAGCCAAGCGGATAACGGTATCTGCCGCCAGATCAACAGAAGTTCTGCCAGGCACATTATATAGCATGACCGGCAGCTGAACGGAATCAGCCACTGTTTTAAAATGCTCATATAAACCGTCCTGAGAAGGTTTATTATAATAAGGCGTTACAAGCATAATCGCATCCACACCAGTTTTTTCAGCTGCTTGTGATAACGCAATAGACCCTTTCGTCTGATTAGACCCGGTGCCCGCAATTACTGAAATTCTTCCATTTACTTTTTGTACCGTATGTGAAAATAATGCCAGTTTTTCTTCATCTGATAAAGTCGGTGACTCTCCAGTTGTTCCAGCTACCACCAATCCGTCTGAACCGTTTTCGATAAGATGCTCGATTAACTGATCTAATGCCTCGTAATCAATTTCCTGCTGTTCGTTAAATGGCGTTACCATCGCCGTAACCACTTTTCCAAAATTCATAACAACACACCCTTTATATAATATCAACATTCTTTGATGAAAAATAGACGGATAGCACAGGAGTAAAGTGCCTTAAAAACTAGAGGGTGGAAAGTAATAAAGATAAGCAGAATCCGTATTATTGTTTGTTCCAACTTTTTCAGGGTCCTTTTTTCTTATCATCATGCATTACTTCAATTATTTCCACAAAATAAAAAGCACCAACGGAGACCGCTGCTGCTTAAACACTTAATGTCCTCTCAGCTGATAGCCCTCCACATAGTTTCCTATATGACAGCACTGGATTTATTTAATCCCAGTACCAGTATAATAAGAATAAGGCTTATTATACTTCGGCAAATTCCCCTTTCCATATGCTTCATCGTCAGCCTATTCTGTCTCAGCATATTTACTAATGGTTTTTGCACCTCTACCGTTCACCTA
Organism: Oceanobacillus sp. FSL W7-1281; assembly: GCF_037969835.1. Classification (GTDB taxonomy): domain Bacteria; phylum Bacillota; class Bacilli; order Bacillales; family Amphibacillaceae; genus Oceanobacillus; species Oceanobacillus oncorhynchi. Next base: position 2,180,343 of record NZ_CP150214.1, on the reverse strand, counting down.
TGAATAATGAATTTGTCTGTATTATAGCAAGAATAACAGAGAAACACAATTGAAAAATAGAGGTTTTTTCAAAAGAGCCAAAAAAGCTTTACAGCGTGCGCATCCTCCATGGTGTTAAAAAATCATGATGAAGCTTCTTTACTGGTAAACTATGCAAAATAAAAAAATAGGTGATTCCCCCGCCCCTCTATTCTTCCTCTTGCAGAAAGTCCATGGACAGGTATCTTTCTCCGGTGTCAGGTGCGATACAAACCACCTTTTGCTCAGGATTTAGACGCTTGGCGACTTCTGTGGCTGCATAAACAGCTGCTGCTCCAGACGGTCCGATGAACAAGCCTTCCTTCTGGGCAAGCTCTTTTAACAAACTTAATGCCTGCTCATCATTGATCTGAATGATTTCATCATAAACCGATGTGTTTAAGATTTCAGGCACAAAACCCGGACTCGTTCCCACCAATTTATGCGAACCAGGCTCTCCGCCGGATAGTACAGGAGAACCTTTAGGCTCCACAACTGCAATATGCAAATCCGGAATATAAGATCTTAGCGATTCTCCTGTACCTGTTACAGTTCCTCCTGTACCCGCAGTACAAACAAACGCATCCAATTGATGATTCAAATCATTTAAAATCTCCAAAGCTGTTGTATTACGATGCGCATCCGGATTTGCTATATTTTTAAATTGCTGTGGAATAAAACTGTTTGGTATTTCTTGTTGCAATTCTAATGCTTTTTGAATAGCGCCCGGCATTTTTTCACTGCTCGGCGTTAAAACCACTTTGGCTCCATATGCTTTCAAAAGATTTCGTCTTTCCTGCGTACTATTATCCGGCATTACCAGAATCGCCTGATATCCCTTTGCAGAGGCAGCCATGGCCAATCCGATTCCTGTATTTCCGCTTGTCGGCTCAATAATCGTATCTCCGGCCTTTATCAGTCCTTCCTGCTCAGCAATATGAATCATATGCACTGCAGCCCGGTCCTTCACACTGCCGCTTGGATTAAACATTTCCAGTTTCACATATATCTTTGCAGCATTTTCAGGCTGCAGTTTATTTAGTGTCATCATAGGTGTATCTCCCACGAGCTCTGTAATATTATCCGCTACTCTCATTCTTTATTCTCCTTCCTCATCCTTTAATAAACGTTTATCTACTGAAATATCTGGATTTAACTTCGCCAATTCTTCTACAAAAGCAAGCTTATCCTTGGGCGAAATAGCTATCAGATCATATTTTCCGCTTCGAATCTGGATACGGTCCAATGATAATGCCGGTGCAATTAGCGGCATCTTAGATTGAAGAATCAATTCCATATTTTCTATATAAATCGTTTGCCGGATAGGGCCATAATAAACAATTAACCGATCTCTATCAATTTTATACCCCGTGCGGAACCAGAACCAGAGCAAAATACCGCATAACAGCAGCATAATCGCTACATTGATCACCTGGCCCCTGTATAGGGGAATGAGCACCCCGCTAATCACAATAGCCCAGAGAACGATTGCCATCCATTTATCCTTCTTTGATTTAAAATACATTCAATTCCCCCATTCATTCGAACAATATTCCTTCTTTTATTATAGCTTTTGTATGACTTTATACCAAACTTCAACAATCCGTTTCTGCTAATTTTTTAACAATAAGGAAAACTTATACTGACTCCACGCTAGTTCTTTATTAAGAACAACATGTTTTTTGCTCCCTTGAACAATCTATATATGCTTCCAGGCTGTGAATATTCTTTTTCAAACAAAGATTATAAAAACAGCGAAAAGAGGGGTATCCGCCATACCCCTAACAGGTATATAAGATACCCCCCATTTAATTCTGAAGATAAATTAAAACGATATAGATGTTTGATCCTTTATAGGTGCCAGTAACCGGTCTACATGCTTCCATTCCAGCTTATCTAATGCAGATGTCACTTTCTCTTCTTTAAAATTCCATTTAGAATCCTCTAAATCACAACTAATCGGCACGTCACATTTAATCTCGGCAAGCGTCCGGGATAAATAGAGCATATCCATATCCGTCTGTAATTTATTTTGCACCCCTTTTGGAAGCTTTTCTATATTATTTACTAATTCATCAATGGTTCCGAATTCCTGTAATAATTTCAAAGCCGTTTTTTCTCCGATTCCTTTTACGCCTGGGTAATTATCCGAGGAGTCTCCCATTAACCCTTTTAAATCTATAATTTGCGCAGGAGTAAGTGCTTTTTTCTCATAGAAGTTATCTTTATCAAAGACTTCATAGTTCCCCTGACCTTTTCGCATAATAATCACGCGGATATTTTCCTTGACTAATTGCAGCAAATCCTGATCTCCTGACAGAATAAACACGTCATTTTCCGGATTATACATATTGGCAAGTGTCCCCATGCAATCATCTGCTTCAAAGTTTTCTAAACCGATATTAGGAATATCAAAAGATTCCACTACTTCTTTTACTAAATCAAATTGCGGAATCAGCTCCACTGGCGGCTCATCCCGATTGGCTTTATAGCCGTTATACATTTCTGTCCGGAAGGTTTTGCTCCCCATATCCCAGCAGCAAACCACATGAGATGGCTCAAATGTATGAATGGCATCTGTTAAATAGCGTAAAAACTGATAAACTCCGTTTGTCGGAACTCCTTTTGAGTTATACATAAAATTCCCGCGGAAAGAAGTGGCGAAGAAGCCCCGGAACAGGAGCGCCATGCCATCTACTAATAATACTTTTTTTGTTGTCATGCTTTATTTCCTTCCTCTCTGTATCCAGCCAGGATTACATCCATTTGTTGTTTCGTTTTCACTAAATCAGCCATATCCACCTCTACAAACAAGCGGTCGATAAATTGCTGATAAAGAACATCTGCTTCATGTACAAGCGTTGTTTTTTCCTGTTCTACTTCTTTATCCCACTGTACTTGATAAGACGACTGGATTAACCTTCCGCCTTTTTCTACAAATGCTTGGATGTCTGATTCAATGATTGTATAAAGCTGTTCTTTGATTTCTTCTTTTTGATTCTGAACAAAGAAGGTTTTCGTATCTTTAAACTTAGCAAATAATTTTTGCAGCTCATTCTGCTTGTTGATCGATAGTTTTATCGTTATATCCGGTGTGTCAAAAGCCGCCATATCCCACTCCGAAATGGAAAAAACCGGATCCAGTTTTTTCGCTTCTTCAATCATTTCTTGCTGATTGGTTTTTAACAAGCTTTTTAACAGCTGTTCTATCCGTAAAGAAATCGCTAATAATTCCTGATGCAATTCAGATTCCATGTACTGAACCAGCTGTTCAAATTGCTTTGTGAGCTGTTCCCGTCCTGTTTTTCCAGACTCTGTAATGGTTGTCGGGTTATATATTTCTTTAAACAAGTCATGAAAACGAATGGTAAAACGTCCATTCAAAAAGTACGTTTGCTTTTCTAATTTCTGATGCCAGCGGTTTTCCGTTGAAGAGATGTCCAGTTTTTCCGCATATTGAACGATTTGCTGATAAGCATTTTCTAATGTTTCTTTCCGCTTTGTTTTTGCAGATTGATCCAGTTTTAATGATTGGATAAATTGGTCCAACGCCTCTCCGGAACGTTCTATATCGCTGATTGCAGCCCTTTTCGCAAGTGCAGTTAAATCATGGTGAATAAAGTCATAGAACCGCGTTTCAAAAGCCTGCATCTGTTCATTCAAGGCCTTCTGGTCTGTTTTTTCTGCCAAAGAAAGCTTGCTGGAGACTGGATAAAGACGCGGAAAACGAATTCCCAATTGCACTAATTGTTCTTTAACATATGTGGTTACCAAATTTAATTCTGCCAAATTGCTGGCAAGGTCTGCAGCGTTGACAATGAAAAACATTTTATCCAGCTCAAATACGTCCTTAACACGTCCCAGCTGCATCAGAAAATCTTTATCTGCACGGGATAAAGCATGATTATAGTAGGTCACATATAAAATAGCATCCGCATGCTTGATATATTCAAAGGATACATTTGTATGTCTGGCATTGATCGAATCGGCGCCCGGTGTATCCACCAGCGTAATTCCCTGCCTTGTTACTTCACAATCATAAAAAAGGTCCATCGATGCAATATAACACGCTTTTTCTTCATCTGTCACATAGGACTCAAAATCATCAAAGGTTATTTTTTTCGAGGCACCAATTGCCGGTTTTGCCTCTTCATACCCTTCCAGCATGGCACGTAAATATGCCTGATACATTTTGGGCAAACGCGTATCTGTCAGTACTTTTTCTGTTTTCAGCCATGTAATCAGCTCATCCAGAGAAGCTTCCGGAGGTTCACACTCTTTTGCCAGTGTTTGAATATCATCCACAAGCATCTCTTCCGTTTTAAAGGTCACAATAACGTCCCGGTGCTGATTTTCACTGGTAACCGGACGAATCCGATTGACCGCAGCGGTTGTCGGATTCGGAGATACCGGCAGGACACGTTCCCCAAGAATGGCATTTGCAAAAGATGACTTTCCGGCACTGAAGGCACCAAATAAAGCAATCGTATAGGAACGCTCTGTCAGAGAAATTTTTCGTTTCTTTAAATCCTGCTGGTAGCTTTCGAAGCCCGGCAATTGAATCAGCTGCAATACATGATCAATATCACGGACGACATCCTGATCTGTACTATCATGCCATTCCTTCTCTGAGGCTTCTTGTTCCTCTTCAGGCTCATCTGCCGGTATTTCCTCATTAGATATTTCCAAAGCAGCTGTACCCTGCTCTGGAATCACTTGGCGGGCTTCCAGCTCCTCCTTCATTTCCGTAATAATTTCTGCCGGCACTTCCGGGTGTTCTTCCGCCTCATCTAAATAGTTGAAATAAGCTGTCTCTTCCTTATCAAGCGCCTGATTAGCCTCTCGTTCCGATGCTTTCTTCTGCCATTCCTCCAATGCTTGTTTTAACTCATTTAATTTACTCTCATTTTTATTTTCAAGTTCTTTTTTCACTTCATTAGCCAGCTGTCTCATCTGTTTCTTAAAATATGATTTTAAACTGGCTGCAATTTCATTTGTATAATTTAAAACATAATCACCGTTTATCGTAGCGCCTTTACGTAAATTGTTTTCCAGCAGCTCATCGCTTAACGTCCATTCCAGGAAAGAAACTCCTTTTTCCTGATAGGAAGAGTCGAGCTGGTTGCTTTCAATATACTCATACCACTTATCGCGAAGCTTCCATTTTAATGTTGTCTCGACATTCTTTTCTAAAGCTTCCATGAAAGTTTGTTTTCTTTCTAATTTAGCTTCTTTTGTCTTTTTACCACTGGTAAATAACCCGCCAACCTTAAAATCAGACTGTACAGATTCTAAATATTCCTTCGCAAGCTCTCTCAAATCAGCTGGCATCAGATAAGCATTTTTCGCAGTCTGATCTACCTCCGTTAAAAAGCCGGCAGCTATCTTTTCCGGCTGCTGCTCCAGATTTTCAATTTCGTTTGTTATGGCTTCTATTTTCTGAGCCAATGATGCTTCATCAACGTCATCCAGGGATGCTTTCTGATTCGACATTTCCCGATGCACCTTTTCTTTATGGTCACGCACAATTTGTCGAATGCTTGCCTCCATCGTCATATACTCATGCTTCGATTGCAGCATATGAAACACGGTATCTTTCAACTCTGGCCACCCATTGTGCGGTGCTTCAGGATTTTTAAGAGATGTGTAGAAAATGGAAGAAGGGTGCAGACTCCATTGATCAAACGTTTGTTTAATTTTTTTATCAAATTCGACAAAAGGCAATTCTGCTTCATTATGCTTATCTATCTGGTTGATAACAATCATAAAAGGCAGTTCATTTTCCTGCATTGCCTGTAAAAATAATAGATTCACTTCGGATTGCACATGGTTATAATCTGTTACATAAATAAGGTAATCCGATAAATGAAGAGAAGCTTCTGTCAGCATCCGGTCCACGTCATCTGCAGCATCGATTCCCGGCGTATCTAAAATAGCCGTATGCATCGGCAAAATGTCATCTCCTGTGCTGATATGCATTTTTTTTATATCATTTTTATTGGTCGCGAACTGCTTGATTTGCTCCAGGTTATACGGTTCGTGATATTCCACCACGTCTCCATTGTGATAAAACACATTGACAGTGCCATCTCCAGATGAAATTTTAACAACATTCGCACTGGTAGGAATCGGACTGTTCGCTAAAATCTCTTCTCCTAATAAATGATTGATCAAAGAAGACTTCCCGGCAGAAAAATGACCTGTTAAAGTGATAATAAACTCTTGGTTAACGTATTTTTCCAAGATATCAAGCATCTTATCTGCATTTACCTGATCTCCCTTGTTTTTCATTTCATTATAGAGGAACGCAATTTGTTGTTCTGTTACCCTTTTTTCCATATACGTGATCACAAGCCTTTACCCCTTTTTCAACTTAATTCATATCTACTTTTAACGTCTATGACGTTTTTCTCTGTCTTTACGAGGTGGTTTAAGTACTTTACATAACACCTTCATTATACGCAATATTTGTTTTGATTTCTAGGTGCTAATCAGATTCTGATAAAGTGAAACTGACAAGCCTTCTTTATCCTTCAAACGAGTGTCTTACTCAAGCCCTTTGATGGGGCAAGTAATCGCAGGTCTCAATGCTGTCAGCTTAGTACGCCGCTGCTGAAAAAAAGCACAGAAACAGCATAACATATAAATAACCCCCTGCAGGCAGGAGGTTATCAATCTATTACTTTATCATTTAACAGCATGTTCCGATTATTTTATTTTTTAAAATAGCCTTTCCAAAGGGAGATACCGATAATAATAAGACAAAAGATAAATCCATAAAGCCATACGGAAAGCATCGGATTAACAAACATCCATACTCACCCTCTCTTTAATTTGCCCGTGCCTGATTTTTTTCTGTTTCCTTCTCTTGTGGTAAAGAAGGATTTTTCAATATTTTTGCCAGAATCGTAATCGTTGCTATACCAATAAAAGTTGCTGCCGCGCCAGCTGACATGGTGCTTGGAATAATACCAGTAAAGTAAATAATAAGGTAGGAAAATAACCCGGCTGCCATCGACAGTTCTGCCGCTCTCGCAGGTGCTTTTTTCTTGCTGTAAATAGCATGTAAAATCGGTCCCATCGTTCCTGCAGCTATACCAGATATTCCAATCCACATCACATCACCCATATATGCGGGCGGCCTCAATACAATTAAAAAGGCGATCAAACCCACCAGCGGAACAGCTAGACGGCTGATTTTCAGCGCAATTTTCTGCGCCCTCTCATTGCTTATATTGATAAATTTCTTTTTCATGAGGAATTTCAAGAAAATATCATTGGCAAATACGGTAGAAATGGAAACAAATATCCCGTCCGTTGTGGACATGGCAGCAGCAAGAATAACGATTCCAAAAAGAGCTACAAAAATTGCCGGAAAGGCCCAAACGACATATTCCATTAATGCTAAGTCAGCGGCCACGACATTATCTCCAAGCGCTGTTCTGCTGTATAATCCTCCAAAAAGAACAAGCAGACAAAAGATAGCGGTAATAACATAGGTTACAATCATTTTTCCCATGTCTCTTTCATGCTTCAGACCAAGTACTTTATTGAATAAATGTGGTGCAGAAGCAAAGGCCCACTGAATAATAATCGCGCCAGAAATTGCCCCAAACGAATAGAAATGAAGCGAATCAGGGTTAAATACGCTGACTAAATTCCCATTCTGAGCGCTGAGATTGTCCGTAATGCCAGTAAATGTTGCTGTAATACTTCCTTCCCAAAAAATAATAATTCCGGAAATAAATATAGCTAAACCTGCAATTGCCATCATAACTGCTTGGACAGCATCTGTATAAATATCAGCAAATGCTCCTCCAGCATATACATACAGAACAACAATGGCGGCGATGAATATCAATCCGCTTGTATAGGACATCCCTAAAAGATACTCAAAAATTCTTGCTCCTGCTACAAACTGAGCTGCTATATAAAAAATGTTAAACAGTAAAATTAGCCCAGTCCCTACTCTTAAAATATCACTATTATAGAAATCGCCAAGCCAATCCGGCAGGGAAAGGGACTTTTGCTTTGTATTCAGCTTCCTGACCTTTTTGGCTACCATCAGCACTCCTATCGGCCCGCCGCCGATCATCGCTAAAAACAGCCAGAGATTGGACAGCCCCCAGTCATGAGTCCAGCCGGGGTAACCCAGAAATGTTGCTGCACTTAAATAAGTAGCGGCAAAAGACAACCCCAGCACATAGGGCCCCAGACTTCCACCACCTGTAGCGAAATCACTGATGTTTTTCGTTTTTTTAGCACTTATGTAACCAAGGATCAGCATAACAGCTAGAAATATTGCAAAACCAATCCATGTATACAGCATAATTGTACTCATCTCTGACCTCCTTACACATACGAGTAAACAGTGGAATTTGCTTCCCCGTTATCTTTGCTGAAAACTGCCAAGCTTTCTCGCAGGATGGTTATCGGGCAAATGGGGATTTCCTTTTCCAAACATATTTTCTCTGAGTGTCTTTCCTTCATATTCACTCCGGTAAATGCCTCGTTTTTGCAATTCAGGAACAACTAGATCCACAAATTCCCGAAATGTATCTGGAGAGTATGTCTGCGCGATATTGAATCCATCGACATCACCTTCAACTGCCCATTCTTCCATTCGATCCGCGATTTGTTCAGGCGTCCCGATAAATTTCACTGTACCATTACCGAGTCCATGATTTTTGACCGCTTCCCGTAATGTCCATTTCTTATTCGGATCTTTTGTATACATATCCAGATTTCCTTGCACTGCTTCTGTCTGTATATCTTCAATATACTGATCCGGATCATATTTTGAAAAATCGATTCCTGTATGTCCGGAAAGAAGAGATGCAGTACCTTCATAGCTGACATGATCCGTTAAATCTTTATATTTCGCCAGCGCTTCTTCCTCCGTTGCTCCAATGATTGGCAAAATCATCGGAAAAACAAATATATCCCGCTGGTCTCTTCCTTGTTCCTGTGTTCGTTTCCGAATATCTGTAACATAGGCCTTTAATGCATCCAGCGAATGATTTTTGGTGAAAACCGCCTCTGCATGTTTGGCTGCAAAATCTCTTCCTTTTGGTGAAGCTCCCGCCTGGAATAAAACAGGAGTACGCTGCGGAGAAGGTTCAACCAAATGTGGACCAGGAACATTGAAAAATTCACCTTCATGATCGATCAATCGAACTTTGTCCGGATGTGCAAATGTATCATTCGCACCATCATAAACAACAGCATCGTCTTCCCAGCTGTGCTCCCAAAGCTTATAGACAACTTCAAGAAATTCATCTGCTCGGTCATAACGCTGTTCCTTAGGAAGACGGCTGGAAAGACCAAGATTGACTGCCTCACTTTCTAAATAAGAAGTCACCACATTCCAGGCAACTCTTCCATTCGTTAAATGATCTAGTGTTGATAGCTGCCTTGCCAGTGCGTATGGTTGTGCATATGTTGCAGAAATGGTTGGCGCAAAGCCGAGATTTTCAGTTACAGCAGCCATCGCAGAAATCGGAATCAACGGATCATGAGCAGGGAGCTGCACAGCATGCCGGACAGCTGCCTCATGACTATTTCCATATACGCTGTAGGTTCCAAGCACATCGGCAATAAACATGGCATCAAATTTTCCGCGTTCCAGGATTTTTGCTGTTTCTGTCCAATACGCCAGGTCGTTATGATTTGTTCCCTGATCCTTTTCATGCTTCCATAATCCCGTTGAATGAGGAGAAGGTGAATTTTGAATAAATCCATTCAAGTGAATTTGTTTTGTCATCGTTTCGATAAACTCCTTTTCTCATTAATTTTTATTTGGGCTCTTCACCAAAATCTATGATTGGTAAGCTAGATTTTATCGTAGTGTAACTGGCTGGGACTGAGACTGCGATTACCAATGTTGTCAGGTTAACGCGACCGCTACTGATTAAAGTTTCTCTTTATTTGATTTAGACAACCATTGATTTTGGTGTTGACCCTACCCTCTTTTGATTGCTGCTTACTTATGATTCATCGAAAGCATTTAAGGCATTTACACTATGTGCCACTGCTGAGCCAGCTTTTAAAGCAGCTGCTACAAAAATAGCTTCTGATATTTCCTCTAGACTGGACCCTGTTTTTTTGGCATTTTTCGTATGCAGGTCAATGCAATAAGGGCAGCCTGTAGTGTGTGCTGATGCCACCGCGATAAGTTCTTTTTCCTTTTCGGACAATTTTCCTGCTTTAATGGATTTATGATCAAAAGCAGCAAATGCCTTGAATGTACCCGCATCAATGTCACCAAATTCTGTTAATCTATTAAAATAGGATGCTTTGTACAGCTCGTCTTTTTCCTCTTCATCAAACGCATTTAGCGCATTCACACCATGAGCAACTGCTGAACCAGCCTTTAGAGCTGTTGCAACAAAAATGGCCTCTGTTACTTCCTCTTTATCAGCATTATTCTTTTTAGCATTCCCCACGTGTAAATCAATGCAGTACGGGCATCCAGTAATGTGTGCTACGGCTACCGCAATTAATTCCTTTAATTTAACTGATAAATTTCCCTCAGCCAATGCCTTGTCGTTAAAAGCAAAAAAAGTTCGAAATGCTTCAGGCGCATATTCTTTTAATTCTGTTATCCGGTTAAAATAAGATTTTTGATATAAACTATCTGTTTTAGTCAATGAAATCTCTCCTCATACATTTAAAATTTTTGTTTTTTTGTTTGTCATAAAATCATAAAAACTGTAAGCTCATTTCGCTTATTTTCGTACAACTCCAGCAATAATTAAACTTTACCTATCTAATTACTCGGTTTTAAGTCATACTTATACCATTGAAATTATTCCCTCCCTATCATTGTTTAAAATGAAAAAACCCCTTTCCAATGAGAAGAGGTTTTTTTATACACTGCCTCATCTCTCAAGTGAAAAGCTTGCTGGAATTAGCACCATTTTACTGTGTTTTAAGTAATGGTTGCTGCGGGATTACAGGACCAGTTCCTCCCCCGGCTCTTGATAAGGAATTACATTATTTAGTTTTTTAAGATTTCTTCATATACTATCGAATTCTAAAAAATGTGTCAAGCGGAAATTTTAATTAAATTAAGTGGTTCCTTACCGAAACCTATCGATGATGCGAGTAAAAATAATTTTACTGTAAGCGGCCGTTAGTCGTTTTAACACTTTTAATTATATTTTCCAACCATAGATTTTGGTATTGGTCAATCTGAGCAAGTTTTTTTGAAATCAGTTCGAAACACAAATTATAGTTTACATAATATTATTATGGTTAAATAAATGTTTTATACGCTTCATAAAAAACGCCTAGCCCCTATTGGTCTAAGCGTTTTCTTATTCGCCTACACAGGATATACCCCATGTTTTCTCTCGGTAAATTGCTTTTTCTTATTCTGATAAATGGTAAAACGTCTTGTCAGCTCGCTCCGAAGATGATCTGGATCAATAATATCATCAATAATCATTTCGGAAGCTAAGCGATAAATATCAATATTCTCTTTATAGGAGGCCTGCTTCTCTGCGATATATGCCTCTCTTTCTTCTTCTGGAAGCTGAGCGATTTTATTTGCTTCTACTGCATTCACTGCTGCTTCCGGTCCCATAACAGCAATCTGTGCATTCGGAAAAGCTAAACAGCAATCCGGATCGAAGGCAGGTCCTGACATCGCATATAGACCAGCTCCATAAGCCTTTCGGACAATAACAGAAATTTTAGGTACTGTTACCTCACTCATTGCAAACAGCATTTTGGCTCCATGGCGGATAATCCCCTGCTTCTCCACTCTTGTTCCAATCATAAATCCTGGTACATCCGTTAAGAACAGCAGCGGAATTTCAAACGCATCGCATAATTGGATAAATTTTGTTGCTTTATCTGCTGAATCCGTAAAAAGAACGCCTCCTTTTACACGCGGCTGATTAGCAATGATTCCTATACTTTGACCATCGATACGAGCCAGCCCAGTAATTAACTCTGGAGCAAACCGCTTTTTTATTTCACAAAAACTATCTTCATCAATTGTGCGATGGATGAGCTCATACATATCAAAAGCAGCATTTTGATTTTCTGGAATAATTTCGCTGATTGGCTTCTCAAAGGACTTTGGCTCTACAGATGCTTCTTTTTTTGGCTTTTCCCGGAAATTAGCAGGAAAATACGTTAAGTACTTCTGTGCAAATTGAATCGCTTCTTCTTCGGTATCTACTAAAACATCACCTACTCCTGAGGTCGTACAGTGCATTTTTGCTCCGCCCATTTCCTCTAAGGAAACCTTTTCGCCAATGACCTTTTCAGCCATTCGCGGAGAACCTAAATACATCGATGCGTTCCCATCAACCATGACAACGATATCACAAAAAGCAGGGATATAGGCACCGCCGGCAGCAGACGGACCAAACAATAAGCAGATTTGCGGCACTCTTCCTGACAGCTTGATTTGATTGTAGAAAATACGTCCCGCTCCTCTTCTGCCCGGGAACATATCTATTTGATCGGTAATGCGGGCACCTGCAGAGTCAACCAGATAAATCATAGGTACTTCCAGTCGTTCTGCCGTCTCTTGAATACGTAAAATCTTCTCTACCGTCCGCTGTCCCCAGCTTCCGGCTTTTACGGTGGAATCATTTGCCATCGCACAGACTGTCTGGCCATTTATTTTCCCTGTCACGGTAATCACGCCATCTGCCGGCAGGTCTTCATCCATCGCATTGGCAAATAAACCATCTTCAAGTGTCTCATGAGAGTCAAAAAGAAGCTGTATTCTTTCCCTGGCAAAAAGCTTGCCCTTTTCAGCATTGCTGTCGTGATACTTTTGTTTTCCTCCCTTTTTTATTTTTTCTATACGCTTCTTTAGTTCCTTATTTACAGGCATATAAGCATACTCCTTCCTGGCTTTAACTTCCGTGGTAATCAGGCTTTCTTTTCTCTTGAAATGCAAGCAATCCTTCTTTTCTGTCCTTTGTCGGTATAAGTTTTACATAAGATGCATGTTCCAGTTGAACCGCTTCATCTATCGGAAGATCTATCCCCTGATTAATCGCTTTTTTAGCCTGCTTCATAGCAATCGGCCCATTTTGGCTTATTTTCCGGGCGATACTGATTGCTTCGTCTTGTAAAAAAGAAGCAGCGACTGACCGCTCAATCAGTCCAATGACTAATGCATCCTCTGCTGAAATTGTTTTGGCAGTATAAATAAGCATTTTGGCTTGCCCGACCCCGATTAATCTTGGCAAACGCTGTGTCCCGCCGGCTCCGGGTATAATCGCCAGAGAGGTTTCCGTCAACCCCAGCTTTACATGATTGGCTGCAATACGCAGGTCACAGGCTAAAGCGATTTCCAGCCCGCCTCCAAAGGCGACGCCATTAATAGCAGCAATTACAGGGACCTCTATTTTTTCTATGGAATCGGCAAGTCTGCTAATTTTCTGTACAGCAGCAACAACTTCCTCCTCATTCATTGCCTTTCGTTCTTTCAAATCTGCTCCGGCACAGAAAGCTTTTTCTCCGCTGGCTGTAATAATCACACAGCGTATAGTATCATCAGCACGGATTTTTTGAATACAATTCTCTAAATCTGTTAATAACGCAAAAGATAACGCATTGGCAGCTTCCGGCCGATTTAATGTGATAACAGCGATATGATTATCTACTGTTTCAACGTTTACAAGTTGCATAGGCATTCACTCCAAACTGATTTAGTCAACGATTGCAATCGTATCTCCTTCATTAACAAAATCTCCTTCTTGGACCTTCCATTCCTTCAAAATTCCTTTTCCCTCTGAAGCAATCGGAATTTCCATTTTCATTGACTCGAGAATAACGACATCCTGCCCTTCTTCCACAGCCTCTCCCTGCTGCACTGTAATTTTCCATACGTTTCCTGCCATCGATGCTTTGATTTCCATCTTAATTCCCTCCTGTAGTTGGTTGATAATATTTACTTAAAAAGTTTGTTTGTGTATTTCCTTTTTTAAATGCCTCATAGGTGATGATTTCCTGAAGCATCGGTATATTGGTTTTTATCCCTTCTATTTTGAACCGACCCAGCGCTTTTTCCAGCTTATTCCTCGCTTCTGCCCGGTTTTCCCCGAAAACGATCAATTTTGCAATCATCGGATCATAAAAAGGCGTTACCGTATCTCCGGAGGTGACAGCACATTCATTACGGATACCTGCTCCTTCAGGCAGTTCCAGTGCTGTGATTTTACCAGGCGACGGAAAGAATCGAATGGGGTCTTCTGCGTAAACTCTTATTTCTATCGCATGGCCGTTTCGTGTGATTTCTTCCTGTGTAAAAGATAGTGCCTGCTGATTGGCAATACGGATCTGTTCTTTGACAATATCAATCCCTGTTATTTCTTCTGTGACGGGGTGTTCTACCTGAATACGTGTATTCATTTCCAGAAAATAAAATTGCTCCGATTCATCAACTAAAAATTCAATTGTTCCGGCATTGGTATAATCAATTGCCTCCGCAGCGATAACAGCTGTTTCTCCTAATTTCATGCGAAGTGCTTCAGAAATAGATGGCGATGGGGCTTCTTCTAACACCTTTTGGTTCCGGCGCTGAATAGAGCATTCTCTTTCAAATAAATGAACCGTATGCTGATGACAATCTGCTAAAACCTGTACTTCAATATGTCGGCTGTTTGTTATGTGTTTCTCTAAAAACATTGCTCCATCTCCAAAGAAAGACAAGGCCCGCTTGGAGTTATTTTCAAAAGCTTTTCGCAGTTCATCCGAAGTGTGAACAACCTCCATTCCGATACCTCCACCGCCTGCAGATGCTTTTAACATCACAGGGTAGCCAATTTGCTCAGCAAAAGTGACCGCTTCTTCCAGCGATTCCACCGCACGATCAGTACCGGGAATTACAGGCACCCCCGCTGCTATCATCGCTTTTCGAGCTTCAATTTTACTTCCCATCAGACTTAAAATAGCCGCTTCCGGTCCAATAAAAATAATTTCTTCTTCTTTACAGCGTTCAGCGAATGAAGGACTTTCACTCAAGAAACCGTAGCCTGGATGAATTGCATCGGCATTTGTTTTTTTGGCCACTTCTATAATTTTATCTAATTGAAGATAGCTTTGCTGCACTTGTGAAGGACCGATAGGATAAGCTTCGTCAGCTTCTTGTTTAAATAAAGCATTCTCATCTGCTTCGGAATAGACAGCTACCGTCCTGATACCTGATTCTTTGCAGCTGCGAATAATTCTTCTGGCTATCTCACCGCGATTAGCAATCAATACTTTTTGTATCATGATCTTCTCTCCTTCTCTAGCAGCCTAGCTGTCTTGCAATAACCAAGCGTTGGATTTCAGATGTCCCCTCTCCAATTTCCAATAACTTAGCATCCCTGAGCAGCCTTTCTACTTCATATTCACGCATATAACCATAACCGCCATGAATTTGAATCGCCTGATTTGCCGCACGAAATGCCATTTCCGTTGCGTACAATTTTGCGTATGCTGCCTCTTTGGAAAAGCTTCTATTCTGATCCTTTAACCAGGCTGCTTTATAAACCATATTACGAGCAAGCTCAATTTCCATCGCCATATCTGCTAATTTAAATTGGATCGCCTGAAAACTGGAAATGGATTTGCCAAATTGTTTACGATCCTTTGCGTACTGCAAGGAACGGTCTAAAGCCGCCTGACCAATACCGACAGCTAATGACGCAATAGAAATCCTTCCTCCATCTAATGTTTTTAAAAATTGCTGATGGCCTTGATGTTCTGTACCAAGTAAATTTTCTTTGGGAACACGGACATTATCCAAGATGACCTCTGCGGTATCTGACCCGCGCACACCCATTTTGTCATAATCACTGCGGACAGTCAGCCCTTCAGCATCTGTCGGCACAATGATGGCAGATATTTTATTCTTGTTATTTGCATCCTTTTTCGTGACTGCCGTTACAATAATAAAATCTGCAAAACTGGCATTGGTAATAAAACATTTCTCCCCTTGAATAATATATTCGTCTCCGTCTAATTTAGCAGTCGTTTTTGTTCCCCCGGAATCAGATCCTGCATTCGGCTCTGTTAAACCAAATGCTCCCAGAGAGCGACCTTCCGCAATCGGCTTTAAAAACTGCTGCTTTTGCTCTTCTGTTCCAAAATAATAAATGGGGCTGGCCCCTAATGAAACTGCTGCTGCATAGCTCAATCCTGTACTTCCGCATCGTCGGCCGATTTCCTCTACAGCGATGGCATACGAAACGGTGTCGCCGTCAGATCCCCCATAGCTTTCAGGAAATGGAATCCCTAATAAACCAAGCTCTCCCATGTCTTGAAAAATATCTTCCGGGAAAGCTGCATTAACATCAATATCGATTGCTCTTGGACGGATGTTTTTTTCAGCAAAGTCAGAAACCATCCGCTGAATCATCTTTTGTTCCTTCGTTAAATCAAAATCCATTCTCGTACCCCCTTTTGACGAATTGAACACGCTTACATTATCATTTTATCAAAAGCTGGGAATTAGGCAAAGGAAAAGATAAAAATCTTTTTCTTGAGCAGCTGCTCTGACTTCTTTATTCAACTAAAATACAAAAATCTCCCTAACAATGTTTTGGCATTGTCAGGGAGTTAATATCATTTTTTTTACGATTCTTCATCATTATTTTCAAATGGTTTTTCATACACTGTTTCTTTATATACTTCCATCACTTCACCGGTCTGATCGGCATCAATCATAAACGATCCGTTGCCATAACGATCGGAGGCGGATAACTCCAGCGGATATACCTTCTGTGTATCGCCATTTTTCGTTTTATAGCAAATCATTTCCTGATTATTCACCATAAAGAATCCTTGGATCCGATGCGGTTTTTTCTTTAATTCCTTCAGCATAAGCAATCCGCGCTTCGCCCGGCTTGCTTTTTCAAAGGATTTTAGCTTCATGCGTTTGCTGGCTCCGCGCTGCGTAATGATAAATAAATCTTTTGGCGCTTCCAGATCAAATACTTGTCCATTGACAACAAAATCATCCTCTTTTAAAGAGATCGATTTTACTCCGGCTGCTCTCTGCCCGACAATGGACACTTCTGCTTCTTCATACCATAGACCATAGCCTTTGTTGGTTGCAATAAATATATCTTTCCTGCCATCTGTACGGCTTACATGAACCAGTTCATCATCATTCTTCAGATTTAATGCAATTAACGCCTTACCACGTCGCTGCGCTTCATAAAGCTGAAATTCGCTGCGTTTGACCATGCCATTTCGAGTAAAGAACATTAGAAAGCCGTCTTCTTCTTTAAAATCACGTACAGGTATGACCTTAATCAAATGCTCTTCTTTCTCCAACGGAACAATATGTGAAATGTGCTGTCCCATATCCTTCCAGCGTATATCCGGAAGCTCGTGAACAGAACAAATAATATATCTTCCTTTGTTCGTAAATAACATGATATTATCTGTTGTATTGATTTCCAGGAGACTTATCGGATGATCATCGTCCTTCAGCGGTAAATCCTCACTATTGGAAGCTGCATAGGACCGCAGGCTGGTTCGTTTGACATAACCGTCTCTGGTTACGGAAACTAACACATCCTCACTTGCCACGGTCACCTCAATATTTATTTTCAGTTCTTCCACTTTTTCCTCGATATGAGTGCGCCGGTCATCTGCAAATTTTTTCTTGATTTGTCTTAAATCATTTTTAATGGTTTGCAGTAATTTCTTTTCGCTTTCCAAAATAGCAGACAGCTTCTCCATTTGTTTTCTTAATTCGCTAGCTTCTTCCTCAAGCTGAACAATATCCGTATTTGTCAGCCGATAAAGCTGCAAGGTAACAATTGCTTCCGCCTGCGGTTCGGTAAAACCATATTTAGCCATAATCTGGTTTTTTGCATCCGCCTTATCTTTTGATGCACGGATGGTGGCAATCAACTCATCTAAAATCGAAATTGCTTTGATTAAGCCTTCGACAATATGCGCTCTCTTTTTCGCCTTATTTAAATCAAATCGGGTTTGATTCGTTACAACCTCGCGCTGATGACTGACATATGCATCTAGAAGCTGCGGCAGGGATAAGAGTGTCGGCGTTTTATCTTTGATAGCAACCATATTGAAATGGTATGTGATCTGCAGGTCTGTGTTTTTATATAAAAAGTTTAAAATACCTTCACTATTTGCATCCTTCTTTAACTCAACAACAATACGGAGGCCTGTCCGGTCTGTTTCGTCGCGCACTTCCGCAATGCCCTCGACCTTCCTGTCAATACGGAGCTCGTCCATTTTCTTCACCATTGCTGCTTTGTTCACCTCAAAAGGTACCTCTGTCACAACGATTTGTTCACGATTCCCTTTTAACGTTTCAATGGCTGCCTTTCCACGAACGACAACCTTTCCTTTGCCGGTTTCATATGCTTTTTTGATTCCTTCGACCCCTTGAATAATACCGCCGGTCGGGAAATCAGGTCCTTTCAGCACACGCATTAAATCATTTACACTTGATTCCGGTTTATCGATTCGCATAATCACTGCATCGATTACTTCTCCTAAATTATGAGGCGGAATGTCGGTTGCATACCCTGCGGAGATTCCTGTAGAACCATTTACTAAGAGATTCGGAAATTTCGCCGGTAAAACAACCGGCTCATCAGTTGTTTCATCGAAGTTAGGGATGTATTCAACTGTCTCTTTGTCAATATCCCGAAGAAGCTCTGACGCAATCGGAGATAATCTTGCCTCTGTATAACGCATTGCAGCAGGAGGATCTCCATCGATACTGCCGTTATTCCCGTGCATTTCTATCAGTCTGTTACGTACCTTCCAGTTTTGGCTTAAGCGGACCATTGCTTCGTATACAGAAGAATCTCCATGTGGATGGTAATTCCCGATTACGGTTCCAACCGTTTTAGCAGCTTTTCTAAAATTCTTGTCATGCGTATTTCTCTCTACATGCATGGCATAAAGAATACGCCGCTGTACAGGCTTCAAGCCGTCTCTGGCATCAGGCAGTGCACGATCTTGAATGATATATTTACTGTATCTTCCGAAGCGATCTCCGATAACTTCTTCTAAGGGGAGATCTAAATATTTCTCTGTTTGATCCAAATGGAATCACTCCTTACAATCCGAACTAATCTTCCTTATGAATATTTTCATTTTCTAAAATGGTTGCATCTTCTTCCAAACCAAATTTAACATGACCTTCAATCCACTTACGGCGGGGTTCTACTTTATCCCCCATTAACGTTGTTACTCTCCGTTCTGCACGCGCTATATCATCAATGGATACACGAATAAGTGTACGTGATTCCGGGTTCATCGTTGTTTCCCACAATTGATCCGCATTCATCTCCCCGAGACCTTTATAACGCTGGATATCATAGCCATTTTTTAATTCCTTCACTGCTTTTTGGAGTTCATTTTCATCCCAGGCATAACGTGTTTTTTCTTGTTTTCCCTTTCCTTTAGATACTTTAAACAGCGGCGGGAGAGCAATAAACACTTTTCCCGACTCCACTAAAGAACGCATATATCGATAGAAAAAGGTTAACAACAGCACCTGAATGTGCGCTCCATCGGTATCTGCATCGGTCATAATAATAATTTTATCATACTGGACGTCTTCCAAATTAAAATCTCCGCCGACTCCGGCACCTATCGTATGGATAATCGTTGAAATTTCTTCATTTTTAAAGACATCCTCCAGCTTAGCTTTCTCGGTATTGATAACCTTCCCCCGGAGCGGAAGCACAGCTTGGAATTTACGGTCGCGCCCTTGCTTTGCTGAACCGCCGGCAGAGTCTCCCTCTACAAGATAAAGCTCATTCTTTTTTGGGTTCTTTGATTGTGCCGGGGTCAGCTTTCCGCTAAGCAACGTATCTTTTCGCTTTCGTTTCTTCCCGGTACGAGCTTCCTCACGTGCTTTTCTGGCAGCTTCCCGCGCTTCTTTTGCACGGATAGATTTTTTAATCAGCAAAGAAGAAATCTCTGCATTTTCCTCTAAAAAGTATGTCAGATGTTCAGATACTACGCCATCAACGGCCGAACGGGCTTCTGTTGTTCCCAGCTTGCCTTTTGTCTGACCTTCAAATTGCAGCTTGTTCTCCGGAACACGGACGGACACAATCGCAGTTAATCCTTCCCGGATATCTGTCCCTTCCAAGTTCTTATCTTTTTCTTTTAATAACCCTGCTCTTCTTGCATAATCATTTATAGTACGGGTAATTGCCGTTCTGGCTCCAAATTCATGTGTACCACCGTCTCTGGTCCGCACATGGTTTACAAAGGAAAGCATATTTTCAGCAAAGCCGTCATTGAACTGAAAAGCAAATTCAACTTCAATTTCCGATTGCTCCCCTTCAAATGAAACAACTGGCTGAAGCACGTCCTTTTCCTCATTAAGCCACTCTACAAAAGATTTTAGGCCATCAGGATATTCATAAATCTGCCGCTCTCCATTGTGTTCATCCTTCAGTTCGATTTTTAGCCCTTTTAATAAGAAGGCAGATTCCCGTAAACGCTCGGAAATCGTTTCAAAATTAAATACCGTTGTCGAGAAGATAGATGGATCCGGCTTAAAATGAATACAGGAGCCTTTCTTCCTGGAAGGCCCTTTATCCTCTAAGGTCGTTGCCGGGTGTCCTCCATTTTCAAAACGCTGCTCATATTTATGACCGTCGCGGTAAGTGGTTACTGTCAGCCATTCCGATAAGGCATTAACAACAGAAGCACCTACCCCGTGTAATCCTCCGCTTGTTTTATAGCTTCCTTGCCCAAACTTTCCGCCTGCATGCAGCACAGTAAATATAACCTCAGTGGTTGGTTTTCCGGTTGCATGCATTCCGATCGGCATACCGCGGCCGCTATCTTCCACAGAAATACTGTCATCTTTATGTATGGTTACCGTAATTTGATTGCCGTGACCAGCCAGCGCTTCGTCAACAGCATTATCAACAATTTCATAAACAAGATGATGCAGCCCGCGAATGTCTGTACTCCCAATATACATTCCTGGGCGTTTTCGTACAGCATCCAGTCCTTCCAGCACCTGAATGGAGCTATCAGAGTATTGATATTCTTTCTCCACGAATCATCTTCTCCTTTCAATACTACCTCTATATACATCATAGAACATTCGTTCTTATTAAGCAAACAGAAAATCATCCTGCTTGTAACACGAACACAATGTTCCTGTATTAGCGTTCCTCATAAATGTTTATCCTCGATACGAGTCAGCGATTCAATCAGGACTTACATGATTAAAGTATAAGGAGCTTCGAAAAAGCAGCCTGCGCTTTCAAGAGGCCCTTTTAAAATGCCATGCTTTCTTATAAAGTGAAACTTCATTGCAATCTTCTAACAGAA
The DNA here is from genome assembly GCF_037969835.1 of Oceanobacillus sp. FSL W7-1281. GTDB lineage: Bacteria > Bacillota > Bacilli > Bacillales > Amphibacillaceae > Oceanobacillus > Oceanobacillus oncorhynchi. The sequence goes on along the minus strand of NZ_CP150214.1, from coordinate 2,159,016 downwards.
AAACAATTTTTGTTGATAAAAGTCTGCAGGTTAGAATGGGAGGCAGCTATACTTATATTACGCTTCTTTCAACCCTTGTTCTATCTATATAACATGAAGCATCCTTTCGAGGAAAGTTTATAAACGCTTATCGGTGATAAATAAAACCTTGTTTATACACTATAGAGCAAAATTTGTTTCTCCGTCTAGTCTAAACATGCTCATTCCACATAAAGGGTAAACGCACTATATCCATATTTACATCATTAATATCTTATGGGAAAAATCGCAGAAAAGCAAGGTAATCATTTATTTACATAGAATCACAGACAATTGTCGACCCCGTTTTTTAGCGATGAGAATACACGTAAAAGTTCTCCGGCGGGACGAGCAACTGCACCAATGCGGGTCAGGTTAATACGTTTTTGCTGCAATAACCGTTGCATTGTCTCTGTGACAAGCGCATAGTCAGCAGAAGATGCTTTTCACCCGGGCAAGCTGGCAGCTGCATCCGCTGAAACAAAAAGACCGAACCTGGCTTATCATGCCTGGCTCAGTCTTTAATTGTTTATACACTATTTCAATAAAACTGCGTGTAACACCTTAATGCAAAGGTCCATAACGACTTCAAAATCATGCTCTTTTAAATAATTATAAGCTTCTTCATTCACAATTCCCTGCTGCGCCCAGAACATCTTACAATCCGTCTGTACAGCATCTTTTGCGACATCAGGCAGATGCTCCGGACGGCGGAAAACATTGATAATATCGATTGGTTCGTCTACTTCTGCCAGGGAGCTGTAGGCTTTTTCCCCAAGAACCTCATCAATGGTTGGATTGACAGGAATAATTTTATATCCTTCTTCCTGCATTCTATGAGCTATTTGGTACGATGTTCTTTCTGGATTAGCAGATAAGCCTACAACTGCAATCGTCTTCGCATTCTCCAGAATTTCTTTTATTCTTTCTTTACTTGGATTTTCAATGGACATGATAATTCCTCCTTTAATAACGTACTTAGCATCTTCTCTTTACCTTATTCAATGAAACCATTTTCCATCAGATAATCTCTGGCAACATCCTCTGCAGCTGCATCCTCATAATCCACTTGATAATTCATTTCCTGCATTTCTTCATCCGTGATTTGTCCGCTCAGCTGATTTAATATGTCCTCGAGCTCTGGATATTCCTCTAACGTATCTGCCCGCATTAACGGTGCGCCCTGATATGGCGGAAATAGATTTTCAGAATCTCCCAAGGATACTAACCCTAATTCTACCATATAGCTGTCTGTTCCATAGGCATCAATCACATCTACCTCGCCGCCCGAAATTGCCCCCTGACGAAGGCCTGGATCCATTGTATTTACCTCGTTGAAGTCCAGGTTATATACTTCCTGCATCCCGACATAGCCATCATAGCGGTCATTAAACTCGGATGTGAATCCAGCTGTTACCTGGTTTTCAATCGACTTCAAATCAGAGATATCCTCCAAATTGTTTTCTTCCGCAAATTCTTCTGTAACTGCTACCGTATACGTATTATTAAACAACATTGGCTCTAAAAGCTCCAAATTATATGCTTCTTTTATACCGTCTCTGGCTTGTGCATATACTTCCTCTGCTTCATTGGATTTCGCCTGTTCATCAAGCAGCGAAACGATAACCGTCCCTGTGAATTCCGGATAAATGTCAATGCTGCCCTGCTGGAGTGCGTTAAATACCATATCTGTTTTTCCGAGATTCGGTTCTAAATCAACAGTGATATCACTTTCTTCCTCAATTAAAATTTTATAGAGATTCATAATAATTTCTGGTTCAGCCCCTAATTTCCCGGCTATCACAACTTCTCCTTTTTGGCTGCTTGGAATCATCAAGGGAATGGTGATGACAAGTACAACAATAACAAGTATCGCAATAAATGCCTGAATGCCATATTTTTTAGACAGCTTTTCGAATAAACGCAGAATAAAATCAAGCATAACAGCTAATAAAGCTGCCGGTATCGCACCTAATAATACAAGCGGAATATCTCCGCCCCGGTCCAGACCGAGTAAAATGATATCTCCAAGTCCGCCAGCGCCAATTAAAGCTGCGATAGTTGTAGTTCCAACGATAAGAACCATAGAGGTGCGAATACCAGCCATAATAACCGGCATCGCAATTGGCAGGTCTACTCGCATTAATTGTTTTTTTGTATTCATCCCCATGCCTCTGGCAGCTTCCCGTAAGGCAGGATCTACACCGTCTATCCCTGTGTATGTATTTCTCAAGATAGGCAGTAGTCCATAAAGGACTAGGGCAACGATAGCCGGCTGAATACCTATTCCTAGAAATGGGATCAAAAAAGCCAACACAGCAAGACTCGGAATTGTCTGCAGAACAGCGGATGTGCCAATGATAGGCTCAGCAATGCGCGGATATCTGGTCAGCATAATTCCGAGCGGCACAGCAATTAAAATCGCAATTCCAAGTGATATCAAAGAAATTTGCAAATGCTCCCAAATCGCCTGAAGAAGCATATCCTGCCGATTCTGGAACACGTCTATAAATTCCTTCATAGAACACTCGCCCCTTCCTTCTCCTGCTGATAGAAGTATTGAAGCAATTCATCCCTTGTAACAATTCCGATGATTTTCTGGTTGTCAGCGACTACCGGAAAATCAATCTGATTTACTGATTGAATTATTGCATATGCATCCTCTATTGTACTTGTTGCAGGAATTGTCACGACATTTTCCAGCTCCCGGTCACGAGCAGCTGGTATCTCCTTTTTCATGACTTCCTGAACAGATGTCAGCCAGGCTGATTTTCGATTTCCAATGAATTCCTCCACAAAATCATTTTTTGGGTGTTTCATTAATTGTTCAGGCGAACCGCATTGAACCACACCACCTTCTTTCATTAAACAAATCCGGTCGCTCATTTTCAATGCCTCGTCCATATCATGGGTAACAAATACAATCGTCTTCTTGATCTCTTTTTGTAATTTATCGATATCCATTTGTAATTGCTCCCGGCTGATTGGATCGAGTGCACTGAATGGTTCATCCATCAATACGATGTCAGGATCTGCAGCTAATGCCCGGATAACACCGATACGCTGCTGCTGCCCTCCCGAAAGCTCGCTTGGATATCTTTTTTTAAAAATTGATGGATCGAGCCCCACCATCTCCAATAATTCATCTGTTCGTTTCTCTTTTTCTCCTTTTTTCCATTTCAGGAGTTCTGGAACAACTTGAATATTCTCCTGAACAGTCATATGAGGAAATAAAGCAATCTGCTGCAGAACATATCCAATATTCCATCGTAATGCATCAATGGAATAATCACTTACCGGTTTCTCGTTTATGTATATTGTTCCTGCAGAGGGATCAATCAGACGATTAATCATCTTCATTGTTGTTGTTTTACCGCAGCCGCTGGGACCAATCAGCGTCATAAATTCCCCTTTTTCGACTGTCAAATTAAATTGATCGACAGCGGTTGTCCCATCAGGGTATGTTTTTGTTATGTCCTTAAATGTAATCATAAGAATAACCTCCTTCGTAAAAAGATTCCCGCTTGTACACATTTAAAAACCTGTCCTGGTTTTATTTTTCACTTTAAATCAAGGATAAAGAGAATAATTTATTCTTAAAAGAGAGCTTTACTGCGTTTTTCTAAAAAATTTTGTACTTAAACAGATTGGTTCATGCTAAAATAGCCATAGGAACATAGAATAAGAATTTGAAAAAGAGAGTTGGGAACGTATGGATTATATTATTTTCGGGATTATCGCATATCTCTTAGGATCTATTCCATTTGCCTTAATCATCGGCAAGCTTGGTTATAAAATAGATATTCGTGAGCATGGAAGCGGCAACCTTGGAGCAACTAATGCCTTTCGTGTGCTTGGAATAAAAGCAGGAAGCATCGTTATCCTGGGCGACATTTTAAAAGGAACATTAGCTGCTGTATTGCCTCAATTATTTCATGCGGATGCTTATCCATTGATAATAGGTATTATCGCTGTTTTAGGCCATACTTATCCGATATTTGCTAAATTTAAAGGCGGAAAGGCTGTTGCAACATCGGGAGGGATGATACTAGGAATCAACCCTATCCTGTTTATTATTATGATTGCAACATTTTTACTGTCATTATATTTATCTAAATATGTTTCCCTTTCTTCTATGATTACGGGAGTTGTAGCCTTTTTTGCGTCACTGTTTTTCCAAAATACCGGGTTGTCCGTCGTTATCCTGATATTAACTGCTTTTGTGGCGTATCGACACTGGGCAAATATTAAACGGATAATAAATGGAACAGAGCCTAAAATAACCTGGATGTAAAAAGCCGATAAATTGAATATTTAAGCCGAATTCAGTATACTAGTGGCTATAATTAAAGATTGTTTGAACATCCTTGAGCTTCTAGTCTAAGCTTTCAGATGTTTATCAGGAAAGGACGTTTTTATGCATCAATTAAACACGATTCCATTAAAAAAACTTCCTTCAAAGGAAGAAAGACATAAATTATTTGGTTCTGTTCCTCCTGGCGAGAAGAAAAAACCGACTGAAAAAAATGAAATGGCTGACCTGCAAAATGTAAAACGTGATTTTCTTTTTGATTTGGATGTTGTCGGTGTTTCAAATGTAAAATACCCTGTCCGCGTTTTAAGCGGACAAGCACCATTTGAGCAAACCACTGTCGGCACGTTCACCTTTTCATCCAGCATCCCTGCGAATAGCAAAGGAACGAATATGAGCCGTTTTATGGAGCTGTTAGAGCAATATCATCAAGGCGGATTTACCGTTTCTATTGATGAATTAAAACAGTTCGCAAAAGATCTGGCCGTGAAATTGGAACAAACAGATGCGACGGTTTCTGTCAGCTTCCCCTGGTTCTATGAGCGGAAAGCGCCGCAAACCTATGCTGCTGGTTTAAACCATGCAGAAGCAGCTGTTTCCGTACGTTACTCCAAATACGAGGATTATCAAATCAGTGTTTCTTTAAACGTACAAATAACAACATTATGCCCATGCTCCAAAGAAATCAGTGAATACAGCGCTCATAACCAGCGCGGTAATGTAACAGTGGAAACCGAACTGGAGCCAAGCTTTTCTAATACAGATGGGGATTGGAAGGGCATTTTGTTAGAAGCTGCAGAAAGCAATGCAAGTGCCAGACTCCACCCTATCCTGAAAAGACCGGATGAAAAAATGGTGACAGAAGCAGCTTATGAAAACCCCCGATTTGTAGAGGATATGGTCCGCTTGATTGCTGCCGACCTTTACGAGCTGCCGGCAGTAATGAAGTTTCATGTAGCATGCCGTAATGAAGAATCAATTCATATGCATGATGCGATTGCTTCTGTTACCTATGATAAACGTAACAGACAAGGGTAACTGTCCAATGAAATATATTTTTATTGGACTGATTCGTTTTTACCAGCTTGCTATCAGCCCTTTTACACCAGCAACCTGTCGTTTCTATCCAACCTGTTCAGCTTATGCATTGGAAGCATTTCAGCGTTTTGGATTTTTTAAAGGTGGAATATTAACTATAAAGCGAATAAGTAAATGTCATCCATTTCACCCAGGCGGCGTAGATTACGTTCCGGAAAAAAGGGAAAAGAAAAAACAGCAGGAAAAGGGAGAGATATAATGGAAATCACCGTATCAGAACAAGCAGCAAAATGGTATAAAGAGGAATTAGATTTACAAAACGAAAAGAATATACGATTCTTCCCGAGATATGGCGGAGTCGGCGGCAGAATTGCCGGTTTTTCCCTCGGTATCAAAGCAGAAGCACCTGAAAACGAATCTGCTTCCACATCAGTAGAAGGGATCCATTTCTTTATCGAAGAATCAGACGATTGGTATTTTGAAGGTGCAGACTTATCTGTTTCTTATGACGAGACACAAAAAGAACCAAAAATTGAATATCCTGAGAAAAACTGATTGTAAAAATGATATGCTAAAAACGCAGGCGAAGACATAAGTCCGCCTGCGTTTTTTAATTATCTCAACTTTCGCACCTAAGAATAAGCAAATATATCTTGCTATTCCAGGGTAAGCATGTTCTCCATTACCATACTTGCATTTTGGTTAAATATCCGGCTTTTTTGGAATTGGTGATGGTGCATAGCTCCGCTCCGGCCAACCACTCCGCTTTCCATGGGGACGGCTTCAGCTAACTTAAAAAGAGAACCGCTTTTCAAGTGGATCTTCAGCTCGCCCTGCGATGCACAAATGTTTTCGATGGGGCGAGTAATCGCAGTCCCAGGACGTGCAAGTGCAGGCGTTGTGACAGGAGTCACGGGTTTAGCCTGTAAACCACTTAGGAGTCTCCGTGGTTGGCCTGCGCTCTGATAGGATTCTACAGCGAATGAAAGAAACAAGATTTTAATAAGATGAAGGAAATAGCAGCTTTCGTCTGAACACCCCAATCATGGTAGCATGGATATGAAATACAAGGAATCGCTTTTATGCACAGAAAGTAATCTTGGCGGAACATTTTACCATACAGCATAAAAAATATGTTCTATCTGGAATATCTGTTTGGTGAGTTGTTTTTCACATATAGAATATCTTACTAGCGGAGGCGGACCGTTTTGACTCCTAAGGGATCAGCACCATCTGAAGATCCACTTTTGCCAAGTGCCCTTCTTGGCAAAAGTTAGCTGAAGAGCGTGCCCCTAGGAAAGCAAAACGGTCCGCCGCAGCGGTGATATACACTTCACCTTCTATTCTTTATCAAGGGTGTTAGCGAAGGAACAATCAACTCCTGTTTCTATGGAAATGAAGTTATTATTTAATGTGCGAAAGTTGAATAATTATTTAAACCGCTCTAATTGTTCCAGCCGGTTTTCTGATTTTAAAATTTTCCACTGGTATTCCCCGAATAAATCAAAATGGGGATATTTGGGCTTTAAATCAATCCAGGATTCATCCAACTGATATTTTCTACCCCATTCTTTCAACTTTTCCAAATCACTGCAACCCACTTTGGTTACTGTATTACAGCCTGGAAAACGGTCATCCAGCCAATAATGAGTAATAAAATCAATCTTTCCGGCACGGACATTCCGCTTCCACTCGTTTAACTCTTCTCTTTTTAATCCAAAAGCCATTCCTATTCCTCTTTCTTTAGAAAACTTGGTTGTCACCAAGCCTTTAGGTGACAACCTTAGTTACACTTATGCAGTAAGAAAGTTTATACTTTCTTAACTGCCAAGCTGGTTTTGATATGCTGCATGCCAATCAGGAAATTTTCTTCGAATAGACAGCGGCCGAAACGTATCTTTATCAACAATCGTATGGGTCGTCGTACCAGTGACAGCTAAATCTCCAGATCCATTCAAAATTTCATAACGGTAAACCGTACGCAAGCCGTCATAAGCATCAAGCCACGTTCTTACAACAGGTTTTTCACCATAACGAATTGCGTTTTTATATGAAATCTGAGCATCAATCACTGGAGAAACCACATTTTGCTGTTCCATTCCTTGATGGTAGTTAAGCCCCAAGGCTTCTACAAACTTTGTACGTCCGATTTCAAACCAAACAAGATAGTTTGCATGGTAGATGACACCCATCTGGTCAGTTTCTTGGTATCTTACTTCTATTGGTGTTTCTGTAACTAACAAACTTTCTTCCTCCTTGCTTCTCTTTCAATCAATCCATTCCTTGAACCATTTCTTCCATAAATTCATAGTCCATCGGCCCGATTCTTCTAGGCTGTTGTATATTTCCGTCCGTACCTATAAAATATGTCGTCGGTGCGGCATAGACAACATACGGCTCCGTTAACGTATCCTCTCTATCTAAAGGAACAGTAAAGGTATGCTCATGCTCATCGATAAAATCGCCAACATCCGAAAGCTGATTCTCATGCTTCGTCATATTGACAGCAACAACTTCAACCTCATCCTGATATTCCTCATAGAATTCCTGTATTTCAGGCATTTCTTCAATACAAGGCGGGCACCAGGAATACCAGAAGTTTAAAATCACTTTCTTTCCTTGCAAATCAGAAAGTTTGAAAGTCTCTCCTTCTAATGTCTCCAGTTCGAAATCTGGAGCTGGCTCACCAGGCTCTACTCCGGCACTTTCCGCAGGTGCAATCGCAGCTCCCTGACTGGAAGATCCATCGTCTACAAGCACCGCTTCCTCTTCTTCAGCAGCATTGTCCGCAGCTCTGTTCTGAAGCACATTTGCGATAACAATTCCAACAAGCACTAATAATAAAACAAGCGAAAATATCCGTTTATACAATTTGTATCTCCCACCATCCACATTGTTTTCCTACTTCTATCGTAAAGAGAAACTTCACTTTTGTAAAGAATACAGACCTCAATAAGAATGCATAGAAAAAGAGCCTTGCTCCATAAAAAGCAAAGACCCTTTTTCTCTTACAAAGCAGCTGGCTGCTTATGCTTTTACTTTTTCACGCAGTACCATGCGAAGGATACCGCCATGACGATAGTAATCAATTTCTACATCACTGTCGAAACGGGCAACTGCTTTAAATGAAGTTACTTTTCCAGCTTCATCTGTTGCAGTTACATTCACTAAATCACCTGGTTTAACAGACTCATCTACTTCTACAGAAAACGTTTCTTTACCAGTTAATCCTAAGCTTTCCGCGCTGTCGCCTTTTTCAAATTGAAGCGGCAATACACCCATCATAACAAGGTTAGAACGGTGAATACGCTCGAAGCTTTCAGCAATTACTGTTTTGATTCCTAACAGGTTGGTACCTTTGGCAGCCCAGTCACGGGATGATCCCATTCCATAATCTTTTCCGCCGATAACTACAAGACCCGTTCCGTCCTGCTGATATTTCATAGCAGCATCATAGATTGCCATGACTTCGCCAGTTGGCCAGTAAGTTGTATAACCACCCTCTGTGCCAGGAGCCAGCAGGTTACGGATACGAATATTAGCAAATGTACCACGCATCATGATTTCATGGTTACCGCGGCGAGAACCGTAAGAGTTAAAGTTTCTTGGTGAAACTCCTTTCTCTTGCAAGAATTTACCTGCCGGCATGTCTTTTGCGATAGCACCTGCTGGTGAAATATGGTCTGTTGTTACAGAATCGCCAAACAATCCGATAGCACGTAATCCGCTAAGCGGCTCAACAGTTCCAGCTTCCGGCGTCAACCCTTCAAAGAATGGAGGGTTTTGGATGTAAGTAGAATCCTCATCCCATTCAAATAAAGGCTCATCTGTCGTATCGATTTCATTCCACTTCTCGTTAGATTGGAATACATTTTCATACTCTTTGCGGAAAATTTCAGGTGTAACTACTTTTTCCACTTCTTCTTTAATTTCAGTAAGTGATGGCCAGATATCATTCATGTAAACATCGTTACCATCTTTATCTTTACCGATTGCTTCTTTTACAAGGTCGATATCTGTTGTTCCAGCAAGCGCATATGCTACAACAAGCGGTGGAGATGCAAGGTAGTTTGCTTTTACCAGCGGATGGATACGACCTTCAAAGTTACGATTACCAGATAATACAGAAGATGCGATTAAATCATTCGCTGCAATCGCTTCTTCAATCTCTTCACGTAAAGGACCGGAGTTACCGATACACGTTGTACATCCATAACCTACAAGGTTAAAGCCCAGTTTATCTAAATATGTTTGTAAACCGGCGTCCTCTAAGTAGCGGGTTACCACTTTTGAACCTGGTGCCAAGGAAGTTTTTACGTATTCAGGAACTTCCAAGCCTTTTTCGACAGCTTTTTTAGCAACCAGACCTGCACCTAACATAACGTATGGGTTAGATGTGTTTGTACAAGATGTAATTGCTGCAATAGCAAGACTTCCTGTCTTCATAACAGAAGTTTTTCCATTTGGATGATTGATTTCAACTTCTTTATCAAATTCAGATTTATCTAATCCAAACCCTTGGTTACCCTCTTTTGCAGTAATTGCTTTATTAAATTCTTTCTTCATGTCAGAAAGCGCGATTAAATCTTGCGGACGTTTTGGTCCGGAAAGATTCGGCTCTAATTCGGACAAATTAATTTCAATTACTTTTGTGTATTCCGGATCAGCACCATCTGCGTCATACCATAAATCATTTTCTTTACAGTATTTTTCAACAACGCTGATTAATTCATCACTGCGTCCAGTCAGCTTCATGTAATCAAGTGTTTCCTGATCAACCGGGAAGAACCCGCAAGTAGCGCCATATTCTGGAGCCATATTTGAAATTGTAGCACGGTCAGCCAATGGCATATCCTTTAGCCCAGGTCCAAAGTACTCTACAAATTTCCCAACTACACTTTGTTCACGCAGCACCTGCGTTACCTTTAACGCCAGATCCGTCGCGGTTGTTCCATTCGGGAAGGAACCAGTAAATTTGACCCCGATAACTTCCGGTGCAGGGAAGTAAGAAGGCTGTCCTAACATGCCTGCTTCTGCTTCGATTCCGCCAACGCCCCAGCCAAGGATACCCAGGCCGTTGATCATTGTTGTATGGGAGTCAGTACCTACAAGTGTATCAGGGAATGTTTCGTAAGTTCCGTCTTCATTTTCTCGCGCATGTACAACGTCAGCCAGATACTCCAGGTTAACCTGGTGAACGATACCAGTTGCCGGCGGAACTGCACGGTAGTTATTAAACGCTTTTTGTGCCCAGTTCAAGAACTGATAACGCTCTGCATTACGTTCGAATTCCAATTCCATATTGGCACGCAGCGCATCTGGAGTTCCATATTGGTCAACCTGTACAGAGTGGTCAATAACCAAATCTACTGGAACTTCCGGATTGATTTTATCCGGCTCTCCTCCAAGATCAACCGTTGCTTTACGAAGGGACGCAAGATCAACGACTGCAGGCACTCCTGTAAAGTCTTGAAGAATAACACGGGAAGGCTTGAATGGAACATCTGCCCCAGTTGCTTTATCCGTTCCCCAATGTGCTAATGATTCAACATGCTCATTTTTGATTTGATGACCGTCTTGTTGTCTTAATAATGATTCTAAAAGAACACGGACAGAAAAAGGCAAACGATCTACTTTACCTAGCCCCGCTTCTTCCAGCGTCTTTAAACGGTAATAGTTGTACGTCTTACCGTTTAATTCGAACTGCTTTTTTGCATTGTACGCATTTGTGTTCGACATATTGTGTTACCCCTTTCATTTCCTCTCCTTCTCGCCAATAAATGAGAAGGTATTACTTTTTTTAATCCATACTGCTATTCAACTAAATAGAGCCTTCAATATATATAATATAGGAATCTAGCAAATAAAACAAATAATTATTGTTAAATAGTAGATAGTAAAAAGTTATGCCAAAAGATAAGTATTACTTATCTAATTGCTGAATTATTAATAGTGAAAATAATAGCTGCCTGCAAAAAAGATAGAAATTCTGCGAAATTACAATTATTCTTTCTGATAAAACGCATTAATCAGCTTTTGAAAAAATAATTTCAAATGTGCTTCCTTTATGTTCATTATTGTACATATGAAAATCTGCATCATGATTATGGAGGATTTTCTTGGTTATCAGCAACCCGAGCCCTGTACCCGATGTCTTTGTCGTAAAAAATGGCTCTCCAAGCCGATGTAAAATATCTTCAGATAATCCGCAGCCTTCGTCAATAACAGATATAATTATTTTTTGATCTGCCTCTTTCGCCTCTACAATTATTTTCCCAGGCTGCTCCATAGCTTCAATCGCATTTTTAATCAGGTTAATTAAAACTTGTTTAATCTGAGAACGATCGCAAAGAACGGATGCATTTGTACTGCTTTGCAGCTGAATTTGAATATCCTTTTGATTTGCCTGGGACTGTAATAATAATTCCACGTCCTGCATCATTTTTGTAACACTTTCTTTAGAACGGTTATCTGTTAAAGGCTTTGAAATAAATAACAATTCCGATGTGATTGACTCAATTTTCTCCACCTCTTCAATCATCACATGAAAGTATTCTTCTTTATGCTGTGCGCCAGCCTGAAGCAATTGCAGGAATCCTTTTAGTGAAGTCAGCGGATTGCGTATTTCATGAACTAAGCTTGCTGCCAGCTGTCCAGCTACATTCATCTTCTCTGAACGTATCATGATATCATCCAGTCTCATATCTTTTGTTTTTCTTTCTAAATAAAGTAAAAACTTTTTTTCGACATCGATATCTTCAAAAACATCATTTAACTCACATGAGAAAGATAAATTCTCCCCTTCTTTGGTCGGAATATCTATTAAAAGCTTTTTATGCTTTATTTTGTTGCCAACGAGTGCTTGTGAAATAATTTTTGAATCTATTTTAACCGGGAAATCACCCAGCTTTTTCCCGACTGCTTCTTTTGGCTCATAGCCAAGAATCTCATAAACGGAATCACTTATATATTCTATTTCACTATCTGTATTAATCACGATCACTATTCCTTCTGTTTTTTTACTCAGCCAAGAAATAATGGCCGCTGAAAGCGTTGCATCGGGGTGTAAATTATGACGACTTTCAGAACTTTGCAAGTCATTGGGGTTCTTATTTTTGTGGTTTTTATCCATACCCATGCTCCTTTCAGAAGTTATTAAAAAGTATAATTTCATTCCATTGGGATTTTGCTGCGTTCCTAGCGGAATAAAACGCTAGATTACTCACTCATAAAAAACGATTTTCATTGAACCAATCGAGTTTATACCGGCAATTAGTCCCTGGTTACCCTTTCTACATAATTTTTCGTTTTTTGAAGCGAGTGGTTTACTGCCAGTTTAACTGCGATAAATAATATGTATGATTATGACGAAACAATTATGATTACTTGTGTATATTTCTTAATAACTTTATAATGTACAAGTGAGGAATAATAACAAAGGTTAAATTAATGTTACTACAATTTTCTAAAAAAATAAATTGATAGTTGATAATAAATTAGCAATATTCGTAATTTTTTTATGTAAAATTAAGGTGAGGTGTACGATGATATCACTGTTTATTATCCTGTGGGGATGTTTATTAATTGGTCTGATGGCAATCGGTGGGTATTTTATGTTTCGAAAGTTTTTAAAGCGGCTCCCTAAAGAGGATGGGCGTTCCATTATGGATTGGGAGGAATATTATTTCGAAAAAACATTACATAAATGGTCTCAAGCAGAAAAAGATTTCCTGGAAGAGCTGGTTTCTCCTGTTCCCGAACTATTCAGAGATGTCGCCAGACAAAGAATTGCCAGTAAAATTGGAGAACTTTCTATTCAAAAGGACGAGGAAAGCATTAAACGCTCTACATTGATTGAAGGGTATATTTTAGCGACCCCCAAAAGAGACCATAAATTTCTGCGAAAAAAGCTAAAAGAAAAAAATATCGATATCGCACCCTATGAGCCTTTCTTCCAACAATCCAAAGAGGATTATCAGGAAAATTGGGAAGAAAAATACAAGCAGAAAAGATCTTAGTTCAGCGAAAAAGAAGCAAAGTGCAGAAATTTACGCACTTTGCTTCTTTGTTAATTGTACATATTGATAAAGCATGGCTATTCTCCAGGTACCAATCATCCCAAACGCCAGCAAAAAGAACATTCCTGAAGTTTCGCCAACAGAGATGCTTGTACCAATAATCAGTTTTATTATAATTCGGATAACTAATAATCCAATTAAAATGACCGGAAACATTTTTGACGGCTTGACATATATTTCTCCGTCCGAGAATTCTAATTTTGATGTTTTAATTAAAAAGATAGAAAATATTATTCCGACAGTCAGTGCTTCTGCAACTTGAAGCCAGCTTATCTGAAACATGGGGAACAAGAACATCAGTGCCCCCGTACTCATAAAAAATGGCGGTAATATAATCTTTTTTACAGATGCCGGTTTTCTAGAAGCGCGCATACGCACAAATATCATCACAATCGCCATAAATGCAAAAACAGCAGTAGTTGCAATTGCTAAATACATACATAACAACTCTTTTCTTTATACGCTGAAAAAATATCGGCCAAAACGATTCAGGCCGATATTTTTCATCGTTCCATAAAAATAATGTCGTAACCTTGATTTTGAATCATATTATTTCATTTTAAAATCCGGTAAACCCAAATAAATTTGCTAAAAATGCAGTAACCTTCGTCATCCAGTCAAAGAATAATGCGATTCCCATTAAAACCATTACCCAGCCGCCAATTTTCACCATTTTTTTACTGTGTTTCCGAAACCATTTCAATTTACCAATAAAGAAAGCAAGTAATAAGAATGGAATGGAAAAACCTAAAATATAGCTAATCATCATAACAAGTCCAAGATTAGGATTGGTTGCAGCTAATGAGAATACTACCATTAAAATTGGACCGGTACATGGTGTCCAGCCTAAAGAAAACGCCATTCCAATAAGAAAAGAACCAAAAAAACCTGCTGGACGATTTTTAAAATGAATTTTACGATCCTTCATAAGAAATTCGAAATTCAATACACCCACAATGACCAAGCCGAAAAAGATAATTAAAATTGCGCCAATCTGTCTGATGGTATCCTGATAGGTCATTAAAAATTCGGAAACATATGTCGTTGTAAACCCAATCATCACAAAAATACTTGAAAATCCGATTAGAAAACAGGCCGTATGTAATATTGCTTTTCGATCAAGCCGTTTATTATCCTGATTTATTTCATCCATGCTCATCCCGGTAATATAAGAAAGAAACACCGGATACAGCGGAAGAACACAAGGCGAAATAAATGAAAGAAACCCAGCTGCAAAAGCCAAGAAAACATTAATTTCTTCCATATGAAGCCCCCCTTACTCAATCATTTCTATTCTAACAGAGAAATAAAAAAATAAAAGTCAAATTTATGACAATATCTATACATTTTTATGAAAGGGGCTTTCAAATAATGCAGGTATTTCTCCCCGTTTAAATCAAAAAACACCGGCTTCAGCATTCTGGTGAATTCTTTCGTGACGAGTAATTGCAGCGATGCTCTCAGGTTAGTGTGACCGCTGCGACGGGTTATGGTGAGGCGGGTGAAGAGAATGCCCCCAGGCAGACTAACGTCCTGGGTTTGCGATTACTCGTCCCATCGAAAACATTTGTACGTCGGAAAGGAAAACGGTCTGCCACAGCGGTGCTTTACACTTCACCTTCTATTCTTTGTCAAGAGAGTTATCGAAGGAACAATCAACTCCTTTTTCTATGGAAATGAAGTTACTTTTCAATGTAAAAAAGTTGAGTAAAAATAAACTGAATGGGTTAAATATACTCTCGCACATCATAAATTTTTCCGTTTTCAACATTTTCGTCATCCATTAAGATGTCGATTAAAACGCCGCCGATGATGTCTGTTCCTCTTAACAGATTATTCTCTTTCAAGGCACGGAAGCTGTCCACGTCTTTAAATGCTTCCTGTGAACTGGAACGGATCGTCTCTTGCATTTCTGTATCCATTACACCCGGGCTAAATGCAATAACAGCATGCTCTGTTCCTTCCTGTTCTATTGCTGCCACTTGCGTATACATATTTATACTGGCTTTTGTAGAACAATATACGCTCCATCCATACTTCGGTTTTTCTGCTGCTCCCGAAGTTACCACTGCTGCCAGAAGCTGGACATGATGTTCTGAAGCTTTTTTCAAAAAATGATTCGTTAAGGTCATTGGTGCAACTGTATTGATTTGAACCTGTTTCATCAAATCATCCATCTCGATATTTTCGGCACGATCAATTGGATCAACTAAACCTGCGTTATTAATTAAGTATACTTTAGATAACGTTTCGTGAAACAGTATTTCATCCACGCTTTTACATGCTTTTTGTAGAGAGGCCTGCTCAGATAAATCACATGCTATGAAATGATAAGTCGCATTATTTTGTTTCGCATAGTCATATAACTTGGTATTATCTGACCTCGAAATTCCTATCACATTTATTCCGGACTCTAAGAATAGCTTAGCAACGGATGCTCCCAGCCCTTTGGAAGCCCCTGTAATGATTGCAGTCTCCATAAATTCTGCTCCTCTCTATTTCTAATTATTATTCTATTCCCCATTTTTCTATATTTTGCACATGAAATTTTTGTCGTTTTGCCTTATAAGACTGGAAGCGGTGATCCTCCCGAAAATAAAAAAGATCCCCTCTCAACAAGGTCGTACGCATTGAAAGCAGATCTTTTTTTCATCCTTCTATTAACTATTTCGTTTTCAAGTTAAAGTTCATTCCAATAATAAGCTAATGTTTCCATCCCTTTTTCAAAGCTGTCTACCGGAAAGCTTTCATTTGGAGAATGTAACCGGTCTTCTGGGGTACCAAAACCTAACAGAACAATTGGATATTGATAAGCCGCCTCCAACCATTCAACAACTGGAATGGATCCTCCCATTCTCAGGAAAACCGTTTCTTTTCCAAAAGCCTTGCTATAACTTTTGGCAGCCTTTTTTATCAAAGGATGATCTGGCTCTACTTTATAAGCTTTCGCAGAGAGCTTTTCTTTTTCAACATGAACGTGCACACCCGACGGTGCAAACTTTTGGACATGATTCACTAATTTTTCTTGAATATCCTGCGGGTCCTGCCCGGGAACCAAACGGCATGTAATCTTAGCAGTTGCTGTAGATGGAATAATTGTCTTTGTCCCATCTCCCTGGTAACCGCCAAATAGTCCATTCACTTCCAATGTCGGTCTGCCCATTGTATGTTCTTTTGCTGTATATCCTTTTTCCGATACAGTTTCCGGAATATTTGTTGCTTTTACAAAATCTTCTCCCGGCGCTTTTTTCATCAGTTCTCTCTCTGCTGATGACAAGTCCTCAACATCATCATAAAATCCGTCTATTGTAATAACTTCTTTCTCGTCCTTCATTGATGCCAACAAATGACTCATTGCCATTAATGGATTTCGGACTGCACCACCGTACATTCCAGAGTGAAGATCATGATCTGGACCGGTTAATGTAATTTCAATTCCTGTAAATCCTTTCAATCCATATAAAATCGTCGGCTGATTTTTCTCTGCCATCCCGGAATCCGAAATTACGGCAAAGTCAGCTTGGAATTGTTCTTTTTTATCCTGCAGGAGCTCGTAAAGATTTTCACTGCCTATCTCTTCTTCTCCTTCGATACAAACTTTTACATTCATCGGCAGTTTTCCTTCTGTTTTTAAAAAAGCTTCAAAAACGGCAAGATGCATAAAAGTTTGTCCTTTATCATCACTTGATCCGCGGGCGTAGATTCTTCCATCGCGTACTTCTGCCTGGAAGGGTTCACTGTCCCATAAATCAATTGGATCCACCGGCTGTACATCATAATGACCATAAAGCAAAACAGTCGGTGCTTCCGGCCCTGCTTCTGTATATTCTGCAAAAACGAGCGGATGACCTTTTGTTTCCATTTTCTCTACATTTTCAAAGCCCAATTCATTTAAGTATCCTGTTAAAAAGTCAGCCGCACGCTGTACATCTTCTTTATGCGCCGGGTCCGTGCTGACACTTGGAATTGCTAAAAAATCATATAGCTTTTGTAATAAAGCTTCCTGATTTTCTTTCAGATAAGCAATTGCTTTTTCGCTCATTATTTCTATTCCTCCTTCAGCATTTTAAATATTAACCTTTTCACTGTGTCAAAAGCTTTCCACTAAACGTGTTATCTTTTCCAAGCACGCATAATTCGGCAGCCGCATAACAAATATCACCTGTTAAGCAACTGCCATTTTTTTCTTAATTAAAATACTTCATGCCATGCATCTTTATGCTTCAGCATTTCCTCCGCTATTTCCTTAGCACCCTCTAAGCTGTGATTAGCCGCCCAGCCGCACTGTACTTCATTACATGCCGGAACTTCTGTTGCTTCTAAAACATCCGTCAGTGTTTTTTCCAGCATGTCAAGAACTTCATCGTAATTATCATGATTTATTAAAGAAAGATAAAAACCGGTCTGGCATCCCATCGGACCGATATCTAATACGGCATCTGAATGATTACGAATATTTTCAGCCATTAAATGCTCTATGGAATGTAATCCGTCCATTTCCATATGTGCTTGGTTCGGCTGGGTAAAACGAATATCATATTTATGGACTTTGTCTCCATGCGCTCCTTCTGTTATACCTACGAGCCGTACATAAGGAGCCTTCACTTTTGTATGATCTAAATTAAAACTCTCCACATTCATTTTTTGGGTCATATTGTCCTTCATCCCTTCTCTATTCTATCCTTTAGCAGGAACTGTATCTTTTTCCATCATACATGAAAAAAACGTGTAAGAAAAGGGTAGAGCGCTGATGTATACCAGCTGATACATCCTTCTATGCCAGATTCCGATTAAAAAAATCCAATCCCGCAGTTTATATAGCTAACGGAATTGGATTTGTACCATATTATATGGTTGAAAAAGCGCGAATCATAAGATGCATGATATTATTTTGCATCTGGGAAAACGCGGTCAATCATGCCGCCAATTTGATCAAAGAAGCCTTCAACTGGATTTCCATTGTCCATATCATTGACATATCTGTCAGCTAAATCCAAGAAATCCGGATTAGATGTTACATATACGTTATCAATGGATGAGTCAACAGAACGTACAATATCTGCAATTCGATCTTTTACATCATCTGTAATCTCCATACTGCTTTCATTATTTTCTTGGTTATTTCTGTTTCCTTCATTATCAATATCCAAGTTGGCTCCTACATAAGCGTTGTTTCTGGTTGTTAATACATAAGCATGATCAATTTCGTCCATTTCATCCGTTATTTTCTCAGCTGCCTCTTTGGACACATTATATTCTGCGTCTGTATTACGGTCAGAAACTCTGTCTATCGTATGGTCACGATTACGGTCTCTTGCATTATCATCGATATGCTGACCTTGATATCGAGTCGGCTCCACATTTCCATCCGAGTTATTCGGATTGGTATCGTCGTTATTCGTATTTTGACAAGCAACTAAGACCATCATAAGAACGGTTAATACCGCAAATAAGCGTAATTTCATTTTCATTCCTCCTTACCTATTTGCCTCTTATTATGGTTAGGCAGATAAGGATTTATGCATATGAAAAACGTTAATTTATGGAAAGCAGACCATGAAAGTAGCGGTGATATTTAAGAAATAATGGAGAAGCTATGGAAGAAGCCTTTCACCAATAAGATTGTTTACCGGAATTCCTTCTTGATAAAGGAGTGAAAATGTTGATACCTGATTATGATAAAGCTTTATATTACACCATATGGGGACAGTGGGACAATTTATTCATATTAATGTCACGGACTAATGATGATTTACTCGCTAAAAAAATTGAGCATTTTCTGTATGCCTACCATCATTCTTCCAGTCAAAAATATGTCGATCAATCACATGATACACTGCTTTATTATTTAGAGCATGCCCTTCAATTCAGCAGTCCATGGATGTATGAATTTGAATAATTTACCGCAGTGTAACCAGCTGTAGTTTCACTTTACCGTGCTGAAGAAGCAGATGCCGGTTAAAACTGGAATTCCATCTGCTTTTTACAGCTTTAGCCGATATTCAAGTGTCTGCTTGAAGACAACTGTTCACGAGCCCGGCGAAATTTTAATCACGTTAGTACTTCATTGGTCTATAATGATTCATCCTGGCCACTGTCTTCATCATCAGAAACATCATCTGTTAACTCATTATCCTTTGGTTTTAATGGCGTTTTTTCTTGTTTTATAGAACGGTTAATATCAGACTCTTGTTCACCATAAAAAAAATTAATAATTGCACGATCATCTGCGTCTGTCATATCAAAATGCGTCCGTTCTATATCTACATTACGATTTGCCAATTCTGTAGCCATTACTTCGTTCATTGATTTATTTTCATTTTTTGCTACTTCTCTCATCTCTTCTGGAATAATCAACGTTGCAACATCCCAATCAGGCAAGGTTTCTATGTAAGGATTAATTTGCGAAATGAGTTCTCTCGGGTTCCCGTTTTGATTTTCACAGCTCACTCCTACAATCATTGTTTTTTGCTCTGTCAGCCCTCTGTTTTCACTTTCATCAACAATATGCGTTAATACAGAATGGATAGGCTTGTCTTGAATACTGTTGATTTCTTCCAGCAGCTTATCTGCAGAGCTATTCAATGCATTGACGTCTGTAACCATTAATTCATCATTCAATTCTAATTCAATACTGGGATTTATATCAATGGCAACATAAGCATGCGTTTCTGTATCACCCATTCCGTAAAAAAGCGGATATCCAAAAATCAACAGCATCAAAAGTACAACGGCTGATAATCTTACTGCGATAGGAGTCTTATCCCAATACCTTCTCCACCTGGGCCTTCCAGATACAGGTTGAAAAATAACTTCATCCCCTCGTTCCGCATGCTCTGTTAGTATAATTCCCTTCTCAAAACTGCCATCCTTCGTAAGCAAAATGGCGTATTTGCGATGGATTTCCATCACAATTCCTTTTTTCATTTTTCCACATCCTTGAGGTAATCCTTAAGGTAGTCCTTAAGATAAGCATATTCACTGCTCAGCACAATAAAAATAGCTAAAATAAACTTGCGATTCCGTTCTAATGTTTTTTTACTTACTTCAACTTTCATTAATAACTTTTTAATTGGGAGCTTTTTTTTACGATAAACATACTCACTTAACTGGTTATCCTGATATAAAATATAAGCTACCTGTACAGCAGATTCCCGGGCGTCCCGATGCTTGGGGGAAGCATTTGTCAATTCTTCCAGTGTAAGCCGATATGATTTTAGCTTCTCCTTGAATAAAATAATTTCTTCCCGTCTTTTGCTGTTCTCTGCTTCCATTTGGTGTTTTTCTTTTGCAGCAGCAATAACAAGCGGATTTTCCATTTGCTCCTCTTCATTTATTTCATCTAAAGACAGCAGATTCGGACGTTTTTGATGATAGCGGATGTAATCAATCACTTTTCTTTTCACAACAAGCTTTGCAAAAGATAGAAATGAACTGCCTTTATCTGGTTCATAAGAAAATATAGCATCATTAAATGCCATTAATCCGACACTGAATTCATCATCTTTTTTAGGATCAATGTACCGCTTGCAAACCTCTGATACACATTTAGCAATAAATGGCTTGTACGTATGAAGCAGCTCATTTTGCAGTACAATATCTCCTTGTTGGATTGCTTCAATTTTTTCTTCAATAGGGGTGTCTGTTAATTGATTGGTCATCATCATTTGTCAGCTCCCCCTAACACTATATCATTCGTTATTATTTTTATTTTTCCGGGTTTTAAATTTATATTCATCAAATATTTCTTTTTATTTATTATTTTCATATCAAATAATCTCCATTTTTATCATTCTTATTAGTTATTGCGGCATCATCGCCCATACCCTTTCTCCTCAAAGTTCAAAAGGATAGCAAATCTGATTTAAGGAGAGATGATGGACAATCATTTCCTAAACCGCTTCTCGTAGGTGAGGATATTCTCCACACGTATCAAAATTTATTTATCTAATCCGTTTTATTTTTCGTAGCAATAAAATCTAGTTTATTGGTTAAATATATACAGGTCATTCTAGCCTGTACATATAATACTACCCTATATCCAAAACGGTTACTATCACAAATGAATAACATTTCATTTAAATTAATATGACGAAAATCCATATTTTTGTAAAACATCCTCGAAAAATGTTGGAATTTGTAATGAAATCTTTAAATAAGAAATAAATATGCAAAAATTAAAAAGTATTTTTCCTTTGTCTGTGACGAAAAAGGAGAAATGCTGGGATTTGGATATGATGAAATTCAAAAGAATTGGTTATCAAGCATTCGTTACTCAAATGTTAAATAATCTAAATTTCTTTATCAAAAACGCAGAGGAATATAATGGGAAACAATTCGGTATCATTTGCTTCTTTTATTCTTCTTTTCATATATTTTTATTGAAATATATGAAATTATTGAAACAGACAATACAGCCATTCCGATTACAAGCGTAAAATTTTTTAAAGTGAATATAGGGGAATTATTACTCTGATAATTAATATAGAATACGATTGTTAAGAATGTAAACAGTACTATATTTCTAATAAAATATCTTTTCAGGGATTTTATCGTAGGTGTCATAATCTTCATCCTCTTTAACTTCTTTATCCTGATATGTTCCCGTTTACATAAAGGGCCAGAGAACCATAATACTCGGAGGGTAATTGTGAAAAGAAAGATTATCAAGTCAATCTTGTGTAGTGCTTAATTCTAATACTTTGCTTATTCTAATGATAAAGGTGAAAGAAAAATAATAAGAAGATATTCAGCTTCAAGCTGTAACCTGTGATGCAGATAAATCTATTGCTAATATTGGTTATATTGAAATTGCTCAGCTTGAAGAAACGCCGGGGCAAAGAAGACAATCAAGGGGACTAGTATACTCCAGTCACTTATTTGCACCTTTTATATAGAAGCTTTTGGGTTACTTAATATTATTAAACATTAAGCCGTAAAAGCAACACACAACTAAAAAACGTACAGAAATCTTACCATTTGTGCTATTTTATTTCGAAAAATTTAATCTTCATCTCTTCTTTTAACATTTTGGTAAGTAAACCAGCATCCCAAAAGAACAAAGAAAAGCAAAACGAAGCTATCTATCAAGGCAGAGAAGCCCACAGTCCATCTTAAAGTTACTGCTATCACTATAAAAGTCAAAGAAAGGATAATCTGTTTTAATTTAAAATTCACCGGGGCCACTCCCCTATCTTATGAATCAGCATCTTGCATTGCATGAATCCACTTAGGAATGATTTAAGTGATGAAATACTTCTTCTTTATCTTTAAATGGTGTTACCTGCTCTAAACCTTCCACAGAATCATCCAGATACAAATCTTTTTCAAACCAATCTACCGACGTCACCTGATCTGTCCGATATAAATATAGGTTATTTTCTACATAGCTTTCGTTGCTGTTTACTACAAGATATTGTATCTTTCCTTCTTCTGTTAAAATAATATTATCGACGAGTCCAATTTTACCGTCTGTTGCATGTGCTTTAAATTCCATAAACTCCTCTATGCTTCTCAGGTTATCACTTGCATTTTCAGGTGCAGCTAAATCCGGTTCCGGCGGCACACTGGTATTCTCCAGCTGTCCGTTTCCAGTTGTTACCGGACCGTGATCAGAATCTAACACCGCATTTTCCTTATAGCTGTTCCACCCGAAATAATCTAATACCACTTCTTGATAAGAAGAAACGAAATCTTTATCTTCAGGCACCTCAGGGCTTTCGCGAATCGTTTCCTTATCTCTGTCTACCTTGAGATAACCTTCCTCCAGATTAATTTCTTCCTGTACATGGAAAGGAAGTAGAACTTTCTTGCCTGGAAGCCATTTTCTTGTATCGACCACAATAAATCGCAGCTCCCAATCATCATTGAAATATAAATCTTTTACCTTTCCTATTTCTCCATCTGTTGCATGAATAGTTAAATTCGTTAAGGTTGAACCAAGAAACATGACAACACCTCCAAAAAAGATTTTTATCCCGTAAACCGCCCGTAAACCCCGCTCTAACGCCTCTAATATAAAGAATGAAAATGCATTATACAGACGAAAGATCAGGCGGGCTGAATCCCTGAATCATTTTATTATCTAATACCCTTTCAGCAAGGTGTTAAACAAATCTATTATAATTGTTAATTATTTGTAAAATAACTTATCGGCACATAAAGACCGACCCGGCCATGCTCTTCATGATTTAACGTTGCGAAAATAACACCAATGACATTGCCCTCCTGATTCATAACAGGACTGCCGCTATTCCCCCGGTAAACGGGCGCACGGATCATCATGACTTCCTTTTCCCAGCCAGAAAGCTGCAGCGGACCTAATATCGTGCCCTCATTGGCAATTCCGTTAAAAAATAAAGGGTTGCCTATAAAACGGATGTCGTCTTCATACTCGACGGGTGCTGTTTCATCTAATGTCAAATAAGGAAGATTATTTCCCTCAACTTCTACAACCGCTAAATCTATCTCCGGCATTTCTTCCACTACTTCTCCTTGAAATAAACCTTCTTCCGGAAAAGCAACCGTTATCGTCTGCTCATCCTCAATCACATGATAATTTGTTAAAATCGCCCCATCATCGGAGACAGCAAAGCCCGTGCCTCTTCCATCATTTGTTTCAATAACCACGACAGCTTCCTTGGATGCAGCTACCTGTTCCTCCTGTGATAACCGGCTGGACGCTTGAAGGAAATCTACAGCAGGAACCGAAATTACTCTCGGAAATAAGGAAAGTACATAAAACGTCATCGCAAAGGCTATCAGGATGGCTAATACTTTCGGAAAACGACGCTTTGGTTTAGGCTCTTCTTCTGCGCGGGCTCTTTCCAATGCTTCCACTTTCGCTTGCATAACCAGTTCCTGCATTTCTTCCTCATCTATGTCTTCTATTAGATCCTCGTCCATATGCTTTTTAAGCTTATCCTTTTCGTCTTGTTCTTTCAACGTCCAGCCTCCTTTCGCAGCTTAATGAATCACTTTCATCTTATTTTAATAGAAGGAGCTCTGCTTTTCTATTAAAACAGCGTATCTCCCCTGTAATACAGGCGAAGATACGCTTCCTTCTTCCGTGTATTAATCAATTATTATACTTAAACACTCACCTTCAAAGAACCTTGCTGCATTTGATACATTTGATAATACGATCCACGTTCCGCAATCAAAGTATCATGATTCCCCTGCTCGATAAGGCTTCCTTTATCCAGGACAATAATTTGATCAGCCTGCTGGATGGTAGACAGCCGGTGAGCGATAACAAGTGTCGTTCTTCCTTGCTTCAGTACCTCCAGTGCATGCTGAATCAGCAGCTCTGTTTCCGTATCGATATTTGCTGTAGCTTCATCTAAGATAAGAATCGATGGGTCAAAGGCAAGTGCCCGTGCAAAGGAAATTAATTGCCGTTCTCCTAATGAATAGGTAGATCCGTTTTCCGTCACTTCTTCATCATAACCGTTTGGAAGCTTTTCAATGAACCGGTCTGCCCCGACTGCTTTCAAGGCAGCAATCGCTGTTTCTCTCGTTATTTTTTCATCCTGCATCGTGACATTGCTCAAAATCGTACCCGAGAATAGAAATGGATCTTGAAGCACGATTCCCATATGACTGCGAACCTGCTGTCTGGACAAGGATAATGTATCCATCCCATCGATGGTAATCCTTCCTATTTGCGGATCATAAAAACGAAATAGTAAATTCATAATCGAGCTTTTCCCAGATCCTGTGTGTCCTACAAAAGCAGTGGTCTGGCCCGCACCTACGTTAAAGGAAATATCTTTTAAGATATATTCGTCCTTTTGATAAGCAAAGGATACATGGTCAAAGGAAATCGTTCCTCTGTATTTATCGATTGCCCGTTTATCCGTTTCTTCCGCAGGCTGGTCTAACAGCTCAAATACACGGCTGCCCGCTACTCTTGCCTGTTCAATTAATGGAAGCTGATTCACGATATCTGTTACTGGCTCAAACAATCGGTTAATATAGTCGACAAAAGCATACAGGACGCCAATCGATATCAAACTCGTCATATCAAAAGAAGAAGCTCCAAAATACCAGATAAAACCGACAAAGGTAACATTACGAAATACTGTTACTAAATTATAAGAGGTTAGCGCGCTTAAGCGGATTAATTTCTTTTGGAATGTATAATTGCGATGATTTAATTCTTCAAAATCCGCTTTCATCGCTTTTTCTCTGTTGAAAGCTTGAATAATCGGCATACCTTGAATCGCTTCGTTGATGTTACCGTTAATTTGACTAATCGTTTTCCGGATCACCTGATTATATTTACCGCCAAAATACTTATAAAAACGCATCCAGCCATATAATAATGGAATCACAAGCAAGCAAAGTGCTGCGAGCTGCGGGTCCAAAATAAATAAGGCGATAAAGATTCCAGCCATATAAACCAGGCTGGCAACTACGATTGACAGGACGCGCTCATATAAATCACGAATTGCTTCCGTATCATTGGTGATTCTTGCAACAATGGTTCCCGCCGGCTGATCGATATAATAATTAATCGGCAGCCGCTCCGTATGCGCAAATAAATCTGTCCGCATCCGCTTGACAATCTGATTTGCAGACTTTTGTAATAAAAATGTTTGATAAAATTGAAAAACACCTGCAATAATCAATAAAACCATATATAATACCAGCAAACCGATGATTGGCGTTTTCTCCGGCTCGAAGAACGGATACGCTTCTTGGACAGATAATCGCTCCCCTTCCGCTCGAACGATATCATTATTCGAGATAATCGTCAGCTCTCCATTATTCATCTCCCGTTCTCCTGTCAGAGGAAGCTCACCTTCAAAAACATAATAAGAAATACCGATTTGTAATAAGGTGTAGGTAGCCCCTGTGGGAGTATCTTCATTTTCCACGCGGTCCGATCGTTTTAACAGCTGTTCGTGATAAGGAGCTGTTGTATCATCTGCTGTTTCTACAGCTTCCCAATATCCTTCGACACCGAGAATATGATTATCAATGACCCGTTTAGCAATCAATGGCCCTGCTAATTCCAAAGCAACTGCTATCATTAAACAGACAAGACCTAAAATAATCCCTTTTTTATATTTTAAGGCGTATTGAAATAACCGCCTTTCCGTACTCTTCATCTTTCCACCTCCCTAGTCTCCCATCTGCTGCTGAACATATTGCTTGTAATACCATCCTTTTTCCTTCATCAATTGCTCATGAGTGCCCTCTTCTGCTATTTCGCCATCCTCCAAAACGATGATATGGTCTGCATGCGTTACTGCAGAGAGGCGGTGTGCTGCTATAAATGTTGTTTTATTTTTTCGTTCCTCTTTCAGATGAGCAATAATAGCTGCCTCTGTTTTACCGTCAACTGCTGATAGCGAATCATCTAAAATAAGAATCTCTGGATTTTTAATAAAGGCACGTGCCAAAGCCACACGCTGCTTTTGACCTCCGGATAATGTAATTCCGCTTTCACCGACCTGAGTGTCTAACCCTTCAGGCAGCTGCAAAATATCACTTGCGAAATACGCCAGCTCAAGCGATCGGAAAATTTCTTCATCGGTCGCAGCCTCTTTACCAAACTGGATATTTTCACGGATAGTTTTGGAGAACATCATTTGATCCTGAGGAACATATCCTATCCATTCCCGAAGCTGCTTTAACGGGAGACTTTCTATTTCCTCTCCAGAAATCACTATCTTTCCTTGTACATCCGGATACTGTCTCAGCAATAATTTAAACAGTGTTGTTTTCCCTGCTCCTGTTTTCCCGACAACTCCAATAGTATCTCCAACCCGCACCTTTAAAGAAACTGCTTTTAAAGCCTTCTCTGCCGTATTTGGATAGGCAAAGGATACGTTATGAAAATGAAGCTCTTTCACTGCTTCAACTTTCTTCAGCTCCCTGACATCCCGCACATCCGGCGGGTAGGATAATGTCTTGTTTACCCGGTCTAAGGAGGCATTTCCCCGCTGAAGGATATTAATTAGCTCTCCTACTGCGAACATCGGCCAAATCAGCATCCCAAGGTAGACATTAAAAGTTACTAAATCTCCTAAAGTTAATCTGTTTTCAAAGACAAGCATTGCTCCATAGCCAATTCCGATTGTATAAGACAAGCCGACCAGAATTTTCATTGTCGGTTCAAATAATGCATCGATTTGAGCGACTTCCATATTTTTGTCATACACATCTTTTGTCATATTCTCAAACCGTGTTTTTTCCTGTTCTTCCTGGACAAAGGCACGAATTGCACGAACGCCGCGAATGGATTCTAAAACACTGTTATTCATTTCCCCAAAAGCATCCTGTGCTTTGGTAAAACGACGATGTATCGCGCTTCCGTAAAAATTCATCATAACAGCCATAATGGGTAATGGAAGCAAAGCTGCAAAAGTCAGCGGCCAGCTGATGGTCAGCCCCATTACCGCAATAATCATCAGCATAAATATACTGGAATCAACCAATGTCAGGACACCAAAACCAGCTGTCAGACTGATTGCTTTTAAATCATTGGTCGATCTTGCCATTAAATCTCCTGTACGGTATTTCCCAAAAAACGTTGGAGACATCGATAAAAAATGATCCATCAGCTTGCTCCGCATCCATCGTTCTAAAATAACCGCTCCGCCAAAAAGTGTATAATCCCATAAAAATGAAATAATATAATGGACAGTCAGCAGTACAATGTAACCTGTAATAACTGCCGTCAGAATTTGTACCGTTAATGTTTCAAATTGGATATGGTCGATAATATATCCGACTAATTTCGGAGGAATCAATCCAACTGCACTTGCCAAAATTAAAGCGATAATAGCGAATGTATATCGTTTCCAGTAATGCGCAAAGAACCAGCTTAGTTTCTTAAATACGGCAAACATCCTTTCACCTGCTTTCTATACCAAATTTTGCATTCTAAATTCATTTTCTATTGAAACCCTCCCCGTAAAACGACCTGTAAGTTTCCGCCCCGATTCAATCATTAAGAAAGCACGTCAATTCTACATAGCGAACGGCAGCCAGATCGCATCTCCTTATTCACACCCCATTCTCTGGTTAAAAAATGCATCAAAAAAAGCGCACACCATCTGTCGGCATACGCTTATAATAATCATTCTACTTATCCCATTATCAGCCGGCCACACGGAAACCTGCGGCCAGACAAACACTTCTCCCTTAAAAATTAAGAGAAAGTAAACCTGTTTATTGGAGGCCACAAAATCGTATTCTGTTGTATTTGATTAGATTGGTTGTTTTGATACTGTAAATTCATCATTTTGTGATTCCCTCCTTTTTTATTCATTTGAAAATTGAATGCCTTTTCATTATATATTCCTGTAATTGGTAAGTCAATTGTTTTTTTAATTTTAATAAAATTATATTATTTGAAAGCATTTTTTTATACGTTTCTCACGATTTTTTTCACCCTATTTATTTTCATATAATAAATTCCGTGCTATTATTTTTATTTAAGGGAGATGAAAGATATGAATTTAGATCAACTTTTAGATTTCAACGAAAAATTTGTAGACAGCAAAGATTATGAAGCATATGCAACGGACAAGTTCCCGAATAAACGTATGGTTATTTTCACTTGCATGGATACTCGTTTAGTGGAACTGCTGCCCAGAGCACTGAATATCCGAAACGGCGATGTGAAAATGGTGAAAAATGCCGGAGCTATTATCCGGAAACCATTTGACAGTATTATGAAAAGCTTATTAGTGGCTATTTACAGCTTAAAAGCAGAGGAAGTTGTTGTAATCGGCCATCACGGCTGCGGAATGTCCAATGTAGACACAGAAGCGTTACAACAAACTATGCTTGACCGCGGTATATCGGAAGACACGTTACATACCCTGGAGCATTCCGGTATTAACCTTCATAAAGAATTCCATGGTTTCGAGAAAATTGAGGACTCTGTGACTCAAAGTGTAGGAATTATTCGCAATCACCCGCTTCTTCCTAAGGAAGTGAAGGTTCATGGGCTCGTTATTGACCCGGAAACCGGAAAATTAGACGTCGTTTCCAGAGAAGACTAAAATAATATAAGAAAGGGCCCGCTCATTTTATGAAGCAGGCCCTTTTTAAACATTAAAAATGCTATTAGCTTATTTCTTTTGCATCGATTGAATAATTTCAATAACTTTATTTCTTGATTCTTCACTCTTATA
The DNA here is from genome assembly GCF_037969835.1 of Oceanobacillus sp. FSL W7-1281. Classification (GTDB taxonomy): domain Bacteria; phylum Bacillota; class Bacilli; order Bacillales; family Amphibacillaceae; genus Oceanobacillus; species Oceanobacillus oncorhynchi. The sequence continues at coordinate 2,129,416 of NZ_CP150214.1, read as the reverse complement.
TTTTTTCATTTCATCCAGCATGACTGGCGCTGCTTTTTTTAGTGCAGCTGCTTCTTGAACCAGCTTTTCTGTTGTTAACGTTTCCTCTTCAACAACCTTCGCATATTTTTTTTCTTTGAAGGAATTTGCATTAATAATCTGATCCCCTCTGCTCGCCCCGCGAGAAAGCGGGATCAACAGCATCGGCTTCCGCAAAGCTAAAAATTCAAAAATTGCATTGGAGCCGGCACGGGATACAACAAAATCTGTAGCCGCGAAAATATCTTTCAGTTCCTCATGTACGTATTCAAATTGCGCATATCCTGGAACACGGAGAGATGGATCGACTTTCCCGCTTCCGCAAATATGAATAATATCAAACTGCATTAACAAGTCATCTAAAGCCTCACGGATTGTTGAATTTATTTTTTCCGATCCGCCGCTCCCCCCCATAACCAAAAGCACCGGCTTTTCTCCTGAAAGCTGGGCAAATGCTAATCCTGCCTTTTTATCGCCTGTAAATAATTCATCCCGAATCACCGCTCCAACATAAGCAGCCTTCTTATCCGGAAGATATTGCATGGTCTCCGGAAATGTCGCCAATACTTTTTTAGTAAATGGAATAGAAAGCTTGTTTGCAAGTCCCGGTGTGAAATCAGATTCGTGAATCACTGAGGGAATGCCTCTTAATTTTGCTGCAGCAACTACCGGGACCGAGACAAATCCGCCTTTTGAAAAAACAACAGATGGCTTTCTCTTGCCTAAAATACGAAAAGCCTGCATCGTTCCTTTTAATACCTTAAACGGATCTTTAAAGTTTTCTTTGGACATATAGCGGCGCAGTTTCCCGGTAGATACCGGATGATAGGTCACGCCCTCCAATTTTTCAATCAAATTTCGTTCGATTCCTTCATAGGAACCGATGTAGTCTACTTCATAACCCTGCTCCTGATAATATGGTATAAGCGCTAAATTAACAATGACATGGCCGGCAGTTCCGCCGCCAGTAAATAAAATACGTTTTTTATTTCTTTTTTCCATGGATCAATTCATCCTTTCCCAGATTATTATATCAGCGTATAATGGGCAATGCACCTATTAATGTAATGAAAAACCGAATTACGAAATGTCAGGAAGATGAATGATGTACGAAACAACGAATCGAAGACAAAAAATCAAACTTTTTATTATCATTATGCTCCCAATCCTTGTAACCCAAGTCAGTATGAATCTGATGAATTTTTTTGATACGGTCATGTCCGGCCAAGCCAGCGCCGTTGATTTAGCAGGAGTTGCAATCGGATCCAGCCTTTGGATACCCATTTTAACAGCTGTCAATGGGATTGTTCTCGCAATAACTCCAATTATCTCTCAACTTATTGGCGCCAAAGAGAAAAAAGATATTCCGCAGGTTATTCAGCAGGGTATTTATTTATCTGTCGGATTATCCTTCATTATTCTCATTGCCGGATTTTTTGTTTTAGAACCTGTATTACAGCTGATGAGCCTGGAACCGGATGTACACCATGTGGCGAAATATTATTTGATTTTTCTTGCTGCGGGTATAATGCCATTATTTATTTTTCACACGGTCCGAAGCTTTATGGATGGGCTTGGACAGACGAGAGCTTCTATGATTATTATTTTAATTTCTCTGCCAATCAATGCCTTTTTGAACTATATCTTTATTTTTGGAAAGCTGGGAATCCCCGCATTTGGCGGCATCGGCGCTGGAATTGCAACGAGTATTACCTATTGGATAGTCAGTATCATTTCTTTATATATGATACATAAGGTTGCTCCATTTACATCGTATCAAGTCTTTCAGGTGCGCTTTAAACCGCAGATTTCTTATTGGCTCAGTCAATTAAAAATTGGGCTGCCGATCGGACTTGCGATGTTTTTTGAAACAAGTATCTTTTCTGTGGTAACGATGATGATGAGTGTGTATGATACAAATACCATTGCCGCCCATCAGGCAGCAATGAACTTTGCCGGATTATTATACATGCTGCCGCTAAGCGTTGGAATGGCACTTACCATCGCCGTCGGGTTTGAAATTGGAGCGAAACGTTTTCAGGATGCTCGTACCTATACGTATCTTGGAATTACAGGCGGGATGATTATTGCCTTATTTATCGGGGTTATTTTGTTTGTATTTGATGACGCAGTAGCAGGGTTATATCATAATAATCCAGAAGTCATTGCCTTAACAAAACAATTTATTCTGTTTGCGATATTTTACCAGCTTGCAGATGCAATTGGCGCTCCTATCCAAGGGGCATTAAGAGGATATAAGGATGTGAACGTCACCCTTGTTCTCGCATTGATTTCTTATTGGCTTATCGGCTTGCCGGCTGGATTTTTATTTGCAAACTATACCCATTTTGATGCCTTTGGCTACTGGATTGGAATTATTGTCGGTTTAAGTGCAGGCGCAATTGCTCTGCTGTTCCGATTATTACATATTCAGCGTAAAACAAAGCTAGTTTACCAGGCAAAGCGCGATTGAAAATGTTCTAATAAGGATTATAAAAAGCACCATGAATCTTTTTAATTGATTCATGGTGCTTTGATGTTATTTCTACAAGAATAGTCCAACGATGGTTGCTGAAAGAATAGATACCAGTATGGACCCGGCCAAAAGCTTCATTCCAAATTTAGAAACAATGACAGCTTTGGCATTATCAATCCCTTTTACAGTACCTGCGATAATACCGATAGAAGAGAAATTGGCAAAACTTGTTAAGAATACTGTTACAATACCAACTGTTTTATCAGATAGCTGATCCAGCAATGGTTGTAATTCCAGCATTGCTACAAATTCATTTGTTACAATTTTTGTACCCATAATCGATCCAGCTTGAACAACTTCACCTGGCGCAATCCCCATTAATACGCCTAGAGGAGAAATGATATAACCAAGAATTTCCTGCAGGGTAATTCCGGCGAAAACAGCTTGGATAATCCAGTTGACCAGTTCTAATGAGGCAATAAAAGCAATTAACATTGCAGCAACGATCAGTGCAATTTTCCCGCCTTCTAATGCACCATTTCCCATTGCCTCAAAAATACTTTTATCCTGACTGACGTCCGAAATATCCACTTTGTCTTCTTCCTTTGGAACGTTTACAGGGGCGATGATTGAAGCGATCATCAAGCAACTGAACATATTCAACGGCAAAGCAACCAAAACATATTCTGCAGGCAGCATTTGAATATACGATCCCACGATAGAAGCTGATACGGAACTCATTGCTGAGGCACAGACAATAAATAAACGATTTTCATTTAAATGGTGAAATTGCGAGCGTATTGCAATCAATGCCTCAGATTGACCGAAGAAAACACTATTTACACCATTAAATGATTCAATTCGAGGTAATCCTGTTATTTTGGAAATAACAGCTCCAATATACTTAATAATAATTGGAAGAACTTTTAAATAAGTAAGAACGGAAAGAATTGTTGCAAAAAAGATAATTAAGAGAAGCACATTGAAGAAGAATACGCCGCCCTCTGCCAACTCAAATCCACCTAACACAAATCCAATACCTTCTTGTCCGAATTCAATTAACTTATTGAATAAGTTTGAAATCCATCTGATAATGTCTTCACCAATTGCCGTAGAAAACATAAACCATGTAATAAGCAATTGGATAACTAACATAATACCAATGGCATAGAAGTTGATTTTTTTCTTATCATTCGACATTAAAAATGCTAAGCCGAGTGTAATGATAACTGCCAAAATCCCCAACAAAATATCCATATTACCGCCTCCTCCACATTATTGCCTGTAAACGCTTTATCATATATAACAAAAAATTTACAGGAAAAATTTCAAATCTACATATTAAAACAATACAAAACATTGAAATTCCTAAAAAAATGAATGTGATTATTTCATTAAGAACTCCTATTCAATTACTATCATATTAGTAATTGAAAATAATTTCAATGCTTGGAAAAGAGAATTAATAATTAAAAAAATTAGAAATAAATTGTAATATTTAGGATAAATACTCTATTTATGTCATATTAAATAAATCATATATAATATTTCCTAATTGCTTAAGAAAATACAACTTCAATTTGTCTGCACCTGTCGAGATTCGGAACTATTTTGGCTTCTTTATGATTTCCTAAGCTGCACTTATTGCTGAACATTCGAATCATAACAAGACTTCACTTAAAATCTCCCTGATTTTTAATATTTACAGCGGGATTTGAATTAGATATTTGCTGGAGAGGCTAACTATACTTTCTTAACATATATAAAATAAGAACACCATTGGGCTTTTAAAACATAATTCTTGCTAACAAGAATTATGTTTTATTTGCTTTTTTTACAAAGAAATGATGTTAATTATAGCCACACTTTTGATGGGGCGAGTAATCGCAGTCCCAGAACGAAAGTCCTTTCCTATTCCTTTTAAAAAAGCCTTGATACGAGCATATCAGCTCATATCAAGACTTTTTCATTTTTTAACCTTCTAACAATAAATCATATGGATCTTCAAGCATTTCCTTGATTCGAACTAAGAATTGAACAGCTTCTTTTCCATCTACAATACGGTGATCATAGGATAATGCAATATACATCATCGGACGCACTTCAATGGAATCATCAGGCAAAGCGATTGGACGCTTAATGATGTTATGCATTCCTAAAATACCAACCTGCGGCGCATTTAAAATTGGCGTTGACATCATTGAGCCGAAAGTACCGCCATTCGTAATTGTGAAGGAACCGCCTTGTAAATCGTTTAAGGATAATTTGTTATCACGTGCTTTTTTACCTAAATCAACGATATCTTGCTCAATTCCTGCAAAGTCTTTTCGATCTGCATCACGAACAACTGGAACAACAAGACCATCATCTGTAGAAACAGCAATACCGATATCATAGAATTTCTTAATAACTAATTCATTGCCTTGGATTTCTGCATTCAGAAGCGGGAATTCTTTTAACGCTCCGACAACAGCTTTAGCAAAGAAAGACATAAATCCTAGTTTCACACCATTTTTCTCTAGGAATTTATCTTTTCGCTGCTTACGAAGCTCCATCACGGAAGTCATGTCTACTTCATTAAATGTAGTTAACATAGCTGTATTATGCTGTACTTCTACAAGGTTTTTAGCAATTGTCTGACGGCGGCGTGTCATTTTAACACGCTCTACCGGCTTATCAAACTCTGTTTTCTCTGATTTAGATTCTTCTTTTTTCTCCGGCTTCGATGGTGCAGACTCTTTTTTAGGCGCATTATTATGTGCATTGACATCATCCGGACGAACTCTGCCAAGCGGATCACGAGTCTGTACTTCACTTAAGTCAATACCCAGTTCGCGGGCACGTTTTCTTGCAGCAGGAGAAGCGATCACATCACCATTATTTTGTTCAGGTGCAGCTTCCTGCTTGCTTTCCTCTGCAGAATCCTGCTTAGGCTCTTCTTTAGGAGCTTTTTCATTTTTATCTGTTTCTTCCGCTTTGCTTTCTTCCTTGCCGGAAGATGCTCCCGCTTCGCCATTTTCATCTAATTTGCCGATGACATCTCCTACTGAAACGTCCTCGCCCTCATTACTGGTAATTTCAGCGATAACGCCTGAAAATTCTGAGTTGACTTCCACGTTTACTTTATCCGTCTCTAACTCTACAATTGCATCGCCTTTCTCTACTTTATCGCCTTCTTTTACAAGCCATTCTGCTATTGTTCCTTCTGTAATAGATTCCGCTAATTCAGGTATTTTAATTTCTTGCACTTTATTTTCCTCCTTCAAATTCGTTCAATGCTTGGTCGATAATATATTGATGCGCTGTTTTATGCACAGTAGGTATGCCTCCAGCTGGTGCTGCACGCTTCGGTCTGCTGATAACGTGTAATTCTTGATCCTCTTCAAGAAGCTCTCTCAACAAGTCATCTACAAAATCCCATGAACCCATATTTTTCGGTTCTTCTTGTACCCAGACGATTTCTTTTAAGTTAGGAAGTTTTTGGATTTCCTCTTGAATTGCTTTTTTAGGGAACGGATAAATTTGCTCTACACGTAAGGCGCGAATCCAATCACAGCTCGTTTCTGCTTCTTCCATTTCTCCTTCAATATCAATCATTATTTTCCCGCTTCCCAATAACAGACGGGTTGCTTTTTCTGAATCCGTATCAAAGTATGGCTGTTCACGCAATGGTTTAAATCCGCCAGTCGTAAATTCTTCGGCACTGGAAGCCATCTTAGTATCTCTGATAAGACTACTTTTCGGTGTCATCAGAATCAATGGACGAGCCTCTGGGCGAGAACGCATTGCTGCCTGACGGCGAAGCAGATGGAATAACTGCGCAGAAGAAGTGACATTTGCTACAATCCAGTTATTCTCTGCAGCCATCTGCAAGTAACGTTCTAAACGTGCGCTGGAATGCTCTGGCCCTTGCCCTTCATACCCATGAGGAAGCAGCAATACCATATTTGATTTTTCATCCCATTTTGCTCTCGCTGAAGAAATAAATTGGTCAATAATTACCTGACCGGCATTGGCGAAATCACCAAACTGTGCTTCCCAAATAACTAAGGTACTTGGTGAATAAACACTATAGCCATACTCAAAGCCTAAAACTCCGGTTTCTGATAATGGGCTGTTACGAACATCAAAGGATGCTTTGACATCAGCCAATCCATGCATCGGACTATATTTTTCTCCTGTATTCACATCATGCAGGACAACATGGCGGTGCGCAAAGGTTCCCCGCTCTGTATCCTGACCTGTTAAGCGGATTGGTGTGCCATCTTTTAATATAGATGCAAATGCTAACGCTTCCCCGGTTCCCCAGTCAGCTTTGTTTCCTTCTTCTAATGCATCTTCTCTGCGTTTCAAGATTCTTTCCGTTTTCTTAAAGCCTTTAAATCCTTCTGGACGTTTCAGCAGTTCTTTATTGATTCCCTTTAAAGTCTCTAAATCTACTGCTGTTTCAAATTGATCTAATCTATTAGATAATACTTCCGGCATAGACTTCGGCTGCGGCTCGCCAATTTCCGTTTCTGTCATACCCTTGTATATATCAGATAGTTTTGTATCAATCTCATTTTTAATTTTTTCAAATCCATCTGATTCTAATAGATTTCTTTCTTCCATTGCACGCGCAAATAACGTTGATACCGATGGATGATTATCAATTTCACTGTATAATTGCGGCTGTGTCGTTCTCGGCTCATCCATTTCATTATGTCCGTAACGGCGATAACCTACTAAATCAATTAGAACATCTTTATGGAATTTTTTACGATACTCACAAGCTATTTTCACAGCAGAAATACAAGAAATCGGATCATCTGCACTGACACGGATAATCGGAATTTCAAAACCTTTGGCCAAATCACTTGCATAGCGTGTAGAGCGTCCGTCTACGCGGTCTGTTGTATAACCGAGCTGGTTATTCGCAATCAGGTGAACAGTTCCGCCTGTTGTATACCCCGGCAATCCGCTTAAATTAAGCGTTTCTGCAACCACACCTTCTCCGATAAAGGCTGCATCCCCATGAATAATCAGCGGCATTGCTTTATTCGTATCTCTAACAGGATAACCGCTTACATCACGTTCATCCTGTGCCGCCCGGGCAAATCCTTCCACAACCGGGTTGACAAATTCAAGGTGTGACGGATTATGCGCAAGTGTAATTTTTGTGTTTACTTTACTTCCATGGATAACTTCTTTTTCTGCACCAAAATGATATTTTACGTCTCCGGTCCAGCCATAGTTAATTGCTTTAGAACCTTCTGACGGCATCAATTCCTTGTCTCTTGTATAATTAAACTCGGAAAAAATCTTATCATATGGCTTTTTCAGTACATTCGCAAGCACAGCTAAACGTCCGCGGTGCGCCATTCCCATCATTACATGTTCAATGTTATCTTCGTTTGCATATTTTACGAGATAGTCAATCATCGGAACCATTGACTCTAAGCCTTCGATGGAAAAACGTTTTTGGCCGACAAATGTTTTATGAAGGAATTTTTCAAAACCCTCTACTTCATATAAACGCTTTAAAATATCCTTTCTGTCCTCTTGATCAGGATCAAATCTTGCATTTCCTTCTTCAATCAAATCAAACAGCCAGGTCCGCTCTTCATCATTATTAACATGGTCATATTCAAACGTAATGGTTCCTGTATAGTATTTCTTCAGCAGGTTAATAACATCCAAACCTGTTTGAACATCTTCTTTTTCCCGTTCCCAGATCCAGGAGGCCGGGATTTTTTTCAAATCTTCTTCTGTTAAATTATAATGCTTTAAATCAAGCATTACGGACGGAGCACTTTTATAGCCGCCAACGGAATAAATATCCGCATCTGTATGACCGTAACGCCGAATAGCCTCAACAAGTTTGATTGCTGAGGTTAATTTCGTCACATCAAAATCTTCTGATATATTCCCATTGGAAGCTGTTTGTTCACTGATAGGAAAGACTACTTCTGCCCCCGTCATCCAAGCAGGAGCTCCATATGCATCAAACAATGCTTTAATAGAAGATTCCACTTGTTCTGGATCTTCTTTGTACAATTCATACTGTTGTTCTAAATACCCCGCATTTGGTCCGTGAAACTGTCCCCAAAATTTTTCTGCAGACTCTTCATTTCCTGGCACGACTGATACCCCCATTGAATTAACTAATCCGTTCGTGAAAACGGTTCAAATTATTAATAAAACTATTGATTTCTTTACACCAACTAATATACATGATTTTTAAGGAGGTTACAAGGAATCAGAACCGATTTATTGGGATAATTCGACATTTTCTATTCTTCCATAAAAATAAATCAAAACAGCCTATTTTTTATATTATTGCGACAATTGTTCGAGCGGCTTTTGAACTCAAAATTCCGAGAAAATGACGGCTGATTAAAATTAATATAGGAATAGTTCACAACCAGTGATTTTTCCGTTATAATAAGGACAAATTAGTAAATACAACTTCATTCTGCCAGAGAATCCCGGATTCAGCAGATTGGTAGTTACATGCAGCAAGCTTTGCAGGCAGTTTTCTATTCTTCTTTCAACGATTTCTGTAACAGAAGAGATATGTTTACATACAGCTGCCGCAAGATAAAAGCGTATCCATTACCCAAATGAAAATACGACGCATTTCTTTATGATGTAACATTGGATACCATCACTACATAAAAGGAGGAATCTTATTATGAAATTAGCATTAATCTTAGGAGTAGCTGTTACATTTATTGTTTCCTGTTTCACAGCTGGCTACGAAGCAAAACCGGGAGTACCAAAAGAAGATCAGCGTACTTAAGTATTAAAATGTTTTTCAAAATCACTTTATGTTCACTAAAAAAAGATGCCTCCATTTTTCGGAGACATCTTTTTTAATGTAAATTTGGAAAACCCTGCTGCCTTAATGCTTCATAGATAATAATGGAGGCTGTATTGGACAGATTTAAGGAACGAACCTCGTCATTCATATGAATTCGCAGGCATTTATCTTCTTTATCTGTCAGCAGTTCCCGCGGAATTCCTGTAGACTCTTTTCCAAATACAAAAAATTGATCCTGCTCCACAGAGGAAAAATCAAAATCAGTATAATATTTGGTTCCAAAGTTCTCTATATAGTAAAAGCTCCCTGCCGGATAGGTTTGATATAATTCATCGATGGAATCATATTCTTTAACATCAACATGCTCCCAGTAATCCAGACCGGCGCGGCGCACCATTTTACTGTCTGTTGAAAAGCCAAGCGGACGGATAAGGTGTAACGTCGTTCCGGTCGCTAAACATGTTCTCCCGATATTCCCCGTATTTGCCGGGATTTCTGGTTCAAATAATACTACGTGCAAACTCACCATTCATTCTCCTTCAATTGCAAATTCTAAAAGTGGATATCCCAAAAGCCGGTTCTCTTCTTTCTATCCCAAAAACAATTATACACTAACTTATCTCAATCCGAAAAAACTTATATTCGATTTCCGGTGTCCAGGCAGCCGAGTCCTCATAAGACCAATAGCGGTTGCGGCTATTATCGGTATGCGCATTGACAAGCGGCATATTATCAGCATCTTTTGCTACTACAATGGTTGTATGATTCCATGTACCATCGCCCTCAAAATCATAGCAAATCACATCACCGGGATTTAATTCTTCCGGCGTTTGCATCTCGATTCCCCTGATGCCGCGTTCTGAACCGCTTAGATACCATCTGAACGAATGCGCCACAGACCAGCTGAAGCTCCATGAATCTTTTCCATACCACCAGCCCCGCTCCCGGACCGGTTCTCCCCACATCGGGCCTCCTCCCGCGCGGAGACATTGGGAAATGTAATTCGTGCAATCATCTTCAAAACGACGATATTCCGGATTATAGCTGTTCCACCAGCGCTCTGCATATTTCACTGCTTCCAGCCGGTTATATTCTATTTCACGATTATTATCCTTGAGGTTTCCTTGTTTTAATACAGGGAGCTGATTACTGCCGTTTTCCGCTGGAGGCTTTTCAATAGATTGATGTCTGATTTCTCTATCTGATTGTTTCACAAGCTGATAAGGGACGACCTGCTCTTCCGTATAAAAAAAATCGCCCTGCTTCATTAGATATACCAAGTGTACCGCATATCCAGTACTTCTGGTTGTATCATAGGATTGTTTGCTGAAGACGTGGCCTTTTCCTTTTATCTTTACGATTTGTGCCTTTCGCTTTTCACAAAGCCTCTGCTTCTTACGCCACCAGTTCTGGCTCTCCTTGCTGCCCTTGAAAAATTGCTGCCAATACGTTGTAATATCGCCCATAAAAAATCGCCTCCTCATCACAGCTTATGCATAAAGGAGGCGAATTAGGTCATAGAAACCGCTGGAATACCCGTGTGTCTTCCCTCTACTTCACCGTCATACCTGACAGCGCATTTTCCATTTCATACTGCACTTGTTCATGATCTTCTTTTTCCAGTGCTTTGGAGAGCGCTTCTCTCGCAGTATCTGTTCCTATCTTCCCTAATGACCAGGCAGCAGTACCACGGATAACCGGCCGCGGATCCTTTTCCAAAACAGCAATTAGGTCTGCTTCTGCGGCAGCTTCTTTATAATGACCCAGCGCTAAAATAACATTACGCTGAATCGGCTTTTTCCCTCTCCAAAAGCCGGACATATGCCCGAACTTTTCTTTAAACTCCCGATTTGATAAATGAAGCATCGGTCTAAGTCTTGGTTTAACCAATTCTGGCTCTGGCTCTAATTCCTGGTGGAAATGAGAATCCTTATCCCGGTTCCAGGGACATACCTGCTGACACGTATCACATCCGTATAATCGGTTTCCTATTTTATTCCGGAATTCCTCCGGCAGAAAATCCTTGGTCTGGGTTAAAAACGCAATACAGCGCTGCGCATTCAATTGTCCTCCTTGTACAATAGCACCTGTAGGACAGGCATCTAAACAAATCGTACAATCACCACAGCCGTCCTCTACCGGCGAGTCAGGAATAAACGGAATATTAGTCAGCATTTCTCCCAGGTAAACAAACGATCCATATTCCTTTGTAATAATGGAGGTATTTTTTCCGCTGAAGCCGATGCCGGCTCGTTCAGCTACAGCCCGGTCGCTTAATTCCCCAGTATCTACCATCGACTTGATAACAGCATCCGGCATTTTTTCTTTAATATACTCTCCAAGCTTATCCAGCCGTTCCCGCAAGGCAACATGGTAATCAATCCCCCATGAAGCACGGGCAAAAATGCCGCGTCTGTCTCCTTTTGTCCCTCTCGGTGTCGTTTCCATTCTCGAAGGATAGGCGACGGCAATGGAGATGATAGACTTCGCTTCCGGCAGTAACCGCCTGGGCTCCGTTCTTTCCTCAATACTCCCTTTTTCAAAACCAGATTGGTATTTTAGTTCTTGCTGACGTCTTAACCGTTCTTTCATTTCTGTAAAAATATCAGCCGTTGCAAAACCAATTTTATCAATACCGATTGTTTTCGCGTAGGCCTGGATATCCTTTTTCAACTCTTCTACTTTCACCATACCGCCTCCCTTCTATTATTTTTTATCCTGATGAACTCGCTTTAAACATCCGGACCGGGATTTCAGTTATGCATCCATGAAAAATCTTGCTCTTCGCATCCGGTTCAATACCGCAGCAATTTCATTTTTCCTTGGTCTGGCTAAATCTCCTGGATGTTTCCCGTTGCTTTTCGTCAAAGTTTCCAATCCTTGATCCATTTTTTTATCAATCTGATCGATCAATGCTGCAAACGAAGAAAAATGCTTCTTTTCATTCCGGTAAAGATATTGGATAATCTCTGCAATCATTCTTGTTTGCGAAGCATCTACCAGCTGTTCCGTATAAGCAAAAGAAATAGGTTCTTTTCCAAATAAAATTTGAAATTGGCCTTTTGCCTGGATTTTAAACCTTTTATCTGTTTGCTTCGGAAACGTTGAAGCAGACAGCTGTCGTTTTTCTACGTTCATGAAATTCGTCTGCTCTACCTCACTATCGGCAATAGGGTCTTCTTTTATAATTTCCTGTGCTCTTTGTGTGACATTCTTTGGCTTATATTCCTCCATAAGAATAACCGTATCTGCCACGGCAAAATAATCTCCTGAGCCGCCAGTTACTAAAATAACTGATTTATCTGCTTCATCGACTAATTGTCTGATACGGTGTATAAACGGGGTGATTGGTTCATTTTTATGATCAATCAGTTTTTGCATGCGGCTGTCGCGAATCATAAAATTGGTTGCGCTGGTATCCTCGTCAATCAGCAGGGTGTCTGCTCCAATCTCTAAAGCTTCCATCACGTTTGCCGCCTGAGAAGTACTTCCGCTTGCATTACTTGTTGAAAAAGCAGTTGTATCTTTTCCATGCGGAAGGTTAGAAATAAATGGAGAAATATTCACCGATGAGATTTCCCTTCCATCTTCTGCCCGAATTTTGACAGCACTCGGGTCTGTACAGATAAATTCCCGGCCATCTCCCTCGCAATGAGGATAAACGCCGCGTTCGATCGCTTGAAGCAGTGTACTCTTCCCGTGATAACCGCCTCCGGTAATCAAGGTGACTCCCTGCTTGACCGCCATTCCTGTTATTGTTTTGCCATGAGGAAGCTTTAATTCTACCTCATCCTCCTGCGGACTTTGAAAAGCAACCGCACCTTTGGCAGGCAGATTACTTACGCCGCTTTTTCTTGGCAATACAGAGCCATTGGCAATAAAGCTCACCCAATTATTTTCTTTCATTGCTTGCCATATGGCCTCTTGCTGATCAGCTAATTGAACCGCCTGCTGAATCGTTTTATCCTGAATATGAAAAACAGAATGCTCGATGATAGATGGAATTACCTCATCGAATAACTTGATTGCTTCCTTTCCATTAATGGATCGTCCATTAGCCGGCAGACCTGCAGACAGACAAACCGTTAATCCCTCCCCGGAAATACGTACTGCTGTCCGCTCTAATATCTCCTGACCCGGTCCATCAAAAGCAATCATGCCGCTTTTACCAGAACCTTTAATAAATGTTTTATTTTGATGCACTGCTTTATCGATCACTCTCGCAAAAGCGTCCTCTGCTGCTGTCTGTCGAGATTTTGTTTCCAGCCACTCAGCAGCTATATGCCGTTCCTTCTCCGGTATCCCGATTCTTATTTTGGAAGGGCTGGCAAACGGATCTCCTTGTACATAGTCGATATAAAGTGTATATCTCGGATACGTGTAGCTTCCGGCAATTTGTTTGTATGCTTTGTAACTTTTTCGGTCGATTTGTAATAAATTATTTTTAAGACGCTTCATCCTGGCTCCTCCATTCTGTTTTATTCTTTATAAACAGGGTACTATACTTAAAGTGCAAGTTCAAAAAGTCCGATAAATAGGACCAAGAAGTTCAAGGCGACGAGCTATTTCCAAACGGACTTCCACAGGATGTGGTGACTTCTGTGTTGTCCACAGGACGTGGACGGTTTTAACAGAAGTTCTTCTATGCTTTATAATACGTGAGTAACGGTTTTGGTGGGGCGAGTAATCGCAGTCCCAGTCCCATTGGAAATAGCTCGTCAACGCACTTCCGCAGGATGCGGTGGCTTCTGCGTTGCCCACACGACGTGGGCGTTCTTAGTAGAAGATCCTTTTCCCGACGTGTCATTTTTATTGGATTTTTTGAACTTCCTCTTATAGGTGAGGAAACAAATATTTTACAAAATAAAAACGCAACACTTCGTAGACTAAGTACGAAACACTGCGTTATCACATATGTATGGAGCGGGTGAAGGGAATCGAACCCTCATCATCAGCTTGGAAGGCTGAGGTTTTACCACTAAACTACACCCGCATGATTTGTTTTGTTTTCCAACGACAAAATTTATTATAGCAACGTATTCGATAAAAATCAACAATAAATTTAATTTTTTTCATGAAAACTTAACCGAAAATTAATATTTAACAAAAATATACCTAAGAATAATTTATAATACCAGTGCATATACTTCTATAATGCCCAAATGTTTCTCGTATAATCTGTTTACATTCGTCTGGTCGCGTAATAAACTATTATTATGCTTCACGGAGAGGAGAATTTTAAAATGTCAGTATATTCAACCATTCTTACCCAATCGGAATTTGTGGATAAGGATAGTCTCAGCTACCCATTTGAAGAAAGAGGATTACAGTTTGGCGATGGCGTTTATGAAGTGATTCGGATTTATAAAGGAGAGTACTATCTCCTGAAAGAACATGTGGATCGCCTGTACCGTTCTGCCGAAGCCATTAAAATCAAAATCCCTTATCATAAAGAAAAGATGACAGACCTATTACATCAATTAATGGAAAAAAATAATATGAAAGATGATGGAAAGGTGTATATGCAAATCACACGTGGCTCTGCTCCCCGGGATCATGCCTTTCCATATGAAGTCACACCTAATATCTATGCTTACCTCCAGGATCTGCCCAGAAATGAAAAGATTCTGGAGAACGGCGTAAAGACCATCTCGCAGCGTGATGTCCGTTGGGAAAACTGTTATATCAAAAGCTTAAATCTGCTGCCAAATGTTTTAGCAAAGCAGACAGCAAAAGAAAATAATTGCTATGAAGCCATTCTGCATCGAGATGGCGTGGTAACAGAATGCAGCTCTTCCAATATCTATCTCGTAAAAGACGGAAAAGTATACACGCATCCAGCTACTAATAATATTTTGCATGGATGTGTACGGATGGCCGTGGAGCGCTTTTTAAAAGCTGAAAATATTCCGCTGATTGAAGAAGCTTTCCAAATTGAAGATATCCAGCATGCAGATGAAATGTTTTTATCCAGCAGTACATCAGAGGTACTGCCTGTTATCCAGCTCGACAATGTAGTTGTCGGAAATGGTGAACCCGGAAAAATTACCCGTACCCTGCAAAGAGCGTATGAGCAGGATGCTAAAATTACTGATAAGTTAATTAAAAATGTGTAATAAGAAACAGTCGTCTCTTTTTTAAAGGCGGCTGTTTTTATATAGAAAATATGTATATCAAGTCTTTTTACAAAATAAACCCAATAATCATTTCCGGCATGGACTCACTGGAAAAATTATTTCCCGATTATTTGATATAAAAGAAAGGAGATAACAATCGTTATTATTAGGCTGACTGCTATAATTTTCAAGAAGGATTTCCGTTTTATTTGACTAGGTTGTTCTACTTTCATTGCTTCTTTTTCCACTTGATAAGAAAGCATCTTCGACGGTACCGTATCTGATGCCGTTACTCCATACAGCTGTCTATGCTCTGCTATTTCAAACATACGCTCATCTGTTACTGATCCGAACGCACGTCTGTCCAGTTCCTTCAGCAGTTTTGCTCTATCCTTCCGTTTGGTTAGACTTAATAAAAAATTTACTTTTATAATATGAGGAATCTCATCTACTTGTAAACGCTTGGCTAATAGCTTTCCTGCAAATAAACGTTTTCGAAATGCTTTATATTCTTCTTTATCCGCTAAATAAATTTCTATCGAACTGGTAAGTTGATGTTTATATATTTGATACCTTTTAATATCCTGCCATTGAATAAAAATCGCACGTTTTAATGGATGTTTGATAATAAGCATATCCTTTGTCAGCGTGAGATACGGTTTTAAATCGACAAGCATTTTAATCGCAAAAAGTGTGGAACCCCCAAAAATCAAGGGAAGAATAGTAAAAATATAACCATCTACCGTATTCCCTTCCTTAAAAGAATAGATACATATCGCCATTCCCAATATAAAATAAGTAAGAGAGAGAATAAGAGCTAAAAAACTCTTCCCTTTTGAAACGTATAAATAAACTTCCTGTGTACCCAACATCATAACCTCCGAATCATTTCCGTGTCACTCTATTGATTCTTTATTTTACCATATTTTACTTGATATACATTTAAAAAATATACAAATAAGCTCTATAGCTAACCAAATCTGTACAGTTAATCCTTATTGATTCGAATTCCGAAATAGTTTAAACTAAAATTATATAGAACGAAATTCATTTAAAATTGAGGAGGAATTACATGTCTGCATCAACAGAAAAAAGACCTGTTACCACAACCGATTTTCAGAATATTAAGGTTCTTAGTGAACCAGAGTTTATTTCAAAAAATAAATATAGTTATGTCATCACCTCTGTGAATGAAGATAAAGAATATAAATCACAGATTTATGTACATAACTTGAAAGATGATTCTCACAAGCAATGGACTGCAGATAATCATCGTAATCATACGTTCCGTGTTTGCCCGAATAAGGATAAAGCCTTCTTCCTTTCCAACCGCAGCGGAGCTTCACAGATTTGGCTAATAGCTTTGGACGGCGGGGAAGCAAAACAGATCACTACTTTTCCAAACGGCGTCTTCTCCCCTATCTGGTCAAACGACGGAAAGTCGATTATATTCTGCTCCTTTCTGGAAAAAGATGATGATATTGCTGCCTTAAAAGAGTTAAGCAACGAAGAAAAAGAGGCAAAACAAAAGGAAGCACAAACAAAACCGCTTATTGTCGACCGTTTAAAGTACAAGTCGGATGCCAGAGGCTTCCATGACCAATCCACTGTACAAATCATCAAATATGATATAAACGCAGACAAATTTCATCAGCTCACAACCAAAGAGGCAGATCATCATTTGGTTGACCTTGCCCCGAACGGCGAACACCTTATCTTTGCGGCTAATTTCGAGGAAGATGCGGATGCCTCCCTGATTTCTGATTTGTATTTACTGGATCTGCAGTCAAAGGAAATAACGAAATTAACAAACAGTAAAGGCAGCTATTCTGACGCCAGATTCTCCAGAGACAGTAAAAAAATTATTGCTTGCGGGCATGAGTTTGAATATGCAGGCGCAACGCTCATTAAGCTGTTTCTGTACGATGTAGAAAGCAAAGAAAGAAAATTGCTTTCTGGAAATTGGAGCATTCAGCCTGGTGATACCATGGTTGGCGATACGCGTCTTGGCAGCTCAGAAATTGGTCCTGTCTGGTCACATGACAATGCATCCATTTATTTTCTTGGATCAGATGCTGGAGCTGTCAATCTATATGAAACAGATTTAGAAGGAAATTTAAAAACCCTTTACAGCGATGATAATCATGTATTCGGCTTCTCCTATCATCCAGAGACAGACAGCTTTATTTTAGGTATCAGCAAACCGGAAGACCCTTGCAATTTTTATAAACTGGACTCAGATAATACCCTGGAGCAGCTGACAGATGTAAATAAAGCTTTTATTCATGAAGCAGCTTTATGCGAACCAGAAGAAATCTCCTATACATCAAGCGATGGCTTAGAAATTCAAGGCTGGCTGCTTCGCCCTTACGGATTCCAGGAGGGAAAGAAGTATCCATTTGTTTTGGAGGTGCACGGCGGTCCGCATGCTATGTATGGGCAAACCTTCTTCCATGAACTCCAGCTGCTTGCAGCGAAAGGGTATGTTGTCCTTTATACCAATCCACGCGGCAGTCATGGATATGGACAGGAATTTGTTAACGGGGTGCGGGAGAACTATGGCAAAGGAGATTATCGCGATCTGATGGAGGCGGTCGATTATTGCTTAGAACAGTATTCCTTTATTGATGAAAACCGCTTAGGCGTGACTGGCGGAAGCTACGGCGGGTTTATGACGAACTGGATTGTCGGTCATACGAACCGTTTCAAAGCAGCCGTGACACAAAGGTCCATTTCCAATTGGTTAAGCTTTTATGGAGTCAGTGATATCGGCTTCTTCTTTACCAAGTGGGAGCACGGCGTGAATTTATTAGAGGATCCAACCGGACTGTGGGATATATCTCCGTTGAAATATGCAGAAAACGTGGAGACACCGCTTCTTATACTGCACGGCGAAAAGGATTATCGCTGCCCGATTGAGCAAGGGGAACAATTATTTATCACATTAAAGCATTTAAATAAAGAAGTGGAATTCGTCCGTTTCCCGAATGCTACTCATGAATTAAGCCGAAGCGGCGATCCATCACTTCGGGCTGCCCGGCTGGAAAATATCTGCCGCTGGTTTGATAAATATCTTTAAAACCACATACATTTTAAAAATAGAGGCGACAATTTTTGTCAGCCTCTATTTTTAATTATCCTATGATGATACACTGCCAATTTTTGGCTCGTGTTGATCCTTCTGCGTTCGCAATGTCTGTAAATACGTCTGTAAAGATTGAATATCTTCATTCTTCAAGTGCTGGTTTTGCCAAACAAGCTTTGCCGTTTCCAGACTGGTAAAATACGGGATATTAAGCTGCGTACAAAGCTCTCTTAACTGAAAGCCAAATCGTTCTTTATCTCTGCCGACGCTTGGCACATTAATCACATAAGCAGGCGGGTCCTGTAAAAACAGCTTTTTGAGATTAGCTAATTCCCGATCTACTGCTGCGGAAGGAATATGGTTTTTCTCCAGATAAGCACTCGTTCCCTGCGTAGCGATTATTTCTGTGTTTCCGGCAATTTCCTGAATAAACGGGATGCTTTCTTTCTTATGATGGTCACTTATCGATACAAACCATTTTTTTGTATCATGCAGCTTGTGCTGAGAAGGAAACACCGCCTTACGAATTGCTTTTTCCAATGTCACATCCATCCCGATAGCTTCCCCGGTTGATTTCATTTCCGGGCCTAAAATATGGTCAACACCTTTTAATTTATTTTTAGAAAAGACAGGTGCTTTCACCGTATAATATTCCGGCTCCTGGTAAGAAGTGAATTCTTTCATAAAATCCTGCAAAGACTCCCCTAATTGTGCATTGACAGCTAAAGCAACCAGCGGAATCCCTGTTACCTTGCTGACTGCCGGAACTGTGCGGGAGGATCTAGGATTTACTTCCAGAACATACACTTCTTCTTGGTAAAGAACAAACTGGATATTCATCATCCCGATAATCGGAAGCTCTCTGGCAATCTTTTTAGAGATTTGATAGATTTGCTTCTTTTGCTGTTCCGTCAGTGTTATCGCCGGGAATACGCTCGTGCTGTCTCCTGAATGCACCCCTGCTTTTTCGATATGTTCAAAGATTCCTGGAATAATCACATTTTCGCCGTCACTCACGACATCGACTTCACATTCCAGTCCAGGCATATAGGAATCCATTAATAATGGCCAGCATTGATCGTAGGTATCTACCTGTACTCTTTGTACATTGCTGAGTAATTCTTCTTTATTGTAACAGACAAACATCGACTGACCGCCAATCACATAAGATGGACGAATCAGAACAGGATATCCGAGCTGATGAGCCGCTTCCTTCGCTTCCTCCACACTATGGACAATTTCCCCATGGATGTGAGCAATATCTAATTGCTCTAAGAAGGTATAAAATTGCTCTCTGTCTTCCATTTTATCCATATTTTCAGGCGCTGTTCCTAAAACAGAAACACCGGCTTCTTTTAACTGATTCATAAGGTTAATAGCTGTCTGTCCGCCAAATTGGACGAGGACGTCTTGAATATTCTCTTTTTCCATGACACGTAGTACATCCTCCAGAGCCAATGGTTCAAAATAAAGGCGATCAGCTACTGTATAGTCCGTGCTCACTGTTTCCGGGTTATTATTGATCATAATTGCCTCATACCCGGCTTTTTGAAGTGCCTGCACAGCATGCACAGAGCAATAGTCAAATTCAACTCCCTGCCCGATACGGATAGGACCAGAACCGATAACCAGCGCTTTTTTCTTATTCGATACGGTCTGCACTTGATTGGAACCTGACCAGGTTGAATAAAAATAGGTAGAATGTTTCCCCGACGTTCCCGGGCATGTATCAACAAAACGATAATTAGGTGACAATCCATGATTTTTATAAAATTCACGGAGTACAGCCGGTTCAATATGGAGATGCTTTGCTAATTGGACATCACTGATACTATATTGCTTTGCCTGCAAGATTTTATCTTCCGTTATATTCCCCCAGCCGGTTGCTGCCAATTCCTTTTCCAATTGGATGATAGCTGCTATTTTCTCCAGGAAATAAGGCTGAATCAGTGTCCGCTTTGCAATCTCATCTACAGAGAATTGACGCCATAAGGCTTCACCGATAGCGAAAAGACGTAAATCATTCGGCTCTTCAAGCAATGCTGTCAATGCGTCATCTGACTTTTCGGCAAAGGCTGGCCAGCGGAGGGATTGAATATTCATTTCCAGAGAGCGGACCGCTTTATTTAATGCGCCTTCGAAGGTTTTATCTAAGGACATGACTTCTCCTGTTGCTTTCATTTGTGTTCCAAGCGTACGATCTGCTTCGGAAAATTTATCAAATGGAAAACGCGGGATTTTTACAACGGTATAATCCAAATCCGGTGTAAAATGAAGATAGGTCGCTCCGCTGACCGGATCAACTAATTCATCCAAATGATAGCCGACTGCACATTTTGCTGCCACTCTGGCAATCGGATAGCCTGTTGCTTTAGAAGCCAGCGCAGAAGAACGGCTGACGCGGGGATTTACCTCGATAATACAATATTCATTTGTTTCCGGATGGAAGGCAAATTGAATGTTACAGCCACCCACCACTTCCAGCGCACGAATTATTTTTATCGATGCGTCACGCAGGATTTTACTTTGTTCAGCAGTTAATGTCTGAGCAGGAGCGACTACAATGGAATCGCCGGTATGCACACCGACAGCGTCGACATTTTCCATATCACAAATAATTTGACAGGCGTCATTCTCATCGCGCATCACTTCATACTCCATCTCTTTCCAGCCTTTAATGCTGCGCTCAACAAGTACCTGCGTAATCGGGCTTAAATGAAGCCCCTTTGCCAGCAGCTCGCAAAATTCTTCCTTATTATTTGCAAATCCTCCGCCTTCTCCGCCAAGAGTATAAGCTGGACGGAGAATAACGGGATAGCCTATTTTCTCTGCAAACGTCAGGCCGTCCTCTATATTTGTCACAATTTGTGATTCAGAAATGGGCTCCTTGATGGAAATCATTAACTCTCTGAATTTTTCTCTGTCTTCCCCCTTTTGTATGGAAGCAATGGAGGTTCCGAGCAGGGTTACATCGTGTTTCTTCAGAATCCCTTTCTCATGAAGCTCTAAGGATAGATTTAACCCTGTCTGTCCGCCCAAGGTGCCAATTAAACCATCCGGCTTTTCCTTTTCAATGATTTTTTCGACGACCTCTACTTCTAACGGTTCTAAATAGACTTGGTCGGCGATGGTTTCATCTGTCATAATGGTAGCAGGGTTGTTATTGATAAGCACAACCTCCAGCCCCTCTTCCTTTAAAGCAAGACAGGCTTGCGTCCCGGCATAATCAAACTCTGCCGCCTGCCCGATAACAATCGGCCCCGATCCTAAAACAAGTACTTTCTTCATCCCTGGATGTATTGGCATATCTTATTCTCCCTTCTCCTCTATGTCTGCTGCAATAGCCGTTATCACTCCGATAAAAGTGAATAACTCTTCTTTCTCTGTTGTTAATGGAGGCAAAATACGCACGACATGCTCTCCTGCTGTTAATACAAGAACCTGTTTTTCTCTTAATTTCTCCACCCAGACCCCTGCTTTATTTTCAACTTCCAGCCCGATAAGAAATCCTTTTCCTCTTACCCCTTTAATAAGTGAATTGGTTTCAGCAATTTTCGTTAACCCTTCAACTAACAAGGTGCATTTTTCCTGTAAATCTTGTAAAAAAGCAGGGTCTGCAATTTGCTCTAATGTAGCCAGCCCAGCTGTTGCCGCCAGCGGATTTCCCCCAAAGGTGCTGCCATGGGTTCCTGGTGAAAAACTGTCCGCAGCTTTGTTTTTTGCCAATAATGCTCCAATCGGAAAACCAGAGCCTAATCCTTTAGCCAAAGTGATAGCATCCGGCTCAATATCGTACTGTTCATAGGCAAACAAAGTACCCGTCCTGCCGACCCCAGTCTGGATTTCATCGACCATAAACAGAATATCTGCCTGCTTACAATAGTCATACAGTGCTTTTATCCACTCTGCATCCGCTGGATGAACGCCGCCTTCTCCCTGAACCAGCTCCAGTAAGACGCCCGCTGTTTTATCGGTATCTATTTGCTCCAGCGCTTCCGGCTGATTAAACGGCAAATAAGTAAAACCAGGTGTTAATGGGGTAAAGCCATTATGGATTTTAGGCTGTGCAGTTGCAGCCATCGTATAACCGGTTCTTCCGTGAAAGGAGTTTGAAAAAGTAACAATCTCTGTTCTTTCCGGCTTCTGTTGGTCCTTTGCATATTTTTTAGCTAATTTGATTGCTGCTTCATTTGCTTCAGCACCGCTGTTACAGAAAAAGGCCTGATCAAAGCAGCTTAGCGAGACTAACTTTTCTGCCAATGCTTCCTGCTGGGGAATCTGATATAAATTAGAAACATGCCATAAGTTCTCTAATTGCTCGGATAACTTTCCCTGTACATAATCCGGCACATGGCCTAAACTGCATGTTGCAATCCCGGATGTATAGTCCAGGTATTTCACATCCTGATTATCCCATACATAGCTTCCTTTTCCTTTTACAATGGTAAGCGGCAAACGCTGATAATTTTTCATTAATGCTGATGTTGTCATTGTATTAGACATGCTCAAACTCCTTTTCACTTAAAATCGTCCCTACTTTTTCTCCGTCTAAATATTTCAAAATATCATTTGGTTCTAATCCATTTAAAATAACCGATTCCTCTACGCCGCCCTGCAAGCTTGCCAACGCCGAACGCACCTTGGGAATCATGCCGCCATAAATAACGCCGGAATCAATCAGTGCTTCTACATCCCTTTTCGTTAAATGATGGTGGATCACTTCTTTTTGGTCGATTGTTTCCATCACCCCGGGAATATTACTGATCAGAACAAGTTTACAGCCTAATGCCTCCGCTACTGCACCAGCCGCTGTATCGCCGTTAATATTGAAACGGGTTTCTCCCTCACCTGCTGCAATCGGGGAAATAACAGGAATACCGCCTGCATCCAGAATCATGTCGATCCAGGACGTTTCCACTTTGGTAACCTCTCCGACAAAACCAAGCTTCCCATTTTGAATTTGTTTTGCCTGCAGCAGGTTGCCGTCTACGCCGCTAAGGCCAATTGCTTTTCCATTTTGATTTTGAAAGGAACTGACGATTCGTTTATTGATGGTACCGCTCATTACCATTTGCGCAACTTCTAACACTTCTTCCGTGGTAACTCGAAGTCCATCGACAAATGTACTTTCAATATTCATCTGCTCCAGCGCCTGGTTGATTTCCGGACCGCCGCCGTGAACAATTACTGGTTCACAAATCTTTTTTTCTTTCAGCTCGATTAACAGCTCATAAAAAGTCTTTGGCAGCTCCTGCAAAATACTTCCGCCTACTTTAAACACTACTTTTGTCATTAGAACACCTCACGTTCGATAGGATGCGTTGATTTGTACGTAATCATAGGTTAAATCACAGCCCCAGACAGTTGCTTTCTCCACGCCGTCTGTTAACCCGATAAAAAGGTGAACCGTATCTTTAACCAATTCCTCTACACAATTCGGTTCATGGAAGGAAAGCAGCTGCCCTTCCTTAATAATCTGCTCTGAGCCAATTGCAAGCGATAGCCCCTGTTTATCAAATGCTACGCCGCTTGCGCCAAGTGCACTGATAATTCTCCCCCAGTTGGCATCTTCACCATAAATTGCTGTTTTCACCAGACTGGAGCCAATCACTGCTTTTGCCATCTGCGCCGCTTCCTGCTCCGATTTGGCCCCTTCTATACTTACTTCAACCAGCTTGGTTGCTCCCTCTCCGTCCTTAGCTATCATTTTTGCAAGCTCCCGGCTGACGAATTGCCATGCTTCCATAAATTGATGCCATTCTGGATGCTGCGGATGAAGCGTTTCATTATTCTGCATTCCATTGGCTAAGATAAGTACCATGTCATTTGTGCTGCTGTCTCCGTCCACTGTAATACGATTAAAGGACTGATCGGTTGTTTGTCTTAATCCCTGCTGAAGGCTTTCCGTTTCTACATTTGCATCGGTTGTAATAAAGGAAAGCATGGTCGCCATATTCGGATGAATCATACCTGATCCTTTTGCAGCGCCCGCAATGGTGATAACTTTTCCATTTATTTCAACCTCGACAGCAATATGCTTCGTTTTCGTATCCGTTGTTAAAATGGCATGTTCAAAATCAGCAGCTGCTTCGCTCTCCCCAATACGGGCGATAGCCCCTTTAATAACATCCATTGGCAGCATCTCGCCAATGACTCCTGTGGAGGCGACAGCGACTAAGGAAGAGTCAATTCCTATTTTTTCGGCTGTAAGCTGCTGCATTTCTAACGCATCCTGATAGCCTTGTTCACCTGTATACGAATTGGCATTAGCAGAATTGACAACGACTGCCTGCAGCTGGCCGGAATGCTTTAGTGCCTGCTGTGTTACATCCAGCGGGGCTGCCTGAAATGTATTCTGCGTATACACTCCCGCGGCATTTGCTGGTACATCGGAATAAAGCCAGCCGAAATCACGCTTAGATTTCCGCAGCCCTGCGTGTATGCCTCCTGCAGTAAATCCTTTAGGCTGATCAATATGTGCATTTTCTAAAATTTTAAATGACTTCGATAATGTATGTTCCACCTATGGTTTTCCTCCTCAAAGTTGTTCTCTTTTAGATTATGGAAATACTGGAATAAACTCCAATCCCATTGTCTCATCCCATCCGTTCATCAGATTAGCATTATGAATTGCCTGGCCAGCCGCTCCTTTTACTAAATTATCAATCGCCGACGCTATCACAATGCTGTTTGTCCGCTCGTCTACATACGCTCCAATATCACAGTAATTACTGCCCGTTACCCCTTTTGTTGCCGGAAAATGACCTTCTGGCAAAATACGGACAAAGGATTTCTCCTGATAGTATTCCTGTAGATAATCTAAAATGGAGGCGGTGGTTTCCTGACTTTTCAAATCTGCATATATTGTGCATAACAGCCCTCTTGTCATTGGAATCAAATGCGTTGTAAAAGAAACCTTTACATCATTATCTGCAAATTGGGATGCATAACGTTCAATCTCCGGGATATGCTGATGCTGACCAATTTTATATGGAACAACATTTTCATTTGCTGAAGAGAAATGGGCTTTTTCACTTAAACCTTTTCCAGCTCCGGAAATCCCTGTTTTCGCATCGATGCGAATACCCTCTGTCTGGATTTTTCCCCCGTCAATAAGCGGGATCAATGCAGATAAAGCAGCTGTTGGAAAACAGCCCGGGTTAGAAATAATCGATGCTGATTTAATTTCCTCTGTAAAAATATCGCTGAGTCCAAATACTGCTTTCTCCAGCACATCTGCAGAAGCAGGTTCTTTTCCATACCATTCCTTATATTCCTCTGAAGTAAGCCGGAAGTCGCCAGATAAATCGATACATTGAACGGAGGTATCCTGGAAAGAAGGAATAATATTTTTAGCGACACCAGCTGGAGTTGCTAAAAATAAAATATCAATCTCTTTTTCTAGCTCCTCGGTATTTAATGCTTCCATCTCTTTCGTAATAATACCGTTTAAATGCGGATAAGTAGCTGATAACTCCTCTCCTGCCTGTGATTGTGATATAATTTTAGTAATCTCGATTTCTTTATGTGATTGGAGAAGCCGGATAAGCTCGATCGCCCCATACCCGGTTCCGCCAATAATTGCTGCTTTCTTCAAAAACACTCTCTCCCTTGTCTGAAAAATGAATTATTCATTATTATAAATTTTTATGTATGTTTATGCAAGGGAATTTATAAATATTAATTAAATTTCTTCAAATTAATTGTTTTCTTGTATAATATATGAATAAAAAAAGACACTGACCAGGCTTTATGATCAATGTCTTTTTCTTATCACACATCTTATATAAATGGTATCCAAACCTTTGTATATCGGAGTTTTTGAAGCATCCTTAAATCAAGTTTCGTAGTATCTCAACTCAGATTCCTGTTATTTTCTCTTGTTTCTAACAGAAAAAATTTATGCAGTCCTCCTGCATCCTCATTCAGCTTCCCGCACAAACCGTTCCAGAAAATCATCCAATGTTTCCTTATATAATTCCTCATCTTTTACATAGGACTCCCCGTGGCTCGCCTCATCCACAAGCAGAAGCTCCTTTTCACTTTTGGTATTTTCATAGAGCTCCTCTGTCATCTCAGTCGGCACAAAGACATCTTCTTTTCCATGAATATATAAAATCGGAACTTCCGCTTTTGCAACTTGATCTAAAGCAGAGGCTTCCTTCAGCCCGTAACCGGCGCGCAGCTGTGTTACGAGACTGGTAGATGGGATAAACGGAAAGGAAGGCAAATGGAACATCCGGTCAATTTGGTAAGAGAATAATTCATTGACATCTGTATAGGAAGCATCTGCGACAACAGCTTTCACATTTGGCGGCAATTCCTCCCCGCTGGCCATTAAAACAGAGGATCCTCCCATGGAAACACCATGCAGCACAATTTCAGCATCATCACCGACACGTTCAATGACTTTGTCAATCCAATCAAGCAAATCTAAACGGTCATGCCAGCCAAAGCCGATATAATCTCCTTCACTCTCTCCATGTCCGCGCATATCTGCTGTAAAAATGTTATATCCTAAATCCTCATAATAATGCTGTCCGTATAAAGCCATATCTTTTCCGCGCCCCAAATAGCCATGGGCAAAGATAACCACTTTATTCGTAGGCTGTTCTGCTTCCAGATAATATCCTTGTAAATCAAGGTTATCATAGGAAGTCTGATGCCAAGTTTCAAACGGCTGTTCATCCGACCAATCCCGCCAATCACCTTCTAATAAAATATCCAGTGTTTCTGCTTCCACTTCCAGGTCATCATTATCATTTAGAAAATCTTTTACATTCCTTTCAATGGCGAGGTTATAAAAGAAAATCGCAGCAGCAAAATTTATAATAAGGAGTATCAGCACAACTCCTGAAATAATCCAAATCCATTTCTTCTTTTTCTTCACACCCTGACCCTCTTTTCTATCTAACATTCTAACTACCTATTATACTAGAAATTCCCTAAAGTATATAATCCAAGTTATGGGAGAAAGTCAGGAAATTTGTTTAATCGTACATATACAAATAAACGTATAAGGCTTTGCCAGCGCACAAAGCCTTATACGTTTTACACATGCTGTCTGATTAAATATGTCGTCTTTCCATTAAATGAATGCCTAGTCCGGTAAATAAGACAGTCATCAATGTTAAAATACTGATCGGCTGCAGGAGCTCTGTAAAGGAATAGCCATAAACTGCTGCTCCCTGAATAATATCTAAACCGTATTTGATTGGATTCAAATTTGCTAAAAACAGCAGGACAGGATTGCTGACAATTTCTAACGGCCAAAATGCGCCGCCAATCATGGCTAAACTTACTGTAATAATACTGATCGCTGCATTAAACTGCTCCACATTTTTAACAAGTGCTGTAATCAAAATAGACATAGCAACAATAGCTAAAGCATATGGAATCAGCATCAGTAAAATTTCAATCATTCGATCATTAAAGGTAATCCCCCGCCAGAAATAGAAGAAACTAAAAATAATTATAATTTGCAGATAGCCTTCTATAAAACTGTAAAACAGGTTCGCAATATACATTTCTGATTTCTTGATTGGCGATAAAATCATCCGGTCCCAGACACCCATTCTTTTTTCTGTCAGGATTTTGACTACCCCATATGCGATGGTATAAATAGCGAAAAATAATGCAAAGCCGCCCACACGATGTACATTATCATCATATTGCCAGGATTCCTCTCCTGAAAAGCTGTGTACCGACAAGTCAAATGTACCTTCCGAGGCAGCTTCCTGGTAGGATGAAACGACTTGACCCGCTTCCATTCCTTCTGCGTCTGCTGCCTCCCGGATTAATGCCTCTTGCATATCTGTTGTATATACTTCCTGGACCGTCTGTTGAATCAGACCTGCATTGGGAGATTCTACGCCTACTAAAATATCAAAACGATCCACAGATAAGATAACGCCCGTATCTGCATCCCCTTCCCTTAACTCTTCTTGCAATGCTTCTTTATCAACTTCATAAAAACGAAAGGCTTCCTGCTCCTCCAGAGAATGCTGGTAATCACTTGCTCCGTCTTCCACATAGACAGGAACTGGAATTCCGCCGCCTCCTTCCCCTACATTTAAAGAAGAAATAACCCAGGCAAACACAATCGACATTCCTGTAAAAAGGAGAAAAGTAAATGGATTACGAATAAACTCCCTTATCCGTGCTAATAATATGCCTTTCATCGTGTCGACCCCCTTTTTGGAAAGCTTATTGCAGCAACTATAATCATCAGAGCACCAAAACCAATCATGTAGATAAGATAATTTGAAATGTCCTTTATGCCGCTTCCTCGGAGTAACTGGATATAAGCACTTAATCCAGAGCCATTCGGTGTCATATTACCGATACGCTGAATCATTTCCGATAATTCTCCAATCGGGAAAAAGCTCCCTCCGATAAATGCAAAAATAGAAGTAACGACCCCTGAGAAAAAGCCAACAATCGCATCTGATTTAAAACGATAGCTGATAGCTGTTAATAGTACGGTGATCCCGCCTACAGCAACAGCATAGGAAAAGGTAGTTAACAAAAATGCCAGCATATCATGAAACGCGACTTGGAAAACAAAATAAGAAAAACCAAAAATAATCATTAGCTGAATAAAGGCAATAATCATACCAGAAATCAGGATGCTGAAGAAGTACATCCATCTCGGCATATCACCGACAATAATACGGTCAAACACCTGATCCTGCCTTTCTCTGGTTGCAAAGAAACCAATGGTAGAAGCAACATATAACCCGGTAAAAACTGCCATGGCAACCGTATAATAATCACGAGAGGAAATCGGATCCTGCTGTTCAATTTGTGTCTGCTCACCGACGTTTGTGACAGCCTGCATCTCATCTATATCTACAGCCAAATCATTTTCCTGCAGAAAAGCCTGTGTTGTCAGATTCTCATCAAATTGCTCCAAAATTTGTGATAAGACAGATGAGTAGATTCCATCCTCCTGATTGACATGCAGCGTTAAATCTGGTTTGGCAGTGCCCTGTCCTGAGATAGCCTGCAGCATATCATAGGTGAAATTTTCTGGTACTTCGATTAAACCGGAAAAGGAATCATCCGCCAGCACATCTGCTTTTTCGTCTTCCTGTATGACCTCTAATTCAATCATTTCCTGCAAATCTTCTCCTTGAAAAATATCCTCCCGGAGCATTGTAACCATCTGCAGGTCTTCGCTGTCACCAAACGCCTCTGCCGGCGCACCAATTGCTTCCATTTCATTGATAAATCGCTCAACCTGATCCGCTTCATCTTGATGCTCCAGCCAGGTTACTTTTAATTCAAGCTTTGGACTGCCGCCTTCCATAAACCCTGCCAATGCAAAGCTTAAAATAAGAATAAGGATAATCGGCAACCCCAGAAGTAAGAAAATCTGGACAGGATTACGCCATAGCAGGAGCAATTGTTTTTTAACTAGTTGAAATATCATAGTCATCCTCCTCTAATCACGTAATGCTCTTCCGGTTAAGTGCAGGAATACATCCTCCAGCGTTGGGGACTTCACATGCAGCGAGCGTAAAGAAATAGCATATTTCTCCGTCATCGAAATAATTTCAGAAAACAAATTGACTTCCTTTGGCGTAATTAATGTAATCTCTTTTTCTTCCACATGCACATTTGTCACCGATTCATGCTCCTTCAAATGGGCAATAAATGCTTCACTCCAATGGTCAGCCTGGATTGAAATCGTATTTTCGGAAGAAAGAATCTGCTTGATTTCCTCCTTCGTCCCAGAAGCAATTAAATTCCCCTGATCCATAATATAAATACGGTCACACAGATAATCTACTTCTTCCATATAATGGCTTGTATAGACGACCGTCATTTGATTTTCTTTGTTCAAACGTTTGACAGTCTCCAAAATATAGCTTCTGGATTGCGGGTCGATGCCGACAGTCGGTTCATCCATAATTAAAATTTTAGGGCTGTGGAGCATAGCCACCCCAATATTCAACCGTCTTTTCATCCCTCCGGAAAAAGACTCTACCAACGCTTTTCGCTTCTCTGTTAAACCAATTTGCTCTAAAATCTCATTCACCCGCTGTTTTAAATTTGAGCCCTTCAAACGATAAATTCTTCCAAAGAAAAGCAGGTTTTCTTCCGCCGATAACTGCGGATAAAGTGCGATTTCCTGCGGTACGACCCCAATGGCTTTCCGTAATGGAGACGGCTTTTTAATGACAGACTTTTTCAAAAACCGGA
Source organism: Oceanobacillus sp. FSL W7-1281 (assembly GCF_037969835.1). Taxonomy (GTDB): domain Bacteria; phylum Bacillota; class Bacilli; order Bacillales; family Amphibacillaceae; genus Oceanobacillus; species Oceanobacillus oncorhynchi. The sequence goes on along the minus strand of NZ_CP150214.1, from coordinate 2,098,712 downwards.
CGTCTCCCTGTGTCGGCTCAATCAATGTAGAAAGGATAGAAATAGCCGTTGATTTACCAGCTCCGTTCGGACCGAGCAGACCGACGATTTCTCCCTGTTCAATAAACATATTTAATGCCTTTACTGCTTCTATTTTTTTAAAACGCTTTGAAATATCAACTAATTCCAGCATGTTAGCCCTCCTGTCAAATCTACTTATATTTTATCGTCTTCCCGAGCAAAACAACACTTTCCTCCGTCACTAATCGGATGGAAAAAAGTGACTCCAGTCATTTTTTTCATCCAACACTTCTTCTTTCCTTGCTTAACAAAAAAACAGCAGAACTGATTTTCAGCTCTGCTGTCATTAAGTAATTCATCCTTTTTCATTTTTAAATTGCCTTTGAGACCAAACCAGCGTAATAACGAATACGAGTGCGATGCTGAACAGAAAAATCAAAATTCCCATCTGCTGCTCATAAACCGGGTCAAAAGGCAGAAAACCAATATAGAATTCATCCGGCATTTGCAAATCGACCGGAATACAGACCCGTAATGATTCTAAAAAGACAGCCGGATCCTTGTAGGTTTGATAAATGCCTGAACCTGCTAGAAGACCATAAAAGCAATAGGGTAAGAATGCAGATATTTGAACGGCCGTTGCATACCATCTGACACGATTATTCAGCCAATAATAGAAAAATGCAGCCCAGAAATTCAATGCAGCCAAAAACAGACACATCATAAAGAAATGATTCCAGTACAGCTCTATTCTGGCAATATCAAACATAAATGGCAGATGATAACCGTAAAAAAAGACCGTCAGCAGGGTAATAGCTACTGCAGGCTTCCGGAAATAAGCAAGTGCGCTTTGTATCCAGCTGATTTTTTCACTGATCCACGATTTTGGCCTCCATCCAATAACAAGCAAGGGAGCCGCAACAAAAAGTAAACCGACAATTTGATACATATGTGCCTGCAAGGTCAGCCTGCCAATAATATTTAATGGACTTCCCACAGACAAAAATAAGACAACCATGCCGAAGAGAAAAGAGATAATATAAAGCATACCGCTCTTTCCCTTGGAAGGAATCATAAAAAAATAACAAACAATCATAAATGCACAAAACAAAAAGATTCCGCCATTCCACAGGGTTGAAAAATGAAATTCATCTAAAAATATTGCAATCATCTCTTCTTCACCAAACTTTTATTTAAGGTTACTTCTATTTTAAATTATGTAACGGCGGACTACAGCAGGGAATTCGTACAATTTCTTGACATTCGTTCTTGAAACTTCCTTTTTAAGAAATATCATGAGTAACCGCATAGATAGCGAGCTGCGTCCGGTCACGTAAATCAGTCTTTTGCAGAATAACAGAAATATGATTTTTTATCGTCCCTATAGAAAGATACAATTCAGCAGCGATTTCTTTATTCGTTTTTCCCTGTCCAACCTTTTTGGCAATCGTTCTTTCTCTTTCCGTCAGCTCAACGTTTGCTGCAGCGCTTGTTTTCTTAGATTGCTTTAACAATCTCGGCATTACTTTCGCGGTCACCTCATCATGCAGCACCAAGCCGCCCTTCATAACACTGTATACCGCTTCGATAAGCTTTTTGCCGTCAGAGGTTTTCAATAAAAAACCGCTTGCTCCTTCATTCAGTGCTTCCAGAGCATATTCATCGTCATTAAAGGTGGTCAGAATGAGAACAGGCACATCCGGCCACTGTTCTTTTATTTTCCTAGTCGCCTCAATACCATTCATATCCGGCATCCGGATGTCCATAAAAACAATGTCAACACGATGCGCGCTCATCTTTTCCATCGCTTCGAATCCATTACTTGCTTCGCAGCTTACACGAATCTGTTCATCCTGTTCCAGAATCATACGCAGTCCTTGACGTACGATTTCCTGATCCTCTACAAGCATCACGTGGAACATACATTATCATCTCCTTCCGTCATGAATATCAGCTGGGAATCCTTCCTGATAAAACAAACTTATCAGGTAACTGAAGAATCTCTAATTTCCCATCGAATTCCTCCACACGACTTTGCATATTTGTCAGTCCAAATCCCGGTTCATATGCTTTTACTTGATGTATTTTATTACTGATTTCAAAATGGATTGCCTGATCTGCAGATTTACTTAAAGTTACAAAAACCTCACGGCTGTTGGCATGGCGCATGGCATTGGTAATCCCTTCCTGAATCACCCGATAAAGAACAACACTTTTAGCATTAGAAATCGGCACGGATAAAACCCCTTTCTTCATCGTGAAATGCACATTCAAATGACTCTCACTTTCTAATTTCCGAATCAGCTGGACAACCGTTGCGATTCCTTCCGATTCCTCCAATTTTAAAGCTTTGACAGCATCTCTCGTTTCCTCCAGGCTTCTGTTTGCCAATTCCTTCATCTGTCCTGTTTTCAAATCCGGATATTGAATCGACAGCATTTCTATCTGCATCATTAATGCGGTCAAATGATGTCCGACAGAATCATGCATATCTCTGGCGATACGTGCTCTTTCCTCTGTTTTTGCATTTTTCTCCGCATCCACATGCTGCCGTTTCAGCTGCCTGTAGGAATCATTCAACTCCTCGTATAAATGCTTATAATACTGGTTATGACTCCATTGCTGATGCAGGAGAATACTTATTGCCAAAATAAAAATGCTTCCAAGAAATAATTCAAGGGAAATCGATGAAAAAAAAGAAAAGAACATACATGCTGCTATTGCTGCAGCTGACAGCGTATAATATGCCTGTGTTTCTACCTGCCTGGCAGCTAATACCAGCAAAAACCATATTAAACTGATAGAAAATAAAACATTATCTGTGAAAAAGAAACCGGCACATAGAATAACGATGATATTGCCTAAGAAAAGATACAACTCCTTCGTTCGAAACGATAAGAGAAAGAAAAAAGCCAGACTCAGTGCAAATAAAAAGAAATGATAAGGGATAAATGTACTGTTAAATAAGAGTAATCCAACCCATAATATTGAAAAAAGCAGAAATTGCAGCCAAAATTGTTTCATTCTGTCCCCCTCTGGATTTACGACCTTATATCTTCTAAATAGGTAGTAACTACACGCCACGCTTCTATCTTCTCTTCAAATGTTTTATTATATTTTCCAGGAATAGGACTTGTAGAAGGAAGCTTTATCACATCGACTTCCTGCTGGAGCACCGGAGCGATAAACTTCTGAAACATTTGATATGCTTTTGTTCCATTACAAGCGATCAGCTGAATAGTAGGATATGCCTTTAAAAGTCCTGCAATATCATTAGGTTCTTCTTCTTGAATATGCATATCCAGGCTCCCTTGCCGATAGCAATAGCCGACAGTATCCCATAACGCCAAGTGATACTTCTTCATTAAATGTAATTTTTCAGAATACGTCTCTACGGCTTTTTCATTTAAAATATGATACATAATCGGCCAGAAATGATTTCTGGGATTTCCATAGTATTCTTGTTCTTTTAATGACTTTTTACTCGGCATGGAACCGACAATCAGCACTTTAGGCTGATCCCCGATAACCGGCGCAAATGATTGAAGCTTATCCATCATAGCCCTCCCCGCTGAATCCTGTTTTAAAGAGATTGTTTAATAAACACATCTTTACAATTCTACACTTTTAATAAACTTAGCCGGATTTCCTCCGTAAACAACGTTTGCAGGAACATCCTTAGTCACGACAGAACCGGAAGCAATCACTGCATTATCACCAATCGTTACACCAGGGTTAATTATTGCCCCGCCGCCAATCCATACATTATCACCTATGGTTACTGCCTTACCAAATTCTTTTCCGGAATTACGCTCCACCGGATTGATCGGATGCGTTGCAGTATAAATATGTACACCTGGAGCCAGCATGCAATTGTCGCCGATTCGAATCGGGCAAACATCTAACATAACACAGTTAAAGTTTGCATAAAAGTTTTCCCCGACATGAATGTTATAACCATAATCACAATGAAAATCAGGTTCAATAAACAGGGATCCCCCTGTTGAGCCAAATATTTCTTTCAGACAGCTTGTCCGTCTTACCGTATCATCCTCTGTCAGCCCGTTATAATAACGCATCATCTTTCTGACATGCAGCCGGTCCTTTACTAATTCACTATCTCCCGGATTATATATTTCCCCTGCCTGCATCTTCTCTTTTTCTGTTGTCATTACATCTCCTCTTTCATTTTGTTTTTGTCCTGCTTCTGAATACGGTTTTTAACCCATTGAATGATTCTTTTTACTTTAGGGAACAGAAACTCATATAGCCGTTTAAATTCTGCACCAAATAAGACCCAAAAAAGGATATACAGATGCCCTAATAAGAGAAAGACACCTATACCGCTTCTTCCTCTGGCCTGCTGCCATATATATGCGATTTCATTCATACCCTCTGGACGATTAATACTATATAGAAAGCCCGCAAGCGGTAATAACAGAGATAAAATAATAGCTAGAACGGCCAACACTTCAAATCGTCTTCTCACCCACTGAATAATACCAATTATCAATGCAGCTGATATAACCAGCCCGTAGATAAGGAGTGTGCTGTTTGATAAATCAGTCATCCCTATGACTCCTCCTTCCATTTTTTAAGATTACAGGGAGCGTTGAAATCGTATTTTTACTTTTTTAGCATCCCTTATACGCTTCATATCATGTCCAACATACTTTCTTCCTTAAATTCTCTATACTTTCTTAAAATACATGAAAATATATACTTCGATTTTAGCGTAACCCGGTCTTGAATTCCAGTAATCTTTGAAACAACAATAAAAAACTGCCACCGAAGTGACAGTTTCAATGCTTATTTAAGATACTTCTTCAGCAAGCTCTCTTGTTCCAGTAACCTGCTTTTCTTTTTTACGCCGCGGTGTCATATTGAAAATTATATTTAATACAATCGCTGTAACACTTCCTGCAACAATGCCGTTGCTGGTTAAAATTTGCAGTGAGTTCGGAAGTACATCAAATAATTCCGGTACGACTGTTACACCGAGACCCATTCCAATCGAACAAGCAATAATCATAGAATTCTCCGGCGACTCCGATATTACAGCACCAAGCATTTTTATGCCTTGTGCAACAACCATTCCAAACATCGCTAACATCGCTCCGCCCAGCACAGAGGTCGGAATAATCGTTGTCACGGCAGCAATCTTAGGGACAAATCCTAATACAACCAGCATCACCCCGGTAATCACAATGACACGTCTTTTTTTCACACCTGTCATCTGCATCAAACCGACATTTTGAGAAAAGGCTGTGTACTGAAATGCGTTAAAGATTCCTCCAAGGAAAATCGCTAATCCTTCTGCACGATATCCTCTGGATAAATCTTTTTCATTTAATTTTTTATCCGTAATATCACCTAATGCAAAATAAACACCTGTTGATTCGACCAGTGACACCATCGCAACTAAAATCATTGTAATAATTGCCGACCATTCAAAGGTCGGTGTCCCAAAGTAAAATGGATGAACCATATGGAAATAAGAAGCCTCTGCAACAGCTGAAAAATCAACTCTTCCCATAAATGCAGCTGCAATCGTTCCTGCACCTAAACCAATCAGGATGGAAATGGATTTTAAAAATCCTGTTGTAAACCGGTACATTAAAATAATAAATAATAATGTTCCAAATCCAAGCGCGATATGCGCAGTTGATCCGAAATCTCCTGCTCCTTCTCCGCCGCCCAGATTATTAATGGCTACAGGAATCAAGGTAATTCCGATAATTGTTACAACGGAACCGGTAACGACCGGCGGAAAAAAGCGGACCAGCTTTCCAAAAAATCCGCTCACGACGACTACAAATAACCCGGATACAATAATCGCACCGTATATCGCCGTGATGCCATACTGTCCGCCGATAGCAATCATAGGAGCAACTGCAGTAAAGGTACACCCTAAGACAACCGGAAGTCCGATACCGATAAATTTGCTGTTTAATACTTGCAGCAGTGTCGCCACACCGCACATTAAAATATCAATTGCTACCAAGTACGTTAATTGCTCTGTACTCAGTCCGAGAGCATCCCCGACAATCAGCGGAACTAAAATTGCTCCGGCATACATTGCTAATAGGTGCTGGAAACCTAATGCTGCCATTTTCATTGCCTGAGAGCCTCCTCTTTAAAAGCCACCTGATTATTTTCTAAGGAATCGATAATAGCCAACGATTCTACTTTAATTCCTTTCTCACGGAGCGCCTGTCCGCCTTCTTGAAAGCCTTTTTCAATGACGATACCGATACCGGCAACGTCTGCCTTTGCCTGCTTTGCAATATCTATTAATCCAAGTGCTGCCTGTCCATTAGCCAGGAAATCATCAATAACCAGCAGGTTGTCGCCCTCTTTAATAAAATCATGGGAAACAGAAACCTTGCTTGTCGTCTGTTTTGTAAAAGAATAAACCTCTGCAGTTAAGAGATTATCTGTTAACGTCAACGATTGACGTTTTCTTGCAAAAATAACCGGAACACCAAGCTCCAGCCCTGCCATCGTCGCAGGAGCAATGCCTGAAGATTCCAGCGTAAGAATTTTAGTTATCCTTTTGTCACGGAATCGATTCGCGAATTCCTTCCCGATTTCCTGCATTAATACAGGATCAACTTGATGATTTAAAAAAGCATCTACTTTTAACACGCTATCTGATAATACTTTTCCTTCTGTTACAATTTTTTCTTTTAGTAAATCCATGAATGATTCCTCCTAAAGTATAAAAAAGCCCGAAAATCTACCATGGGAAAAGTAGATTTTCGAGCTTTTTGTCGAATAATCAAGCAAGCGTGCATTGTTTTAAGACATAATACAAGCTTTTTAATACTTTTCCATAGTCAGTTTATTTACGGTAAACCGGTAGAAACTTGCAGGCCGTATCCCCACGATTATATGAAAAATATTCATTTTTGGGTTGAGTTAAAAAATAAAGAATGCCTATAGTATAGCACGTACAATCACAAAAACAAGCATAAGGGAAAAATTAAAATCTTTCTAATAATTCCGATTAAAAAAATGAATTTCTTATTTATTTTCCCACTCCAAGAATTCCAGCCTGTTCCCGAATGGGCCCTTGACATAGAATCTTCGCGCATTCGGAAGTTTACTGTCCCATTTTGTCGAAATACCGGCGTTTTCTAAATAAGTCTGTAATGCGTCGATTCTTGATACACTAAAAGCAGGATGTGCTTTTTTCATAGGGGAAAACGGTTCCTCGATTCCAATATGAAGCGCGATTTCTCCTTCGCTAAACCAGACACCCCCATTTGGCTTTAGCGACTCCGGTTTTTCTTCTTCTGCAAACCCTAAAATATCACGGTAGAACTTTTTCGCTGTTTCCTCCGAACCCTTTGGTGCAGACAGCTGAATATGATCTAATTTTTCTAATTGAAATGTCATTATTACTCTTCCTCCTTTAAATGGAAAGCTTTATATCAAGCATAGCAAGAAGAAGCGAAAAGTAATAATCGTATTTTTGAATCTGTTTGTATTTGTTTTACTTATTGGATGGAAACTGTAAATTTAACCGATATCTGCCAATGAAAAAATCTCCCTGCATCAGGAGACTTTTATTCCAATTATATACTTGTATATCCGCCATCGACCAACAAGCTTGCTCCTGTTATGAAAGAAGCTTCTTCACTTGCTAAAAATAACACTGCATTGGCAACTTCCTCTGGTTTTCCGAGCCTGCCAATAGGATGAAGACGTATTAAATCTTGTTTTGCTTCATCTGGCGCATCTTTGAGTAATGGTGTATCAATATAGCCTGGATTGACATTATTGATTCGAATTCCTTTCGCAGCATATTCTGCTGTAGCTGTCTGGGTTAACAGCTTTACGCCTCCTTTTGCTGCTGCATAAGCGCTGACCCCGGCTTTGCCGACAAAGCCATGGATCGAATCGTTATTTACAATGGCGCCGCCCTTTTCTTGTTTTAACATTTGCTCAATCGCATATTTATTCGTTAGAAATACGCCTGTTAAATTAACGTCGATTACCTTCTGCCAATCCTTTAAAGACAATTCATGCAGGAGCGTGCTGTTCCCGATTCCTGCATTTGCAAAAACGATGTCCAGACGGCCATATGCAGCAACTGTTTCCTGCACTAATTTTTGAACATCCTCTTCATTCGTCACATCCGTTTGGATAAAAGTTGTCTCCAGTCCCTTATGATTGAGTTCATCTGACAGCTGTCTCCCTTTCTCAGACATATCAGAGAGTACCACCTTGGCACCCTGTTCAGCAAATTTTACCGCAGTTGCTTCTCCAATCCCGCTTGCTGCGCCTGTTACAATCGCTACCTTACCATCAAATCGACTTGTCATTTCCAATACATCCTTTCTGTACTTCAGTTCAATTCATTAAATTGTATTGTTTCCAAGTCGGAAAAAGATAACCATTTTTCCAAACTGATGCTAATGACAATGCAAATTTTCTCTTTCACCTTAATGAAAGAGAGCTTATTTAAAATTATAAAAAATCCCGGGAGCGAGGCCGCTGCCGGGATAGGATAATAAATTATGTATACAGGCCACATTTGCCGTACCATGCAATAAAAAGTTTTAAACCACCACTTCGCAAAGTGGGTGTCCGCAGAAACCTTCCTGTCTTCCATTCCTTTATGACGGCTCGACATTTCAATTTCGATGTAAAACTCCCTATTCCAACATTAGAGGTTAAAACTTTTATTGATACGAACAATGTAGCTTGTAGAATTTATCATACGCCTTTTTTCTAAAAAAAGCAATGATAAGGATAGCCTAATTTTTTCTTTTTAAACAGTTAAAAAGTAACCATCGTTTTCTGATTACCTGATATCAATTGCTGTGAAATTAAACTCTATTTTTTATAAAAACAGCTTCGTTGATTCCCGCCCTGTCTTATTTTTAGAGCCTGCTTTGGGATAGCTTCGGCGTTTACTTGCTTTTGACGCCAGCCATCTTTCTAAAAAGTGTTCCGCATCCCCATCCTGCTGAGCTTCCAACGCCTTCATCAAAATGAATGCGGAAGCCTTTGCATCTTCTAGGGCATGGTGATGGATCAATGGAATATCGTGATAATCTGCTACTGTATGCAAGCGGTGATTTTCTAAATGCGGCCATACACGCTGCGAGATTTTCACAGTGCATAAAGAAGCAAAATCAGGATGTCTTAAATCATATTTTAATAGAGATTGACGCAGCACACTCATGTCAAAACTGGCATTATGTGCTACAATGATATGCCCTTCCAGCTTTTCATACAGAGTAGGCCACAGGTCTTCGAAAGTCGGTGCGTCCTGCACATCATCCTCTCTAATGCCGTGAATCCGGATATTCATACTGCGAAAATCGCTAAGCGGGTTTATCAAGGAATAATATTCATCCAAAATCTCCTGCTCATCAAATCGGACGACTCCTATCGAACAGGCACTGTTTCTTTTTTCATTGGCTGTTTCAAAATCAATTGCTGCAAACTTCATCTGTTATCAGCTCCTAATAGCTTGTAAATCTTTGGCCGGGAGTTCGTAATAGTTCTTCCCTTTTTTGGTCTGTACGTTTATTTTCGACTGTTCCTCTAAATAAATCAATCGTGTCAAGGTCGCCATAAATTGACTGGCAAAGGCAAGACTTTTCATCGGACCATACGCTTTTGTTGTTAATTTAAAAGCAGTCATTTCTTCCTCTTCCATCAGCTCTAATAATTGCTGCAGCCGTTTTTCATGACGTTGGAATATATCTGTTATCCGTTCATTTAGGTCTTCAATGATATCCCCATGCCCCGGCAATGCCCGGCGCACCTGATAGCCCTTCAATAGCTCCAGTGCTTCAAAATAAGTTTCCAGCGGATTGTGTTCCTCTCCCATCCATAACCCGATTACCGGGGAAAGATGGTTTAATACATGATCACCAATAATCATGATTTCTGTTTCCGGCTGATAGAAGCAATAATGATCAGGCGCGTGGCCAGGCGTCCATATCGTCTGGTATGACCGGTTTCCAAGTGTTATTTCATCATTATCTTCAAAAAATCCATCCGGCTCAAATTTATAAATATGGGATTCATCTCTTATTTTTAAAGGAATCGGCGGAGCTCCATGTTTTTTGATTAAACGCTTTATTCGATTTTTACGAGCTTTCGCATCTCTTCCCTTATGCATTTCTTCATAACCGCGTTTGGACACATACACAGGAATTTCATAGATTTCTTGAAACCAGCGAGCTAAGCCGATATGATCCTCATGCGTATGTGTCAGCACAAGCTTTTCAATTTTATACTTACTTAGAACACGCTCCCATAAAGCTTTTGTTTCTGGTGCATGGATCCCTGTATCAATCACGGTATAACCATTGTCGCCTTTGATAAGATAACTGTTTACCTCTCCCATAGCCCCTTTAAACCGGACAACAAGACGGTAAATGTCATCTGTTATTTGCTCCAGCATGTCGAACCTCTCTTTTCTGCATCCTTTATATTGTTATTTTATCGCGATTTCCTGCTTTTGCAAACTGAAAGATACTGACTATTGGTAATGACTTGATGTCCAGCCTTTAAAGAATAACCAATTACTGGTAGTCTAAATAAGGTGAAAGGAGCAGATAAAATTGAAAAAAGATACATTGAATATTATCTTTGCAATAATCGTTTGTACAACGATTATTACCGTTGGCAGTATTTTAGCTATTCAAATTAATAACAATCATAAAGCAAACGAGCTGATTATTGAAAAGTGTATGGAGAACTTTCATGAAGAAGAAAGTGTTACATTGGAAAAAGAAGGACTTTGGTCACCAGTGGTCTGTAAAAAATAATGTTGAAATTCAAATATAAGCAGTTCATTTTAGCATATTTAATTTAGTGTTCTTCACAAAAGAAAGGGAGCGAAAACCGCTCCCTTCTACATTTATCTCTTATTCCCGAATTTGCCCTTCACCGGAAACAATAAATTTATTCGATGTTAATGCTTTTAAGCCCATTGGCCCTCTCGCATGCAGTTTTTGTGTGCTGATACCGATTTCTGCACCAAACCCGAATTCAAAGCCATCCGTAAAACGCGTAGAAGCATTATGGTACACTGTTGTTGCATCTACTTTTTGCTTGAAAATTTCAGCGTGAGCTGCCGTTTCTGTAATAATTGCTTCTGAGTGTTTCGTGCCATACGTATTAATATGATCAATTGCTTCATACACATCCGCTACGATTTTCACACTGATTTCTAAACCAAGATACTCCGTTCTCCAGTCTTCCTCTGCCGCCTCTTGTACAAAAGGTATCTTTTCTACAACACGGGCATCGCCATGAACTGTAACGCCTTGTTCAATCAAAGAAGCAATTAACTCATTTCCGTGCTGATCAAACCAATCGGATTGAATAAGGAGGGACTCAATCGCATTACACACAGACGGGCGCTGCAGTTTCGCATTTAAGATAATTTCTTTTGCCATCTCTGGATTTGCAGTTTCATCTACAAAAACATGGCAGTTTCCTGCCCCTGTTTCGATTACTGGAACGCGCGACTCTCTGACAACCGTATCAATCAGATTTTTCCCTCCGCGCGGGATAAGCACATCTAAATATGCATTTAATCGGAATAGTTCATTGGCGGTTTCTCTGCTTGTATCCTCTATTAATTGAATCGCATCAGGAATCACGGCACTGTTTTCCAGCGCTTCATGAATGACCTTGACGATTGCCAGATTAGAATGAATGGCAGATGAGCTGCCCCGTAAGATAATGGCGTTCCCTGTTTTAACAGCAAGTGTTGCTGCATCAACAGTGACATTTGGTCTTGCTTCGTAAATCATGCCGACGACGCCGATTGGGACACGTGTATTAACAATCTTTAAGCCATTATCCTTTTCAATCGTTTCAAGTATTTCACCGATTGGATCAGTTAAATCAATAATTTGCAGAATCGCATCCGCAATGTCAGCAATACGCTGGTGATTTAATTCCACACGGTCAAGCAGTGACGCAGATAAGCCTTTCTCTTTTCCAGCCTGGATATCCAATCGATTGGCTGCAAGAATCGCTTCTTCATTTTCTCTTAATCCATTGGCAATTTTTAATAACGCTTCATTTTTTTCCTTTGTCGTGCATGTTCCAATTTGATAACTGGCTTTTTTAGCAAGCTTTCCTTTTTCGATTACTTCACTCATGATAATTCCCCTTTCATTGTCTCGAATGAGACCCACTTGTCACGGTGGATCACTTCAATTGTCGGTACAGCGTGAATATAATCTGATTCACGCAATTTCATAACGGCTTCTAATTCTTCGGAGGAGCATTTTACCTGTCCTCTCCCTAATAAAGCGGACTTTCCATAAACCTCGACAACGTCCCCTTTTACAAAATAACCCTCTACCGCTGTAATACCCGGGGAAAGCAGGCTGCTGCCGTGATACATTAAGGCTTTTTCTGCCCCTTCATCTATTACTACCCGGCCATCTAAATCCGAATGCAGTGAAATCCATTGTTTATTCGCCGGTAAATGCGCTTTTCTTTCGCTGTCGATATAGGTGCCGTCACCCTTCCCTTCTAAAATAGCTGCCAGCTTCTCTTTTCCGTAACCCCGTCCAATAAATACCGGAATACCGACGGAGGATGCCATTTTCGCAGCCATCAGCTTCGACTTCATACCGCCTGTCCCTACTTTGGAGCCAGTTGCATCTGTCTGCGCAATCAGCTCTGTGCTGAGCTTCATTAAATGGTCGTAGCGTGTTGCGTCCGGGTGTCTAGCGGGATTTTTATCATATATGCCATTGATATCAGTTAAAAGAATTAAATGGTCCGCATGAATTAAACCGCCTACTAATGCAGAAAGCATATCGTTATCTCCAAACGTAAGCTCGTCAATGGCAATCGTATCATTTTCATTGATAACCGGGATAACCCGCCGCTCCAGCAATTCTTCCATTGTCGCATAAGCATTTCGATATCTCCCCTGATCGGAAAAATCACTTCTGGTCAAAAGGATTTGAGCAGCAGTAATATCGTATTCTTTTAGTTTTTCCATATAGGTCTGGATTAGAAGCCCCTGACCTACAGCTGCTGCAGCCTGCTTTCCTTTTTGCGTAACAGGTCTTGAAGAATAGCCCAGCTGCTTAAACCCTGCAGCAATTGCTCCCGAGGAAACCAAAATCACTTCCATATTATTCTGATGAAGCAGCGCGAGGGCATGGACATGATCCTCCAGCTGCTGTTGGTCTATTTCCCCATGCGTATTGGTTAACGAGCTGCTTCCTATTTTAACGACAATACGTTTTGCTGCCATTGTCATTCCACCTCTCACTTTCTAAAAACATTTTAACCAGGAAATAAAAAAACTCCTCCATCCCCTATAAATAGAAGGGACGAAAGAGTTTACTTCCGCGGTACCACCACAACTTAAATACGATTCTTTAACTGCGTCCGCCTTGGACAACCGTATTTCACTTATTCCGGGATAACGTTCGGAAGACGCTTATGTTTTGCATAAGACTGATAAAGGCAGGTTCAGTAAATCAACAATGAGGAATCTCACAGCTTTGGACAGATGCAATTAAAATTTGCTTCCATCCTCTGATTCCATCTCTGTCATTGTGACGGCTTACTTACTAGTCCTTCCATAACGTTCGATGTATTGATATTAATTATTATCAGATTTTTTCTCGTTGTCAATAGAGAAACGCATTTTATTTCAGGGAATGCGATAACATTGATTCTAAAATATCAGAAAAGTATACTGAAGACAAGCTATTCATTCGAGATTGAAAGAAAAAAGGAGGATATATTCCATGTGCTTAATCACCTTTGCCTATCATGCACATCCAAAATATAAATTCATTTTACTCAGTAATCGGGATGAGTTTTATCATAGACCTGCGCTCCCGGCAGCTTTTTGGGATGACAAGCCGGATATTCTGGCTGGCAGAGATTTGCTGCAGCTGGGAACCTGGCTGGCCGTTTCCAAGCAAGGGAAATTTGCAGCGGTGACCAATTATCGGGACCCTTCTCTTCCAGCATCTAAAACATTTTCCCGTGGAGAGCTTCCGGTAGATTTTTTGTTACAGAATTTTGACGGGGAATTGTTTTTAGAGCAGCTTTCAAAAAATCGTCATAACTATGCTGGATATAACATTCTTTTCGGTGACAAGGACACATTGTATCACTATAATAATGTGTATAATCAGGGTTCTAAGATAAAAGCAGGGGTTTATGGATTAAGTAATGATACGCTGAATACACCCTGGCCCAAAGTTGAACATTCTAAAAAGGAACTGACGAATTATATCCAGTCACACTCAGAAATGAAAACAGAAGATTTATTACACAGCTTACAAGACAGAACACAAGCTGACAGCGGACTTCTTCCTCAGACAGGGATTCGTGCAGATTTAGAAAAAGCATTATCTTCCATCTTTATCGAAACACCTGATTATGGCACCAGAGCATCCACTATTGTACTCATCGATCACCATAACAAGTTGACTTTTATTGAAAAAACGTATGATAAGGAGGAAATACTTCAGCAATATGAATTTTTGATTGAATCTGATTAAAACTGCATACACAGGGAATGTTAAAAACTAGAGAAAAAAATACATAGAGGAGGTTGACCCATGACCTTATTTGAAGATCCGGCGTATGCCAGCCGGATGCTGACGCTGTTGACATTATCATTTCATATTATTTATGCCACAATCGGTGTCGGTGTTCCTTTGATGATTATGATTGCCCAGTGGATCGGGATCAAAAATAACGATAATCATTACCTGTTGATGGCCAGACGCTGGGCGAAAGGATTTGTTGTTACCGTTGCTGTCGGAGTAGTAACAGGTACCATTATCGGACTTCAATTATCCCTGCTGTGGCCGAGCTTTATGGAATTAGCAGGAAATATTATCGCGATGCCATTATTTATGGAAGTGTTCGCCTTTTTCTTTGAAGCGATTTTCTTAGGAATTTATTTATATACCTGGGATCGTTTTGATAATCCGAAAAAACACTTGCTTTTATTGATTCCGGTAGCTGTCGGCGGCGGCATGTCAGCTTATTTTATCACTGTGGTGAATTCATTTATGAACAGCCCGGCAGGCTTTGATATCATTGGAGGAGATTTGGTTAATGCGAATCCGGTTCTGGCCATGTTTACTGTGTCCATGCCGACAAAGGTTGCTCATGTGCTGTCTACAGCCTATATGACGATTGCCTTTATGTTCGCTGCGATTGCGGCTTTCCGGCTGCTTCAAAAGAAAAATCAGGAGTATCATAAAAAATCGTTGCATATGGCCATGAAGATTGGTTTGATTTTTGCAATTGCTACAGCTCTAATTGGCGATTTATCTGGTAAATACTTAGCAGAATATCAGCCTGAAAAGCTGGCTGCGGCAGAATGGCATTTTGAGACAAGCACGGAAGCACCATTGGTGATGTGGGGCGTATTAGATGAAAATAATGAAGCCAATTATGCCCTCCATATTCCATATGCCTTGAGTATTCTTGCCCATGGCTTCCCAAGTTCTGAAGTAATCGGTCTGGAGGAGTTTCCGGCGGAAGAACAGCCTCCGCTCGTTATCCATTATTTCTTTGATACGATGGTCACCATCGGAATGTTTATGATTGCCTTATCTCTGCTTTACTGGTTTGGAATGCGGAGAAAATGGGCGTTCGTTGAAAAAACATGGTACCGCTGGCTGATTGTCGCAGGCGGACCGCTCTCCTTCTTAGCCATTGAAGCCGGATGGTGGATGGCGGAAGTCGGGCGCCAGCCATGGATTTTAAGAGGGCTGATGACCATTGAGGAAGCCGCTACAACAAGTGATTATGTCGGCTGGATGTTTGTATTATTTGCCATCCTTTACCTTATTCTGGGTGTCGGAACGGTTGTTGTATTAACGTATATGTTCCGGAAAAACCCGGTCGAAAAGGATTTAGAACGTATGCAAGGTGGTGACGAATCATGATATTAGAAATTATCGGTATTTCCGTTCTCTGGTTATTCTTATTTGGTTATATCATTGTCGGATCCATCGATTACGGTGCTGGATTTTTCAACGCTTACAGCATCGTTACCGGAAAGCAGCATATTCTTTCCAAAATTATTCAGCGTTATCTGTCACCTGTATGGGAAGTTACCAATGTATTCTTTGTCTTCTTCTTTGTCGGAATCGTCGGCTTCTTCCCGCAGTCTGCTTACTATTTCGGAACCATTTTACTGATTCCGGGCAGCTTGGCACTGATTTTACTGGCGATACGGGGTTCTTATTATGCATTTGAATCCTACGGAAAACAGGGGCATAAAGGATATGCCATTATGTACGGGCTGTCCGGGTTGCTTATTCCGGCTTCCCTGTCGATTGTTCTGACCATTTCGGAGGGCGGCTTTGTCTTTATGGAGGATGGAAATCCGGTCTTAGATTACAGCGCCCTGTTTTTCAGCCCGTTAACCTGGTCCATTGTTGTTTTAAGTATTGTGGCTGTGCTATATATATCAGCAGTGTTCTTAACCTGGTATGCAAATGAAACAGGCGATATGGATGCAACAAACTTAATGAGAAAGTACGCATTAGGCTGGTCCATTCCTTTGATTATTGCCGCTTCAGGAATAATTGTCGAGCTTTACTTCCATAACGAAGCTCATTTTGCAAATCTCTTAAGTCTCTGGTGGATGTTTGCCGTTTCCTTTGTGTTATGGATATTGACCGTCATCCTGATTTGGAAGCGCAAAAATTATGGAATAGCATTTTGGCTGCTTACCGGACAATTTGCCTTTGCTTTCTTCGGTTACGGGATAGCCCATTATCCATACCTTTTATACCCTCATATCAGCATTCATGAAGGGTTTACCAATCCGGCAATGGCCATCTCGCTTATCGTTGTCTTTATCTTAGGTATGGCGCTTTTAGTTCCGTCTCTGTATTTATTGTTAAAGCTATTCCTGTTTGATAAAAACTATATTAAAGGAAAGAAGTGATAATATGTTGAACCAATTTCTGATTTTCATCGCTCCTTTCATCGTCCTGATTGCAGCAATTGTTTTAGCATTTGTCGCTGCAGCTAAGGATAGATAATGCACAAATGCCCTCAGCTAACCGATTTTTTAATCGGATTAGCTGAGGGCATTTTTTGTTCCCCTTATAAGCGAAAAATACAAAATATCCTTTTTAGATACGACTGTTTATTGCCGTTACACCAGCTGACTATTTTCCAGCTCCTTCATCGCTTTAAAGTAGCCGTCTTTCTTCCCCATCAGCTCCATATAAGTGCCTTGTTCAACGACTTCTCCGTGGTTCATGACAATAATCTGATCCATCTTTTCCAAGCCTGTTAAACGATGCCTGATGGTTACCACCGTCTGATATTTTGTTGCCTTTTCTATTTCCTCCATTATTTCCTGCTCTGTAATCGAATCTAACGATGATGTCGGCTCATCCAGCAGCCAGACTGAAGCATCCCGTAAAAACAGACGGGCAAGTGCCAGACGCTGCTTTTCTCCGCCAGACAGGTTTGTTCCCTTTTCCAATACTTGGTCCTCTAATGAAAAATGGCTTAATTGAACCTTTTCTAATGCTTCCTGGCAGGCTTCTTCCCCCGCCTCTTTATTCGCAAATCGCAGGTTTTCATAAATACTTCCGTAGAAAAAATGATTATGCTGCAGGGATACATTCATTTGTCTCCATAAACTTTCTGGAGCAATTTTATCAAGCTCTTCCCCATTTACTAAAAGATGACCGGATTGGATGGGAGCAAAGGTGAGCATCGCCTGCATCAACGTCGATTTCCCTGAACCGCTTGGCCCGACAATGGCGATATTTTTTCCCGGTTTTATTTGAAAAGCCGCGAGACGCACAGCCGGCTTATTTTCATTTGGATATTGAATGGAAACATCCTTAAAATCAAATTGAATCGGGACATCTGTTTCAAGTTCATGAACAGCCTCTTCGGCTAGCGCTTCCTTCTCCCAAACCTCGATGAGACGTTTAGAGGAGGCTTTGCTTTCTTCTAAATGCGCAGGAAGCACTGCCATCGATGGCGTATCCTCAAACACCGTAATGGCAATCATAAACAGCATCGCTAACAGTGTTCCGGCAAGGTTTCCCTCTGATACATAAAACCCTGCCTGCACGAGAATAATTACTGCAATGAAAAAAGAAAAGAAGATAACAATGGCTTCCCGGATAGCAAGCTGGCGATTTTCTTTCGCCTTTATTTCTTCGTATTGCTTCATATTATTATCGAGCTGCTGTTTTTTCCTTTCCGCCTGTTGAAAGATTGTCAATTCCCGGAACCCGTACAGATAGTCTGTAAATTCCGAGGACAATGCACCTCTTTTTTCCCGCATCGTTACAGCTGTCTTTTTCTGAAACAGATAAAAGATGGATGGGAAAACAACCAGTACGATAATCACCCCGCCAATCATTGTCATAGCCACCCCTATAGATAAATACATCGTAAAGAAAATCGTAGCTGTAAAAACGGCTGCCAATACCACCGACGGATAAAATACACGTAAAAAGAAATGCTGTAAGCTCTCTACATCACCAACGATCCGTGCCAGAATATCCCCGCTTCTGTATTTTTGCAAAAGTCGGCTTGCCAGCGGCTCTATCTGATCATAAACCTTCAGGCGGATATTTTTCAGAATCGTAAAGGTTCCGCGATGAGAAAAATAGCGTTCCCCGTATCTGCTGACAGCTGAGGTAATCCCCAACAGCTTCACACTCGCTACCAGAATCATCAAGGTATAGATCGGCGGTGCAAAAGCGGCTTGTGAAATCAAATAACCGCTTGCTGCAAATAAGGAGACAGCGGTAATCCCCGCTAAAAATCCAAAGAAGATAGAAATCAGAATATCCTTTTTTTCTTTCAGCATCATTTTTAAGACCAGACTGATATCCTTCATGCTTCCCGCCCTCCTTGCTGTGTATGGATCATTTTTCGATACATTTCATTGTTTTCGTAAAGTTCTTCATGTGTCCCTTCTCCTGCTATTTCTCCCTGATCTAATAAAAATATTTTATCGGCGTTACGGATTGTATGCAGACGGTGAGCAACAGTAATCATCGTTGCTTGATTTTTTAAAGTATCTAACGATTTTTGCAAGATATGCTCGGTCTGAATATCCAGGCCAGTAGTCGGCTCATCAAAGAATAGAATTTGCGGCTTTTTCAAAAGGGTACGGGCAATTGCAATCCGCTGCTTCTCTCCTCCTGATAAGCCTCTGCCTCCCTCTCCGATAATTGTATCTAATCCGTCAGGCAAAGCAGTGATCCACTTCCATATTCCCGCATGCTCTGCAACCTCCTGTATGACTGTATCATGCTGTTCTTCCTGAGAGCCGAGCAATATATTTTCCCGCACGGTTCCAGAAAACACATAAGGCTGCTGCGATAAATAACCAATCCGCCCGAACCAATCTGCTTTTTCTACCTTTTCTTGCGTAATACCGTCAATCAGAAAGCTTCCTTCTTTCGCCGGCAGAAAACCAGCTAATACATGCAGCAAGGTTGACTTACCTGCACCGGTTTTACCAATGATTGCCACCTGCTCATACGGTAAAATCCGCATGGAAGCCGGAGCTAATTGAAAGTTTCCCTCTTCATAATGGAAGGAGACCTGTTCCAGCCTTAATTCGGGTGCTTTATCGGTTTTTAATGAAGCAGCTCCCCAAGGAACTGGAGTCGTTTCTTCATCAAGCACATCCTCCACCCGTGAAGCTGCGCCCATACTTGCGCGTCCGGAATGAAAGGCGGAGCCCAGCTGTTTCAATTGGCTGAACAGCTCCGGCGCAAGAAGTAAAACAAAAAATCCCGTAAAAAAGCTGAGATTTTGAAAAATAATCATCCGGATTGCAATCTCTAAAGCAATCAGACCGATACTCAGCATAGCGATAAATTCCAAGGCTAAGGAGTTTGTAAAGGCAACCTTCAGCACACCCATCGTTGCATCCCGGAAGCTTGTACTGTCCTGATCAATTTTATTTCTCTGCTCTTGAGACCGGCCAAATAATTTCACTGTCGGCAGACCCTGTAATGTATCCAGGAACGTTCCTGAAAAGGCTGCTAATTCAGATAGCTGTTCCTTTGATTTATCCTTTGTTTTTATACCAATAATCATCATAAAAATAGGTATAAAGGGAGCTGAAACAAGAATAATTAGTCCGCTCGTCCAATTCTGAATAAAAATAACTACCCAGACAATCAGAACAATGCCGACAGATTGAATAACCTGTGGAAGGTACTGACTGAAATAGCCATCTATTTCATCGACCGTATCCATAAATAAGCTTGTCTTCCGGCCGGACTGTCCTTTATCTGCATCGATCATAGGCTGGCTGGTAAAATGACGGAGCAGTCTTTTCCGTATCGAAACCTTCGCAGTCTGTGCCATTTTTATGCCAGACCCTTTTATCATAAATTGAAAAACCGTTCGTACCAAAAGCATGCCAATCAATATAAAAACAGCAGGAAGAATAGATGAAAATGCCGCATTATCCAAAAACAGCTTCTGAATAATCGTTACCACAAGATAGCTCTGCCCTACGATGGCCAGTGCCATAAAAAGGGACGCCATCCCCATCCAAATCATCCTGTTCCGAAAAACTTTTGTAAATTCCTTTAACAACGGATCACCACCCTTAAACACAACGTAATCAATTACAATATATCCTCTACTCCATTATACAACAGCACGCTTTCCACCGCTCACCACACAGTGCACTGCTCCATTTAGAAATGAATATTTTATGAACATCCGCTATTTGTAGAGTTTTTTCAGGAAACACATATATTAACCTATATATAACTATTCCATGAATATGAGACAATAATAAAAAGATTTACAGGAGTGTCCTATCATGTCTAATTTTTTCCTTAACACCCCAACAAATTTTAATATGAGCGAGAAAAGCCTTGGTGATAAATTACTTTATTATGGCGGAGTGGTTACTACATTGGGAAGTATTATGTCCCTCGTTGGATCAACGATTTTATACAATGAAGATGTAGAAGAGGAAGAAGAAGCTTTTGAAGAAAATTCACCTGTTACGAGCCGCCAGCTGATAGAAATGCAGCAGCAGCTTGACCTTTTACAGAAAAAAATAGATAAGTTAGAGAATCAAGGGCAGTAGATAATTCATTTCCTGTCCCTGATTCACCTTTTTAAAAGTTTATTCTTCTTAACTTAACGGGTTCTGTTCTCCATTTGTTTTTTCTCTCCCGTCCAGCAAAACGAAAGAAGCGGACAATCTTCACATAACGGCGTCTTCTTACAATATTGTTTTCCATGCTCCACAATTAATGCGTGAAATTCCTGATGCATTTTTAAGTCATGCGGAAAGAAATTCTCCACTTCAATTTTAAGCGCATGATAGGTTTTGGGAAGCTGATAGCCAATTCGATAAAACAACCGCATCGCATAGTTATCCGCAATAAAACCGGCTTTATCAAAAGCATACAGCATCATCGCATCCGCAGTTTCCTCTCCGATTCCATGGATTGCCAGCAGTTCTTTACGGAGAACAGCTTGATCAACGCTTTGAATCCTCTCTACCTGAAAGTCATATTTTTGAAACCAATGCAGCCAGGCCTTAATTTTCTTCGCTTTCATTCGATAGAAGCCGCTTGGGCGTATTTTTTCAGCAAGCTCTGCTTCTTCCATTTGTATTAAACTCTCAGCAGTTGCTTCTTTCCCCAGATGCGCCAGAGCCAACTCGACATTTTTCCAATTTGTCCGCTGTACCAAAATAGCGCTGATCAGCATTTGAAAATCAGAAGCTGCCGGCCACCACCCTTGAGGGCCATAGTGATGAAATAATTGTCGATATAATTCCGTATAGCTTATCTTTTCTGTCATCTGAATCTCCTCTATTTCCATTAATCGAAATTTCACTCAGCAGGAGTTTTACGAACGATTCTCCGTGATAAAGCTGATTTCTTTTCTAATCACTCTGAACAAGATACACTAGCAATACATTTACGAAAGAAATGGAGAGCAACAATGAAATCTGTTCATACTGATATTATACAATTCCGTGGAAGTCATTATCAATTCGGACTTTTTCAGGCAGAAAAACTAAAAAATTCACCCATAATAAACCATCGGAAAGCACTGCTCAGCAAACGCTGGAGAAACTTCCTTGTTGACGAAGAAGAAGTAAAAGCTGTATTCAAAGCATTTTCTCCGGCTATTTGGGAAGAAATAGAAGGATTAAGTGATGGGTTAGGTATCCCCTGGAATGATGCCATTCGCGAATTTGGCGGTTACTATTATGAGTATGGCCGCAGCGGCTGTTCCATTAATACCAAGCAGGATTACCTGGTGCGAAATTATGATAATGCCCCCCATTCCTATGAAGGCCGTTATGTTTTATACGCCCCCTCTGATTCCGGATATGCCAGCGCCGGTCCTTCCATGCAAATCACTGGGCGTACGGATGGAATCAACGAAAAAGGGCTGACGATGGGCTATAATTTCGTCAACCGTAAAAAATCAGGCGATGGCTTTGTCTGCAATATGATTGGCAGGCTGCTTTTAGAAAACTGTGCCACAGTGGATGAAGCCGTTCAATTACTGCGCGAAATTCCGCACCGGAATACCTTCAACTATGTATTATTAGATACAACTGGAAAATCACTCGTTGTGGAGGTTTCCCCCCGCTCTTTCTTTGTCCGGGAAGATAGCAGCTGTACAAACCATTTTGATGCATTAACAGAAGAGAACCGGTACCGTTCAGATGAATCAATGGAACGGCTGGAGAGAATCCTAACAAAGCAGAGGGATATTCATACACCTTATGAAGCGTTTCGTATGTTAAATGATATCGAACAAGGAATCTTTTCTGAAAAATACGGTGCATGGGCAGGGACACTGCATACAGCACTGTACTTGCCAAAAGAACAAGCTGCTTGGTTTGCGTTGGGAGGTAATCGTCAGCCATTTATTTTCTCTTTTCAAAAATGGCTGCAGGGAGAAAAATTACATGCAACGAAGATAAAGGGACAGATTAATGCAACCGATTCGTTTATTAACGTATAGCGGCATCTTGCCTGTCGCATTTCGATGGCTTTACAATTGAGTTAGAAAGGATTATCCTAGCTACAAAGGAAAAGTAATTTTTAGAGAGTCAGCATCATTTTTTTATGAGTATAACTGACTTTAAGGAGGAAAACCAATGACTATGAAAAAAGCATTAACCCTTGCTGGTTCTGACTCTAGCGGCGGAGCCGGGATTGCTGCAGATTTAAAAACCTTTCAGGAGCATAACGTATATGGCATGACTGCTCTGACTTCCATTGTGACAATGAATCCAGAAGGCTGGGGACATGATGTTACACCAATTGATGCGGAAGTCGTTGAAAAACAATTGAACACGATTCTTTCTGTCGGCGTAGATGCAATGAAATCCGGCATGCTGGGATCTGTAGATATTATCAATTTAGGCGCAAAAAAAATTGATGAATACAATATTGAGAAGTATGTTCTTGACCCTGTCATGGTATGTAAAGGAGAAGATGAAGTGCTTCAGCCGGAAAACACAGACGCGATGCGTGAAGAATTATTGCCTCGTTCTCTGGTTGTAACGCCTAACTTGTTTGAAGCAGCGCAATTAGCTCAAATGGCTCCGATTAAAACCATTGAGCAAATGAAGGAAGCTGCCAAAAAAATTCACGCCTTAGGTGCAAAAAATGTTGTCGTTAAAGGCGGAAAACAGCTGGATCACGATAAGGCTGTCGATTTATTCTATGACGGAACAGACTTTGACTTATTAGAAAGCGAAAAAATAGAAACAAGCTATAACCATGGAGCAGGATGTACTTTCGCTGCGGCAATTACTGCAAACTTAGCTCACGGTGAAAATGTGCACGATGCCGTTAAAGCAGCAAAAACCTTCGTTGCAGCTGCTATTGCTAACGGCTGGAAGCTAAACGAGTATGTTGGCCCTGTGATGCATGGAGCTTACAACAAAACAGACAGCAAAAAAGTAGAAGTATTCAGCGTATAATGAAAAACCTTAGGACATTTTAGTTCAATCCAAACTGTCCTAAGGTTTTTTATATGCTAATTAGTCACGGTCATGAATAAAGAATGTCAGTATCAGCGCAATAATAGAGATAACCCCCGTAACAAGGAAGGAAACATTTACCCCGTGAACCATCCCTTCAATACCTTGTTCAGGAATTGATGCTGTAGACATAATCGTGATTGGCAACGCGGTGCCAATTGCTCCAGAAACCTGTCTTAACGTATTATTTACTGCCGTACCATGAGAAATATATTCTTCCGGCAATGCATTTAATCCTGCTGTTGTGACAGGCATCATTGCCATTGCGACCCCAAGCATTCGTAAGGCATGGATCGTTGCAATAAAGGCAAAGCTTGTTTCTGGCGTCAATGTACTCAGCATAAATGTGGTACCAACAATCAGCACCAAACCGATCATTGCTAAATACCTTGCACCATATCGATCAAAAAGTCTTCCGGTAATTGGATTCATTATTCCTTGGATGATGGCTCCGGCCAGCAATGCCAATCCAGAATGGAAAGCACTGAATCCAAGCATTTGCTGCATATAAAGCGGCAGGATAACAGCTGCTCCAATCATCGTCATAAACGTAACCATACCTAACACCGTCGTAATCGTAAATATTTGATGTTTAAATACACGGAATTCAAGTATTGGCGTTTTCAAATGCATCTGTCTGGTAATAAACCATGCCAGCATAATTCCGCCGATGACTAGGGAACCAATAACCTGATAGCTTAACCAGCCTGCATTTCCGGCAGTGCTGAATCCGTAAAGAATACCGCCAAAACCAAGTGTAGATAACAAAATCGATAACTTATCCAGTTCAGGGAAGGTTCGTTTCGTCACATTTTTAAGTAAAAAGTAAGCGATAATTATGTTTAAAATAGCAATTGGCAGAACCATGAAGAATAATGTTCTCCAAGGGAAATGCTCTACAATATAACCAGACAGCGTCGGCCCGATGGCAGGAGCGAAGGAAATAACTAAACCAAACATTCCCATTGCGCTGCCCCGTTTTTCCTTTGGATAAATCAAAATTAAAATCGTCTGCATCAGCGGCATCATAATTCCGGCTCCAGCTGCCTGCAAGACACGTCCTGTTAAAAGCGATAAAAATTCTGGTGCGATTCCACAAATGAGTGTACCTGCCGTAAACAGGGACATAGCAGTTAAAAATAAGCTGCGTGTCGTAAACGTACCAATTAAAAAAGCAGTTACCGGGATCATAATACCATTTACGAGCATAAATGCTGATTGCAGCCATTGAACCGTATTTGCATCAAGATCCAAATCGGACATAATATGCGGCAATGCGGTTCCTAATAAGGTCTGATTCAAAATAGCTACAAACGCTCCAGATAATAAAACAACTAGAATCGGTACACGGCTTGTACTTTTCATTTCCAGCGATGATCCATGACTCTCATCCATTTCCAACCCTTCTTTCTTGAAACATTATTCTATTTTTTTCTTATAATTGTATCCTTCCCGTTTTTATCTCCTTGTAAAGCTATTTTGCTTAAAACATATTCTTTCCAAGTGCATAAAAACAGACAAAACCGGTGACTGTAAAATCACCGGCATAAAATAAAACTTTATCCAGCAGAGGTTACCCCCAACTGAAATATTAAAAGAACAAAGGCTAAGCTCGCGACGTCACAGGGCGGGGTACGATTACTCGTCCCATCAAAAACGTTGTCACTGGCGCCTTTATGATCTATCTCTAGCAACCGGAACGAATCAGGCGCTGCTGGCTGCACTGCGATAAAATTATTTCTTTAACGTATCACACCACTCGATAAAGTTATGAACAACGGAGTCAAGAAAATCAATGGTTTGTTCATCTGTCAGATTTCCTTGCTCGTCCATCTTGTTCTGAACAGAACCAATTAATACTTCGTTTCCTGGCAGAGTCAATACTCCGACTCCGCGAGAATTTAAAATTTGACGAAGCTGCAGTTGAGCTTTTACTGTACCAAGAACGCCCATAGAAGCGCCTACTACCATTCCAGGTTTATTTACCATAACTAAATCAACACGGGAGAACCAGTCGATTGCATTTTTTAACATACCCGAAATAGACCCATTGTATTCAGGCGTAGCAAATAAAATAGCGTCACTATCTTTAATACGCTGACGAATTTCTTTTACAATCTCCGGCGGGTTTAATTCCTCATCCTGATTATAGAAAGGTAATTTTTCTATCGGTAAAATATCAATTTCTATATTTTCCTGATAACGGTCCTTCATATATTCAACAAGTTGTTTGTTATAAGATTCTGCACGGTTGCTTCCAATCATTGCTGCAATTTTCATTCGTATACCTCCAATATTTCTTCGTTTAAAATGTTATGTTTATCACAAATGCTTGTCGTTTTTTAAACACAATTAATATTATTACCATAATCATTTATCTACCTCAAGATATCTGCTCAAGGAAAAACAACCTTCTAAAACACAAAAAAATACTCTTATTAAGAAGCATTTCTTGGGGGTATCTTCTTCCCGTTGAAAAGCTTTCTTAATAAGAGTTATTTTACGACATCATGATAAGCAGGAGAAGCACATGCTCTCCAGCTAATAATATTTCAATTTTTAGAAGAACCAGTTACGGTTTCTGCCGCATCCGCAGGAACGTTTTCTTTCGCAGCGGTTTTCAGAACGCTTGCCACAATGGTCGGAATGATGGTGATTTCCACCCCCGCCATTGTTTGAACCACCTACTCTGCGGCAATTACTAGAATCATTTACGTCGCTGCCGCAATCATAATTTTCAACAACCGTTTCGTTCACATTGAATTCTCTAACAGGGTAAAAATTTTCATTACGAATTGTTTTTCGATGAATATTTTTAATTTCAGTCGGATGAATGTTTTTTACAGTTTCCACACTATTATGCTTACGAACCTCATGTCTTGTCGGATGAACAATGACATTATCATTCTGGTTCGAATTGCGACAACGGCTACATTGACATTTATCTCGGCTCATTCGGACTCCCTCCTTTCTAATACATAATATATCTTATGAAAGAAGGCGGTTTTGTCCTACGCAAATAACTATTAATCCGATAAATGTACGTTTTGTCTATATGGATGGATTGTTACGCTTCATCGTTATAAATTCTATCCCTTTATATCGAAATTGATGTTCTTTGATAAAGTGATTTTTTTCATATAACTGGATTGCTCGTTTATTAAACGACGCAACGGTAAGTCGAATCGCCTTGCCTCTATGCTCCTGCTCAATAAAATGAAGAATTCTTTTTAAAAATGGATCGCCGTGTCCTTTTCCCGTCAACTGAGGATTCATTCCCAAACCTAAATCAACACAATCTTCTATATAAGCTGCGTTTCTATCTCCGGCAGGAACCTTGGCTGAACGGCCGGTACAAAAGAAACCAATTAACCTGTGAGATGAATCTACCATTGCGTAATAGCCACCGCCAAGCAATTCTACAATCGCGCTAGTCGTTAACACATTATTATAAAAATCATACGGCTTTTCGTATTTCCAGCAAAGTGCCTCCACTGCATACTTTTGTGTCATCCGAACAATATGTATATCCACTAAGCATCCCCACTTTTCCTTTAACCTTCCTTTATTATTTCACATTTTTCATTCAAGGTGAATAAATATCTCATATCATCTTATTATCAAATAAGATAAGATGCACTCCTAATCAGTTATAGAAATAACATGGCTAGGAAAGTGAAAGGCAGCAGCTCTTCCCTCTTTATAAAATGAAAAAAGCTCATCATTAGTTAGTGGATATCCCTGCAGGATTTAGTCCTTTACAGCCATATGATCCGAAATCTCTGATTCCCCTTGATCCATGGAAGCAGCGGTAAATCTTTTTCAACCACCTGCCCGAGCACATTTACCCTTTCATTCGCCGGTAAATCAGCTAAGGTGATTTGAACCTCCCCCTGGTAACGCAAATATTTTTCATTATCTATCGTTACGGAACCTACAGGGCGCTCCGTATTATTTTGAGGCTGGACAACGATTTCTCCAAATTGCGCATAGCTTCTCGATTCAACGGCACGGATACAATCTCTTGCATAATCCGCCCGATTGGTCATTGCAGCTGCTGCTTTACGGATTATTTCAGAGTCTGCCCGTTTATCAGAAATGGCCCAGATCAGCATTTCATCCTTCTGGATATAGGCCTGAAATTGTTCCAGGGAATCCTCCCCTATTTCAACATCACCAACAACAATTTTATCGACTTCACCCAATTTTTCTAATTCCAAATATGCAGCAAATGGGGAATACACCCGATGCTGTTCCAAGGTTGGTAATTTTTCGTATAGCGGACCTCGTAATTGCGTATCTCCCGGGATAAAAGCCATCACGGTCAAACCAGCTTCTTTTAATGTCTTATTTTTTTGAATAAAATCAACGAATCCTAATCCAGTTTCTGGACGCGGATAATAATTATGCCATGCTTCCACTGCTTCCATATGGAGACCATTTGCTTTCAAATGATTTAACGATGCCACGTCAATCGTACTGGCATTTAATGCAATTCGCATTTTATGTGATAAATCAATGATTGTCTGGTCATCAATACCATAGTCAATCCTTAGACCGGACAGTCCCCAATCTAATAATCGATCTGCATTGTCCCAGTTAAATCCCAATGCTTGTAACGAATTCGGCGAGATATCCGCCATCAGCTCCATGCCTAATTCACTCGCCGCTTTTCCAAGCGCCTGAAGCTGCTCTTTGTACATCGTCTGATCGTCCTCAGGAATATGCAAAGAGGTGAAAATAGAACGAAAGCCACTTTCCTTCATTTTTCGAATATAGGGAATCTGCTGTTCTATTGGTGTATTCCCTAAATAAATAGAAATTCCTAACATAAATAACCCTCCATTTAAAGAAACAGGAGGCAGCAGCCTCCTGTTTCATGTTAAATTCCGTCTGCCATACTATCCTTAAAGCCAAACGCATACGTAAATAAGAAACCAAATACATATGAAATAACAAGCCCTAGAAAATAGCTTATATACTGACCATTTGTTATTAATGGTATCAACGATAAGCCTGAAACGCCAATTCCTGCAGCTGCTGTATTCATCACTGCCTGGAATGCTCCGCCAATAGATGCTCCTAAACAGGCGGTTAAAAATGGTCTGCCCAGCGGCAGGGTAACCCCGTACATTAACGGCTCCCCAATGCCTAAGAAGCCGACTGGAGCAGCTCCTTTAATAATATTTTTCAAACGTGTATTTTTTGTTTTTACGAAAATCGCAATCGCTGCGCCAACCTGCCCGGCGCCGCCCATCGCTAAAATGGTCAGCAGCGCAGTCTCATTAAATGCATTAATCAACTCTAAGTGAATCGGTGTCAAACCGTGATGCAGGCCAACCGTAACCAATGGCAGGAAGAAGCCTGCCAGAACAGCTCCTGCAAGAACACCGCCTGTATCAATCAAGGCAATCAGGCCTTTAGTGATTCCATCGGATAACAAGCCTGCTGCCGGCATAATAGCAAATAGGGACACAAATCCGACAACCAATACGGTAATTAAAGGAGTTAAAATAATATCAACTGCATTCCACATCACTTTACGCACATTTTTCTCAACAACCGTCATTAGCCAGGCGGCAAAGATAACACCGAACAAACCGCCCCTTCCAGGAGTTAATTCCTCTCCAAAAATCGCAATATTTTCAAGCTGCGGGCTAAATAAAATCATTCCTGCTATAGCGCCTAATACCGGAGTTCCTCCAAATTCTTTTGAAGTGTTCCAGCCTACTAAGATTCCTAAGGAAGCAAAGATAACACCGCCAAACAAGAGCAGTATCTGCATCCAGTTTTGCTCTGGATCCACCCCTGCGTTGACTGCAAAGTTCGCTCCGCCATTAATAACTCCTGACGCTACAAGGCCGGGAATTAAAGGAATAAAAATATTTCCAAGCTTACGTAAAAAGTTTTTAAAGGGTGTCCGGTTCTTTGCTTTTATATTTTCCTTATCCAGTGCTGCTTTTTCTTCAAACGTTAAATCATCCGCATTTGCGTCTTCCCCAATGCCAAATCCAGTCAGCTGGCTCATTTCTGCAGCAACCTTATTGACAGTACCAGGTCCGATTACGATTTGCAGTGTTTCATCTTCAACAACGCCCATTACGCCGTCAATCTGTTTTAACCCTGCCAAATCAGCTTTCGAATCATCTTTTAGAGATAAGCGCAGCCGTGTCATACAGTGAGCAATCCGCTGGAGATTCCCTTTACCGCCTGCATGTTCTAAAATTTCCGTGGCCATTCTCTGTTCTTTCTTCATGGTAGACCCTCCCTTTATTTTATCAGCGCATGTCGAACAAACCCATCCGAATTCTTCAATCTATTCACCGCATCTTCATAGGAGCATTCCAGCAGTATCATCACAATTGCAACTTTCACTTGATGATGTGATTTTTCAAAATAGGAGGCAGCTGTATCATAGTCAGCTCCAGTGATTTCCATTATGTTTCGTTTAGATCTTTCCAATAATTTTTCATTCGTCGGCTTTAAATCCACCATAAAGTTTTGGTAAACCTTACCGATTCCCACCATTGCTGCGGTCGAAATCATATTTAAAACCATTTTCTGAGCAGT
The DNA here is from genome assembly GCF_037969835.1 of Oceanobacillus sp. FSL W7-1281. Classification (GTDB taxonomy): domain Bacteria; phylum Bacillota; class Bacilli; order Bacillales; family Amphibacillaceae; genus Oceanobacillus; species Oceanobacillus oncorhynchi. The sequence continues at coordinate 2,068,114 of NZ_CP150214.1, read as the reverse complement.
ACCGGCCTTTAATCTTGTAGAACCAGTCAGCACCTCAGCGTCTGTTTTCAGTTCAATCGCTACAGAAGCGTACTGGCTCATGACAGCATCTTTATTACAAGATATGCTGACTGTATTTGCTTTTTTTGAATCAGCATATTGCAAAGCGCCGATAACATACGGTGTACGCCCACTCGCAGCAATCCCTATGACGGTATCGTTTTCTGAGAGCTGAATGTTTTTAAGATCAGCAGCTCCGAGCTCCGGATTATCCTCTGCACCTTCCGCGGCTTCATAAAGCGCTTTCATACCGCCCGCAATAATTCCCTGAACCATCTCTGACGACGTACCGAATGTAGGAACACATTCTACTGCATCTAAAACACCTAACCTGCCGCTAGTACCAGCTCCGACATAAATCAGTCTTCCATTTTTCTTAAACGATTCTATCGCGTATTTCGCAGCTTTCTCAATTTGCGGAAGCTGCTCCTTGATAGCTGTTAAAACCTGTTCATCCGCTTTATTCATCGTCTCTAAAATTTCCATTGTCGACATCTCATCTAAATGCATCGAATGCTGATTTCGCATTTCTGTTGTTAACTTATCGAGCATATCATCACTCTCCTCTATTCACTTCTAACTCTATTTTAAAGGTCTTTGAAATTAAAAGTCAATAAGTTTTATATATTTTATGAAATTAAATTTCATTTTATAATAAAAAAAGAAGCTATCTTCTTAATTTCACAACATAATCTCTAGCTTCTTGATATTCATCCAGCACGTTTTCACCGATAATATTAAAAATACTGATATATAAGCTGTCTATCATCGTCAGCTGTGTCATTCTTGAAGTAATGCTTCCAATCCGAAAATCCTGCTCTACATTCGGTGTCGCTAATCGAATGTCTGCTTCTTTATATAATGGAGACTTATTCATATTTGTTATCGCAATAACCTTAGCTCCCTTTTCCTGAGCCAATCGCGCTAAATCTAAAACATCCTTCGTTTTTCCAGACATACTGATAGCTACAAATACATCCTGACTATTAAAATGTGGCACCTTTGACAGCATATAGTGAAAATCTGCATTAAACTCCACTTCATATCCGAGTTTCGTAAATTTATATACCGCATCGAGCGCAGCAATCGATGAACCGCCTACACCATAAAATATAATCTTACGAGCATTTTTTAGCACGTTTACTGCATCATCCAGCTCTTTTTTTTCTAAAGATTCCATCGTCAGCTCGATCGCATTTTTATTCACATGAACGACCTTTTGAAACAATTCATAGGGAGAATCTTTTTTCTGTAAAATAGAAAAGTCAGTGATATAATCATCTGTTACCGCTAACTCCTGTGCCAGGGAAATTTTAAAGGTTTTAAAACTTCCGATTCCAATTGTCTTCGCAAAACGAATAACACTTGCCTCACTCACGTCCGCCTTATTCGCTAATTCTTTCGTCGTCATATTGGGAATGAGCTCTGCATGATGTAAAATATACTTCGAAATCTTTTTCTCAGTTTTAGAAAATTGATGGAGCCGTTCGTTGATTCTAGTTAGTAGTGTTGTCGCCATGTCAACTTCTCCTATTCCAATTCGGTTATGTTCCTTAGTATAGCAAAAAATAAAAGCGTGTTCTAATGATTAATTAGAGGAATGATTTACTTCTAATTCCATTGTACAGGTATGTAGCGTGTGCCCGCTGAGGTCTTCGGTGAATTCAGAAATAATCTTGAAACCTCTTGCTTTATAAAACGTCATCCCTTTTGCATTATCCTTTTCTACATTTAACTGCATAAACGCAGGTTTTAAATCCTCTATCCCATATTCTAATAACGCTGTTCCCATTCCGTTCCCTTGTGTATCCGGATACAAGTAAATAGCATAAAGCGTACTGATTCCTTCTTCTGATACCCGGCTAAAATTCGCAAACCCTTCTATTCGTTTATCCGACTCCACAACATATAGACTGGAAAGCTCGATACGCTGAATCATCGTTTGATTACTATATGATTTATTTAAAAATGCATCCTGAATGCTTCTGGGTATAATGCCTTCATATGTATCATGCCAGCTTTGGTAAACAATACGCTGAATAGCACCAATATCTGTCTCTTCTGCCAATCTTACATGGTAATTCATACAGCTCTCTCCCTTTGAATAAAATGATGTTTTTATTATAAAGCGAAACTTCATTTAATGATAGTGCTGCTCTTCCATTTTAAAACAAAATTATGGTAACATGTTTCATTATCCGCTAATAATCAGAGGTGTATCAAAAAATAAGGAGGGATAAGCATCGAAACACTGAACAAAAAATACCTGACACGCATCCAGATTTGGGGAATAATTGTTGGAATTATTCTATTTATCTATGGATTGCTTCTATTCTTCACCGGTTTTTCTTCTGCTCTTGTTGCGCCAATTCCAGGTATTATCTTGATGATATTAGGAAGCTTTTTATTTAAAACGGGAAAGTTTGCGGGAGAACTCAAAAAAGATGCATCAAGAATATATGTATTAGAAAATTTTTTCAAAAATCATCTTTGGTTCCTGCTGCTGACTAGCATATTGGCCAGCTTAATTATTTTGTTTTATCTTATCTTTTTTATTTTTATTACATAGGAGAGAGGGAATTAATATGAAAAAATTATCATTTATCCTGATTCTGACCATTATCCTCTCAGCTTGTGGAACAGACAACCTAGAAGAAAGTTCATTTGACGTGGAAGTAAATTGCAGCTCTACGGAAGCAGGTACAGAAGAAGCGCTGGAGGAAAGAGTTTCTCTTTTTGAAGGTGATACGTATGAACCTTTAAAGGAAAAGCTTAATGAGGATGTATTGGTTTCTAAGGAAAATTTAGAAGAAGAACTCGCAACCGCCGTCTATTCCACCTGTATAAATGAGGAAGAATCGTATAATGACAGCTATGACAAATTATATTTTTCAATGCTGGAATATTTTTATGCTTTCATGATATCGGAAAAAGAGGAATCCCTGACAATAGAGGAAATAAACTATAAAGGACGTTCTTTTAATGATTACGCACTCAATATCGTATTAGATGATGGGCGTCAAGCAAATGTCTTTCGCTTTGATCCTCTTACATATTCCGGTGATGTTTTACAGCGGTTAGACGAAGAAGCCGTTATTGGATCATTGGAAGAATTATATGCTTCTGCCATCAAAGAGGATTTTATCGACAGGGCCTTTTCTGGATTGGAAAATCCGCTGAATGCTGCATTCCACAATATTCCCGACATTCTGGAAGAAAAAGATCTTGAAGAATGGGAGCCAGACCTTGATAAAAACGCAGAAGTATCTGATTTTTGGCATTTATATGCCATTATTATTGATGGAGATATAAAGGAACAAAATCTATTAAGCGAGAAAGAGAACTGGCGGGATATCAAATTATATCCAAGTTGGCGTACGTATCAAATGATAGAAAGGCTCGAGGAAGTTCACGCTATCTCCCCGGACATTCCCTATCCGGAAGGAGCACTCGAGAATGAGGAATGGTTCAAAGCGACGGACTACATGTCAGAGAATATGGAGGAGACCGTTAAAGATAACAAATTGGATGAGGATTTATACGAGATATACCAATATATTCACACAGGGGAAGGATACTTAAGCGATTTGGAGCTTTAGAAAAAATGTTAAATAAAAAACATCACTTTCGGAAAGGAGCATTTTTTTTGGAATACTTGCACCCAAAATACTTCAAATGGATTCATATTTCAAGCAAATTTCTCGGTATTATCATCATTCTGTACGGAATTTTCATCATCATTCAGAATTTCCCGTCCATTATCGGACCTGTTCCCGGACTCGCATCTATTTTGCTGGGTGTTTATTTGTATAAAAGCGGAATGGAAGCAGACCGTCTTTTGAGGTCGGACAGAAAAAGCAAGCAGGCTTTGGAAGAAATGTTAAAATACTATGGCTTATTTTTAATGATCAACGGGCTGCTGTTTATAGCGGCAATCATTTTATACATTATCTTTATTTATATATAGGGAATGCCGCGCTTACAATAAAAAAATACAAATCAAGTACTTTCAACAGGCTTGATTTGTATTTTTTTACGTTTCCTTCTTAAACCTGGTATACTACCTCCAGGCGTGCTTCTATCGATTGATTTCCCGGTTCAATTGGCGTAGACACCATTTTAAAGACCTGCGCAGGTCCAACCCCTGGCGAAGCAGTATGTTCGTTAATCTTTAATGGCACCGGCGTTAAATTAGCGCTCAGCTGCTCTGCTAAGCTTTCTGCCTTCCGCTTTGCATCCGTAAGCGCAAAACTTAACGCCTCCAGATAAAAATTCTCCGGATTATCTACCGAAAACTCAATTGAAACAACTTCATTTACGCCATTTTCGGTGACACGATCAATGATTTCTCCAATTCGATCCATATCATCCGTAACCACAGTGATTTCATTTCGGACCTCGTAGCCCTGCAATATCTGATTGCCATCTTGATAGTTATATATTGGTCTTGCAGAAAAGCTGGTAGTTTGAATCCGCTCTCTCGGAACACCAATTTGCTGCAAGGTATCCAGAGCCTGATTCATTCGTTCTGTATTTTCTCTCTGCGCTTCCTCTAAAGAGCTGTTGACGGTGGAAACAACCAATTGAATACGGGCAATACTCGGTGAAACTATAACTGTGCCCACGCCAGTGACCGTGATGGTCCCCTGCTGATTATTTTGTCGCTCATACATTCTATGCCCATAATTAGGCGGTCCATAAGTATAATACATTGCGAACATCCCTCCCTCATACCATCCTATGTTGTATAAGGGCTGTACCATTCAATAATTATCTGGAGAATCCCAGTAATTGGGATCCTGCATTTGCAGTTCTTCGACAACATCCTCTAAGTCCTGAGGTGTAATCGTAAAAACAGGATACTCCTTGGACGTACGCTTCACAGCATCATAAAAGTAACGAACGCTGCCGGGATATTCTTCATCCACGAGGAGTAAAGCAGCATCACTTTTATCAATCAGCCATAAATCCTTCGCCCGAAATTGGTACGCTCCCTGATATCCCCCTTTATACAGCGGTTTGAAAAAATCGGCTGTCATCATTAATTCTTCATATTTTTCCTTGATCGGATCCGGCCAGCGTTCATCCTGATTTTCAAACGGCGGGAAAACGCCTACTTGTACCTCATAGGTTTCTTTTAAATCCATTATCACATCAGCAGCCCACAGCTCAATGCCCATTTGTCCAGAAATAATAATCCATTCTAATCCTTCCTCTATAAATGTGCGCAGCCTTTTCTCTAAAGCTGCCTTAATAAAAACAATTCTGGGATCATTTTCTTTGAAGATGCCTAATTCCGTCGGCTTATAGCCTGTTACATGTAAAATTTTCACAGTAATATCCTTTCTTCATTACAAGTTTAAGTTACCTCCTATTTTAACGCAGGAATACTTGATTTGAAAGCTTGTCCCTGTTTAACAAAAAGGCAGTCCGCACTGCCCTATTGTTATATTCACCACATTCCGGGTCTCCTCGGCGGACGAGCGCCTGGGTGATTTCTCATATCTCCCATGTGTCCAGGAGGCATTTGTCCTGGGAAAGCAATCGGCGCAGAAGGGAATGGCGGGCGCGGCCCGATTTGCGGTCTGCCCGTAAAAGCATTGTTTCCATACGGGTGCGGATGCTGGCTTTTTATCATATGATGATTTACATACGTTGTATGGACAGGATGAATATGATTAACAACAGATTCGGATGACGTATGGACATATTGATGCTTTGTCGGATGGACAATGGTCTTTTCATTCGGATGCTGCGGATGAAATCGCTCTTTACCTTGCATCGTTTCTTCCTCCTTTTTCTTCTCTCTTTTTACTATATGTGATAAACGTACAAGTCGAGTAAGACAGATACCCAGATTTATTTTGATTTTTAATAATAGCCGGAAACCCCGCTCTTTAAGTGATTTCAGAAAAATAATTGGTTAAAAAATTTGTGAAGAAGCTGGTTTAGAAACTTTTTTCCTAAAAAGGTTGGCTTTTATCATTGTAGATGCTATAATAAAGATACTTATTTAGATTCGGTAGAAATACAGGATGGGATACATCTTTCGTCTTGAAATTTAACTTTGAACTAAATAGTAATAAACAGTGCAACAATTGCACGTGGAGGTAAAAGAATGAACACAGGTTCTGTAAAATGGTTTAACGCTGAAAAAGGCTTCGGTTTCATCGAAGTTGAAGGTGGAGACGATGTATTCGTACATTTCTCTGCAATCCAAGGCGAAGGTTTCAAAACTTTAGAAGAAGGTCAAACAGTTACTTTCGATATCGAAGAAGGAAACCGCGGACCACAAGCTGCTAACGTTGTTAAAAACTAATAAGCAGATAATCGAAAAAAGCTGATCAATGATGATCAGCTTTTTTTTATTTGTCATTTTTCTATAGGGAGGGTTTAAAACAATGGTTACTTTTTTTATTCCGTAAAGACAGCAAGATTCTCCAAGGTGGATTTTAAACCTATATCATGATCCTCCTTTCGTATTCCTTCAGGTACGTTCTCACAAATGACAGTAACTTTTGTGCCTTCTGAAGCGTCTTCAAAAACCCATTTTTGAATCATCTCTCCTGAAAATAACGGGTCTTTGGAATCGAAATTGATGGATTGAACGATGCGCTTGTTTGGAACCAGCTCCAAAAATCTGCCTTGCGTTACGTCCGTATTATCTGAAGTTTTACCAGAATGCCCATTATCCATTTCGTACGTAAGGGTTATCCTATAAGTTCCTCCCTGTCTAGGGTCAAATGCATCCACATGACCTGACATTCCTTTTGGCGGCAGCCATGAAATCAGTGCTTCCCGGTTTATGAATGCTTGATAAATGGTTTGCAGGGATGCCATAATCACTCTTGAAGCAGTGTCTACCCTTCTTTTCATCGGCTCCTCCTTCATCAAAATCCCTCCTCTTTTCAGTTTATCAAATCAAAACGCTTTAAATTTCTTATCAATTGCTCAACACCCTTCTATTAGTAAATCGATATCAACAAAATCCCCTCACCAATCAGGCAAGGGGATTTCACTTTTTTATATACCGTTTTAAAATTGCTCCGTTAAAGCTGTAACAATCTGTTTCTTACGGGAAACAACACCTTTTAATAAAGCACGATCATTTTCATCTAAAGTAGCATGGAATGCTTTTTCAACATTAGCTTTTTCAGGTCCTACTGCCAATACTTCCGAATCATTGTTCAGAATATCTGTTGCAACGAATAAGAACAGGTCCAATCCTTTTTCATTTACAGTTGCCGTGATTTCACTTACTAATTCATCATGAAGCTGATAAATCTCACTGACATCGACTGCATTTACTTGAGCGATTTCTACCTTTGCATCGCCCATAGCAAATTCCTTGGCATCCATGGTAATCAATTCTTTAACCGTTTTATCACTGATATCCGCACCGGCTTTTAACATTTCTAAGCCGTATTCTTCCAAATCTACCCCGGCTTTTTCAGCTAATTCTTGCGCTGCTTTTACATCTTCGTCCGTACACGTCGGTGATTTTAATAATAAAGAATCGGAAACAATAGCGGATAATAATAATCCTGCAATATGTTTATCTAATTCAACTTGTTTTTCTTTGTACATTTTGTTTAAAATAGTTGCTGTACAGCCCACTGGCTCAGCACGGAAATAAAGCGGCTCTTTAGTTTGGAAATTGGATACACGGTGATGATCGATTACTTCATGGATAACCGCGTTTTCAATGTTATCGGCACTTTGCTGGAATTCATTATGGTCCACTAAAATAACATCAGCGCCATCCTCTAATTTCTGAACAAATGCTGGAGCTCCTACTCCAAATTGCTCTAAAGCAAATTGTGTTTCTCCATTTACTTCTCCTAAACGAGCAGGGCTTACTTCTTCCCCTAATTTTGTTTTTAAATCAGCGTAAGCTAATGCGGAACAAATAGTATCCGTATCTGGATTTTTATGTCCGAAAATAAGTGTTTTTGACATTTTTGATTTCCTCCCTCGACAAACTTTCCATATATAGATTATCACATTTAATGTCCAATGCTCCAGCCTTAATCTTATTTCTGTTAAAAAATGCTGGAAATAGTATTGATTCTGCCTCAAATTACTGTAAAAATAATCATTATTAGATTATAATTAGTATCATTGGAGGATTGATGAAATGACAAGAAAACAATTTAACTTAACTCGTACTGCTTTACTCACCTTTGCTTCCGAGCTGGACAATAATAGCATCGATGTGCAGGCAGACTATTTTGATACAACGATCCGCTGGCATTTAGGCCACGCGCTCGTAACCATGGAAAAATTCTTATTCCGCTACCCTGTAAAATCAGAAAATATACCAGCAGGCTATGCTGAACTTTTCAGCTCTGGGACAAGCCCAAACGATTGGACGGAAGAACCTCCCAGCTTAGAAACGTTATTAGAAGCATTAGAACTGCAGCAACAGCGGATCAATGAATTTAATGATTTATTCTGGAAATCGAATGTACAATTTAAAGTTCCATTCGGCAGCGTTGAGACTCAGGGCGATTTGCTGATTATGCTTTCCTTCCGCGAAGCAGAGCTTTTGGGTAAAATCAAAGCCATGTATCAGGTTATTGCAAGGGATAAAAATGAGTAAACCCTATATTATTATTGGCGGCGGCATTTTAGGCGCCAGCACCGCCTATTATCTTTCAAAACAAGGTACAGAGGTCATTCTGATTGACCGGCACGATGAAGGTCAGGCAACGGACGCAGCGGCAGGAATTATTTGTCCGTGGGTTTCCCAGCGCCGTAATAAAAAGTGGTATCATCTTGCTAAAAATGGCGCCCGGATATATCCATCGCTTATAGCGGATTTAGAAAATCTCGGCGAGAAGGATACCGGTTATAAACAGGTAGGAGCACTCAGCCTCCATACAGACTCTAAAAAAGTAGACGGTATGGAAGAAAGAGCGTATAAACGCCGGGAAGACGCTCCAGAAATCGGTGATATTATCCGTCTGGATGCCGAAGAAACACATCAGCGCTTTCCTATTTTGCAAAAGGATTACCAGGCTGTCTTTATCAGCGGAGCAGCGCGGGTAGATGGAAGAAAATTAGTAAAGGCTTTAAGAAATGCTGCCAAAGCAAATGGTGCTTCCCTTCTATCTGGAGATGCCAAATTATGCACAGGCGGTAATACGGTAACCGGTGTGGAGTATAACAATGAGGTCATTGATGCCGAAAAAGTCATTTTGGCAAACGGAGCTTGGATGAATGAAACCGTAGAGCCTCTGGATATCCATCTGGATGTTTCGTTTCAGCGGGCACAAATTATGCATCTGGAAATTCCAGGTTTAAACACAGCGCATTGGCCGGTAGTTATGCCTCCCGGAACGAAATATTTACTCACGCAGGATGACAACCGCTTCGTTATCGGGTCAACTCATGAGGATAAGATTGATTTTGATTATCGCGTCACCGCAGCAGCCATACATGAAATTTTAGATCAGGGACTTGCGATTGCACCTGATTTAGCAGAAGCCACCGTTTTAGAAACCCGGGTCGGCTTTCGCCCGTACACACCTGGTTTTCTCCCGGTTATCGGTGAACTGCCTGCACATTCCAATGTCCTCTTAGCAAATGGACTCGGTTCATCCGGGCTGACGATGGGACCTTATCTTGGACAGCAGCTTGCAAAATTAGCTTTACATGAAGAAACAGATATCATTTTAGAGCATTATGATGTATCATCTGCATTAAAGCGTCAGTAATGAAAAGAGGTGGCTCATTTGAAGGGATCTTATGTTGTTCTTATTATTCTTCTTCTGATACTCCTGACAGGCTTCTTTACCTGGTTATGGCTGCAGAACTTTAATGAGAATCAAGAAAGTATTGCAGCTTTAGTTGATTACTTAGTATAAATATTGGAAAAAGGACCGGATTAAAAAAGGTCCTTTTTCTTTTACACCGTATATCTATTTTTCTAATACGCACATACGATTTCCCTGTCTCTGTATCGATCCGCTTCCTTTTTAAAACCTTAGGAAACATGGGTTTCATTTCTTTTCTTATTTTGGTTGTATTCTACCTTTAAAACAAATTCCCCCATTTTTAAATAAGTAGCTTGAAATATCGGACTTTGAATGAATGTAAAAATAAATGTAAAGATAAATACCGGTCCGCCAATAATCCACCCTATAACAAGCACACTGCATTCCGTGATAATCCGGACTCTGCCAATTGGCGCTTTCAATTTATCTGCGAGCGAAAGCATAAAGCCATCACGCGGTCCAGATCCGACACCTGCCGCATTATACAGACCTCCGCCAAACCCCATGATACAAATACCAGCTAATATAAATAGAATGTCCACCCACGTATTGGTTGCTTCCGGAAGAATTCCTGTCCAATGATAGAAATCCACAAATGACCCTACCAGAACGGCATTAAAAAAAGTACCTACCTTTATGTATCTGCGGTCTAAAATAAAACAGACAACAATCAAAATCATGGAAATAATAATATTCCATGTTCCAATTGTAAACCCGACCCTTTCAAACATCGCTACATTTAATACATCCCACGGGTGGATGCCTAAATGCTGCATATTAATGGTCAGTGAAATACCGCCGCTGAAAATCATTATTCCCAGCAAAAAAAATAACCATCGAAATGATTTAACCAAAATAAGCTCCCTTCTTTCCAGATGAAATAATTCTTGATGATATATCCATAATTATTATAAGTATACGCTTTTTGGGAGGAAATAAAAAGAGCAGGTTTAATGATCAATGATAGTGATATCATAAATCATTAAACCTGCTCTTTTTTATAATTATAATACTTTATTCAAAAAATCTCTGGTTCGTTCGGACTCTGGATGATTGAAAATAATATCCGGTGTATTTTCTTCCATAATAATACCTTCATCCATAAAGAACACTCTATCCGCAACCTCTCTGGCGAATCCCATTTCATGTGTTACGACAACCATAGTCATACCTTCTTTCGCCAGCTGTTTCATTACCTCCAAAACTTCCCCGACAAGCTCCGGATCAAGTGCAGAGGTCGGCTCATCAAAAAGCATCATCTTCGGCTCCATAGCAAGCGCTCTTGCTATCGCTACACGCTGCTGCTGTCCTCCGGATAATTGAGACGGATACTGATCTGCTTTCTCAGCAAGTCCCACCTTCTCTAATAAAGCTTCTCCCCTTTGCCTTGCTTCTTTTGGAGAAAGCTTCCGAACCTTTTGAGGTGCAAGCATCACATTTTGAATTACCGTTTTATGCGGAAACAGATTAAACTGCTGAAAAACCATTCCAACTTCTGTTCGAATCATATTAATATCTGTTGCCCTATCCCTTATATTGTAGCCGTCTACAATCACATCTCCACTTGTAATATCTTCTAATAAATTAAGACACCGTAAAAATGTACTTTTCCCTGATCCGCTCGGCCCAATCACACACACGACTTCTTTTTCTTCCACTTCACAATGAATTCCTTTTAAAACCTCATTATCTCCAAAACGTTTGTGTAAATCCTGCACTGTAATCATCAATACTTCAACCTTCTTTCTATATAACGAAGCAATAAGGACAGACTGAAATTAATTACTAAGTAAAACAAAGCTACTGTTGTATAAATTTCCACCGCATTAAAATGATTCGAAGCAATGTATCTGCCTTGGAACATTAATTCTGGAACTAAAATAACAGACAATAAGGAAGTATCTTTAATACTGATAATAAATTGGTTGCCAAGCGGCGGTATCATTCGCTTAAAAGCCTGTGGCCAGATAATATAACGCATTGTCTGGTGTTTATTTAGTCCTAAAGAACGTCCAGCCTCCATTTGCCCTTTATCAATCGAATCAACCGATCCGCGAACGATTTCTGCAATATATGCTCCAGAGTTTATCGCAATAACAACAACTCCGGCAGTAATGGAATCCATATTGTACTGGGTAATAATTGGTAATGCAAAGAAAATCCAAATAGCTTGAACAAGTACTGGTGTGCCTCGAATAACTTCTACATAAATAGATGCAATAATAAAAAAGAATTTATTTTTTGATATCCTGCCTAAACCGAATATAGCGCCTAAAGCAAAACCGATTAATAAGCCAATAATAGAAATTAATAGCGTATAATACAAGCCTTTACCTAACTGCGGTAAAAAATCAATTACCTGTGTAAAATCAAACATTTCCTCACCTCTCTGGTACATAAAATAAGGAGCCGTGCATAAGATTGCCAGCTCCTTATTTTATCCCTGCCAAGTCAACTGCACTAATGCTTTTGGGTTCGCTTTTCAATTAAGCATTTGTTGCTTTATTTCTTACTCCGAAGCGCCAAACCATTTATCATAGATCTCATCATATGTTCCGTTTTCATGTAACGTTGCCAATGCATCATTAATCGCAGCTACTAATTCATCATTTCCTTTTGAAATTGCAATACCATAATCTTCTGCCTGATAAGTATCACCAACTGCTTTTAATCCATCACCAGTTGTTGCAATATAGTACTCAACGTTAGGAAGATCATATACGGCTGCATCAGCACTCCCATTTTCAACTGACATATATACTTGATCCAGCTGTTCATAAGTATCAATGGTCTTATCCTCCAGATTTTCCTCTAAAAATTGTGAACTGGTAGAACCTAACCGGGTTGCAATTGTTTTTCCTTCTAAATCTTCTAAACTGTTAATATCTTCATTATCCTCTGGCACAGCAATGGTGATACCGGATTCATAATAAGGATCACTGAAATCCACTGTACCTTTTCTTTCTTCCGTAATACTTATCCCAGCAACAGCAATTTCAAATTGACCTGTTTGTAAACCTGGAATAATTCCATCGAAATTCGTTGTTTGGATTTCCCCATCAATTTCAAAACCCGCTTCTTCTGCAATCGCTGTAATTAATTCAATATCAAAACCAACTAACTCCCCGTCCTCCATAAATTCAAATGGCACGAAAGAGTTATCACTTACAACAGTGTACGAATCATTTAAATCATAATCACCGTTGTCATCTACTTCCTCATCATCTCCTGAAGTGTCATTTCCACCACCGCATGCAGCTAAAACTAGTAATAAAATAAGTGCCAGCATGAAAAACCAATTTTTCTTGTTACTTAACATCCAAAAATACCCCCTCATAATTATTTTCATTTATATGGATAAAACAAAGTACCATAAATCTAAGTATAACAAAATTCTATTTTTATTAAAAATTCATTATTCATCCATATTTCAGAAAATACAAGCAAATTTAATGATTATAACTCTTTACCCATTGATTATATTCTTTAAACTTGAAAATTATCAGAAATCCTTATTTTTTCATAGGTGAATATCCAAATTCAAGTTTTTAAAGCAAAAAAAAATAAAATCTGTTATACTGTTTTTGCACGTGAATAACCTGCTAATTTATTCAGGAGGACGAATCCATATGGAAGAAAGTATCTCCATTTTGAAATGGAAAGCATTTGTTGAAAATAAACAAAGAAAAAAATTATTAGTGAAGGTAATCTGGAATGATACAGATAAATTAACGCTGCTTATTACCCCAAACATGAAAGTGAATGCTTTTATTAAGGATGAAAAAGAAGGATTCCTTTTTTATGATATAGAAGGAGAACCGATTTCAGGACCTATTCCGTCCATCCTCCCCAGCAATGCATTAGAGAACGGACAAATTCTATTAAAAGCAATATCTGATGGAACGGTAACCGTCTATGGAGAAAAAATAAATAAGAATGAAATGAACGCTTTACATTAAAAAATCTCTAGAGATAGAATATCTATCTGCTAGAGATTTTTTGTTAATGATTCGTTTTATCATCATATTTTGACCAGAACGTGGCAAGCACCGGCCCAGAAATATTGTGCCAAATACTAAAGAGCACACTTGGAACAGCAGCTATCGGCGTAGCAGCAAAGAATGTTAATGCTAAGGTGGAGGCAAGCCCAGAGTTCTGCATGCCAACCTCGATAGAGACGGCCTTTTGATCTGAAAAACTCAATTTAAATAGTCTGGCAACCGAAAAGCCAAGCAACAATCCTAATAGATTATGCAGCACAACGACGCCAAAAATAAGTAATCCAGATGTTGCTACTGCCTCTTTATTTACAGATACAACTGCAGCAGCGACGGCGACAATACCAATAACAGAAACAAGCGGCAGTACAGAAATACTTCTTTCTACTTGTTTACTAAATAATAAGCGAATCACAAATCCTAAAATAATTGGTATAAGAACTACTTGTAATATTTGAATAAACATATCCTTAAATGAAACCGGCATCCATTGGTTCGCTAATAGAAGTGTTAATGCCGGAGTTAACACTGGCGCCAACAAGGTAGAAACCGTTGTTGCTGATACAGATAAGGCAGTATTTCCTTTTGCTAAGTATGTAATGACATTGGATGCCGTTCCGCCTGGCGAACATCCTACAAGAATAACACCGACTGCAATTTCAGGCGGCAATTGAAAAACAACAGCCAAACCATATGCTAAGAGCGGCATGATAATATATTGAGCAAGTACAGTAATGAATACACTTTTAGGAGCTTTTAATACATCCTTGAAATCTTGAGGTGTAAGTGTCAACCCCATCCCAAACATAATAATTCCTAATAAAATACTTACATGTGGCGCAATCCAGGTAAACCCGCCCGGAAACAGGAAACTGACGATGGCAAATAAAATAACCCAAAGGGCAAAGGTATTACCTGCAAAGGCACTGATTCTTTCTAAAATCTTCACTTTCAAATCCTCCTAAAAATACTTTCGCTACAGCGTAAAAATTCAAACAATTCAATCTGTTATTTCTAAAAAGAACAGCAAGCAATGGGAGCCGCCTTGCATTTCTGCTTTTCATTTTGAAATAAGAGATATTTCATTATCATACCAAACATCAAATAATTACGTCTATACAAAATTAGAATATTTTTAAATACCATACAAAACTGTAAAACAGCAGCTATTCTTCTTCTCTGGAATAACTGCTGTTTCTCTGCTCTGTTTTTAATTAAAAATCAAGTTCAATCCTCCAAGTGTTGCGAAAATTAAAATCAACAGGGTAAATACCCTCTGCGGAATAAAGTCCAGCACTCTTGCTCCAATAAATGCGCCGGCTAAAATAATCGGCATCATTATCATATTGACTGAGAATGTATCAAGCGTAATCATGTCAAGGTGAACATAAAAAGGAAATTTAATTATATTCACTGTCAGAAAGAACCATGCGCCTGTTCCAATAAATTCTTTTTTGGGCAATCCCTTTACCAGCAGATAAATAGTCATTATCGCGCCTGCAGCATTTCCGACCATCGTAGTGAAACCGCCAAGAACCCCCATAAAAACAATAAACAATAGCGAGCTCGGTAGCATCTCATTAAAGCGGGTACCCAGCTTCTGCCGAATAAAATTTAATGCAATCATCATTAATACAATGAGACCGATTACCGGCTTTAGCTGTGCGTCATTAATATTCTGCAAAACAAAGAAGCCCATAATAATTCCAATCAATACCCACGGCACCAGGCTGATTAAGTATTTCCATACCACATTCCTTCTATAATATGTAACCGCAAATAAATCGCCTGCTAACAGCATCGGCAGCAAAAAACCGACGGAATCTCTCGCTGGAAAGACGAACATAATTAATGTCACTACCAAAATAACTAAGTTTGGCAAGCCAGATTTAGAAAAGCCTATCAGTAAAGCACACAAGCCAATCATCATCCAATCTATAAATCCGAGCTCTAACATCCTTCTTCTCCTTTGTATTCTATTCTATTATTCTCGTTCTATGATTTGTATGATTAAGTATAAAACAATCTGCATTAAGCATATAATATTCAGACTTATTAAAACAAGTATTACTATTGCCCCTCATGTTCTAATTAAAAATTATCCTGAAGTGGAAAACCTTTCGATACTTAGGTTCTCTCGGTATTTTCATAAAAATCAGATTGACAGAAAAATCTTACTTCAAATCCCCTGTTGACTTATCGGGTTTATGAGGTTAAATTATAGTTATTCATTAAAACTATATGCAGGGAGGAAATTCAATGAAAGTTCCAAAGTACTATTTTATTTTGTTTACCGCACTTATTTTATTTTTAGCGGCATGTAATACGGAAATGGGAGGTGACGAAGAGAGTGAAGCTGCCCCAACCGAAGAAGGTGAACAAGGATTAGATGTTGTAGAAGATACAAAAATTGAAGCAAGTGATCCTGAGAGTTCTCCCGAATTAGCACTTAACCGGGGAAATACAGTGGTTGTCGGCTTACAGGAACCAGGCGGTGTGTTTACACCATATTTTAATACAAGTGGTTATGATGGCAATGTACAATCCGTTATGTTCCCTCCCCTGGTTGATATTGATGAAACGGGTGAACCTTACCCTCGTCTAGCTGAAGATTGGGAAATTTCAGATGATGAACTAACTTATACATACCATTTAAGAGATGATCTAAAATTTGATGATGGATCAGATTTCACTGCAGAGGATGTAGCGTTTACTATCACGCTTCTTCATGACCCATCCTATCCAGGTTCCACGGATATCACTGAAGCCAATGTAGCCGGCGGACTGGATTACAAAGAAGGCGATGCAGAAGAAATTGAAGGCATCACCGTTATTGATGATCAGACGATTGAATTTCAGCTGGAAGAGCCCAATGCAAGAGCATTAACCATGCTTGGCGGTCAAATTCTCAGCGAAGAATACTATGGTGCTGATTATTCAAAAGGTGATTTAGATTATATTAGTGATTATCATCTAGAACCAGTCGGTGCTGGTCCGTTTAAATTTGAAGCTTATAATCCAGGGGAAGAAATCCGCTTCGCTTCTAACGAGCATTACTATAATGGCGAGCCGGAAGTAGATACATTTATTTATAGAACCTCTGAAGGAGATTCACAGCAATTCTTCCAAACTGGGGAATTAGATTATAGCACTTTCCCGGCAGATCAAGATAATTTTGAATTATTGCAGTCTTTAGGTTATGCAAATATCGACCTTTATACGTCATCCAATTATAGCTACGTTGCATTTAATCATGAGTCTGAAATTTTCCAGGACCCCAACGTTCGTATTGCTTTCAATCTTGGACTGGACCGTCAGGCATACATCGATACACGGTTCCAAGGCTATGCTGAATTAGCCAATGTCCCTGTTGCACCTGTTTCTTGGGCTCACACAGATGACATTGAAGCATTCCCGTACGATCCGGAAGAAGCAAAACGGCTGCTGGAAGAAGCAGGCTGGGAAGAAGGATCTGATGGCATTCGTGAAAAAGATGGTGAGAAATTAAGAGTTTATTTCTTTACAACAGATGGAAGCGGCGGAAATGATATTTTTGTCACTTTAGCACAGGAAAACTACCGTGATATTGGAGTTGACCTGCAAATTGAACAAATGGACTTCAATGCATTATTATCTCGTGTAGATAACGGAGACCATGATCTTGTATCTTTCTCCACTACGATGCAGCCAGATCCGCATATTGGTGTAGAGGCATTCCACTCAGAACATAATGACAGCACCTTTAGAGGTTATGATAATCCAGAAGTGGATGAATTGATTGATGCTGCCGTAGCTGTCAGCGATATTGACGAACGCGCAGAAGCTTATCATGAATTATATGCAAAACTGCAAGAGGATCCGCCGATGATCCTGCTTAATTATAATAAAGTATTAGCAGGTACAAATGCACGGGTGGAAGGTTTTGAACCAAACGGCACCCGCGGCATCGCACCAAGCTTGGAGCTTTTGAGAATCGCAGAATAATAAAACCGGAATAAATAGTAAAGCAGTGATTATTCATACAGGTCCAATGATATAAAGCAGTTGATTCCTGTCTTCATTTTAGATAGGAATCTTCTTGCTTTTTTATAGAAATAATAACTTTTTACATATTGTTTTTTAAAATTTGCAGCCTTATATCAATCATGAGTTAAAAGGAGGGCATCAACATGAACAATTATTTTGTCAAACGGTTACTTTATTTAATCCCAACGCTGATTGGCGCATCTATTCTTATTTTCTTTTTGTATTCCTTGATTCCAGGTAATTTCATTGATACAGATCCAAATTTAACAGCGGAAAGAAAAGCGGAATTATATGCACTATATGGTTTTGACCAGCCTACCATTGCCCGCTACTTTATTTGGCTGGGAAATTTATTTCAGGGAGATTTAGGTTACTCCCTTCAATTCCAGCGGCCTGTTACGGAAGTTCTTAATGATTACATATGGAGCTCTTTTATCGTTGCTTTTGCATCTTTATTCTTAACATGGGGAATCGCACTTGTTATCGGGGTTATCTCAGCAACGAAACAATATTCTTTTTTTGATTCCTTTATTACGATTCTTGTTTTCGGAGCGATGGCCATCCCCTCTTTCTTTCTTGGTCTGATTGCTATTAAATTTTTTGCTGTTGACCTAGGCTGGTTTCCTGCCGGCGGTATGACGACTTCAGGAGCAGATTATACAGGTTGGGCCCGCATAAAAGATATCGCAGAGCATATGGTACTTCCTGTCATTGTTTTGACTATGCTTGGAATTGGCGGCCTGACCAGGTATTTCCGGACAAATATGCTGGAAGTAGTAAAACAGGATTTCGTGCGTACCGCAAGAGCAAAAGGGTTAAAGGAAAAAGTTGTTATTTATAAACACGCATTAAGAAATGCCCTCCTCCCCGCCATCACTTTATTTGCTTTTGAGCTTCCGGCACTATTCAGCGGAGCAATTATCACAGAGCAGATTTTCAACTGGCCGGGAATCGGCGCTATCTATATGCAGGCTTTTTCTGTAAGGGATTATCCTTTATTAATGGGCTTTACCATGTTTATTGCTGTACTAACTGTTATTAGTAATTTAATCGCAGATATTCTATATGGAATTGCTGACCCTCGTGTCAGAGTTAAATAGTAGAGGGGGCGAGCACAATGGCTTATTCAAGTAATGAAATGATTCAATCAGATCACACTGTTCAAAAATCTTCTTTATGGAAAGAAGTTTTGAAACGATTTTTAAAAAGAAAAATGGCAATTGCCGGATTACTTATTCTTTTATTAGTGTTTTTATTCAGCTTCGTCGGGCCTTTCTTCTCTCCGTATATGACTGCAGGCACTAATTCGCAAGCTATACATCAGGCTCCTAGTTTATCGCACTGGCTTGGCACAGATCATTTAGGAAGAGATGTACTTACCAGATTAATGCTGGCCGGCAGAATTTCCTTGACTGTCGGAATTGGGGCGATGTTCCTTGCTGTTACGATTGGCGGAATTCTTGGTATTCTTGCAGGATATTATGGCGGTATTATCGACCAAATTGTAATGCGTATTGCTGATATTTTAATGACCTTACCCGGCCTTCCGCTTCTTTTTATCATGGCTGCTATTATGTCAGAGTGGCAGGTGCCGGCAGAGCAGAGATTATATATTGTTATGATTATGTTAAGTCTGGTAAACTGGCCGAGCCTCGCACGATTGATCCGCAGCCAGGTTCTCAGTTTAAGAGAAAGAGAGTTTATGGTAGCAACCGAAGTATTGGGGCTGCGTGATAAACGAAAAGTATTAAATCATCTTCTTCCCAACGTTGTTCCTTTATTGATTGTAACGGCTACGTTAAGTGTCGGCGGAGCTATTTTAAGCGAATCGGTATTAAGCTTCTTCGGATTGGGTGTTGTCCCGCCAACTGCCTCATGGGGAAACATGATTAATACAGCGAATACGTTAATTGATTTTACCAACAGGCCATGGCTTTGGATTCCGCCTGGTGTAGCCATTTTTATTACAGTTATTGCGGTAAATCTATTAGGCGATGGACTGCGCGACTCCATTGATCCAAACATGAAAGGAAGGTAATTACATGGCACAACAAGAACCGCTTTTATCCGTTCATCAGTTAAAAGCACACTTTCAATCAGAAGACGGATTGGTAAAAGCTGTGGACGGAATCAACTTTGACGTTTATCAAGGAGAAACTGTCTGCATCGTCGGAGAATCTGGATGTGGAAAAAGTGTTACAGCCATGTCTATTATGGGGCTGCTTCCCGATACATCAAAGGTAGAAGGAGAAATAAATTTAGCAGGTAAAGATCTCACCAAGCTTTCGAAAGGAAATATGCGCAGAATTCGCGGAAATGAGCTATCTATGATTTTCCAAGAGCCAATGACCTCCCTGAACCCTGTTATGACAATAGGAGAACAAATGACAGAAGTCTTATTAGAGCATCAGGCGATTTCCAAAAAACAAGCAACAAAAAAATCACTTGAACTGATAAAAATGGTTGGTATTGGACGCGGTGAACAAATTATTAAATCTTATCCGCATCAATTGTCGGGGGGCATGCTTCAACGCGTAATGATTGCCATTGCGCTTGCCTGCGACCCGAAGATGCTTATTGCAGATGAACCGACAACAGCACTCGATGTCACGATACAAGCACAGGTATTGAATTTATTACAGGATTTAAAGGAAGAAACAAATATGTCCATGCTGCTAATCACACATGATCTTGGTGTCGTAGCTGAAGTAGCAGACAGGGTTGTAGTAATGTATGCCGGCAAAGTAGTTGAGCAAGGCAGGGTAGAAGAGATATTTGCTAATCCGAAGCACCCTTACACGAAAGGTTTATTGCAAGCCAAGCCCATCCTCGGATCCCGAAAGAAAAAGCTGTATACCATTCCAGGGCAGGTTCCGAAGCTGGTTGATTTAAAGCCCTCCTGCTACTTTGCTGACCGCTGTGAACACTGCATGAAAATTTGCACACAGCAAACACCCGAGCTAAAAAGCGATGACAGCGATGCACATAAAGTCGCCTGCTGGCTTTACGAAAATGAGGTGGTACACAAATGACACAGGAATCGCTTATTCAAGTCCATCAGCTTGAGAAAAAATATAAAACAAAAGAAAAAATGTTTAGTAAAAATAATGAGTATATTAAAGCCGTTGATAATGTGACTTTTCATATTAAAGAGGGAGAAACATTCGGCCTGGTCGGAGAATCTGGCAGCGGGAAAAGCACCATCGGTAAATCAATTCTGCGCCTTCAAGATATTTCCAATGGAGAAATCAAATATCATGGAAAAAATGTTTTTGAATTAGATAAAAAAGAAATGCGTCACTTGCGTACGAAAATGCAATTCGTCTTTCAAGACCCATTCAGCTCTTTAAACCCGCGGTTACGGATTGGGGATGCCCTCGCAGAGCCTTTACTGGACCACGGTTTAGCAACAAAAAAGAACGTGAAGGAAAAAGTGATGGAAACGATGGAACTATGCGGGCTGCCAACGTATCATATCAATAAATATCCGCATGAATTCAGCGGCGGCCAGCGTCAGCGAATCGGCATCGCCCGGGCCATGATTATGAACCCGGAATTTATTGTAGCGGATGAGCCAGTTTCCGCACTAGATGTATCCATACAAGCGCAAATTATCAACCTTTTTCAAGAGCTGCAGGAAAAAAGAAATTTATCCTATCTATTTATTTCTCATGATTTAAGTGTGGTAGAGCATCTATGCTCCCGGATAGGCGTTCTGTACTTAGGTACTATGATGGAGCTGGCCAGCAGGGATCAATTATACGAGAACCCGCAGCATCCTTATACAAAAGCATTGCTGTCTGCGGTTCCCATTCCTGACCCGACCAAACGGCGCGAACGTATTTTGTTGAAAGGAGATTTACCTAATCCTGCCTCTCCCCCTTCTGGATGCAAATTTCATACTCGCTGTCCATTTGCTATGGATATTTGTAAAAATGAAACACCTGTATTCAAGGAAAGAGAGCCAGGACATTTTGTAGCTTGTCATTTAGTAGATCAAGAGGAAGCAAATACTTAAGAAACAAAGGTGTATCCTATTAAACAAACGGATACACCTTTGTTTTCATTCTATTAATATCCATCAAATCGACTTAGCTGGAAGCTTTCTAAACTCACTGCGAGTTCCCTATCCGTTAATAACCTGGCTAAGCTTTCCCCGATTCCGCTGGCAAATTTAAAACCATGACCGGAAAATCCGCAGGCAACGACAATATTGGTATGACCCGGCAAATAATCTATAATAAAATCTTCATCAGGTGTGTTTGTATATGTACACACCCTGCCTTCTTTAAGGACTATATCCTTCGAGAAATGCTTATGCGCAAAGGCAAGCGTCTCCTGTTTATCTTCAGCGTATGCTCCAAACGGATCCAGCTTTCCTGAATAATCTAATGGATGTCCTAAATCATGCCTGCCAATTTTCAAACCTGCACCGTCGATACTTGGAAAACCATAATATGTACTTTCCTCATCAACATAGCCCCAGCCCGGAAAAGATCCTTCTGTATAATTCGCTTCTTCTGCTGCTGTAAACCAGCAGAATGTTTTACGCACTGGTGTGAGGGGCAGCGTGGTATCAAGCAGCTTTGTTACTTGATTAGTACCCTTTCCGGCAGAGATAAGCAGCTTCTTCCCTTTTATTTCGTCATCGTTTAGTTTTACGGTAACTTGATCAGCTGTTGTTTCAATCGCTTGAACAGATCTGTTTGTATATAAATCTGCACCATTTTTTTCTGCTAAGGTCCGATAAGCGCGAACAGCATTTTCACTGAACAATACGCCCGAATTTCTCTCAAAATAGCCGACAGCGTCAGCATCTAATTGAAACCCCGGCCAGCGTGTATTAATTTCTTCTGCTGTCATGACATCCAGCGGAAGCTGATATTCCTCTGCAGATTTTTGAACGGTCTCTAAAAACACATTTCCTTTTGTACCAAAATTAAGAACACCTGTATTTAAAAATATGCGTTCCTCCGTTTTTTCATCCAGCTCTTCCCACAGTTTTTGTGCATGTAATGCCAATGGAACATAATTCCCGCCTTCTCCATAGGCATGACGGATTAGCCTTGTTCCTCCATGATGAGAGCCCTCTTCATGCGGAGGATCATATGAATCAATAAGCGCCACTTTCTGTCCCGCTTCTGTTAAATAATAACCCGCTGACATCCCCATGGATCCCGCACCAATAATAATCACATCATATTCCATTTTGAACTCCCTCTCCCTATTCATCTAGTCAGCAATCCGCTGTATTTTCTCATACAGTTCAGGATGCGTTTTGCGAAGCTTCACCGGCTTCCACGCCTTATTCACCCACATATGTGTTGTTTTTCCTGTGGTGAGTAATTCCCCATAAGGTTCATCTGCTGTAGTATGATCTAACCCATTAGCCCGCCAATCTTCTTCCGTTATTCTTCTCGCTTCATATTCAAAAACTAACCGGATCGGGGAATACTGCTCAATACGTGTAAACAATACAACCAAATCATCAAATCTTGCTGAGCTTTTATATACAGCATTCACGTCCAATACCGGTAAAAGCAGCCCCTCTTCTTCAATTGCGTGATAGGACATATCAAAATGCCTCATCCACTCTGTCCGCGCTACCTCAAACCAGGTAATATAGTTTCCGTGATGAACAACCCCCATTTGATCTGTATCCTTGTATTGCACTCGCATTTGATGCTGGTGCCATTCTTGTGTCATTCCTATTTCCTCCTATACGTTTCTCTATCTTACTTATTATGGGCGGTTTAACTTCTCCTCCGCCATTTCCTGCAAACGAAATTTTTGAATTTTTCCAGTGCTTGTCAGCGGCCAATCTGAAGCTGATATAATCCAGACATATCTAGGTATTTTAAAACGTGCCAGCTTATCTGTACACCACTGGACGATTTCTTTTCTCGTAACAGCTTCTCCATCATACACTTCAATAAACGCAGCCCCAATTTCTGTTGTCATCGAATCAGGAACCCCTATCACACCCGCTTGTGCAACGGCTGGATGTTCGGAAATAACCGCCTCTACTTCTCTTGGAGCAACCAGCTCTCCGGAAACCTTATACATTTCTTTACTGCGGCCTAAAAGCTGTACATAGCCATTTTCATCTATTCTTCCGACATCGCCGGTACGCAGCCAGCCATCTTTGTCAATAACTGCCGCTGTTTCTTCAGGCTTATTATAGTATCCGCTTGTCACAGATGGACCGCGGACAGTTAATTCCCCAACAGTTCCCGCTTCTAAATCCTTTCCATTTTGCGGATCGATGGTTTTATATTCTGTTGCATGTCCTTGGAACTCCGAAAGCCCGCTAGAACCCGCTAATTTAGGACGCCCTACTCTTGTCGAAATCATTTCTAAAGAATCCCCCAGTTCTGTTGTCACCCCCGAGGAGCTTACTTCCGTCTGTCCATACCCGGTAATCATTTCCGTCAACCCCAGCGTATCCATGGCTTTTTTCCATACGGGAACGGGAGCAGGTGCAGCCCCGCACCACATCGCAAAAAGCGAGGACAAATCAAATGCTGACACCTTTGGATGATTTAATAAGGCTACCAGGGTAGATGGAACACATAAGTAATCATTCGCACGATATTTTTCCATTAATTCCAGTGATTTTAACGGGGATGCTCCAAGCGCAGAAATAAAAGAACCGCCAACAAAAGACATAGCCAGTATCGCTTCAACAATGGCAAAGCAATGATAGAACGGCAATGGTGCAAATGTAATCCGCCCTTTCTCAATAGCTCGGCTGTAGCATGTACTAAATGCACAGCGGAGCAGCATATCATGTGTCAGCATAACCCCTTTAGGACTTCCCGTGGAACCAGAAGTGTACATAATAATAGTTGCTTCATCCGGATATAGCGAAGCATCCCAACGCTTCTTCCACTCTTTATCGGAAACCGCTTGCCCAGCGTGCAGGAAATCCTCCCATTTAATAAAGGAATTCAAGATTTCCGTATCTCCATCTGTCTCCATACAAATTACTTTTTCCAGCGAAGCACTATCTTGAAATTCTTTTGTTTGCCATAACTCTGCGACTGTTTGAGCGTGTTGTTTATCCTTCACTGTTTCATGCACAACTAAATGATTCGTATCTGACTGCCGTAATATATAGGTTAATTCCGCTTTCGAAAGCATGGAATTCAGTGGAATGAACACAGACCCGACCATCGATGAAGCTATCATAAGAGACGGATAGGCTGCATCATTATCCAGTAAAACAGCAAGATGATCGCGCCTTTTCACTCCATTATGTATAAGCGCTTTCGCTATTTCTACAGCATGATCCCATACATTTTGATAGGTGTACGTTACCCCGCTAATATGCATGAAAGCTTGATCCGCATAAGCTTCCACACTTTTTTGAAAATGAGCAGCGATTGTATCCCGATTCCAAACAGGATAAGCCTCCAATAACTCCTCTCTTCTCTCATTTACCGTTTTAGCTGTCTTCAGTCCTTGTTGATTGCCCATGAAAAAGAAAATCCCCCTTAAAACTGTCTTATTTTATGTAAATACAATCTGTTTTTCTATTATATCAAAATGTATTCCGTTAATTAAATGACAGGTTCTATAATAAAAATAAGCAATACCTTAGTAAAAAAGCTGGCATCGCTTATTTTATATTATTGTTCCGATTGAATCGTAATCAAACTGATCTGACTCTGGTTAAGAAATCGTATTGGCAATGCAGAAGTCCCCAGACCGCTGTCAATATACAAATAACGCGCATCGCCTAATGGATATACGCCCTTCTGCAATTCCGGCAGCAGTCCCTCATCCGGAGCAACAAGCGCCCCTATGAACGGCAGTCTTACCTGTCCGCCATGAGTATGACCGCTTAACACGATATCCGCAGCTACATCCGGATATTTCTGAATAACGGAGGGAGCATGAGAAAGTAGAATGGTATATTTTTCTGTATCTAAGCCGGAAAAAGCCGAAGATATATCTTCATGATTTGTGGATACGTCATTCACGCCAGCCATATTAAACAGCTGGCCATCTTTTTCAAATTGCGTATGTTCATTGCTTAGAATCCGTACTCCTCTCTTCTCTAACTCAGCCAAAAAAGCCTCTTTCTCCGGATTTTCATGCTCATGATTGCCAGTGACAAAATAAGTCTCCGGGTTTATCTGTACTAAAGCTTCAGCCAGTTCAAATGCTACCTCCAAATCTTCTGTTTTCCGGTCAATCAAATCCCCTGTCAACACAATGATATCCGCATCCAGCTCTCTTACCTTCTCAAGCACCTGTTCATTACCTTCCCCGAATAAACGGCTATGTACATCCGTTATTTGCAGCACGGATAGTTCTGTACCAGCCTCCAGCTTCACACTGGAAAAGTGCTCTCTATTAATCTTAAAGGTGCTTGTATCGAAATATACTTTAATCAGCAATGAAAGCATTGCCAGCAGGAGAACGCTAAATATAATCCCTCTTTTTAAATTCCTTTTGGTTTTCTTTGTTCGTTTCATCTTTTAACCTCTTTATCCATCTATTTTTCAGCAGAAAGCGTATTCCTGCTCCCTCTACCGAATTTTCCCCATTAAAAAACACCAGTACTTTTATTGTACTAGTGTTTTAGCATTTTAGGAAAACAATTTTTCCAGATAATAAGGCATTTGCTTCCGCCACCAAATCCAATCATGAGAAACATCTTCGCCCCATTCGTCGAACCAGGCAGGAATCTGCTTCTCCTCAAACGCTTTTTTCAGTGTATAAAATGAAGGCAGTCCATCCTGCTCCCAGTCCCCAAGCCCTGTACAGACAATAATATTGGCTGTACGGTAATGATTGATAAACCAGCCATCATTTTGATTCCAGATATAATCACTCGGTGAATTTTCATAGACAAGCGGATCATTTCCATAATCTCCGAAAAAGAAGCGTGCATCGTATATACCGCTGAGGGCCACCGTCTTTTGAAAAACATCCGGGTGTCTTAAGAAAAAGTTCAGCGCATGATAAGCCCCCATGCTGCAGCCGGTTGTCATCATTGGATGGAACCAGTTTGTTTTATGCTGAATAAATGGAATTGCTTCTGAAATGACATAACGATCGTACGCCTCATGAGCTAATGCGCGATCATGCGGCGGCTTGGAATCATGCAGCCAGCTCTCGCTATCCACGCTGGCTAAGGCGAAAAATTGCACCTTCCCTGCTTCAATAAATTCCTGACATGCATCAATCATTCCAAAATCATAGTATTCATAATGTGACCCGCCGGATGATGGAAACACAATAATCGGTGTACCGCTGTGTCCATATCTGTTTAATGGCATCTCCCTTCCTAATTCTCCGCTCCAATGGCTTAACTGTTCCATATGCATCGTCAAATCCCCTGTCTCTATTTTTTTCGTTCATGTACAAAACGAGTAATTTCATTAACCTCTTCTTCCGTATCCGCATTGATTGCATAAAATTGATTTCCCTGCAGATGGGCAAATGCTTCCGGCATACGCTCAGCAAACTTTACCCTGTCCCCAAATTTATCACGGATTGCTTTGGTATCGTTTTGGTATTGATAGGCGTCCCGCTGGGTAACTCCAATACAATATTGATTGGGAACCTCCGGCTTCTTAAATTCGCCTCCTGTTACCAAAGAAGCGTACTGTGCAAATAAATCAACGGAATAAGCATAGTTATACATATCAATGGTATAGCCGCCAGCCAGACGATTATTATACTCCAGTGCCACATAATCTCCATTTTCTAATTGAAAAAACTCAATATGGAAAAAACGCTCCTTCATGCCAAAGGCTTTCACAATCGCTTTCCCGTATGCTTCAAGCTTCGGATCAATTTCCTTCTGAATAACATAGAATAGATCCAGCTGACCCTGAACGAGCTCTAATGTCGGCACATTATATGTAAAACTTGTCTGGAAAACAATATCTCCATTTTGATCCGTCAGGCCATCAAACGTACACAGCTTTCCGCCTTCCACATAAGGTTCCAGGAAATAAACGGTTGTTTCCTGCCATTCCGCTTCAAAATGACGTATATCTTCATCTGAACTCAATTTAAAGGTCGCAGCAGAGCCGACACCATTGTCCGGCTTCGCAATCACAGGAAGCCCTAATTTTTCCACAGCTTTCGACAAATCCTTTTTATTTTTTACGACACAGCCCTCAACTACTGGCACACCAGCTTTTTTAAACAGCTTTTTCATTTCCGATTTAAACTTTACCTTTTTCAAGTCAGCTGTTTTATTTCCATACACATTAAATTGTTCACGAAGCTGCGCATCAAGCTCTAACCAGTGTTCATTATTGGACTCGATCCGGTCAATCGGACCATGCTTGAAAAACAAAAATGCTACAGCTCGTTTTACTTCATCGACATTTTCTAAACTATTGACCCGATAATATTCGCTTAACGATTTTTGTAATTGTGACCCCAATTGATCATAAGGCTCTTCCCCAATTCCAAATACTTGAACACCCGCACTTTTTAAACGATGCGCAAAAATCTGAAAATTTTTGGGATAATATGGTGAAATTAGGATATAATTCATATTATTTCTCCTCTCGTTACCTAGGTAAAAATCATTAGATTACCTGTTAAAATACCATTTTTTCAATTTAAAATCAATATAATTTTTAGAAAATTGTCAAATAAGATTAGATAATTAAAAAACACTCGAAAGAAACCGCCGTTCATCCCATTTGATGAAGGTAATCAACCATGAATTACCTCAAAATCACAATGATTTCCGACGGGTTCTATCAATTTTTAAACAGCTATCTCGATCACCAATTTGCACCTAAAAATCGAAAACATTCCGGAAGATGCTTTGACCAGGCTTCCTCGTTATGCTCCTCATCCGAAAAAATATTTAAATCGATATGGTCGATAGAAATACCGCCTTTGATCAGCTGTTTATAATACTTCAGCGAACAGTCAATATACGCCTGCTTCATATTTCCATACATTAACTGCCGGTCCGCGTCGTCTCCTTCCTCTGTCCCGACTTGGATATACACACGCTGTTCCGGATCTAACGTTCCTCTTTCCATGTAATGGTCAAACGCTTTGTTAGTAATCCAATTTGCAAGTGAAAAAATCCCCAGACCCCCGATTTGATCTTTATATTCAATTCCCATAAAAGCAGAAATATTTCCGCCAAGGGAGCTGCCAATCATTGCCGTATGGCGTTTATCCGGTTTGGTTCGATAATGTTCATCGATAAAAGGCTTTACTACCGTCATAATAAATTCAGCAAATTCAGCGCCTCTTCCTCCCAATTCAATATCCTCCGGAAGCGGGCTTTCCGTTATTTTCCATGGTGTATATTCATTAATGCGGTCTCTTTCGCCATTATCAATCCCGACAATAATCATTTTGGGCAAATCCGGATTCCTTTTTATTGCCGGAATCACCTTCCATGAATAGCCGCTATAGGCTTCACTGCTGTAAAAAACATTTTGCCCGTCATGCATATACACGACAGGATAATGCCGATCCTTCTCTTTCCCATAATCTTTTGGCAATAATACCCGCACACGGCGATTCTCTTTTTTATAAGCCATTGGCAGCTCGTGGGATTCCAGCTTTAAATAAAAATAGGATTGTCTCATGTATATTCCTCATTCCGTCAAGATTCTTTAAACGTTTTTAAAATTACGGTAATAACAAGCCATCATTCCATTTCATTAAATTTTAGAGAGTAATTCTCAATCTCACCCATGGAAGATTCTACTTCACTGATACTTTGCTGATTTTCTTCCAATGATTGTTGAATCTGACTGCTGTTTTGTGAGATACGGGCCATAGATTCAGAAACCTTGCCTAATATTTCTGCTGTTTTCGCTGTTTGTTCACGGACGGATGTTACTTCTTCCTGCGTTTCTCTAATCGCTTCCCGGCTATTTGCAACCTGTTCGTTTGTCTCCAGGATCAAATCGCTTACTTCAGCAACAGCTTGCGCTGACTGCTCCGCAAGTTTACGCACCTCATCCGCTACCACAGCAAAGCCTTTGCCTTGTTCTCCTACTCTTGCTGCTTCGATAGACGCATTTAAAGCTAATAAATTTGTCTGTCCCGCAATCGACTCAACAATAGAAATCACCGATTTGATTTTTTCGGCACTGCCCGTTAATTGTTCCAACCTTTCTACGACAAGTGCCATATGCTTATCCAAATGGGACATGCCTGCATTCGTTGTCTGTGTCTGCTCCATCCCCTGCTGTGCTGATTCACTTGTGGCGGCTGCAATTTCTTCCCCTTGCTTGGATATTTGATTGATTCGATTTGCCTGATTCACCATTTTTATCACAGACTGATTCGTTTCCGAAGACAAGAAGCTCAGATTCTCTGCTGTTTCTCTCATGGAAGTAATCAGTTTTTGATTCTTTTCATCCATTACAGCCCTTTTCTCTTCAATATCTGCTTCATATGCTTCTAAGACGATCTGCTGCTCGAAATTCAGCAGCTTATTTACCACCTGTATAGCATTTAAAAAGTTTTCTTTGTCCTGATATGTATCTGATACCAGCTTGGATATTTGAAAGAAAAGCTCTTGAAAGGAAGCGATATACCATTTAGGCTGCAAACCAATATGTACATGCACCTGAGCAATCCTCCGGCGCTTGTCAATAAACGCTTGATTAATTTCTCCGGAAAACATCTCTATAACGTGTGTTGCCAATGTTTGTTTTAATCGGCTGACTGAACTGTTGTCTTTAATAATACCCATTAACTCTGGAGAAAGTGCCAAATTTGCATAGAAAGCATCAATAATAATATCAATATTTTCTTGGATCACCGGCTTCAATAATCTGGCAACAGCCAAATCCTGCTTTGTTAACCTGGATATTTTCAGCTGTAACGCTAAATCGGTTTGCTGCAGCCTCTCTAAAACGACAGTTACTTCTTTACTGCTTTCCAATAAACTCTCTTCTCTCTCATCTTTACGAAAAATACTTCTCAACCAACTCACTCCTAAAGCTTATTTTGCAAATGCTCATTATCTCTTACCCGCTCAGCAATAAATATTTTGTTCCTCGTTCTTTGTTGCTTAGTAAAAGAAAAAATATATGTATCTTTATCATGACACTATTATACAGGATGTACGTGTATCTATGACTGCCTAAATAAAAAACATCTTCTTCAGAAAGAAAATTGATTCAAAAGTCCTGCAATAAGATGGAGATTATTTCTTTTTTTAAGAAAATAAGAAGCAATTGTTTTTTATAATGACCAGAGCATTTCTGCCTTACCTTTTATTTTCCACTTAGATAAAATCAAATAAAGAAAACTCGGCATTCGTTAAAGGGAGCCTTGAAAGCGGGTTTTACCTTCTTAGAAGCGCAAAAAAAGCCATCGAAAATATTCGATAGCCCTTTTCTTACAAAATAACACTTTTCTTCATACTAAATTATTTCCTTATGCCTTCACCTATCCCTGCGGCTGTTCGGCGTATGTTTTTTCTGGATCGTCCTGATTTGCATCAAGCGCTTCTTTGATCGCTTTTCGTAAATCACGTTCTATTGCCCATTGCTCCATCATTTCTGTCTTAGCAATAACCCGTAAAGTTACCGCAGCTGTATCAAACGTTTGGACACCAATTACATTGGGTCCTTCTATGATTTTAGAATTCATTTCTTTCATTTCATCACAAACGGTTTGAATAATGCCAACTGCTTCATCAATATTATCACTGTATGGAATGACAATATCTACTAAAGCCTGCATATTCCCACGGGTGTGGTTGCTTAGAGAGGTAACTTCCCGATTAGGTACATAGTTTAACGTGCCATCAAAACTGCGAATTTGCATTGTTCTAAGTCCGACATCTTCTACAACCCCATCATATCCTGCAGCTGTTACATAATCACCAACATCCACCTGCTTCTCCAACAATAAGAAAAAGCCTGTAACTACATCACTGACTAACCCCTGTGCACCAAAGCCAATAGCTAAACCTACTACACCAGCCCCGGCAATCAAACCAGTAGCATTAATGTCAAAAATACCAAGAATAACCACTAGCGTAACAAATAGTAAAGCGTAAGAAAACGTACTAATGGTTAAAGACTGCAGCGTTTTCGTTCTGCCAGCCGACATTTTCTTCTTCACTTGTGCTTTGGAAAAGGAATTCCGAATAAATCGCTTTCCAATAGCACGTACAATATAAAATACAATAAGTGTTCCAATCAATTTTAAAAGAATAAATCCAGTATCTAATAGAAGCTGCTCCCAATTTATATTTTCTATCCAATCCATTTCATCTTCTCCTTTACTGCTCTCAATGATTGATGATTATATCAAAAGAGGAATCTAAAGTAAAATAAGACAAAATTCGATGAAGTTATTCAAAAAAAGAAATCAGCATTCGATAAAGTGAAACTTCCTTCAGTGGGGATTTTTCGACGCACAAAAGTTCTTCGATGAGACGAGTAATCGCAGCCCCATCCAATCCCAGCCAGTTACACTGTGATAAATTTCATTTCAATAAATACAAGACATTAAAAACGAAATTATCTGTTAAACAGAATCTTGGAAATCTACTCCCTAGCCGCTGAAATCACTTTCTTTTAAATCTTTAAAGACTTTATCGCTTTAGTATGATAAAATACTAATGTGTTAAAAACCTGTTTATTGAAATTTTCTACTGGGGGAATAATCTTGAAAAATATAGCTATCATAGGTAGCTCCGGCGGCAACCTGTACAATTTAGGAGGAAAAAATCCAAGGAAATTATTAAATGAAATTGAAAACCAATGCAGTGCTGCAGATTTTAACAT
This sequence comes from Oceanobacillus sp. FSL W7-1281, assembly GCF_037969835.1. Taxonomy (GTDB): domain Bacteria; phylum Bacillota; class Bacilli; order Bacillales; family Amphibacillaceae; genus Oceanobacillus; species Oceanobacillus oncorhynchi. The sequence continues at coordinate 2,035,516 of NZ_CP150214.1, read as the reverse complement.
CGCTGCCGTTCAATTTATTGCTTCTGACGTTTCCATGGATCAAGCAAAAGCAAGCTCAAAAACAAGTCTTTTTAGTCTAGATGAAGAAGGGCAAGTTACACAAAGTCCTCCAAATACATTAGAACAAATAAACGAACAAGCAAAACAGACAGACGAGCAGATAGCTGCACTTATACTTAATCAAACCGTGGATGGGTTAATCGTCATGAGCGCGGATCCAAAGGGCGCCAATCAAAATGTCATTAACGCAGCCATTCAAAGGAACATACCGATCGTCGGAACAGGCGGAACGTCCATGGCAACTATCAGCGCACAAGGTGCGAATGTCATTGCTAAATCGGGAACAACTGGGACAACGAACCGAACGCGAGCAATTTCGTTCATTAGCTCCCTTGCAAAATATTGGGATGTAAAATATAAGCCAATTATCGGATCTACAAGTAAAATGGATACGGAAAACAGCGGAAGCATTTGGAAAAATATTAATATCCGCGGCATCATGGTTTCTGCATTGCCTGGTTTTATTGCGATGGCGCTTGTTCTTGCGTTAAGTAAGATTCCGATATTCGGTGGTCTAGAAGATATTTTTGATATAATGATTGGAGCGCTTCCGATTATTATCGCTGCAATTGCCGCCAAACAAGTGTCTAATTTAGACGAGGTATCAATTGTAGCCGGGGTTGTAGCTGGTGTATTATCCGTCAATGGCGGCATTATCGGCGGTCTCATCGGCGGTATTTTAGCAGGTGTTTTCGTACATTATTTCTTTCAAAAATGCATCAGCTGGAAATTTCCGATGACAACCGTAAATATCGTCACTGGAGGCTTAGCGGGTTTATTCGCAGGGCTGTTAGTTTACTTTTTATTTGCACCAATCGCATTGTTTATCGGGGATGGAATTAAAATTGCAATCGAGGCAGCCATTGCATTTAACCCTATTTTAGCTGGTTTGCTAGGCGGTCTGCTTATCTGGCCGGCCATTCTAGGCGGGATATACCATGCAGCTATTCTGCCAATCGTATTATTAGAAATGGAAAAAACAGGCGTAAGCTTCTTGGGAGCCATTGATATGGTTGGTTTAGTTATGGTATCTGCTGGAATCAACTTAGCAAACATCGTTGCTCCGAGGGAGAAAGGAGAAGCAGCTGCTGCTACTCCAGGATTCTTGATTAATATGGGATTCGGAACATTTGTAGAAGCAGCCTATCCGTTCATGTTCTCTAATAAAATCGTATTCGCCGGTGCCATTCTATCTGCCGGAGTCGGCGGCGCACTAGTCGGCTTGTTCGACGTTCGCGGAACCGCCTACGTTCCAACATTCACCACACCATTTTTATCTGATAATCCATACGGATTTATCATCGCCATGCTTGCTGCTTTTATATTATCTTTTTCGATTACATTGTTTGCAAATAAGAGAAAGAGAGTGGAAGTTAGAGGTCAAAGTGTGAAAGCTTAAGAGTTTAAAAAAGTATATATAGATCGACGATTAAAAGGGAAAATCAAATCACATTGCGAAAATAAAAAACCGATCCTAAGAGCTAGAAAATAATGTCCAGCTTTTAGGATCGATTTAGTTACCAACTGTATTTCAAACCAACTCTTATAAAGGCATGGTATATCCTGCGTGCTGCTATACTACATGAAATTACGATTTCAAATGGAATATACAACACTTCTCTGTTTTTTAGTAATGAACCCCTTTATCCAGCCATTTCGCTGCTGCTTCAAACATTCCCTCCGCTAAGGTTGGATGTGGGAAAATCATATCCTCCAGCTCTTCTACCGTCCCTTCTAAGTACAGGAAAGACGTTGCCTGACTGATCATTTCCGTCACATGGGCGCCTGCCAGCACGACACCGAGGATTTCCCCATACTTTTCTTCGGAGATAATTTTCATAAAACCGCTGTTTTCAGCAGAAGCTATTCCTTTGCCATTAGCGGCCAAATCCACTTTTTGAGCTTTCACCTGATAGCCCGCTGCTTTCGCCTGCTCTTCTGTCATCCCCACACTTGCAATCTCAGGAAATGTATAAATACAGCGTGGCATAATGAAATCTTTTTGATGTGTTTCACCTAAAATATGACTGACTGCACGAATCCCTTCTTCACTCGCTGCATGTGCAAGCTGGTATCCGCCAATTAAGTCTCCGATAGCATAAATCCCTTTTACATTGGTCTGCATCGATTTATCCACTTTGACAAATTTGCCTTCATAGTTAATAGAAAGGTCATTCAATCCGGTCAAATTAGGTTCGCGTCCCACAGAAACAAGGACACTATCTGTTTCCAGACTCGTTTCTTTTCCGTTCTTTTCTAATTTGACAACCGTTTTCTTATCCTTCTTAAATTCCAGCACCTTTGCACTGGTATGCATGCCTATCCCTTTTCTTTTCAGCTCATTTGCTAGAAAATCAGCTGCTTCCTTGTCTTCTGCAGGAATGATACGATCTGCCATTTCCACAATTTCTACTTTCGTTCCTAAGCTTTGAAAAATACAGGCGATTTCCAATCCAATGACCCCGCCGCCGACAATAACTAAATGCTCCGGCACCTCTTCTATATCGAATATCGTATCACTTGTATAATAAGGAACTTCATGAAGTCCCGGAAGGTTAGGAACAAAAGGCTTGGAGCCGTTTGCCAGAATAATAGATTCCGCTTCCAGCTTTTCTGTTTTCTCCCCGGTATCAACCGTAATTATTTTTTGATCATCCACTGTTCCATAACCAGGATATAGCTTTATTTTATTCGCTTTTAATAGACTGTTAATCCCGTTTTGAAGCTGCTGAATAACCTGATTTTTTCTATTGATCATTGTTTTTAATTCCAATGCATACGAATCAATCTGGATTCCAAACTTCTTCGCATCTTTTATTTGGTTGATCACTTCTGCATTTTTTAATAATGTTTTAGAAGGGATACAGCCACGATTCAAACAAGTTCCACCCAGGTCTCTTCCTTCTATCAGCGCAACAGACAAGCCCAGCTTTGCAGCTCGGATTGCCGATACATACCCTCCGGGACCGCCGCCAACTATTGCTACATCAAATTTTGTCATTTACTCCGCCCCTTAAACTAATAAACTATATGGATTTTCCAGATTTGCCTTCAAGTCCGTCAAGAATGCTGCAGCTGGTGCACCATCAATTGCACGGTGATCAAAGGACAGGCTAAGCACCATCATTGGACGAGCGGTCAGTTCTCCATCTACCACTACAGGCTTTTCAACAATTCTTCCGACACCTAAAATTGCTGTTTCCGGTCCATTAATAATTGGAGTGAATGCATCAATCGCATACATTCCCAAGTTACTGATGGTAAAGGTACTTCCACGCATTTCATCCGGTTTTAGTTTGTTTTCTCTTGCCTTTTTGCCCAGTTCTTTACTAGTCTGAGTTAACGCAGCCAGGCCTTTTTGATTTACATTTTTAATAGAAGGCACAATCAACCCATTATCTACGGCAACTGCCAGTCCGATATTAACTTCATTATTCATCACAATTTCATCGCCAATTAAAGAGGCATTTAATTTTGGATGCTTCATAAGTGCATTGGCAGTTGCTTTTATAATCACTTCGGTAAAGGATAACCGGTATCCTGTGTCTTTTTCGATGACAGGAAGCAATGATTTACGCAGGTCAATCACATTTGTCATATCCACGTCGCTTGTCAAGGTTACATGCGGAATGGATTGAACGCTTTGAACCATTTTGTCAGCAACCGCTTTACGAAGTCCTTTGAGCTTTATACGCTCTGCTGGCTCAGATTCCGTTTCTTTTGAAATTTCATCTGCTGCTTCCAGATAAGAAAGCACATCCTGCTTTTCAATTTTTCCACGCGCTCCTGTACCCGTAATTTGATTTAAATCAATTCCATGGTCAGCTGCCATTTTCTCTGCCAACGGCGTCACAGCTATCACACCTGCGGCAAGAGCTGCTTCGACATCCTGTTGATGTACCCTTCCATTTGGACCAGAGCCGGAAATAGCTGATAAGGAGAGATCATTCTCGCGGGAAATCCGTCTGGCAGCAGGAGTCGCTCTGACTTTTCCGTCCTTATTTTCTTCTTGACCAGAATTGGCATTAGCGGTTTGCTCCTGTCCCTCAGCAGGTACTTCTTCTTGGACACTTTCTTCTGATTCAGATTCTTCAGAAGCTGCCGGCGGATTATCAGGAACTTTTTCTCCCGCTTCCCCTATATAACCAATACAAGCATTTACTTCGACCTCATCATCCACTTTAAAATATTTCTTTAGCAGTATGCCCTCTTCATACGACTCAACTTCAATATTGATTTTATCCGTCATAATTTCGAATAAGGGCTCTCCCATTTCAACAGAATCTCCCTCTTCTTTAAACCATTGAAGCAGGGTGCCCACTTCCATCGTACTGCTTAGCTTAGGCATAAATATTTCTTTAGCCACTCGAACCCCTCCTTTCTACGCTTTATTCAATGTTTCCTTCGCTGCCTGGATAATATCTGGAACCTGCGGCACATGCATTTTCTCTAATTCCGGGTTATATGGAATCGGCGAGGATGCCCCGCCCAATCGTTTAATCGGCGCATCTAAATAATCAAATGCCTCACTCTCTGCAATCATACTGGCAATCTCAGCACCGTAACCGCCTCTTTTTACCGCTTCATGGACAACAACTAAACGAGATGTTTTGGAAACAGATTGAATAATTGTTTCTGTATCCAGCGGTACTAATGTGCGCGGATCAACAACTTCTGCACTGATGCCTTCCTTCTCCAGCTCCTCAGCCGCTTCTAAAGCACGGTGTACCATAATAGCTGTTGCTACGATTGTTACATCTGTTCCTTCCCGCTTAATATCTGCCTTTCCCAGCGGGATGCTGTATTGCTCTTCCGGTACGTCCCCTTTTGTTTTATAAAGTAATTTATGCTCATAAAAAATCACCGGATTATCATCATCCATCGCTGCTTTTAATAGTCCTTTTACATCATGCGCTGTAGAAGGCTGAACAACTTTCAAACCAGGAACATGAGCCACCCAAGCCTCTAAACTTTGCGAATGCTGTGCAGCTGCTCCTGTACCTGATCCGCTTGGCGTACGTAAAACCATCGGAACTTTTCCTTTTCCGCCATACATATAACGAATCTTCGCAGCCTGATTCACCATTTGATCCATCGCAATCGTAATAAAATCAGAAAATTGCAGTTCTAAAATCGGGCGCATTCCAGTCAACGCTGCACCAACTGCCGCACCGGCAATCCCAGATTCACTGATTGGCGTATTTCGTATCCGCTCCGGACCAAATTCTTCAATCATTCCCCGGGTAACTCCAAAAGCTCCTCCATATACCCCTATATCTTCACCAAGAATAAAAACATCTTCATTTTGACGCATCTCTTGGCTCATTGCTTCACGAACTGCTTCTAAATATGTTAATTCTCTCATTTTCTTTCCTCCTTATTAAATACAGGTTCAAAAAGTAATCAAATTAGAAGCAAGAAGTTCAAGGCGACGTGTTTTTTACGAACGGACTTCCACAGGATGTGGTGACTTCTGTGTTGTCCACAGGATGTGGACGGTATTAACAGAAGTTCCCCTATGTGTATAGATACGTGAGTATCGGAAAAAACACGTCAACGCACTTCCGCAGGATGCGGTGGCTTCTACGTTGCCCACACGACGTGGGCGTTCTTAGTAGAAGCTCCTTTTCCTGCCGCTTATCATTTGAGGACTTTTTGAACGTTCACTTTAAGCAAATACATCCGTTAATAAATCACCCTTCGTCGGCATCGGACCCTCTTCAGCAAAAGCCACTGCATCTTCAATTTCTTTTAAAGCTTCTTTTCGCAGTGATTCCGCTTGTTCTTCCGTGATAATAGATTCACTGATTAATAGTTCTTTTAACCGTTTGATTGGATCTTTTTCTTTCCATTCTGTTTCTTCATCACGGGTACGATACTTTTTAGCATCACTTTTCGAGTGACCCTTCCAACGATAGGTTTTTGCTTCGATTAAGGTTGGTCCTTCCCCGTTTTTAGCGCGCTCAAGCGCATCATTTGTAACATTCATCATTTCAATAAGGTCATTTCCGTCAGCTACCACCCCAGGGATTCCATAGGATTTTGCTCTTGTTGCAATATCCTCTATCTTCACCATTTCCTTCACAGGGCCAGACATGCCGTATTGGTTGTTTTCGCAAACAAAGATAACTGGCAAATTCCAAACTGCAGCAAGGTTCACTGCTTCATGAAAACTTCCTTCATTCGTAGCGCCATCCCCAAAAAAGCAGACAGTTACATAATTTAACTTTTTCATCGATGCTGTTAATGCCGAGCCGACAGCTAATGGAATCCCCCCGCCAACGATACCGTTTGCACCAAGATTACCCATTTCTACATCTGCAATATGCATGGATCCGCCTTTTCCCTTACAATAGCCTGTTGTTCTGCCGAATAACTCTGCCATCATTTTATCCGGCGTAGCTCCTTTAGCGATGCAATGACCATGCCCGCGATGCGTGCTGGTAATTTTATCTTCTTTCTCCAGTAAAGCGCATACGCCTGCAGCGCTTGCTTCTTGTCCTACTGCTAAGTGCGTTGTTCCATGGATTTTACCTTTTGCAAAGAATTGATCTACTTTCTCTTCGAAAAAACGGATTGTCCACATTTGTTTATAGAGTTCTACCAGTTTTTCATTTGTAATCTTATCTGGAACGTTTAATTTTGACATAAATTTCATCCTTTCCTTTTGTTCTTGTTAGGCACAAATGTAAAAATGCGTGTAAATGAATATGCCTTGCTAAAGCGCAAAACACATCCTGACTAACCTCAGTTTATTAAAACTCTCTATCTTGAATAGAACGAAGCTTCCAAATAGTGGATTCTTCTGTTTGTTCTACTGCATCATAGGTAATAATCTCACCTTTTTTAATATCTTTCTTCAATACAACATTTCTATCAACCAACCCTAACGGAAGAGCTTTTTGTTCTTTAGCTTCATCAGCTTTTAAAATATGTCCATAAACAGTATAGCCGCCAATATAATCCAGATGCTCCCCTTCCTTCAGATCTTTTTTAGCTACTGTAACCGTTTCTGCCTGTAACCCATAATAAGGAGCAATCGTTGCTTCATGATCAATATATGCTTTAGCAATTGATAATGGCGTTTCTAAACTAGTTAAATGATATGGACGATATAAAACATAGTTTGGTCCATCTCCCATTTTTAAATATTGCATTTCCGCATTAACTTCCTCTTTATCAGAAGCAATGATAGCGAATACGCCTGGTGCGATTCCGTTGATAAACTCTACAATTCTTTTTCCATTTACCTCTCCGCCTTTGTCCTTTTCAAGAAAGACTTTTGGCAATTCTTGAACGGAAGCTTCAAAGCCGTGCATCCCGGGCTTATCTGGTGAAAATCCAGTTGCATTTGCAACAGCATTCATCTCAACCATTGTTTTTGTTCCATCTTGGAAGGATGCAAGCATTTTAGGAGATGACCCTTTTTCTTTAGCCTCTGCTTCCGCTGTTGTTGGATTCGCTTCTAAATTTAAAGGATTATTTTTTCCTTTTCCAAGTGCTACAATTTCAAATCCCATCGCATCCGCAAAATCATATAATTCCATAATTGCTCCAGGCTCATCCCCTGCAGAGCCTGTATATACTACGCCAGCAGAATCCGCCATTTTTTTAAGCAATGGCCCGACCGTAACATCCGCTTCTACATTTAACATAATAATATGTTTATTATTCAAAATAGAATCCCAAGCAATTTCTGCACCTACATTTGGAATACCCGTAGCATCTACTACAACGTCTACTTCAGGGAGAGAGGTTACAAGTTTCATATCTTTTGTAGCAACTACCTTATCTTCCTGAACCGCTTTAGACGCTGCCTCTTTATCATTTGTTTCTTGAATACTAGCAGCATCAATTCCAGCATGTTTATAAGCATTTGTCACATTCTCTACTGCTAGATCGGAAGTAATTACTACCCGCATCCCTTTCATACCTTCAATTTGTGAAATCATGCCTCTTCCCATTTGTCCGGCGCCTACCAGACCAACTTTGATATAAGATCCTTCATTTTGTAATTTTTCAAGTTTTCTATTTAGATTTAACATAAAAACGCACTCCTTCTATCAACTAATTTATGATCTATGAAATGAAATTGTAGAACCTGTCTCTATATGAGGAATTTCTTTTTTTTCCAGATAAACCGTACCCGGCATATCATATTCTGTTTCACCTTCAAAATTAAATGTGGCATGACCGAGTTGTGACAACGTTTCATTTGCTTTATCTCCAACATGATGGATACGGAAAAGTTCACCGTTGATTATCATGTCATCACCAGACTTAATGTCTTGATGAAATGCGCCATCGTGAATAACAGCAATCGTTTTCAAATCTTCTGGCACGGTATTATTAAATAAAATCAATATACCTTCTTCTTTCATCAGCTCTACATCTTCCCCAACTTCAGTTACATTTAAATCTAATTGTAATTGACTCATCTAAATCACCCTTCAACGCACAAAATTTTCTGTAATAATTTCTAATAATCTTTATTTTATAAATCTACTATACATGATATCTCGTTTATTTACAAATGTTATAACTATTTACATTTGTAAATAATATCCCGAGTTAATTAACTGTAAAGTCCAAAACTAGCAAGATAAGCAATAACTACTGCAATTGGTCCAGTAATCAATCTAGAGAATAGTACTGCTGGAACTCCAACTTCAACCGTTTCTGCTTCTGCTTCCCCAAGCGTTAATCCAACTGGCACAAAATCTGTACCAACTTGCGGATTAATAGCAAACAATGCCGGTAATGCCATTTGTGGAGGTATATTACCATTTGCGATTTCCACACCAATGAGTACTCCGACAACCTGAGCAATTACTGCGCCCGGTGCGAGTAATGGAGATATTACTGGAATAGCAGCGATAAATGACAGGATTAGCATTCCAATAAGACTTGTTGCTAACGGAGCAACTAAATTAGCAATCATATCACCGATTCCTGTAAATGTGATGATACCCATTAATGCACTTACAAAAGCCATAAACGGCAAGATATTTTTAATAACCGTTTCAATTGTATCTCGTCCTGATTGGAAGAAGACACTTACGACATTCCCCACTTTATTTCCCAGGATCTCAATAAATCTCATTATCGGATTCTTTTTCTTTCCATTACCGTTCTTAGATTCAGCTACTTTTGATTTTGCTTCTTCTTTTACCTGTTGGGCAACCTTTTTATCCATTAAATCTGGTGCATCATCATTCTCAACTTTTGCCGTTGTAACTGCTTCTCCAGATGCATCCACAATTTCAAATTGACTTTGACTCTCTACTCCGGATACGAAATTACCTTCATTAATAAACTTCATTAATGGCCCGGATGGCGAATTACTAAATGTGTTAATTGTCTTTACTCCCATTCGCGGATATACCCCGCTTCTCGCCGTTCCACCGCAATTAATAACTGCCGCTGCTATTTCTTCTTTCGGTACAGACTTTTCAAAACCATCTATCGCAATAGCTCCCGTTTGTTCTGCTAAAGCTTGTGCAACTTCATGGATTCCCCCGCCAGTTACAGAAATAATATATTTTTGTTCTTCACTAGGCTGAATTACTAATGGACCACCCCATCCAGAAGGTCCTTTATGAACTTTTACCGCTTTAAATTCACTCACTCTCTATCCCTCCCATAATTGTTCAACTATTACGCTGCGCTGTCTTGCTTATTTTTTAACATACGGGCTGTAATCATCTCTGTTACAACTCCTCTAATCAACATAACGACAATTCCGACCAACAGAAATCTTAAAGCTAACGGCCCTAATGATAAACCCAGTTCTGTAATTCCAGCTGCTACTCCCATATATACAAATAATTCTGCCGGGTTTGCATGTGGGAAAAGCCCGGTTATTGGATGGACAAATGAAACAGCTGAATCATAGAAAGCTGGTTTCTGTCTCTCCGGTAAAAAACGTCCAAATGTATAGCACATTGGATTAGTAAGGAAAAAAACGGCTAAAAACGGAAAAACAGTATATCGTAAAACAAAATATTTTGTACACTTTTGTGCAAAACTATTTACTCTGTCTTCCCCAATAAATTTGATTAAAGCATTTACTGCTGTAATTAATACAACGAGCATTGGAATAATACCCGTTACTAGCCCCATGAAAGTTTCTCCGCCTTCTTCAAACATTCCAATAAATCCTTCTGCAATACTGATTAAGAAATCCATGCTGCTTTCTCCCCTTTCTTCTCAAACTCTTTTTCAATCATTTTGACTGCTCCTTGAACGGCATTTTTCTCTTTAGCATCGAGAATCTCCATATTTTCAACTTCAAATAAATCCTTGCCGATTAATTCTTTTCTATCTTTAAAGCGAGCAAAAACGGTAATCCCTTTCATTATTTTTGCTTCAACTACCTGCAAATTTTCATCAGATACTAATAAAACCAACGCCCCTGTTCCAAACCTTTTTTTAAAATAACCTGTTCCTAAAAAACCTGACTTTCGATTGGTAAAGCTTTTTATATTTGAACGATAATGCTTTACTTGCAGTTGTGTCATTAGAAACTGTACTCCCCACACAAAGGCAAAAATTAAAATGAAAGTTCCCCACATAACTTATCCCCCTCTTATATTTACAAATGTAATATTGATTTACGTTTGTAAATAGAATGATAAAACGCTTTCAAAACTTTGTCAACATTTATTTGTATTTTTTTAAAAGTTTCTCTGCGGTATCACTATCAATAACTAATGTAGTGATAAAGTTATTTTCAAGTGCGACATGCAACGGGAATAATTTGTAATCTCCTCTTACAATTGTAATTACTTCTGAAATATTTTTAATATCTTCCAACTTAACTCCTACTGTGCGATTATTTAATAGGTGGTCAACGAGTTCACCATCTTTATTAAAGAAATTTGAATTGATATCACCAATGGCCCCAGCATTCAAAAGACTTTGCTGATCTTCTTCCAATAAATACCCCATTTCTGTCATCGTGTTTTGTATTCCTGGATTCCCAATACCTACGATCGCTATATCAACTTGTTTTCCTTTAGTAAGAACTTCTTTCACATCTTTAGAACGTACAATATGATTCCTTAACTCTTCACTTTCGACAACTGCTGGAGCATACAGATAGGAAGAAGTTGAATTTAACTTCTGAGCAAGCTCAAAAAGCAGTGAATTGGTATGGTAACCAATATAGTTCTGTCCAATACCGCCAATCAGCGGAATAAGATGAACGGGTTTATTTGCTTGATATTGAAAAGCTTCGACAACTGCATATACAGAAGTTCCCCATGAAATACCAATTGTATTTATTTGATCCAGTTTTTTTTCAATATATCTCGCTGTCACTACCCCAAGTTTGCGCATAATTAATTCTGGGCCGCTATGTGCGGATTCAATCACAATTGCTTCTTTCAAATTATATTTTTGCTCCAGTTCTCTCTCTAGTTGAACCGTATGTACAGTACTATCCTTCAAGTATATTTCAACTATTTGTTTTTCTTTTGCCTGCTTCAGAAGTTTAGAGACAATTGGCCTGGATTTGTTAATTTTTTTTGCAATTTCCGTTTGTGTCCAACCTTCTAAATAATACAGTTTGACTACTTTTGTCATTAATCTTCTTTCTTCAATATTCATAATTTCAACCCCCTTACAAATGTAACACGATTATATCATATTTCTTCAGATTTTATGCAAACGCATTCAAATTTGAAGAAATTTCACTGTGCTGAAATTTTGCGGACACTTATTCTTTACAAAGAAGCAAAACACCATTTTGCAGCTCTTTATCCTTGGTGTATTGATGTATAACTACAGCTATTTTCCAATTGTGTGAATCATCTCGCCATTATAAACAAACATGAATAAAGGTTTTTAACCATCTAGATTATTGACATTGTTACTCCCCAAATTATATACTCATTATAAAATTACAAAATTTTTGTTTTTGAACATTTGTAAAATATAGGAGGATTCGACATGTCTCATAATCATTCTTTTTCTACACTTCATCGTGACAGCACCCTTCACCAATTAGAAGAACAACAATTCGATTTATTGATTATTGGCGGAGGAATCACAGGAAGCGGAATTGCCTTAGATGCTATCACAAGAGGACTAAAAGTAGCTTTAATAGAACGTTATGACTTCGCATCAGGAACAAGCAGCCGCTCAGGAAAATTAATCCATGGAGGTTTAAAATATTTACAGAACTTTGATTTTCCTGTTGTAAAAGAAACTGGATCAGAACGCGATATTGTTTATAATAATGCCCTTCATCTCGTTTACCCGATTACTATGAATTTTCCTTTGATAAAAAAAGAGTCTTATAATTTAGTAACTTTAAAAGCCGGACTCACCCTTTATGACAAACTTGCCGGTGTAAAAAAAGAGGAACGCCATAGCCTATACGGAAAAAAGAAAACGCTTCAAAACGAACCCCTTTTTAACAAAAAGATCGTTCAAGGAAGCGGATGTTATATTGAATATAGAACAGACGACAGCCGTTTAACACTGGAAGTAGCAAAAACAGCACAAGAAAAAGGCGCTGTAATTTTAAATTATGCCGAAATGACCGAATTCCTAAAAGATGAAAATAACATGGTTAAAGGAATCGTAGGAAGAGACCACTGTGCTAACCAGACATTCACTGTTTATGCTAAACACATTGTAAATGCTGCTGGCCCCTGGGTTGATGAAGTTCGTAAGAAGGATGAGAAAATAACCGGGAAGCATATGGTTCTTGCGAAAGGAATTCATATTGTATTTCCTTATGATAAATTACCAGTGAAATCCTCTGTTTATTTTCAACATAACGGAAGAATGATAGCCGTTATTCCAGTAGGAAACCGTACGTATGTCGGTTCAACAGAATCACTGTACAATAAAGATATGGATGATATACATGTGCATCTTAGCGAAGTTCAATATTTATTAGACTGCTTAAAGGATATGTTTCCAAATGTAAAATTACAGGTTCAGGATATATCATCCAGTTGGGCAGGAATTCGGCCGCTTATTGGCGAGAGCGGAAAAAAACCTTCCGAATTATCTCGTCATGATGAAATTTTTGAATCAAATTCTGGTGTTGTTACCATTGCTGGCGGAAAATTGACTGGTTATCGTAAAATGGCAGATCGCATTCTAACTTATATCGATAAAAAACACAAATTAAATCTTCCTACAACTAAAACAGCAAATTTAAAACTATCCGGCTCACAATTTAACAATATTAAAGAACTTTATGAGTATGCGGATCGGATTCATGGACAATATAGTCATTTAGAAATTTCACAGCAGAACATCACTAACTATGTATTGCGTTATGGATCAAACACTGAAAAATTACTGCAGACAATAGATAGCTATAACGGGCAGCAACTAAAACACGTACACCGGAACATTTTAGGAGAACTTCGTTATACAATTGAGCATGAAATGGTTTCAACATTAACTGATTTCTATGATCGTCGTACAAGCTATTTATTATTTGATTTAGAGCTTGTTAAAGAAACATTAGAATTAGTTACTAAAGAGATGGCTGATATTCTTCAGTGGAACGACGCCGTTAAAGAACAAGAAATCCGTCAAATGCAATACCAAATCAAAAAAGCACTCCATTTCAAAGAAGATTAGGGGGAATCAAATATGATGCAGGCAGTCGCATTAACTGGTAAAGAAAAGCTCGAATATCAGGAAAAGGAGATTCCTGATATCGATGACCATGAAATATTATTAAAGGTTCATGCCACTGGAGTTTGCGGGTCCGATTTACGAATCTTCCAAAACGGGGACAGCCGGGTAAGTTTTCCTAGAATTATCGGACATGAAATAGCAGGGGAAATCATCCAAAAAGGAAAATATGTTTCATCATTTCAATTAGGAGACCGCGTCACACTTTGGGCACATCTCCCTTGTGGCGAATGCTACTATTGCCAAAAAAATGACAGCCACTTTTGTGTAAAAGGAGAATCTATTGGCTACCAAATCGATGGCGGCTTTGCTCAATATATGGTGCTGCCGCGAAACTTTATTGAATATGGATCTATCCAGCGCATTGCAGATACTACATCATATGAATTAGCGAGCCTTTCTGAACCATTCGCCTGTGTGCTTAGCGGGCTGACTGAAGTAAAGATCAATGCCGGTGATGCAGTCGTTGTCTATGGAGCAGGCGCAATTGGGTGTATGTATATTGCTGCAGCTAAAAAAATGGGCGCCGGGAAAGTTATTGCTGTACAGCGTTCCAAAGCAAGGCAAGAGCTTGCTAAGCAAATCGGCGCTGATATGGTTATCGACCCAACTAAGGAAAATACATCGCAAATTATTCTTGATGCATCAGGTGGATTAGGTGCTGATGTTGCCATTGTAACTGCTCCCTCTGCTTATGTTCAAAATGAGGCTTTGGAAATTGTACGAAAAAAAGGAAGAGTATTATATTTCTCAGGAAATAAGAAGGTTACTGAAACTCCAATTAATACAAATCATTTTATCTATAAACAATTAACTGTTGTTGGTACACATGGAGCTCCGCGTGATTTACATGTAGAAGCGGTGAAATGGATTGACGAAGAACTAATTGATTTCACTCCATTTGTCACAGATGTATTCTCTTTGCAGGATACAAAAAAAGCATTTCAAACCGCTCTTGATAAAAACGGTTTGAAATGCGTCGTAACCCCTTGGAAATAATAAAAATTTTAAACAACCCAATTATCTATTTCTGATAATTGGGTTGTTTCTTATATATAGCTTTCAACCAATTCCTGTGCCGTTCGATCATCAATAATCAACACGTCTAAATATTTACCTTGTAATGCCGCTTCTAGACTTTCTAATTTATATGAGCCTTCCACTATTCCAATAACTTCGGGTATCTGTTTAATTTCATTTAAGTCTAAACCGATAACACGATCGTTTAAGGGATGATTTAATTCTTTTCCAATCGCATCGTAAAATCTCGAACTGATATCTCCTACCGCTCCCGCTTTACGTAAAGATGCGAGGTCTTTCTGGTTTAGATACCCTATTTTTTCCATTGTTGAGCTTTTAAACGGATTCCCAAGACCAACAACCGCCATATCAACATTTCTTGCTTGCTCTAAAACATGAGAAATATCTTTTGACTCAACTAACCTTTCTTTTAAATCAATAGATTCTACCATCGCTGGAGCATATAAATAAGAGCAGCTTGAATTCATTTTTTGTGATAGATGGAAAACTAATTGATTGGAATGTAAATGAACATACTCGCTTCCCATTCCGCCAATAATTGGAACAATATGTGTGTCCTTTTTATATTTATAAGGGTACTCTTCTACGAAAGATAATAGCGTTGTTCCCCAAGAAAGCCCTAAGCTTTTTACATCCGTTAAGTGATTCGCTATATAAGAAGCAGCTGATTTTCCCAGCTGGCGCTTTATCATCTCAGGAGCAAAGCCCGCTGTGGATACCACAATAACTTCTTTCAAATCAAATTTTTTCATAATAGCGTTTTCCAACTCCACGCTATGTAACGTTTCATCTTTAATATAAATTTCTACAATACCCTCTTTTTTGGCATTATTTAACAATTTCGAGATAATAGGACGTGAAACATTTTGCTTTTTTGCAATTTTTGCTTGTGTCCATCCTTCATAGTAATATAATTGCGCAATTTTAACCATTAAACGCCGTTCTTCCCAACTTAGCATAACATCCGCTCTCTTCACAGTTTATAAATACTAATTGCTAAACTTCCTTTACTCTCTATATTAATCATAGAATCTATACAGAGTAAAGTCAAATATGCCTAATACTTTCCAATTTTAAGGTTTAACAATTTAAAAGCGCTATAAACCCAAAATGAGGATCATAGCGCTTCTTTGGAAATATCAAGAAAAATCCTTCTGTTCTTTCAACAACACGGAAATACCTTCTGCTCCATCTTCTACTTTCCAATTAAGAGAAAGAACTTGCTTTAATTCATTCAGAGCAGATTCAACTAAATTCAAACCAGTTGCCCCTGTTTGCTGTTGTTGATAATCCTTTCCAGCCTCTTTCCCAAATTTCAGACTCAATAATCTCTCCAAACCTCCAACCGTTACAAATTTAACAGTATAACCATCATTTATTATTTTTTCAAAAGCTGCTAAATCCTTTTCCGCTAATGCAACCAGCTGTTCAAAATCAAATTTTTCACTTATTTGCTTCCATCCTGACACATCTTTAGCTTTTACACCTGCTATTATTTCTTCATTTGTTATTCCGTTTACGCGCAATGTTTCAATCATATACGCTTCCATTAGAGATATCTTTGGCCGAGTCATTCTTAAATTCCTTTCTGCTGCAACTTTCCTGCATTTTTTTCATTCTACAATAAATAATGATTAATGATTGCTGCAAATGCTTTTTCCGTATTCACCAATGCTCGTTCATCAATATCAAATCGCGGATGATGATGTGGGTAATGTGTGGCTACATCTTCGTTTCTAGAACCGACCCGGAAATAGGTCCCCGGCTTTGCTTCTAAAAAGTAAGAGAAGTCCTCTGCCCCCATAGCCGGAGAAAATTCTACTACATTCTCATGTTCAAAAGCTTCCTTGAATAAACCTCTGGCAAGGTCTGTTTCTTCTTGATAGTTGAATAATGCAGGATATCCTCTTAAGTAGTCCAGATCATAAGTCGCATGAAATGCACTGGTGATTCCATCTAATATCGAACGAATTTCCGTTTCTACTTTATCACGTACTTCTGGATCGAAGCTGCGCACCGTTCCCTCAATACGTGCTGTATCAGGAATGACATTAAATGCGTTCCCTGCCTGAAAAACACCAATTGTCACCACAGCTGATTTTAACGGATCGATTTGCCGGCTGACTATTTTTTGCAAAGCCTCGACAATGCTCGTTCCTATTACCAGTGAATCCGTAGTATCATGCGGCCGGGCGCCATGACCGCCATGCCCCTTAATATCAATGGCAAACTTATCTACAGCCGCCATTTGATATCCCGCTCCTACACCGACTTTCCCGATTGGTATGTCTGATGCAAGATGAGCTCCAAATACATAATCTACATCATCTAAAATTCCTTCTTCAATCATGAACTTCGCTCCGCCAGGCGGTGTTTCTTCTGCCGGCTGGAATACAAAAACAATGCTTCCTTTCAGATTTTCCTTATATCGGCTTACTACTTTTGCCACGCCTAATAAAGCTGCAGTATGGCCATCATGACCACAAGCATGCATCACACCGGGATTGGTAGATTTATAAGCGGTTTCTTTTTCATCCTCAATTGGCAGCGCATCAAAATCTGCTCTTAAAGCAATCTTTTTGCCGGGCTGTTTTCCTTCCAAAACACTTATTAAACCATGTCCTCCGATATTTTTTTGAACATCCAAACCAAAGCTTTTTAATTTTTCTTCTATGTATTTTGCTGTTTTCTCCTCTTTAAAGGATAATTCTGGGTGCTGGTGCATATATCTTCTCCAGCCTTTTACTTCCTCAAAATTCGCATCAAATTCTTTAAATATGGCATGTATTACTTTATCCTCTACTGTGCCCACTGTTTAATCCCCGCCCATCTCAATAGTATATATGACTTACCTAATACATGTTCAGAAATAAATTCTGAATTTTATATAAGTCTACCCATTTTATCCCGAGTTGTCAACTAGGGATTATGAAATCATATTGGAAGCAGCTTCCTCCTATGAAAGAGGCTGCTCTCCTTTCTACCCTGAATCCGCCTCATTTAGGAAACAGCATGATAAATAAGAATTATTTTTTATACCAATCCGCCTTCTCCATATGAACAAAAGGAATATCTGTATCAACCGTTCCTGTAACTTCTGAAACAGGAAAATCATCTCCGTTCAACCAAGATCCAAAATCAAATTTTGCCGGCTGCTGATCACCGCCAAGGGCAATCCATGCTTCTAATTTCGATGGAAAATACGCAGTAGTATGTATTGTCCCTGCCCACTGCCCGTATAATTTAGAAAACACACCATTCTCTGTTCCATTTAAAAGCTGAAAAGCTTCCTTCCCATGAAGAAGATTGGCTGAGCTGCTTTCCATAATTTCCAGTCGTCTTTTCGAATCCTTCAAATAATGACGGTTTTCCTTCTTCAGTATTTGAAAATGATTCGTGCATGATGCTCCAGTCCTTACCTCTACATTTCTTGGAGAAGCCTCAACAATCGTTGATTCCGAATGATCTTTATCAAACAATACATAACTAAATGATCCCCGATGCGGAATTTGTTTTAGCAACGAAACAGCTTCTTCGATATTAGCGCATGTTTCTAAAATCATTCTTCCAATCATATGACAGACAAATCCATCTTTCGGGCGTTTACGATGCATAAAGGTATATCCCATTGCTAACCCCTTTTCGTTCATTCCGTCACAACGTCCCGTTACTTTCTGCGTAACTCCTATAACTGCGTATTCTGTATCCGTTGGCTGGAATACGGAATAAAAGCCATCGTATGTTTTGGGATGATAATCATAATTTCTGATCATATAATCTGCTCCTGTTATAATGGAACATCCGGAACGGTTCAATTTGACCCGATACCCTCCAAATTCAAGCAGTACTCTCTCCATCGGCCATTCAAGCGCATCAGCAAAACCTGATAATTCCTCCCATATTGCCGGTGCTGTTTCTTGAAAAATCCTTTTTGTTTCTTTGATATCAATAGAAAATAAAGGCGTTCTGACCTTCCATTGATTTGCACGATTCTTTACTAAGATATGGTTTTTCAATAAAGTACCTTGATGATAGCCAAATTCATAATGTGTTCCCCGAAATTGAACAACACTCGATGAAATTTTTTTCAAGTTAATTCCTCCTCCCGCAGCAGCTGCTCATAAACTGAAGCTATATTCAGTTAATTTTTTATCTTTTAAACAAAGATAAGCTGTGCTTACTCACTTCATTTAGACTGTGTCAGCAACATAAATCAAAAGACCTTTGGACCAAAACTGGACTTAAGCAGCATTATTTACATTAAAATAAATCCCCATTAGTCAATCGATAACTATTTATACGCTAAGTGTACAAAGAATAAGCCAGAAAGGAAATGATTCTGCTTAGTGTATCATCATCCAGATTAATTCTCTCCGATTAGGCAATGTTTCTGGCAGCTGAAAAGTCATCAATCCACTTAAAATCAATGACTTTATCTGTGTACTCTCTTGCGATTTCTTTCGTTTTGTCTGTAGAACCAGTATCGACAATGATGATTTCCTCGCAGAGGTCCTTTACACTATCCAGACATTGCCGCATCACCTCTTCTTCATTTTTTACAATCATACAAAGGCTTACTTTTATCATATATATCTACACCACCAATACACAAGATGTAATAATATATGTTTTAAAGGTGTTATCGGAAACGGAGAATGAAAAAATGGTTGTATGGACCTTTTTCAATTACATATTCATTTGAAAAGGATACCATGAAGGCCACATTGATTACTTACAGGGGATAAAATTAGATTAGCTTCATATATATAAAATGAAACTTTATTCAGCGGGAGTTTTGCGTTTCCCCACTGAAGGATTAGTTGAGTAATTCAAGGAGGCAGCGTCCGTTATCTCCCGCCTAAATAAATTTATTCTTACGCTTTATTTGGAGGTGGGAGTTTTACAGACGATTCTCCGTGATAAATAGAAATATCGTAAAAGAACGGGGGCTTCCGATTGAAGGATATCACTGCGATTCTCATTCTTTATTCTGATGCAGCAGCAATTCAGAAAGCGTTAGCATCTATAAAAAGGATCGAGTCCAGATTGCATGCTGTGATGGTTCTCCATGAACAAAACGTATCTTTAACTGGAATGCTGGATTTTACTTCTATGAAGCAAGCCCAATCGATTATATACAAAGAGAATGATCCCGGGAAAACATTGAATGAGGTGATTCAAAATATTACCAGTCCCTATGTATTATTTCTACATGATACAGATTACCTTTCTCCTGCTATTCAGGAAAATTCTCTCTGCCTTTCCCCATCCGAGTTATTTTTAACAACCAGCTTCCAGAATCGAAACCGTGTGATTCATCGGCCATTCTTAGTGTCTGCTCCTTTTCTTAAAAACCAGCAATTTCTATTAAACACCCAGCTGCCGTTTAAGGAAGCTCTTTTGCCAGCCTGGCTTGCTGATAAATCGAGTTTTAAAAGACGCTATGAAGAAGGCCTGGTGCTGCAGTCAAGAAGAAGCAATTCAAGCAGCACATTAGAAAAACAAAAATTCATAGAGAAGTACCAGCTGAATAAAATCCAAACAGCAAGTCCAAGTCTATCTGTCATCCTTTCCAATTATAATATGGAAAATCATGCAGAAACGGCCGTTGTCTCCTGCCTGCTTCAAAATGAATTGCCGGAACAGATACTAATTATGGATGACGGCTCAACAGACAATTCCTATCATCGGCTCAAACGATGGCACGACGGACAGCTGGTGAAGCTTTTTGAAAAAAAGAACGAGGGAAAAGCTGTCGCTCTCAACCATTTATTACCTCACGTGACATCCGATTTCATCTTAGAACTTGATGCAGATGATTGGCTGGATCCGGACGCTGTTTCCAGTATAAAAAAACGTCTGGCAAATCTCTCTGAAAATGTATCCGTATTATATGGAAATCTTCGAAAGTGGAAGCAGCTGGCGGGAGATGTTCTTTTTAAAGGAACAGCAAAGGGAAGGCATATCCATGGAAGAGCTGACCTTCTTTCCTATCGATTCCCTCTCGGACCAAGGATATACCGCACTTCTGCTTTAAAAAGAATTGGAGGATTTCCTGTGATAACATTTAAAGAAGGAAAGCTTTATGAGGATGTGAGCGTATTAAATCAATTGATTCAGAGCGCTAGTTTTCAGTATCATGATTTTACGGTATATAATGTACGGGAGCATAAGGAAAGCATAACCAGAACCAGCCGTTCAGACTGGAATGAATTTTTGAGATTGCTGAAATAACCATGCCTTCAAAAATGCAGGTGCTTCTCTGAGCGCCTGCATTTTTGAAATACTCCTTACTAATCTATCCCTTCCTCCTTCAAAATCTCAGCTATTTTTTTCACATCCACCACGAGGTTTTTGATAACTTCATGCTCTGTGGAGACGGGATTGGCATTCCTGCACTTCAAAAAACGATAATCCAAATCCAGGTATTGTCCAATTTTTATAAATTCGTCTGATGTAGCTGTAAATAATTGAATGATTTTTGTCCGCGGCTGACAAAACATAAGGTTTGCAAGTCCGGCACCGTTTGGACTTATGATTACGTCGGCCGAGGAAAAGAGAGCAATTTGCTCCTCTACCGTCAACGTACTCAATACAATTTTTTTGAATCCTTTTCTAGTCAAAAGCTCCAAAAGCTTTCCTTCATTGGCAACCTTTCTCCACGAAGCATCCTCCCGGCTGATATAGATTCGCTTTTCGGGATTTCCAGGGCGATAGGAATCCTTCTTCAATAATGCGCTTCGGAGAAATTCAATTGTCCATTTCACACAAGTTCCTGCATTGAATGGCACAGATGGCAAAATCAGCTGTTCTGCTTTCACATGCGTTCCCGGTGTAAGCTGTAAGATTTTTTCCTCTGGAATGCCGAGTATTCGGATGGTCTCCCGCTGAAATGGCAATGTCAGAGGAGGAAGCACATATTTATCTATCTTAACTCCGCTGAGCTGCAGTAAATGATAGCGTCCCAGCGTATCATGCAGCCAATGCCAGTAATTGTTATGGCCGGCCCAAGCTAAAACCCCCAATGTTCCCTCATAAGGGGAAGCGGAAGGAATGGAGTTAACTGCAATCTTCTCAAAATAATTCCAATATAAATGAAAAACCATATCGTGAAAGTACGTGTTGTCAGGGGCCAGTGTATAAACCATGCCCTCCCCTTTGTCGCACATCCATACACTTCCATTTTTTATCTTTGAAACATAAGCTTTGTCAAACTTATGACGCTCTCCAAACATTGGCGGCTTTACCCAGTCGACCCATTCCGGTGAATCTCCTTTTGGAAGCGTATATGTTACCGTTTCGTCTGTATAGAACTCCTTATAAAAATCATGTATATCTGCTATTGGCGTTATTTTTTTAAGCCAATCCTTTGTATGAATAGATAAATCTGCCATATATACATCCCCTCTTTTTCAATTAACAACCTTGCCTATGCCCTATTTTTTCACATTTCGCAGCGTACTCCATAATATGTAGAAAAGTATTTAAAAGTGTTGAACAATCGTCCAGCTGTTACCAATTGGACCATTGCGTGGGTAATAGAAACAGGAGGAATATAAACATGATAAACGTAACCGTAACCGGTGCAGGCGGATTTATTGGCAAGAATCTGGTTGATAGATTACAGAGGGAAAAAGGTGTTTCTCTCAAGCAATATCATCATGGGGACGACCTGTCACTGCTGCATGCGTATTTAAACGATTCGGATATCATCTATCATTTGGCGGGAGTGAACAGACCCCAAAATAGCGATGCGTTTGCTAGTGTTAATAGAGGATTGACCGAATCCATTGTCAGCTATTTAAAAAAACATCATAAAACACCGAAAATAATTTTTACCTCATCCATTCAAGCAGAGGGGAATACACCTTATGGTTTGAGTAAAAAAGCTGCAGAAGAAGTGCTTCAAAATTATCGTATAGAGACTGGTGCAGATGTGTGCATTTACCGTTTGCCAGGTGTCTTCGGCAAATGGTGCAGGCCGCATTATAACTCGGTGGTCGCTACCTTCTGTCATGAAATTTCCCATGATAAAGAGATTGAAATCCATGACGCTGATAAAAAGCTTGACCTCGTATATATTGATGATGTCATAGACAGTTTTATAGCTTGTCTTGATCAGAAAAAACAGGATAAGCTGCTCTATAACCATATTAACCAGACCTTCCAAACGACGGTAGGTGAGCTCGCTCAAAAGCTTTATGAAATAAAGAACGTACGAGAATCTCTGATTATCCCTGACCTGTCTGATACATTCACAAAATACCTTTATACGACCTATCTGTCTTATTTAGAAGCGGATAACTTAGCCTATGCATTACCTGTCCATCAGGACGAACGAGGAAGCTTAGTTGAATTAATCAAATCAAACCAGGCCGGGCAGGTTTTTATATCCACATCACGTCAGGGTGTTATAAGAGGAAACCATTATCACCATACAAAAGTAGAAAAATTTTGTGTTATTAAAGGAGAAGCACGCATTAAATTAAGGAAGATTGATTCGGACAACCAGCTCACCTATCAAGTTACAGGTCAAAATATTGAAATAGTAGACATCCCTCCAGGGTACACCCATTCCATTGAAAACATAACGGAAGAAGAAATAATTGTTTTGTTTTGGGCCAATGAAATATTTGATCCGGAGAACCCGGATACAATCTCATTAGATGTTCAGCCGAATAAAACGGATGAACAGAAAGGATGATAACCTCATGTCAACGAATCAAACATATATATGTCAAAAAGACGATATTTGTCTTGTAGCCTATCCAAAATCCGGGAATAACTTCTTGTTATTTCTCGTCGCCACATTGTTATATCAAAAAAAAATGGACTGGGCCACAAAAGGAGCGATGATTCAAAACGCATCAAGTGAACCAATCGAAAACTTGCCCTCTCCACACCTTGTATGGAGCCATGACAGTTATGACCCATCCTATCCTAAAGTGATTTACCTGGTAAGGGATCCAAGGGATGTTGTCATTTCCTATTATCATCATTTCCAGAAATATCATGGAGAAAGTCGTGATTTTGATACTTTTTTTGCAGCTTTTATGAATGGGGATATTGCGCCTGGATCGTGGGACACGCAGACAGACAGCTGGCTCGATAATCAGGAGAAGGTCAAAAACGGCTTTCTGCTTGTGAAATATGAAGATCTTCTTGCAGACGCGGCGAAAGAAGCTAAAAGGATAATAAACTTTTTACACTTAGACAGAACCGAACAAGAAATCAATGAAGCAGTCCATTGGGCTTCTTTCGATAATATGAAAGCATTGGAACAAAAACAAAAAGAGCATTTAAATGGGTCTTCACAATTTACCAATCCTGCGCTGCCTTTTGTAAGAGAAGGCAAGGCAAATAAATGGAAATCGGTTTTAAGCCAAGCACAGAAGCAGCAAATCAGTAAAGCTTTTGATAAGACTTTATCAAAACTCGGGTATAAATAAAGCGAAACTTCATTCAGTGGAAGTTTTTTACACACAGCTCTTTTCGATGGGGCGAGTAATCCCAGTCCCAGTCCCAGGACGTCGCGAACTTAGTCTGCTGCTTTTCTCCATAATAAAAAAGCTAGCTCAAAACGCCTTCTAAGCACAGAAGGCGTTTTTACTTCAGGAAGGTGTGATGAACCAATGCTAAAGTTATTATTGATCGCAGCTGATACTTCTCACTTTACAAATAATAATTATGCTGCTTTGGAGCAGGAATTAGCAAAAATAACAAATTTGATGGTGTATCGAAAATCTGGACCAATCAATAAAATATTACGCAGGGTCCCTGACAAACCGGATTTTATTTTAATTATAAATGATGTAGGGAAAACATTTGCCCCTGTTGTTACAGGCTTAGCTGATATTGACACGCCTGCAGGTCTGATGGTAAATGATGCACATCGTTTTGTGGAACAAAGAAGAAGATTTATAGTGCGTAATCAAATCAAGACATTCTTTGTCATATGCCGGCATAATTTTTACCAGCATTACCCTCACCAAAAACAGCATCAGGTGTTTTTTCTCCCACAATTCGCGAATACCTCCATCTTTAAAAACTATGGCAGTGTAAAAGCAATTGATTTAATGATGCTGGGAGAGGTTTCTTTTCCGCAAATCTACCCGTTAAGAGAAAAGATATTACAGCATTATCAAGAAAGTCCTCATTTTTATCATCGTCCTCACCCGGGATGGCGAGATTTTACAAGCGAACAGGCGGAGCAATCATTAATTGGCGAAAATTATGCCAGGACCATCAATCAGGCGAAATTATTTTTTGCCTGCGGCTCCGTACGTCAGGTTGTGACTTTTAAATATTTTGAGGTGCCGGCGTGCCGCACCTTGTTAATGGCGCCGACCTTACCAGAGCTTGAGGAGATTGGCTTGATACCGGGAAAGCATTTTGTGGATATAAACGAGGAAAACTTTTCGGAAAAAGCGGCATACTATCTGCAACATCCGAAAGAACGGGAACAAATAGCCGAATCTGGCTGGTGCTTTGTTCATAATCATCATTCAACCGCTCATCGGGCAGAGCAATTAACCCGCCAGATAACGAGCATATTATAAGGCCTTACGTTAGCTTTTATTTTAAAAACCCATCAAAAAAATAGTGAGTCTTCCTTTACAGGAGAGCTCACTATTTTTCATTTTTTCTGGGGGCTGTCCCAGATCCATCCCTAAAATTAGTGTTTTTGAATATGTTCCATTCCTTTTGTACCTCTTTCCAGATTGTTGTATTAATAAAGAACTTACACTGTAATAACATTTGCCTTGATAAGAATTTGTTCAATTTCACTGAATGACATTAATTCATCATCTGATTGGTATCGGGTGAAGCCTGCCTTTGGTAAGCCGGCATACCTTTTCTTCACCTCTTCGGAAGCATTGTCTGGCAAAATAACATAGTAATTTTCATCATATTTATAAGCGTTCCGGGATTCCGAATTTGACACTAATACTTCATGGATTTTCTCACCTGGTCGAATGCCAATTTCCTTCATATGAATTGCTTTTTCAGCAAAGTGTTTTTCCAGAACACCAATTAAATCGACAATCTCACATGCTTTCATTTTCATAACAAATATTTCCCCGCCAACTGCTTTTTCGGAAGCATATATCAGTAAATCAATGGCTTGCGAAACCGTCAGGAAAAAACGCGTCATTTCTCTGGATGTAAGCGGCACGGTGTGATGTTTGACAATCTGTTCTTTAAAAAACGGAATCGCACTGCCATTTGTCCCAATAACATTGCCTCCGCGGATACAGACAAAGCGCGTATGATTGCTTAATTGGTCAGCCTGAATGATTAATTTTTCCCCGATTGCTTTTGTCAGTCCATAAAAGTTGACTGGTTCCACTGCTTTATCTGTGGAAACGTCAATGACTTTCTTCACTTTTTGGTTTAAACTTGCTTTGATGATATTCTCCGTTCCGTTTACATTGGTTTTTAACGCTTCTAAAGGCTGTTCTTCACATATGGGTACATGCTTCAATGCGGAAAGATGGAATAGATAGTCCACATTTTTTGCTGCTTCATTTACCGCTTCAAAATCTCTTACATCTCCAATCACAAATTTTAAGCAAGGATTATCCAAGAATTCTCTTTTCATTTTTACCTGAGCAAATTCATTACGTGAAAAAATCCTTATTTCCTTCGGTTGAAATGAAAGCAGCTTTTTGACAAGTTCATGTCCCCAGGAACCGGTTCCTCCGGTAATCAATATCGTTGTATTTTGAAACACATTTAAACACTCCTCCAGGAATAATGCCTATTGTTTTTATCATCAGGATAATAGATACATTGGAACACCACTGATGACTTGGATGACAGGAATTTCCCTCAAACAGGTATCAACGTTCGTTTATTCCCTGCTTAGTTACTGACATCATTACATTCAAATAGGTTCTAAATCAATTTATGAAAAAACTGGTAGACTGTACATGATAGACGTTTAAATAAAGATAAAAGAGGCAGCTGCTGCGGGTCCAAATTTGCTGTCCGTATAGTTAGAGCCTTTCATTAGATGCTGACCATTTTTGCATATGACGTACAATCCTATTAAAAATACTGGAAGATTAGCGAGGTTAATCAGCTAGATTAACAAGACTATTAAATTGTTTAGAAGACCGTTGATTTCCAGTGATATATCCAGCGCAGTCCTCCGTTTATATTAATCACTGATGAGGTATCCTTTCATTCTCAAATAAGAAATGATTGTCTGTACCGATTTCTCTATACTCTCTACATCCGTACTCACTGTAATTTCCGGCTTCTCCGGAGCTTCATAAGGTGCATCGATTCCAGTAAACCCTGTAAGCTTACCAGCACGTACTTTTTTATAAAGTCCTTTGGGATCACGCAATTCACATGTTTCGATACTTGCATCTACAAATACCTCAATAAATTCCCCATGTTCCATCAGGTTACGTACATCATCACGATCTGCACGATACGGTGAGATGAATGCTGTCAATACAACCAATCCGGCATCTGCCATCAGCTTGGATACTTCCCCAATCCGGCGGATATTTTCTTTACGTTCTTCCGGCCTAAAGCCAAGGTCTTTATTCAATCCATGGCGGATATTATCTCCGTCCAAACGATAAGTCCGGACACCTAAGTGATGCAATTCTTTTTCCAGTTCAACCGAAATAGTCGATTTTCCGGAACCTGACAGCCCGGTGAACCATATTACAGCACTCTTATGGTTATTCAAACGCCTCCGATGTTCTTTTGTTACTTTCGAATAATGCCATTTTATATTTTCTGATTCAGGCATAAACAATTCCTCCTAAAACCATTGTTGATAAATAATCAAAACAGACGTCACCATGACGATTAGACTTAGCGGAAGTCCTGCTTTTACGTAATCTGTAAACGTATATCCGCCAGGGCCATATACAATCAGATTTGTCTGGTAACCGATTGGTGTAACAAAACTTGCCGAAGCGGCTATCGCAATAAGGACAGCTATTCCCATTGGATCGACTTGAAGTGTGTGTGCCATTTCCATTCCAATCGGAAGCATGATAACAGCCGCTGTGCTATTGCTTACCATTTCTGTGAACAAATTTGTCAAGAAATAGATCATAAACAATATAATCAGCAGCCCCAACGGCTTACCAATGTCCAACAAGACATCTGCGATCCATTCCGCCAGTCCTGTTTTTCTCATCGCTGCGCCAATCCCGAATGAACTGGCAATCAGCAATAATACATTGAAGTGAACATATTTTTTAGCTTCTTGAGGTGTAATAATTTTCGCAGCCAAAAATACTAATACAGCTAATGCCATCGCTTTAAACATACTGAGCCATCCAAGAGTTACTGCCCCAATCATCCCGAGCAGCATGAGAATGGAAAACCAGCTTTTTTTTGCACTCTGTTTCAGGACTGCGGGGGTATCCAACGAAGATACAACAAAAAAATCATTCGACCGCTGGTATTTCTCAACAAAATCTGTTCCGGTCAAAAGCAATAAGGAATCTCCGGGCTTCAAAACGATATCCCCAATTTTGCTCTTGATCCGTTCATTATTCCGGTGTACTGCAATGACACCAGCATCATACCGTGAACGAAACTGCGACTGTTTAATGGACTTGGATAAAAGGGATGACTGGTCGGAAACCACAGCATCCACTAAATTGATTGTTCCATCCTTCAAATCATCCAGATCAATATTCGTCCCTGTTTCCAGCTCCAACCCTTTTATCTTTTTCAGGTCTGCAATGGTTGAAATCAAGCCGGTAAAAATCAAGCGGTCCCCTACTTGAATAACCGTTGTGGACCTGACCGGTGAAATCCGTTCCTTCCCGCGGATAATCTCAATCAGATAAAGCCCTTTTAAATCTCGCAGGCCGACTTGCTCTACACGCTTGCCAGGCTTCCCGAAAGCTTCTGTTACTTTCATTTCCGCAATATATTCCTTCGGTTCTTCCTTCAGTCTCTGGCTGAAGCCTTTGTTATCCGGCAGCAATTTATATCCGATTGTAAATAAATAAATGAGCCCGACCAACGTGACTGGAATACCAACGGCAGCTAAAGTGAATAACGAAAACCCCTCCAACCCAAAATCCAGCAGCAAACCATGAATAACAAGATTGGTAGACGTTCCCATTAGCGTTATCATCCCGCCCAGAATAGTAGCATATGACAATGGGATCAAAAACTTTGATGGAGCGATTCCGCGGTCTTCACACCATTTTTTAATAATGGGGGTGAGGGTCACCACAATCGGTGTATTATTCAAAAAAGCCGAAAATGCCGACGTCGGCACAAAAAATCGCATCATTGAACCCCTGCGACTGCGGCTGTTTCGCAGCCATTTTTCCATCATTTGATGGATTAAACCGGTTTTCTGTATCACACCCGCAACAATGAATAATAACGCAACTGTCAGCATTCCTTCATTGGAAAAGCCGCTCAACGCCTCCTCAGCTGTCAATATGCCGGATAGCATCAATATAACCAGCACGGAAAAAATAACCATGTCTGGCCGGGCGGCTTCGAAAACCAGTGCAGCAAACATGGCCAGAAGTAAAATCAGAACAAACATCATTTCCAATGTCATTGGGTATCAGACCCTCTTTTCATACATGTTCAAAAAGAGTATTTTTGAACATGATTTATTGTTTTCGCTCCATTCCTTTAATTAGTACATCGGCAACCTCAGGACGTGAAAACTCTTTTGGCGGACGTTTGCCATTACGGAGCATTTCACGCACCTTTGTACCGCTTAAATGGACATGGTTTTCCTTGCCGTGCGGGCATGTTTTTCCAGATGCCATATTTTCACAAACCTTACAGTAAAACGCATGCTCAAATGGAAAAATCTGAATACCGAGTTCTTCTTCATATTGTGCCATCAGCAGTTGCGCATCGTACGTTCCGTAGTAATCACCGACACCGGCATGGTCACGCCCTACAATGAAGTGCGTGCAGCCGTAATTTTTGCGGACAATGGCATGCAATATCGCTTCTTTCGGCCCTGCATAACGCATGGCGGCTGGATAGATAACAAGGCGTACACGGTCTTTTACATAGTAATTTTTCAAAATCACTTCGTAGCTTTCCATCCGCACATCAGCCGGGATATCATCCGACTTGGTTTCGCCGACAAGCGGGTTCAACAGCAGTCCATCTACTGCTTCAAGAGCAGTCTTTTGAATATATTCATGGGCGCGGTGCACCGGATTACGTGTCTGGAATCCTACGATTGTTTTCCAGCCCAAATCTGCAAACATATGCCGTGTTTCGGCCGGATCCATATAATACGCTGCAAACTGGCTGTGATCCGGACGCTGAAGCAGTGTGATCGGTCCGCTAAGATAAACTGCTCCTTTTTCATACACTTTCTTCACACCTGGATGTGCTGCATCCGTTGTCCCATAGATATGGAGTGCTTCCTTCTTTTTATCGTAGGCATACTTCTCCTCCAAGGTGATGGTCCCATAAATGATGCCATCCTTCCCTTTAAGAGCGATTTGTTCACCAATGTTAAAATGGCGAGCCTGCTCTTCTGTTACCGGCAATGTAATCGGGATACTCCAGATTGTGCCGTCCGCAAGACGTGTATGCTCCACAACATTTTCATAATCAGCCTGCCCCATAAATCCGGTCAGCGGACTGAATCCCCCTGTTCCAATCAGTTCTATATCAGAAAGCACCCAGGAATTCACCGTTATGAATGGAAGCTTTTTCGCATTTACGGTTGCTGCATCCCTTTCCTTTCCTGTTAACTCACGGCAGACTAACCTTCCGCCATGTGGCTGGTTGACCATAAAATAACCTCCGAATTCCAATTTTATTAAAGTAATATATTACAGCAGTATAGGTCGAAACAGTGTGTGACACCATTTTTAGTCACAAATAACGCCGAAATAAGACTCTGGGGTATCATTAAAATAATTAAAAGGAATAGAATACCCCGGCTATCAAGCCAGGGTATCTTTTATCCCTCTATTCTCCCAAAATGGGAAGCTCATATAACGAACCTTCATTCAGTGAAAGTTTCACGGATTATTCTCCATGAAATAATCTTTTCTACGCCGCTAAAGGAAAACGGGCGAAGTTGATTGCATCTACTGAAATATATATTTTGACATTATCTCCATAACCGCTTGTCACATCGATAACCAGGGCTAAATCTGCAGTAACTGTGGAAAGAATACCTTCGATCAAATTATTATCCGTAGCTACTTCGACCCTTGATCCAATTCGATTTGCCAATTCAGCAGCAAACGTCGCTTGAAACATTTAAACTCCTCCTTTACGAATTACTGACAAATTCAATTTTTTCAATTCGGACCAGCGCCTGTGCACCAGAAGCTTCAATAATTACAACATAATCATCCTGAACGGAAAGCAGCGTTCCAGAGATTGTGTCAAAAGGAGTAGTGACCTGCACTTGTTCGTTTACTAAGCCTAGCAGGACTTCTCTAATGTTCGTCGGCGTGCTGGGCGGTGTCGGTTTTCCTCCTCCCCAGTTACCAAAACCCAAATTTAGATTATTATTAGAATCGAGACTAAACCCTGGTAAATTCAGGGAAAAGTTATTACTTAGTGTGCTGTCATTATTGCTATCATTGGCGCTATTGGCCGTAACTAAATTTTGTGATAACTGGTTTAACAAATTTACTAACCTTCTTTGCCGTTCTGTTAAATTAGCCAAGCTTGTTCATTCCTTTCCATGATGTTTTTGGGGGCGTCTTTTCAGTAATTAGAAAACCCACAACATAATTGAGAAATCAACTGCTCCTTGCTTACAGCTGATATCCCTCCTCATTTATTCCTTTTAGCGTCACCACCCAGACGGGCTGTCCTCACCATTTGGGTACTGCTTTGCAAGGAATTTGCTATTTGTGCGTCTACGCATGAAATCTCGACGTATTCCGAAGATTGAATGATTCCCCATTCTGCTGTAACTTTACTTGCCATGGTTAGACTGTATCCCCTCTTATGCAGCAGTTATACCAGAGTGTTTGTCCCAGTATTTAGAGTCGTTATTGCTATATATCAGAGCAACATTCTTTAAGCCTCTCCCCTTACTTAATAGGAAGCGGAATGGACTTTTTCAGAACAACGTCTGTTTCATGTTATAAATAACACTCCTTTCATTTAGATATAAAATAATTTATGTTCTTTTTAATCGGTTAGATTGTACACATTCATTAAAATATCGTTTTCTGTACACAAAGGGCTGGACGAAAATCATAAAACGAAACTGCATTCTATTTTCCATGATATTTTTATAAGCATAAGATTAGAGAAAAAGGAAATCATTAAAATGGGATACCTATCATTGAAGTGAGGTGATAGCAATGAAATTCAAAAAACTGACTATATGTATGATTACTTGCATCCTTTCTGCGGGAATGTTGTTTGGATGCGGTACTTCGCAAGATGAGCAGCAGCAAGACAAACCATTTGAACATCCTCAGCGGGACGATTGGGGCGGTAAAGGAAATCAATAATGAATATTCATGAAGCCTCATTTAAGGTTTGATGGCTTCATGAATTAGAAAGTAAGCTTATTTGAGCTCTTAACTAAACAGATTTCATGTCTCCCATTAATTTGAAGTGATTGTTCATAGACCTTGGAGATTACAGGACCTTGACCGTTTTAAAGGACTTGGAATTTGATTATGTTTTTCCATTTTTTCAAGAAAAAATTATCCGAAACCGCAATATCCTTTAAATTTATTTTTAATATCTTCCTTCTATATACACCACGCTTAGGAATTGGTGGATTCTCCCCCGTCTACATGAAGCACTTGACCAGTGACATGCCTGGAATCATCTGATGCCAGGTAAACAAAGGTCGGCGCTACTTCAAAAGGCTGAGCCATCCGGCCAAATAAATTCCCTCCAGTCAAGGCATTTTCATCTGCAGAAAAGCTTGCTGGAATTAGTGGTGTCCAAATTCGTCCCGGGGCAATCGCATTGACGCGAATCTGTCGTTTAGCAATGTTTTTGGCTAAAGAACGTGTCCATCCGACAATAGCTCCTTTGGTAGCCGCATAATCCATTAATAAAGGCTCTCCTGCATAAGTAACTACAGAGGACGTTCCGATAATGGAGCTGCCCGCTTTTAAATGAGGCAGTGCTGCTCTCGTAGTGTAAAAATGCGAGTAAATATTCAATTTGAAGGTTTGATCAAATTGTTCATCGGTAATTTCAGTCACATCATTTTGCTGAAATTGAATCCCGACATGGTTACATAGTACATCCAATTTATTAAAATGATTTATCGTTTCCATAACAATATGTTCACACTGCTTTTTTTCACGTAAATCTCCTGGTAATAATAAGCATTTCTGGTCAAGCTCCTCGATCCTTCTTTTGGTCCGGTTAGCATCCTCGTGCTCATTTAAATAGGCAATGGCAACGTCAGCGCCTTCTTTCGCAAAAGCAATTGCTGCCGCTGCGCCCATCCCGCTGTCTCCACCTGTTATCAGCGCAACCTTTCCTTTTAATTTCCCACTGCCCTTATAATTGGGATTCTCAATAATCGGTTTGGGCACCATTAATTTTTCAACGCCCGGCTGAACCAACTGTCTTTGCTCCGGTTGTGTAAGAGGCACCTCTTCGTATTGCGTAATTTTACCGTATATCGGGTAATACGGATAAGGATCTTCTATTTTATTTTCTTCAAACCATTGCTGGTATGCCCGAATTTGTTTTAGCGCTTCCTCTGATAAGGATAGATCCCGGTCATTATTTTTGTTTTTCATAACGATCTCTCCCTCCTTTTCATAGGCTATGATTAGGCGGCTGCATATGTGAAGCAATACGGCATTTAGGCCCTTTCGTTTCCCATGCATATGTAAAATACGCCCCGTAAAACAACATAGAATTTTACAGAAGGAGGCAGTAAGTTGGAATTTGAATTTTACCCTAAGGTCAAACGCTTATTAGAAAATAAAGCAGAAAAGCTGGAAATGCACTATTTGAACTATAGCTGGAAAACACCGTCGATTAAAATCAGACCGCCATATTATACCGATCCTGTATATGAACCTTTTTATCCGCATATTCATTGAAGTAAATATTATAGAAATGATATTGAGAGAAAAAGTCTTAACTGAAAGATTACAGATATTTGCGATAGACGAATGAAATGAATCGGCTTTAAAGAAAACTTGGCATTCGTTAAAGAGAGTCTTGAAAGCGTATTTTGCTTTCTTAGAATCCCTTATACTCTGGAGTGCAAGCCTTTTGCGAATGCCTTAGTTGGGATTGGAGGTGGGGCAAGTACTGCGATTACTCGCCCCATCCAAAGCACTGCCCTTATACTTTATTCCTTGAATTCTTTATACTTCTTAATGTGTAATAAAAAAACATGGCATTTACTCCTAAATATTCGTGAGTAAATGCCATGTCTTTTTCGTCATATCTTGACTATAGGTCTTTCTTAATTTGTTCTATTTCTTGTGCTGTTAGTTCTGTTGCTTCCTTTATTTGTTCTTCATCTATTTTTAACAGAAGTAACTTTTTAGCTACTTTTATTTTTTCTTCTTCCATACCTTCATTTCTTATTTTTTCGGCAATAGACATTAGCCGTTTCCTCCCTTCTATTGTTAACCGCTCCTTTACAGTCTCCACTGACAAGTTATCACGAACATGTAAGAGATAAATCATTATTATACGACTTAGAAGAGTATAACAAGTAATTCATAATTTAATCAAAATTCTTTTTCATTCACTTCAAATAAGGCAAGATCGTATCCAGCACTTTTTGAACCTCAGCTGCTTGCTCAGTATATAATTTCTTAGCTTCCGAATCATCTGTCTGTAGTGAAAACCCCTCTAAATCAGCCTGTATTTTTTTTAGCGAAGCTGCTAGCAGTGGTCTTTCTTCTACCTCCGTTTTTGTATATTGGTCCTCATATAAATCAACATACAAGCTGCCGCGAGAATCAATTTGAGCTAAAAAAACATCTCTTACCTCTTCAGCTCCTTGCTTTTGGATTTCTCCTATTAACCATTCCTTCGAGTAACCAAGATTCTCCAAACTCTTTTTCATTATTTTACCGTCCATAATTAAGATGGCAGGACCATGCTCCTGTTCTAATGGAACGCCTAATGTCTGCGGAGTAACCGGCTGTTGATTGGTCTTCAACATAACACTCAGCTCTCCATTTGTTTCTAAAACAGCCATTTCTACATCAGAAACTTTAAACGTTCCTTTTTCCCTTAATAGCATTAATAACTCATTAATTGTTACTAGACTCTTCTTCATATTCTTATCTAATACCTCGCCATTTCGAATTAATATCGTTGCTTTGCCATCTGTTATCTTTGAAAAAATAATTGATTTCATCCCAAGGTACGCTAGAATAATCGGGAAAAACCCCCAAATAGTCAGTGACACTAATCCATTAATAATTTTTACATTCTGGTCCACTGACAACGTAGCAGCTATGGAACCGATAGTAATTCCCACACAATAATCAAAAAAAGTGAGCTGTGAAATTTGCTTTTTTCCCATCATCCGCGCCATTAAAAATAATAAAAAGAAAGCAGCTATGGAACGGATTAGTACCAATACAATTTCAGGCATCTCCTATCCCTCACCTTTCTAAAATACGTAATATATTAGTATTATCGGACAAACTATAGATAACAATTCATTAAATAAGGAGAATGAGAAATGAAGAAGCAAATAATCATTTTTACGCTTTTATTCATCGTCCTTTCCGGATGCGAAAATCAAGTCGGAGGAAATTATTTCTTTGACCACATTGATCAGCTGGAACAATCTTTAGACGAACCAAAATGGGATGAAATTACGACTCTAGCGGAAGAATTAAAAACTATTTTCAAAAATCACAAATGGAAAATCCAATTAATAGGTGATGAGGATGAGTATGAAGGATTGCATGAAAGTATTAACAATCTTATCGCGGCAGCTAAGGAAAATGATTCAACAAGTACCAGGCTTGAACTTGCTACTGTCAGATCATTTTTGGAGGATATTTATTCCTTATAATTCAAATTGGCAACACAGCTACACGACACTTATTAAAGAAAAAAAGGCCTCTCTTACATGCAGAGAACCCTTTTTCTTCCTTATAATATACTTCTGTCCCAGAAGCGATGCGCTGCAATTGCATCAATGAATTGCTTGGAAAAATCATCTGGCTGCTGCTTATTGATAACAACACCCGTTTTACTTGGTAATTGCTTTTCTTTAAACCACTGCTCCCCTTCGTTCGAGACAGCAATCGGTTTGAAATGATCAAAGGCTTCCTGCATAAACATTTTAGCCTTTTTCTCAAACATTTTATCTGCTTTCATTCCTCCGGCAATATACACAGCATCAAAAGCAACCGACGAATCCGTAAGAAAGGTATGCTTCGCTTTAAGTGTACTGTTGTCATCTGCTGTGATAGAGCCCAGTCTGTCACTTAATATCGCAACTTGAACCTTGGCTGCTTGCAGATTCTCAATAACTTTTTTTACCTCCGCCCCATTAAATCCATCTGAAATAATGACAGCTGTTTTACGCGTTTCTGCTAACTTTGGTGTGTTCTCCTGACTTAATGCAGGCGATGCTTTAGTTACTTTGCTTTGAATATTTGCAGGCGGTACGCTCACATCAAGTTTTTGTGCAATCGCAGCAGCCAGCCCGTGATCCACTTTACCGAACATATCGACAATCTTTTGTTGCACCGGCTTATACTGTACTTTTCCAACTTCAAAACTAAATCCATCAATAATATGCTGCTTTTCTGCATTACTCATGCTATTCCAAAATAATTTGGCTTGACTGAAGTGGTCTTCAAAGCTTTTACTCCGGGATTGAATTTTTCTTCCCTCAATCTTTTCCTGATAGTGGGCAAACCCGCCATTCTTTTCATCTACTATATGCGGTGAATTACCTGCTAAAGCATTATTTCGATAAGAGACTTGCCCCTTATTGATCGTTTGTCTGTGAAACCCATCCCGCTGGTTATTATGGAACGGACAAACAGGGCGGTTAATCGGTATCTCATGAAAGTTTGGGCCGCCAAGACGGAGCAGCTGGGTATCCGTATAGGAAAATAAGCGTGTTTGCAGCAACGGATCATTCGTAAAGTCGATTCCAGGTACAACATTCCCCACATGAAAAGCAACTTGTTCATTCTCTGCAAAAACATTATCTACATTTCGATTTAAGGTCATTTTTCCAATAATACGGACAGGAACATCCTCTTCCGGCCAAAGTTTCGTGGAATCAAGAATATCAAAATCAAAGTTAAACTCTTCTTTTTCTTCTAAAATTTGGACACCTAGCTCGTATTCCGCATAATTCCCCATATTAATGGATTCCCACAGATCACGGCGGTTAAAATCAGGATCTTTCCCGCCTAGTTTTTCCGCTTCATCCCACACAAGGGAATGAGTCCCTAATACCGGTTTCCAATGAAACTTAACAAAATGAGCTTTGCCCTCATCGTTCACAAATCGAAACGCATGAACACCAAATCCTTCCATCATTCGAAAGCTTCTGGGAATCGCCCGATCACTCATCAGCCACATAACCATGTGTGCACTCTCCTGATTTTGTGAAACCCAATCCCAAAAAGTATCATGAGCACCGCTTGCTTGCGGCATTTCATTATGCGGCTCAGGTTTGATGGCGTGGACAACATCAGGAAATTTCATACCATCTTGAATAAAAAAGATAGGAAAATTGTTGGCAACTAAGTCAAAGTTTCCTTCCTCTGTATAGAATTTCGTTGCAAATCCTCTAACATCTCTGGGGGTATCCTTAGAGCCGCGTGAACCGACAACCGTAGAAAAACGGGTGAAGACTGGGGTTTTTACATTCGGATTTTGCAGAAATTTTGCTTTCGTATAAGGTTTCATCGATTCATATAACTCAAATTCTCCATGAGCAGAGAAGCCGCGTGCGTGCACAACACGTTCCGGGATTCGCTCATGATCGAAGTGGGTCATTTTTTCACGGAAATGGAAATCTTCCATTAAGGTAGGGCCTCTTTCCCCGGCTGTTAAAGATTCCTCGTCCTCTGATAGTTTCACACCTTGATTCGTGGTCAGCTCTTTATCCTCGCTATCCGCACTCCGAAAATATTCTAATTGTTCATTTTTACTATTTGCATTTATTTTTTTATCTTCATTTATCATATGGTCGAACTCCCTTTCTAAATGTAGTATCACATTATTATTTGAGCTGACAATTGATTAAAATCGCAGCTAAACAATATGGCCCCCAAAAACAAGAGGGGCCAGTTTTTAATGTAAAGGGGGTTTTTGCGATGGTACAGCAGCAGGTGCATACCCTTCCTGCATCTGCATCATATCTTGCGGTGTCAGCTGCGGAACCTGATAATATCCATGTTTGTTTTGGTATAGAGAAATTTCATAAGCCATTTCAATACAATTGGGTACAGAATCTGCAAGCACTCTGCGAACCACGGGATTCGTAACCTCCAGGGCTGCTCCTGCTTTGGCTGGCACAGTTGATTTAACGGCATTTAACATGCTGTTAGCAATTGTTTCATCATTGATTTCTGTGGATGCTTGCATTGGCTTTTTCGGCTGCGAAGCTTTTAATCCATAAGTGAACTGATTATCTTGCTTCATTTCATAAGTTTGTGTAGGTTCTGCAGGCTTTTGTCCTGTTTTAAAAGATTCTAGCGTAATATTATACTCCTCTTGCATGAACGCTTTTTGACGTTCTAAAATATCGCGAAGCTCCGGATCCCTGACATGCTCGTTCAGCATTGTAAAGGTGTTCATCGTATTAATTGCTCCTGATAACACCTCGTGAACATCAAACATTTCATGGCCTCCGTGGTTCATTTGCGGCAGGACAGCATTTGTATTCATTTGCTCGTTTTGCATTTGGTTATTTTCCATAAAAATCCTCCTAGTTCGTTTTCCTTCAATAATATGGTGCTAAAATAATGGTCAAATATACGCTTTTTTTAAATCATCGAAGAAAATGTAAAAGAAATGACTGCTGGAACAAAAGAAAAGCAAATAATTACCTGATAAAATTTAACATCATTCGAATGTGCCAACAGCTGAAAAAATTGGATTTAAGATGGCTCATATATTTTTTAAAAATGTACAAGATATACAGGTAATAATTATTACAAAGGGGAGATTCTAATGGCTCAACAATCAATTGATGTAAACCAATTAACTCAAGCGAAAGCAATTGTTACATTAACGCAGGAATTGTTAACACAGGCTATCGAAAAAAGTACCTCAGATCAAGCACTGGCCCAAGAAGCGATTAAGCAGGCTTCTACTGAAATTGCTTCAGCTCAAACAACGGTAAGTCAAGTTCAAAGTGCCATCATGACCCAGCAATCAGAATCTTAATAGTAAAAATAATGACCCGCGCACCAATCATCTGGAGCGCGGGTCATTTTCTTGCAATAAAACGAAACTTCACTCTTCGGGAGTTTTACGGACGGTTCTCCGTGATAAATTACGGATGATACGATGGAGTTTCTTTTTTTTATTGCTGAGCCTCTTGCTTCGAAACAAAGTCTAAAGAACAGGAAAGAAAAAGAAATAGATTTTACTGTTCATACATCCATTTTCGGCGGCTCCTCCATCCAGCCATTATTGAGCATAATCGTTAACCCTTCCCTTGCGTATTGATAAATATCTTTAGCCTTTATTCCAAGACTCGCATTCAAATCATTACGCATACTGAAATTAGCACCGAAGCTTTGGGATCCAAGAGATACGTTACAGAAAAAGAAGGTTGTCATCATCATGAGTTTATCTGAAAAAGGCGCCGTTGTTGAACTTGTCACGGTGCCTCCAGGGGTAGCTGGTGACTGAATATCATCCCGGAGAAGAATTTCCCCGGTTTCATTTAAAATTTCTTTGGAAAGCTCCTTCC
Organism: Oceanobacillus sp. FSL W7-1281; assembly: GCF_037969835.1. Classification (GTDB taxonomy): domain Bacteria; phylum Bacillota; class Bacilli; order Bacillales; family Amphibacillaceae; genus Oceanobacillus; species Oceanobacillus oncorhynchi. Next base: position 1,995,888 of record NZ_CP150214.1, on the reverse strand, counting down.
CTTTTGTAAAATATTTTTGTACCTCTTTATCCTTGGCACATTGGGCAAAACCCGCCATCAATTGCATACCGGTAATATTAACCTCAATACTTTGATAAAGGTATGAAAATTCTACCGTATTCAGGGTGCGTTTATTGCCAAAAATATTTGTCCCTTTCGTGTAATTCTTGTCCGTAATGTAATCTACCGACTTTGGCATAGAGATATAATTTGGACGGGGAAGCAGCCCTTCCTCTAATAAATATTGAGTGAAATGATTATAATAGGTCTGCGAAATTTGAATAATCTCCATATAAAGCTTAATAATATCTTCGCGGTAAGAAACGGTTATATGCAGAGCGTACATAGACAGACTGAGCTTTTTTAATATCCGGCAAAGCATAATATCAAAACCATTTTCATATAATCTTGGTGCGTTCAGGTACACATCTTCATGCGTAAAACCTTTGGGGGATGCTGCGCCTTCCGCTTGAATCATCATTTGCATTTCTTCGACTTTGGGGTGAAGTACTTCCCATAATCCTGACATGAGATTTCGGGCTTTTTCATTCTCTGCAGTTTCTATAAAATATTCCAAATATCGAAGAATCAATGTTTTCTTCTGATACGTCATCCACAGAGCACCGAGTTCTGAGGAAGTCATTTTAGGTTTATTAGGCATTAGCGCGTTGCCTCCCTATATTTATTATTCGCTTTAAAAAGTAGTATTTGGTTTTTTTATGAATGTATACATATTCCTGCGCCCCAAAACGATAAGAGATATTCTTGGCATCTCATCCAATCCGCACTATCTCATGCGCTTAACGTGATGTTCATACTGCACCGGTTGTACTTATGCATTTTTGTCCTTTGTCAGGCAGATTATTTATGTTCCCAAAGAAAAGACACAGCCCTATCGGCATGATAACATTGTAAATAAACTAGAAATTGAGGCTGTAAACCATGAAACAAAAAAAGAATGTAAACGAATGGCAGATGATATATTTATACAGAAGCAGTGGATTTTATATCCGAAAATAAGAGGAAGAAATGAGGGGAATGGATGAAAGAATATATAGGTACATGTGTAACATGCAATAAAGAAATTTACTGTAAAGACGGCTTTTTAGATGGTGTAAACGAACAGGGCCGCTTGTATTGTTTTATTTGCTCAGAAGAACGGCAGCAGGAAGCGGAATATAATAAAGATTAAAAAGATCAATGTCTTTAGTAACAGTATTTTTCTAACCAATTGTCCTCAACACGTATTGTATCATTACAAATAAAACGAAACTTAACTCAGTGGGAGTTTTTCGACGCACAAATGTTTTCGGTGGGGTGAGTAATCGCAACCCCAGGACGTCGCAAACTTAGTCTGTTTCCTTAGTTCCCCACTGAGTTAGCCTAAGTGATTCAGGGAGTTAGCGTCCCTTATCTCCCGCCTAAATAAATTTATTTTCACGCTTTATTTTGAGGCGGGAGTTTTACGGACGCTTCTCTGTGATAAATCGTCCAAGGAAGTCAATTCACCAAATGGCAGGACTACTTTGGGCCATACCTTTCATATTCTTTGGAAATACAGATTTTTGAGGTCTAGTTCAGAAAAAGCTGTATAAATAAAGAAAGAGCATCTTTTTACAATGCTCTTTTTCCATACTATGTTCGATTCCAAAAACGATGCTCTGCAATAGCAGAAACAAATTCTTCTCCAAAGTCGGTATTATTCGCAGCAAAAACAACACCAGCTAAATTATTATTTTGGGATGCTTGAATATATGGATGCCCCGTAGAAGCAACACCGATTGGTTTATAGTGTTGATAAGCTGTATGCACATATTCTGTAACTTGAGAATCGAATTTTGCCTGATGCTTGGAGCTGCCGCCAACAATATAAAGAGAGTCAACCAGATAGAGACTTGTCGTAATAAAAGTGTCATCCACTTTAAGTTCTCTTCCCCCGGCACCAGTAACGGTACCAAGCCTGTCACTGATGATGACAACAAAAACGCCATTTTGTTTTAAAATGTCCAACGTCTCGGTGACTTCACTGCCAAAGCCATCACCAATCAGTACACCTACTTTTTGCGTATAAGCATAACGAGGGGTATTGGACTGGCTAAGAGAAGGGTAGCTTGCAGAAACAGACACATTGGATCCGCTTGGACGATTCACTCCAATGTTATCAGCAACAATCGACGCCATTTCCTTATCAACATGGACAAGCTGTTTATCAACCACCTGCTGCCGGACAGATTCGCTTTTTACTTTTCCAACCTGATAACTTAATCCTTCGATTGTATGCTGCTTTTCAATCGGGGTTAAACTATTCCAAAAAATCCTCGGCTGCGAATAATAATCTTTAAACGATTCGCTCCGGGCTCTAATTTTATAGCCATCTACTTTCCCTGGGTAATCTTTGTAGCCGCCCTCTTCTGGAGGCACTGTATATGGCGTGTTATCAGCCAGTGAATTTTCATGATAATTTACCTTGTCAACATCGATACGTTGTCTCATAAAGCCCCGCCGCTGGTTATTATGAAATGGACAGACAGAACGGTTAATTGGTAATTCCGCATAATTGGCACTGCCTAGCCGATGGTTTTGCGTTTCTCGATATGCCATCAATCTGCCCTGCAAAACGGGATCATTAGAAAAATCAATTCCCGGAACAACATTGCCAGGATTAAATGCAACTTGTTCTGATTCTGTAAAATAGTTATCAATATTTCGATTTAATGTCAATTTACCAATCATTTGAACAGGAACGAGCTCCTCCGGCCAAAACTTTGCAGGGTCAAGCACATCGAAATCGAATTTAAACTCATCCTCCATCGAAATTAATTGAACACCCAGTTCATATTCAGGATAAGCCCCCTTATCAATGGCCTCTCGAAGGTCCTTTCTATGGAAGTCGGGGTCGAGCCCGCCGATTTTCAGCGCTTCATCCTGCAGCAGGGAGTGCACTCCAAGAACAGGTTTCCAAACATACCTCACAAAGGTTGCGACATCCTGGTCATTAACAAATAAATACGTATTAATCGACCATGATTCCATCATTCGATAGCTTCTTAAAATCCCGCGGTCAGACATTATCCACAGTACCATATGAAGGGCTTCATCGTTATTAGCAACATAATCCCAGAAGCGATCATGGGCTCCGCTTGCCGTTGGGATATCATCAGATTGCTTAGCTTGGTACGCATGCATCGCATCCGGAAACTTCATCGCATCTTGGTTAATTAATACAGGCATGGCAATCGTTGTCAGGTCAACATTTCCTTCTTCGGTATACAGCTTAACGCCTTTGCAGCGCAAGTCTCTCGCGGTATCATACGATCCTTTAGCCCCTTGCACCGTAGAAAAACGAACAGTTATTGGCGTCTTTTTCCCGGCTTCCTGCAAAAAACCGGCCTTTGTCACATGCTTCATGGACTGATAACATTCAAACTCACCATAAGCACTGTAACCTCTTGCATGAACTACTCTTTCCGGTATTTCTTCATGGACAAAATGCGACATTTTTTCAAAAAACTCATAATCCTGACGTAAGGAAGGTCCGCGTATACCAGCCTTTAATTGGTCCTGGTCCTGTGATCTCTTTTTCCCTTCCTGTGTTGTCATCGGCTTCCCTGAATCCTTTACGCGAAACTGATCTAGTTGGTCCTGCTTAACGTCTCTATTATCAGAATGTTGATTTCTTGATGATTTCTCATCCACACAATCACCCTTTCAAACCTTTAGATATACATACCATTTCTATATTTACGTGATTTTTCTTAAATTAGAACGCCTTTTTTATAACAGCGTGAGGGATTCCGAGCATGAACTGCCTAAAATCATCCTTTCTTTGGATTACTGAATCAAAAGTTATATTCGAAAATCTCAGCATGATTAAAGAGAATGCGTTGCTTTTGTATGCCTACTCTATACACTCTATACTCCATTGACAGCGTAGTTTATTGTGTTTTATGCGGATGAAAAACTTTCCTTCCCTCCAAACAAATCGCTTGCTCAGCATATTTTTTCAGGCATTTCATATAGTATTAGGAATCCATAAGAGGAGGTAATTTAGATGGATGATGCAAATGTTATAAGACAGGGGTTACATTTACAGGGACTGCCGATCTGCGAGACAGACATTCCATATATCCAGCAGATACGCTGCACGATGAAATTATCTCAACATGCCCTCTCTGCTTTTCCATATTTAAATATGGAGATACCCATCACATTTGTTGATAAGGAATTGCTGCAATGACAGACATATCCTTCTTAACTGCTACAGAGCTCGGCCCGTTACTCAAGTCACGCCAGCTGTCTCCCGTAGAGTTGACAAGACACCTGTTGAATCGAATGGATACATTTGATTCAACGCTTAGAACGTATATTACACCCCTCCATGACTCAGCCCTGAAACAAGCAAAAGAAGCGGAAGAAAACATCATGCGCGGGAATTATATCGGTCCGCTCCATGGAATTCCGATCGGCGTCAAAGACAATTACTACACAAAAGGAATACGGACTACGGTCGGCTCCAAACTTTTTATAGATTTTATCCCTAAAAAAAATGCAACAACTGTAGATAAATTGTTACGTGCCGGCGGCATTATGCTGGGAAAACAAAATTTGCATGAGCTTGAGGCTGGATCTACTGGTACAAATCCGTTTTTTGGCAACACCCGAAACCCATGGAATATTCAATACATGCCAGGAGGATCCAGCGGCGGTGGTACTGCTTCTTTAGCAGCTGGTCTGGCAATACTTGCAACTGGATCAGACACATTTGGATCCATTCGCTTACCCGCTTCCATGTGCGGTGTTTACGGATTAAAGACAACCTATGGATTAGTCAGTACACATGGCATTTTCCCAACCGCTATGTCATTAGATACTGCAGGCCCCATGACAAGGTCTATTTCTGATTTGGCATGGATGCTTTATTATATGGCAGGGTTCGATGCAAATGATCCAGGGAGTTTGGATATACCTGTTCCGAATTATATGACAGATTTAAATAATGGAATCCAAGGAATTAAAATTGGTATCCCTGCATACTTTCTCCAAGACCTGGCCCCTGATGTAGAAAGCCTTTTTAAACGTACCGTGGAAACACTCCGCTATTTAGGTGCTGAAATAGTGGATGTAGAAATTCCTGAATTAGCTTTATCAACCTTTTCCGGTTATACGATAGCGGCTGGCGAAGCAGCTGCTTTACATCACCAATGGCTCCAGACGCATTCAAACGAATATTCTGCAGACATACGGAGTTTCTTTCTGGCCGGCGCTTTAACTGAGACACCGCAATATATTCAGGCGCAGCAGACCCGAAGAAAAATGGTGAAAGGTTTTGAAGAAGCTTTTAAACAGGTCGATATATTGCTCGGCCCAACCATACCTATCACACCTCATATCTATAGGGAACAATGGGTTGAGCAAAATCTGGAAGTTATCAGAAGATGTCTGCCTTTTACTGTTCCAGCTAATTTAACCGGCACACCAAGCCTCGGCGTTCCAATGGGTTTGGACAGTAAAAGCCTTCCAGTTGGGATGCAATTTATTGGGAAGCCTCTCTCCGAAAAATTGTTATTGCAGGCAGGGAAAGCTTGGGAAAGCACCAATCCATTAGGGAATAGTATTCCGACTTGAAGAGAGGATGCTTCATTTTGTGTGAGTCATTCGAATTAATTTAAAAATGCCTCCACTTTTTTATCTGTTGTCTTACAATGATTTTCACATACATCCACCAAAAATATGGCTTACATTAATCCTTCTTAACTAACAAAATCTGGCTTTCGAAATAACGAGTGTTTTTTTGATAAAGGGGTAAAATATAATTCGAGGACGACATTTGTACTGGAAGCTCCTGCTTCAGGCAAGGCTTCAAAAATGAATGTATTTCTCATAAAGAATACTGGGAGGGCTTTCCATGGATAACAATAAACGTAATTTTGACCGCAATGAACGCAGAAACCGCAATAATGAAAACCGCCAAAATCAAGAAATTAACAACGTGGAATTTGCAAATGAGAATGAATTTATTGACGAGAATGCTTTTGAAGAAAATAACAACAACAACCGCAACAACGAGCGACGCAATAACCGTAACCGCAAATAGTTAAGCCTTGTTTGTCAGATACCTGAATCACCGGAGAAAAAAATCCGGATTCAGGTATCTTTTTTACAGCTAAATTTTTGGAGGATTTAATTAAATTTTGCCTTTTTAGCAATTAGTTTTTTAACCTTTTCGCTCCTACCTTTCAAAACCTTTTCTTGGAACCCCCTTTCCATCATGTGTTTTTAACTCAACCTTGCTGTTTAACACGTCCATTTTATACAGCTTTTCTTACAGAACTTTTAAAATGAAGAAATTGGTTTGACTTTCCTCTTTTCCCCTCCAAAATTTGCTTATGATAAAAACATGCTTCTTAGCAAATAATACATTTAATTGATAACTAATTACGTCCATAAATACTTAAAGTTTTAATTATTTTTTTAAATGAGAGGTGTGAAATGAAGAAAAAAATAATCTATGCGATTAGTTACCTGCTTCTGACATCTTGCTTTTTCCTGTTCATCCAAGAGCAGATATATGCGAAAGATAGATTTGATTTTGAGAAAGACGGGGATATTTTCTGGGACGCAAAAACGGAGGAAAAGGTAATTGCTTTAACATTTGATGATGGTCCACACTCAAAATACACACCTGCTATTCTCGATATATTAGCTGAATATGACGCTGCTGCTACCTTCTTTGTGCTCGGAGCTCATGCTGAAAAATTTCCGGATATCATCCATCGGCAAGTAATGGAAGGGCATGAAATCGGCAATCATACCTATGATCACACCACGAAACTCAGCAGACTTAGTCAAGAGATGAAAGAAACCTCTGATATCCTTTACGCCATCACAGGAAATCGTCCAAAGCTTTTCCGACCGGTCGGCGGCAGTTATAATGACGCGATTGTAAAGAAAGCCGGAGAAAACCAATTACATGTCGTGCTGTGGTCTTGGGATCAGGATACAAAAGACTGGGACGGGGTAGATTATAAAACCATTGCAGCCAATGTCATCAGCAGTATCTCCCCGGGAGATGTCGTACTGTTTCATGATGCAGGAGGAAAAAGAGAGCAAACAGTTAAAGCTCTCCCGCTTATTCTTGATTATTTAGCTGAAAACCAATATAAAACCATTACAGTATCTGAAATGATGGAAAAGGATGAAAAATTAAAAGAAAATTAATGAATTCAAGCTATATTATTGCTGTCCCTTATTCATTTACTTCCCTAAAAATGAGCGGACAGCTGTTTTGTTCTTCGATAATGAATTTTTAAATTACAATTATCATTTTCCAGCCCTCAATTTGATTTATCTATTTAATTCATTATTTTATTTTCCCCAAAAGTTTATAAAACGGATTATTTCTGTTATATTCAAAGCTATTTATAGCCAATGGCAATCATTTTACTCTCACCCCTTCTTATCACGAATAATCACGTTATTCTCCGTTATATGCGTTTTGACGTTATTTTTCCTTATGTTAATCTAATATGGTAAGTAAAAAATCCACTCAGGAGGTGAGAGCATTAATACAAACACAACAAATGACATGACAATGACTATCGAAAAAGAAAACGATTTTTATTTTCGCGAGCCTGCAAAAGATGACGGGGCAGGTGTTTGGGAACTGATTAAAGCTACCAAGGTACTTGATCTCAATTCTTCTTACAGTTACTTAATGTGGTGCGATATCTTTTCAGAGACCTCCATCGTTGCAGAAAAAAACGGGAAAATGCTCGGGTTTATTTCCGGGTATAAAAATCCGAATAATCCGAATAAACTATTTATCTGGCAAGTTGCTGTAGATGCTTCCGCTCGAGGTAACGGATTAGCAACGAAAATGCTGCGCCAATTATTAAAGCGCGAAGCTTGTAAAGAGATTGATTATGTAGAAGCAACCGTTTCTCCATCCAATCAACCTTCTCAGTCTTTATTTAAAGGTCTCGCTAAAAAGCTTGATACGGATTGTCATATCAGTGACTGCTACGTAACAGATGATTTTCCGGATGAAGAGGAAGAACATGAAGATGAGCTACTGTTTACAATTGGACCGATTGCTACAGAAAATAAATAATTAAAGGAATGATTTCATTGACAACAGCAACATGGAATGATGCGAAAATGAAAACGTTTGAAGAATTAGAATCTGAAGTAAGAAGCTACAGCAGAGGATGGCCGACTGTTTTTGAAAAATCTAAAGGCTATAAACTGTGGGATACTGATGGAAAAGAATATATTGATTTCTTTGCAGGCGCAGGTACATTGAATTACGGGCATAATGACGATGCGATGCAGGAGAAATTAATTGAATATATTAAAAATGACGGTGTGATTCATAGCCTGGACATGGCTACCATTCCCAGAAAAGATTTTCTGGAACGCTTTACGGAGGTCATTCTCAAGCCACGGAATCTGGATTATAAAATTATGTTCCCTGGCCCTACCGGTACAAATACTGTAGAAAGCGCACTGAAAATTGCCAGAAAAATAACTGGACGGGAAACGGTTATCAGTTTTACCAATGCGTTTCACGGGATGACAATTGGATCCCTTTCTGTGACAGGAAACTCCTTCAAGCGCCACGGTGCCGGTGTTCCATTGCATCATGCCGTTTCGATGCCATTTGATAATTATGTGGAGGACAATGATTCGATTGCTTATCTGGATCGTTTTTTAGAAGATAGTGGAAGCGGCGTGGCCCTGCCTGCTGCAATCATTCTGGAAACTGTTCAGGGAGAAGGCGGGATTAACGCTGCACGCATAGAATGGCTGAAAAAAGTAGAAGCACTATGCAGACGCTGGGATATTCTCCTGATTGTGGATGATGTCCAGGCAGGAAATGGCCGGACCGGCACCTTCTTCAGCTTTGAGCCGGCGGAAATTAAACCGGATGTAGTTTGCCTGTCTAAATCCATTGGGGGAATTGGCCTGCCGATGGCGATTACGTTAATCAAGTCAGAATATGACCAATGGGGCCCAGGCGAGCACAACGGAACCTTCCGTGGCAATAATATGGCCTTTCTTGCTGCAACCGAAGCACTGAAAAATTGGGAAAATGATGATTTTGCCAATGCTGTACAAGAAAAAGGCGCATTTCTTAAATCAGAAATCAACAGATTGATTGACCAATATCCGGAGTTAAACGGAGAAGCCAGAGGCAGAGGTTTAATGCAGGGCATTGCTGTGGAGAAGGAAGGTTTAGCAGGAGAAATTTGTGCGGAAGCATTTGAACGCGGACTTATTGTAGAAACCTCTGGTCCAGATGATGAAGTGGTCAAATTCCTGCCGCCGCTGATTATTGATCAGGAAGGTCTGGTAAAAGGGTTAGACATTCTGGAAGACAGTATAAAGCATGTTTTAAAAAAATAGAGATATTGTTTACGGAGAGGGGAAATAATAAATGATCGTAAAATCACTGGAAGATTTAATTGGAACAGAAGATGAAACAAAAGCTGAAAACTGGGAAAGCCGCCGCTTTATTTTAAATAAAGATGGTGTCGGCTTCAGCATGAATGATACCATTATCAAAGCAGGAACAGATAATTTCTTCTGGTATAAGAACCATATTGAAGCGGTTTACTGCATTGAAGGTGAAGGCGAAGTCGAAAAGGTCTCCACTGGAGAGGTACACCAGCTTAAGCCTGGCACGATGTATCTGCTAGATGAAAATGATAAGCATCGTCTGCGGGCACGCACCCAAATGCGTATGGTATGTGTCTTCAACCCGCCGTTAGTTGGAACAGAAACGCATAATGAAGAAGGATATTATCCGCTTTTAACAGAATAAATTACTTTCAAAAAGCCTCTGATAAGGATATTTCTTATCGGAGGCTTTTTGTGTACATTGTTTATTAAAGGCTTTCCCCCTATTCCCATCTCTCATTGTTATAGCTTTTCCCTATAGCAAACGATACCTTTTTACAATTACCTTATAACCATCGTTTCATGGTAGTATTTTATTTATCATTACACTTCGATACATTAAAGGAAAGGACGTTTTAAACATGCGGAAGGTTCAGACAACACAGGTTTTAGGTAACAGTAAATTTAATAAATTTCATTTACTGATTTTTCTCTGGTGCTTTTTCGCTATTGCCTTTGACGGCTTTGATGTAGCTATCTATGGGATTGGGCTGCCATTAATGATGGAGGATTTTAATATCAGCAGAATCGAGGCTGGCGCAATCAGCAGCTATACGCTGATCAGTACGATGGTTGGCACCTTTCTGCTGGGCTCTATTTCAGACCTTATCGGGCGTAAAAAAGCGATTGCGATTTGCTTAATCTTATTCAGCCTCTTTACCTTTTTAGCCGGATTTGCACAGAACCCCACCCTTTTTATGATAATGAGAGTAATTGCTGCGCTGGGCTTAGGAGGAATCATGCCAATCCTCGTAGCTATTATGGGTGAATATTCTCCGGTGAAGAAGCGGCCGTTAACCATTGCTACGATGTATTGCGGTTATTCCATCGGCGCGATTATTGCTTCCTTGATTGGTATGTACTTGATGGAATGGATGGGCTGGAGACTATTATATTGGATTAGTATTATTCCGCTTCTTGCTCTGCCATGGTTTTTAAAGCAATTTCCGGAATCTGTTTCTTATTATCTGACCAAGAAAAAAGGCGATAAAATTGCAGAGATTTTAAATAAAATTGATCCCGGCGGTAACTACCAAGCGTCTGATAACTATGAATATGAGGCATTTAAAGAAAGCACGAAGGAAATTCCGATTAAAAAGGTTTTCTCTAATAAGCGGACCAGCAGTACCATCGCATTTTGGATTGCGGTTACCTGCTCCATGCTCGTTATTTCCGGACTGACAACCTGGCTGCCGCAAATTATGGTAGACGCCGGTCATGGGTTGACATCCAGCTTATCCTTTAATCTGATGCTTGCAGTCGGACAAATTTCCGGTTCTATATTCGGCGGGATGTTAGTGAATCGTCTCGGCCATCGTTCTGTCTTAATCCTGATGTTTTTTATCGGTTCACTCTGCTTTGTTTTATTAAGCATCACCACAAGCTCGCTCTTACTGTATTTAATCATTACCTTAACAGGGGCTTGTACAGTAGGTACTCAAAATTTAGTGAACCCGTATATTTCGGAATTTTACCCTCGGGAGATTCGTACCACAGGGTTAAGTATCGCTGTCGGCGTTGGACGGATTGGCGGTATCATGGCACCGGTCGCCATCGCCCTTCTGTTATCGACCAATTTAGACCCGCAGCATGCATTTATGGCATTTGCCGTACCAAGCTTGATTGGAGCTGTTTGCTTTATTACCGTCAGAGAAAAACATGCAAGCTTTGATCGGGCAGTACCAGTGAAAAAGCATCAAATTGCCTAACGAAAATAATTTACTATAAGATAAAGCCGCTGCTTCACGAAGAAGCAAGCGGCTTTATTTAATGGTCCGTTTTCCTATGCTATCGTTAAAAAGAACACTCGTTCTCCCCACCTTGCAATTTTACTTCCATATATTATTTCGCATTCAAACGCAAATGCAGTATCGGATAATCCCTCCCCTGGTCATCCTGTTCTGACTCTCCAGTAACTTGGAAGTTGTTTTTCAGATAAAAAGCAAGAGCCGATGTATTATCTTTATTGACATCTGCTGCCTTAATACCGTCCGTTTCAATTAAATCATTTAAAATCCTGCTGCCAAGCCCCTTCCCTATTTGCTCCGGGTCTAAGAACAACATTTCTAGCTGAGACGCATTCACACCGGAAAATCCAACGAATGTAGTATCTTCAAACCACATTTTCATATCTAAATGCGGGAAATAAGCAGGAATTTCCTTCTTAAGCGCCTCCCTATCCTCTGATGCTAAAAAATCATGTGTTGCCAAAACAGACTTCTCCCATAATTCGATTAAGGCAGCGTAATCCTCACTGCCAGGCTTTTTCCATTGCATTATTTCTTCCTCCAGTAAAAAATTGAAATAAAACAGCCTTACTTCACCAGCAAGGCATGTTTCAATTATATATTCATTTTCGTTTCATATTTATTTTTTGTCAATTTTGATAACGCAAATGCTGCTAAAACAAGCAACACTACTGTCAGTACTACTGTCCACGGGCTGCCGGTCACCCCTGCAATAACAAAACCGATTACCGCAATGATTGCATTGGTCAATGCATAAGGGAACTGTGTTTTCACATGGTCAATATGGTCTGCGCCAGCTCCTGTCGATGACAAAATACTTGTATCAGATATCGGCGAACTGTGATCCCCAAAAATACCGCCGGATAATACAGCACCAATGCAGACAAGCAAATGTGCATCCAGTGCTACTGCCATTGGAATAGCAATCGGAAGCATGATTGCAAATGTTCCCCAGGAAGAGCCGGAAGCAAGTGAAACAATCGCTCCGATAACAAAGACCAAAGCTGGTATAATAAATGCCGGTACTCTCCCCTGCATCAATTCTACAATATAATTAGCGGTTCCCATCTCGCCAATGACCGTTCCGAGCGACCATGCGAGCACCAGTGTCACTGCAACATAAACCATCTTTTGCATCCCTGAAGTATATATATCAAAAATATCTCCAAACTTTTTCAGACGGAAAACAATTAATAAAATAAAAATAGTAATTGCTGCAAACAAGTAAGCAGTAATTAACGAGATCCGGAAATCATTTCCGTCGACAGGCTCAAATGGAAAACCCTTTGTTGAAAGCAGACCAAACAAAGTAATGAACAATACCAACAATGGCAGCCAAATTAAAATAGCTTTACTTTCTTGATTATTATCAGCATCGTTATCTGAACGACGCAACGGTTTGGAATTCTTCCAATACAATTCACCTGTCTCTCTAACTCTTCGTTCCGCTTTAGCCATAGGCCCAAAATCTAATTTTAACAGTGCCATCAATGGTACCATCAAAACTGCTGAAATAGCATAGAACTGAAAAGGAATAACTTGAACAAATGTATCGAATTCGGATGCAGTGATTCCTAAGCCGTCAAACTCACTCTTTATCAATCCCATGATGTATACGCCCCAGCCAATAAAAGGAATCAATACAGCAACTGGAGAAGACGTTGAATCAATGATATACGCCAACTTCTCCCTGGATATTCTTGCTTTATCAAAGATTTTTTCAAAAATAGGTCCGACGATTAATGGTGTTCCCAAATCGGAGAAGAAAATAATCAAACCGCCGCACCATGCGGATAGCTGTGCTTTCACCTTGGAATTAATTGATTTAACTGTCTTTGCAGCAAGTGCAGCTCCCCCGCCTGACTTTTCCACCAAGGCCACAAATCCCCCAATAAAAAATAATAATACCAATACAGCAGCGTTATAACTATCCGCCACCTGTGGAAATAGGAAATTACCTATTGTTTCTGTTGTCGCTGTTAATGGATTTCCTCCTACCATAATAAGAACGCCAGTAAAAGTGCCTAAAAATAATGAAATAATTACGTTTTTTGTAATAATCGCTAAAATAACTGCCAAAATTGGCGGAATAAGCGATAACCATCCCATATGTTCCATCTTATCTTCCTTTCTTTCCTGATTCATCGACAATATGCTAAAAATGTTATGCAATGAATATTCATCAGCTATTTTATACCAAAAATCAAATAAATAATGATTGCTAACCAGCATGTTCTCCTTATTGTACCATGGATAAGAGAAAAATAAATGAAACAAATTTACTAATAATTATACATTTTATCGAATAATTATACTATATTTTCAACCACTCGAAATCAGTCTGTTTATTTACAAAGTAATTACTCCATTGTTATGGCACCTTCATATTTACCGCAAAAAGAAAGATGATTCCCCTATTCTAATCAACCTTTATTAAATAACCCTTCTCTATATTACAATGAAGACCCTCAGCAATGATGCTCAGGGTCTTTCGCTGTCTTTGTCTTTATTTTGTTTCTCCTTATGCTTCTTTTCACTTTGCGAATCATCCTTCGATTTTGTCTTTCGTTTCTCATCCTTAGCTTCTATTTTCAAATCCTCCATAGGGACGTCATCGACAAACATCTGCTCCTCATGTTCATCCAGCATCGTTCTTCGCTCTTCATTCCGGTTCGGTTTTCCGCTTTTTGAAGAACGCTTTTCATTGTTGGACATTTTTATCCACCTCTCTGTGTCTTTTTAATACTTTTCCTTTCTAAGCAGATTACTAAACATCATTATGCGAAAATTTCTTCTTGAACAAATTTTATTAATCGTCACGCTTCACAACCACAAATTTAAGCGACATAGTTTATTTCAATTTTACCAGTGAAAAAAATGAATAAGTATCGTAAACCTGTTAAAAATACAGATATGTCAGTACAGTTTTTCCTTATGTTATCTAGGGATAAGGCGGTGCAACGGCTGCCGCCACAGAGCGGCTCGATGTATTGCAATTTTCAATCTGACTGGCCGAATGTTTGACTAACCAATTATATACAACCTAAAAGGAGTGTTCCCAATGGGCAGAGATGAGCATAAGAAAAGAAAAAATAACTTTTTATCACAAACTCCAAAAAATCAAATATCTGACGGCATAGATGTTGAATTTTCAGATGAGTTTGCTGATGCAGAAGATAGAAAAGCTCAAGCAAGAAGCCGCGCTGCTGATAAACGGGCACATGAAAAATAATTGGTACAACGGAGCGATTCGGTTTAATAACCGAATCGCTTCATTGCGTTATCCTTCAGATTATCTATCTCTTTCCCCTTAGAATCCGCCTGCAGCTTTCCCTCTTTTTATTTCCTTTCTTCCTGTATATTTTCGTTGCATGAAGGAAAAATTATACACAGGAGGGGTTGTTCTATGGAGCACGGTTTTTTATCCATTGAGGAGTTTAATACATTGATTCAACAGTGGAACGGAAGAACGATTAAAATTACAAAGCATGAAATAAACGATATCGATCAAACAGTAATCCATTTGCAAAGCATATCCTATGACCAGAATACGCGCAGAATTGATGACTATGTACCAAAACATAGCTTACTTTTACATGGAGACGGACAAATCGAAGCGCTGCCAACGATGAGTGATGAACCGCTTCCGTCATCCAATTATGAAATTCCGTTGGAGGATAGCTCTTTATTTGAATTTAATGGACAGAAGTTTTTTATTACTACGGATCGCGGTGTTTATAAAATTGAATTGGTTTAAATGACGGTAAAAAGGCTGCAATAGCCTTTTTATTGGCAGTTAAGAAAGTTTACACTTTCTTACTGCATAAGTGTAACTAAGGTTGTCACTTAAAGGATTGGTGACAACCAAGTTTTCTAATTATTGCAGGCAGTTATAACCTGCTTAAAATGGAAGCGAAAAATATAGGAGCTATTCATTTTAACTGATAGTTCCTCGCCCTCTATGAAAATATCATAACAAAGAATATATTCTCCTGTTTCCAACAAAGGAATATAAAATCTGTTCAACGGTCCTCTCCTACTGACGCATTTCGGACGATTAACTATGAAACTGGTATTCCATTTCTTACAAAATAAGAATGCATCTGCTACAATAAAGCTAATTAGATTACAGATTAGTACTGCCGTTTGAAAAGCCTTTTGATAGATTGCAAAAATCACCTGTGGTCAGAGAGTCTTGCACAGTGGGTAGAAACAAATGGCTAGAGTAAAGGAAGGAATTATAGATGGTACATAAACAAACAAAACGGCCTATCGTGCTTATTGCCCTCGTATTATCTATGTTTATGGCGGCAATTGAAGGAACCATTATTGCCACGGCGATGCCTAACATTGTATCCGATTTAGGCGGATTCACGCTGTATAGCTGGGTCTTTTCCAGTTTCCTATTAATGCAGGCAGTCACCACGATGTTATATGGCAAATTAGCTGATTTATTTGGCCGCAAACCAATCTTTGTCATTGGTGTGGTTATCTTTCTGATTGGTTCTTTATTATGTGGATTAGCAGAAACGATGGCCGCCCTTATTATCTTCCGGCTTATCCAGGGGCTGGGCGCCGGGGCCATTCATCCGATAGTAACAACCATGGTCGGAGACATGTACAATTTGGAAGAACGTGCCAAAGTACAGGGTTATTTAGCAAGTGTCTGGGGCATATCCTCCGTGGCCGGCCCGCTTTTGGGAGGAGTCATTGTACAATACATTGATTGGGCCTGGATATTCTGGATGAATATTCCGATTGGCCTTATCGGCTTGGTCGGAGTTGTCCTGTTCTTCCATGAAAAAGTGGATAAAGAACAGAAAACCATCGATTATCTTGGGACAAGCTTCTTTTTTATAGCCATATCATCGCTGATTATCGTGTTTGTACAGGCAGGTACAAATTGGGCTTGGCTCTCACCGGAGACTCTCGGTCTCCTTGGACTCTTTGTCATTTGTATTTCCTTATTTATTTGGCAGGAGAAGAGATGCAGTGCACCGATGATGCCTTTATCTTTATGGAAGAACAAATTAATGATTGTTGCTAATATCGCTACCTTACTTTCCGGTATGATTATTTTAGGTTTAAGCAGCTCCCTTCCTACGTATGTACAGGGAGTTATGGAAGAATCAGCGATTGTGGCCGGTTTTACCCTGAGCACCTTATCTATCGGCTGGCCAATTGCAGCCACTGCTGCCGGACATATGGTATTACGAATCGGCTTTAGAAAAACAGCATTTCTTGGCGGTATCGCATTATTTGCGGGTACGTTACTCTTTTTCCTGCTTGATGCAGAAAAAGGACCCATTTATGCCGGTTTCAGCTCTTTTATTGTTGGAATAGGGATGGGATTGACTTCGACAACATTTATCGTAGCCATTCAAAATAGTGTGTCCTGGCAGGCAAGAGGATCGGCTACCTCTTTAAATATGTTTATGCGTATCATTGGCAGTGCAATCGGTACTGCTCTGTTAGGCGGGATTTTGAATCTGCGCCTGCAGCAATATTATCAGCAGCAAGCAATCGATGAAGATATGCCAAATACAGATGCTATTTTAAATGAAGGATTACGAGAATCTATCCCGCCAGATACACTAGCTTTAATGCAGGATGGGTTGACCCAGGCATTTCACACGGTGTTCTTTGGTCTATTCGTAATTGGTACACTGACCTTCATCATTCTATGGTTCTTCCCGAAAGATACACCTAAGGATACATAAGAAAACCGGGCAAGACTGTCCAGTTTTCTTATCTTAATCAACAATTATGGAAGACCCTTCATTTGAGGGCTGTTCATTTATTATGTTATTTGTTTTAACACCGATACTGGATAGGATGACCACTGCAAATACAACTGTGAATCCTATAATGACATACCCCAGTATCTTATACCCTCTGGTTGGACCTTTGATAATCAAATAGCCCCCTAAAATCAGGACAGCCAGTAAAATCAACCATAGCATTGTATCACAACCCCTGTATTCGATTTCAATTCCCTTCCATGCTAACATATCGAATCATATTTTAAATTATTTTGATTATTATCCTTTCTAGTAAGAGAAATTTGAGCCCTGTCCGTCTCCAACATTTTATTATTTTTATATGGCAGATATATCATGTACAATTCTAAATGAGGTGATTTTGTTGAAGAAAAAAACGAACAATTATCTTTTCTCTTATGCTGCATTAGGTTCTTTCATTGGAGTAACGCCTTTTTTATTCTGGGCAATAAAAATTTAATGGGATATGCAGGTTCCGCCCTTGCTGTTATCACAGTGTTTTTAATAAACATACTAGTAGTACGCATCAAAAAAAGAAATCTAAAGATTAATGATTATCATTTTGTAGATGCACGCTGAAAATAACATTCCTTATATATTTTATGTGCTTCCTTTTTTTGGTATGGTGTATAGCACCATGCCTGTTAAGCTCTTTATAAATAATAAATCCTTCTTTTGTTCTAACCACGCTAACGAACATACGTGCATGCAGATTAATATTTACTGACGATTCTAGTGTACTTCATTCCACATTGCTCTTTAAGACTATCTTCTTTTAAATAAAAGCCTCTATGTTCTCCAGTTTAAAAGCATTCATGCTTACCGTATTAACAAAAAGACCATCACTAAATTGTCGAAAATTTTCAACCAAGACTCCTTGAACTGTCCCTACATATCCTTCATCATTATAAGTGAGGATACATTTACTTCAAGACAGAAAGAGGTGATGAATGATGGTTACAGCTACAAAAAATCAGGCGTGATTTTCTGCTGGATACTTTTCATTACCTCTGTATCAATGATTCATAAGCAGCAGAAAAACACCCCTTATACGTTCATTTCTAGTTTAAATCTCCTTAAAACGTTTTACTCCTATTTATTCGTAAAAGATAAAACGGGTTCAGGAAGAAAGGGGCACGTGCTTATGGCACAGAAAAAATGGTTTAACATGCAGACAGAGCAAGTGGAATCGGAGCTTGGAACGGATATAAAGCATGGTTTAAGCAAAGAGCAAGTTGAGCAAGGCCGACAAAAATGGGGAAAAAATGAATTGCCGGAGCCGGAGAAGGATCCAAAATGGCTAAAATTTTTACGCCAATTTAATGACACGTTAATTTATGTTTTATTAGCTGCCGCTGTTCTTACTATTGTTTTAGAACATTATGCAGACACTGTCGTTATATTAATGGTGGTTCTGATTAATGCGGTCATTGGCTATTTCCAAGAAAACAAAGCCGAGAAAGCATTGGAAGGCATTAAAAAGATGCTCTCTTTGGAGTCAACAGTTATTCGTGACGGGGAGCGTATAGAGATTGCTTCCAGCGATCTGGTGCCGGGCGATATCGTATTATTGTCTCCAGGAGATAAAATTCCCGCAGATTTACGGTTGACTGCCGCCAGCCGGCTGACAATAGAAGAATCCCCTCTCACTGGTGAATCAACATCCGTCGAAAAAAATACAGACATCCTGCCGGAGGATACCGTCCTTGGCGATCGGTTAAATATGGCTTTTTCCGGTACAGCGGTTGTATCTGGATCGGCACAAGGGATTGTCGCAGCTACTGGAGAAAATACAGAAATCGGTAAAATCAACCAGTCCATTGCAGAGGTAGAAGAATTAAAAACACCTTTATTAAAACAAACAGCGCATTTTGGAAAAATGATTTCTATCGCTATCGTCAGCGTTGCAGCTTTATTATTTGTTTTTGCAGCAGTTTTCTATGACTATCCGATCGGAGAGCTGTTACTCTACGTTATCAGTTTAATTGTTGCTGCTATTCCCGAAGGTTTGCCTGCTATTCTTTCTATCATTCTTTCCTTAGGTATGCAGGTAATGGCCGGAAACAATGCTATTATGCGTAATTTGCCGTCTGTAGAGACACTCGGAGCAGTAACCGTGATATGTTCGGACAAAACAGGAACGCTTACCAAAAATGAAATGACCGTCCAATCCATTGAACTCTCCGACAGACACTTGGATGTTACAGGTACAGGATACGCACCAGAAGGAAAAATTCTTGAAAATAATCAAGAAATAGATATTGCAGAAGATAAAGAACTGCAACTGTTTTTAAGTAACGTATTAACGGTGAATGATACCTATTTACGAAAAGATGACGATGAAGAATGGACAATCAGCGGCGAACCGACAGAAGGCTGTCTGGTCACGCTGGCCGAAAAAGCAAATCAGGAAATAGACCGGCTTCCCCTCCTCTCTAAAATTCCTTTCGATTCCAGCTATAAATACATGGCAGGACTCGTTGAAAAAGACGGAGAAAAAATCATTTATGTCAAAGGAGCCCCCGACCGGCTGTTTGATATGGCAGGTTTGGCAGAAGGTTCTGAACCACGCAAACTTTGGGAGGATAAAATGCTTGCACGATCCAGTAAAGGAGAAAGAGTTATCGGCGCAGCATATAAATACGTTGATAATGATAAAACGCAAATTAATCATGCAGATATTTGTGAAGGATTGAACATAATTGGTTTAGCTGGCATTCTGGATCCTCCAAGAGAAGAAGCGATGGAAGCAGTGAAAGTTTGTAAAAAAGCCGGTATCCAGGTGAAAATGATTACAGGCGATCATAAAGCTACAGCGCTGGCTATTGCTAAACAAATGGGCATTACCGAACAAGACAATGTTCTCGAAGGTCGCGATTTGGATCAAATGTCTGAAGAGGAGATCCAGACTGCAGTCCAAAAGGTAGATGTTTTCGCCCGCACCAGTCCAGAGAACAAACTGCAGCTGGTAACCGCCATGCAGGAAAACGGAGAAATCACAGCCATGACAGGTGATGGTGTCAATGACGCTCCAGCCTTAAAACGGGCAGATATCGGTGTTTCCATGGGCATCAAAGGAACCGAAGTCTCCAAAGAAGCTTCCGAAATGGTGCTGGTCGATGATAATTTTAATACGATTGTTAATGCGGTGAAGGAAGGACGGCGCGTCTACGATAATTTGAAGAAAACCATTCTGTTTATCCTGCCGACAAATGGCGCCGAAGCATTTTTGATTGTTTCTGCTTTAATCGTAGGAATGAATATGCCGCTGTCCCCGATTCAAGTCCTTTATGTAAATATGGTGACAGCAGTAACTGTTTCATTCGCATTGGCATTTGAGAAATTGGAGCCGGGAGCAATGGAACGGCCCCCGCGCCCAGCTAATGCAAAACTGCTCAGTCCCTACTATATTTTCCGGATTATTCTCGTATCATTGCTTGTCGGTGGAGCCATTATGACCATGAATGTAACCCTGCTTGGTGATCCGGAACACTATACACCGGAACAGGTAACAACGATTACGCTGCATTCCATTGTAATCGCACAGGTTTTCCATGTATTTAATGTCCGAAATGAACGGCATTTTGCATTCAATAAGGATTTCTTCTCAAACAAGATCGCTTTTATGCTTGCAGGCATTCTGATCCTTCTTCAATTAATGGTGACGTATATTCCATTCTTAAGGAATGTATTTGATTTATATCCAATCGAGGCGCAATACTGGGTCTATCCTTTTGCGATTGGATTGATGACCTTTATCATTATTGAAATCGAGAAATATATTACCCGGAAGATCTCTGCTGCAAAAGCATTAAAAAAAGAAAATGGAAAAGCATAACGACAAAAAGGCAGGGATAATCCTTGTCTTTTTACCGTTATTAGCTGTTTTTCATCATGGAAGCTGTAAGAAATCAAATGCCGCAAACATGCAAAAGAAGCAGAGAACCCCTTCCCCGCCTCACTCCGATAGTTCTTTTTTGCTTGTTATTTCCATCCCCTTCAATGCCTGACCAGCTAACCGATCTGCTTCCCGATTCTTCTTACGTGAAATGTGCTTGTACTCCGGGGTAATTCCCAATTGAATCATTTTATTTTCAATTCGATCTGCCCATTTTGTTAATTCTTCCTCATAACAAGGCCATTCTCCCATTAATTGATTCACGACAACCTGGGAATCACCATAGAAAGAAACAGGCAGATGATGGACACCCATTCTCTCCAATTCCACCAGTGCCAAGTGCAATGCAGCGTATTCCGCTTCATTATTCGAACAAAGCTCTTCCACCAGTGCATTTTTTCGTAAACGGTAAAAAGTATCATTCTGCTGATAATAAATGGCACAACCCAAACCGGAATGGCTTGTTTCGAGGTCAAATCCTCCATCAAAATAAACAGTTATATCATGCGGTTCGGTTTGAATTTCTTCCATCTGCTTACGTAATTCTTTTAAACTCCACGTATGCTCATGAGAATCGACGAATACGATATTTTTCATACGTCCCATTTTCCTTAAATCTTCAACAATTACTAACGCGTTTGATGCATCCATCTCTTCAGAAGTAAAAGCTGCAGTAACCCCTTTGGGTGTCTGATAGGTGCATTCGATTCGTACTTTCATCATTTTGCCTCCGGTCTATATATCGGGAAACGAAAAACTGCTCCCTTTCTCCGATAGTATTTCCATAACCCTCTATTTATACAGCTGTCAGAAAAGCGATAAGGAATGAAACACCAACAGTAGCTTATGTTTATCCTATCAACCCTTTCAATAAAAAAGATACACAAAAAATGGATTATAAGCAAACCAGCCATTGCCACTTTCAGAGAAGCGACAGAATAGCGATCCGATAAACTTTGTATTTGTTGCAACCATTTTTTATCGCAAACCCAAGCAGTTTCTTCCAAAAAGATTCTTGTCATCCTAGCCTTACTCTGATATCATAATGAGTGAGTACTCACTTTTATACGAAAGGTGTTGTGTTTTATGATGCAATTATCCAATATGTCCAAGAGCTTTGGAAAACAAACGATTCTGCAAGATGTCTCCATAGATATTAGCACCAATCAAATCACCGGATTGATTGGTCCTTCAGGTACAGGGAAAACGACATTAATTAAATGCTTGATGGGAATGGAAAAATACGATACTGGTTCTATCCAAATCGATGATACAATGGTTCCCAACCGTAAACTTTTAAACAAAATTAGCTATATGGCGCAAAGCGATTCGCTATACCATGATTTAACCGGTTTGGAAAACATTCAATTTTTTGCCCATATGTACGGAAAGAAAATATCCAATAAGGCAGTTCAGTCCACGCTGAGTCTCGTCCAGCTTGAACAGGATAAAAAGAAATTGGTAGCGCACTACTCTGGCGGGATGAAGCGCCGCTTATCCCTTGCAATTGCGTTGATTAATCAGCCTGAGTATTTGATTTTAGATGAGCCGACGGTCGGGATTGATCCCGTGCTTAAATTAAATATCTGGAATCAGCTGCATGATTTGAAAAAAGACAGTACGCTGTTAATTACGACCCACATTATGGATGAAGCCATGAAATGTGACCAGCTGTTATTAATGAAAAATAAAGGAATTGCAGCAAGCGGTACGCCGCAGGAAATATTAGAGAACTTCGGCGTCAGCGATATTGATCAAGTCTTTTTAAAATTGGAGGAAATCGAAAATGCGAATGCTTCAGCTGATTAAACGGATTTGCAAACAGGTTCTCCGTGATAAACGTACGCTTGCATTATTATTTCTGGCTCCTATTTTTGTCATTACGCTATTGAATTATATTTTTCCAGATCCGGATAACGAGGTAACCATCGCTGCAGTTAATGTCAACGATGAGGTAATCGATATTTTAGAAGATAATGATATCATCGTAAAACAGGAAAACGAGATGGATATACAGTCTTATCTGGAAGAAGGAAATGCCAGTGCTGTTCTAGAGGAAAAGGATGGGAATTGGACATTGACCATTCTGAATGATAACCCGATGGATGAGGGTCCTGCTATTCAGGGAAGCTCACAGGCTGTAATGGAAACAAATTTAAATGATCTTTCGGATAATATCGATAACATGATAAGTAATATGGAAGATATGTCAGCAGGCGTAGAAGAAATGATGGAGCAGCTACCTCCTGAGGTCGCAGAGAACATGGATATAAATATGGACACGAATATCAATACAGACATCGATTCTGAAATCGATATGGATAATGATCCGATTTCTGTAGAATATATCTATGGCGATGAAAGCAATACCTTTTTTGAAATTTTAAATCCCATTTTAGTCAGCTTCTTTGTATTCTTTTTTGTTTTTTTAATCGCCGGCATGTCAATGTTAAAAGAAAGAAGCAGCGGTACATTGGAGAAACTATTATCCACGCCAATCAGAAAATCTGAGATTGTATTTGGTTATTTATTCGGCTATGGGATTTTTGCTATTCTGCAGACAGCGATTATCATCCTATATTCTGTATATATATTAGATATGGAAATCGCCGGTTCCATCAGCAATATGTTTATTATTAATATTTTCTTAAGCTTCGTTGCCCTTGGACTTGGCCTTTTATTATCTACCTTTGTCAGCAGTGAATTCCAGATGATTCAATTCATCCCGCTCGTTATTATTCCGCAGATATTCTTCTCTGGAATGCTGAATGTAGATACTATGGAAGCATGGCTGCAATGGATTGCGCCGATGATGCCATTGTACTATGCAGGAAATGCGATGATTGATGTTGTTTTAAAAGGATTTACATTTGGAGAGATTCTGGCTCCTCTGTCTATTTTGTTTTTATTTATTGTTGTTTTTGTGACGTTGAATATTTTGGGTATGCGGCGGTATCGGAAGGTGTAAGAACTTAGTGTGATTGCTGCAGGATAAAAAGAATACGGATTTGTTATAACTATTATCAACCGAAAACTCTTTCTCCGCTTTCATGGGAAAGAGTTTTCTTTATTCATTTAGCCTTAAAGAACCCACTCATTATCCCTGTTACAAAAAACGTTTTACATTTTTTATTTTAATAATTGATGCGTGGTTATCCTTTTAATATAAAATTTATCCAGGCCTGAATCACTTCCAGACTATCTTTATTAAACAGATAAAAATTACGTTTCCCCTCCTTGACTAAGTAAATAACATGAGTATTTTTCATTTCCTTGAGATGGTAAGACAATTTGGTATTAGAAATATGGACCCCTTCTTCCTGCAAAATCGTCAGGATATCCATTGGACAAAAGCCACCTTCTGCTTCAGATGAATCCGGAAAAAACTCCCTCCTTTCTTGATCAAATCGCAACATCTCAATAATTCGAATTCGAATTGGATCCTGAAGTACCTTAAAAATATCTGTAACATGATTATTTTTCATAATTTTATTATAACATTTCCCTCTTGACATTTCAATTTTTTTTGAAATAATAGTTACAGTTCAAAAAAAATTGAAATAAGGTGGTTTTTATGAAATACACACGTCGAGAAACAATAAGCTTAATCAGTATTTGCATCGGATCTTTCTTAATTATTCTAGATACAAATATCGTAAATATAATTATTCCACCCTTGAGAGAACAATTATATTTAAGCAATTTACAAACCTCTTGGGTCGTAAATAGCTATGTATTGGTATTTGCTTCGTTCATCCTATTTTTTGCCAGATTCAGTAAACGAATAGGTGCAAGAAATGCATTTATCACGGGGATTTCAATCTTTATGGTTGGTTCGCTATTCTGTGGTTTCTCTAACACTTATGAACAATTGGTAATCTCTAGGATTATTCAAGGAGTTGGTGCAGCTATGTTTGCACCTATTGCAACAAAGCTCTTATCATCGACAGTAACAGAGCCCCAAAAAAGAGCAACTGCCTTTGGTATATGGTCCGGAACATCAGGTATCGCATTTGCCTTTTCGCCGATGGTTGGTGGTTTTTTAAATGAACTGTGGGGGTGGCAAAGCATCTTTCTTATCAATATTCCTTTTTCTTTGATTGTCATTTGGACTGGACTTGCTGCAATCAAGGATACAGAAAAAGAAAAAATTCCGATGTTTTTCAAGGAACAGGTGCTGGTTGCATTGTTTATCTTAATTTTCGTATTTATGATACAGGAATATAAAATAATCTATCAGTTACCGCTGTTATTTACTTTAGGAGGAATTGTTTTACTAATTTTTGGATATGCATATAGTATCAAGTTTAGAAATAATCAGACACAAGTAATTGAGCGGCAACTATTCACAAAACAGAATGTTGCCAGCTTAATAAATGGATTTACTTATAATTTTTCAATCTATGGAGTGATGTATTTCCTTTCTATTCATTTTCAGGAACATTTATTTTTGTCTTCGCTTGAGACGGGTGTGAAATTTTTGCCCTTAACGGTTTCCGGTATGCTAATATCCTCATTTTTGTCACCTATTCTGGTCAATAAATTAGGACAAAAATGGACTCACCAGCTATGCTTATTGGCTATTATTGCAGGCAGTATATTTTTGTTTACCTACTTCACAATAGCAGCATACTCTGTTTTTATTTTAATTAGTTTTATTCTTTTCGGTTTTTCTGGAGCTATAGCTCCCGTATTAATGAATGCAGCTTTTTTATCAACGGGGGAAAAATATCATAATGAAATTTCTTCATTAGTAAACCTTGCACGTCAAATTGGCAGTATTTTTGGTGTAGTAAGTGTTTCAATTATATTGGATATACTGGCAAATACAACGACCATTCTTTACTTTCTAGTAGTGATTATATTTATCTCATTCTTTGCTTTTCTATACTTAGCATTTGCATACAAACTGAACAACCAAAAATCCGGAATGTATGAATAAAGCCATTGCATGGAAATATAAGCTTTTCAATATACGCAGTTTTTTTCAAATAGATGCCTTTTTATTTTGATAAAAGAAGGGCTGTTACATAATCAGGTAATTGATTATGTAACAGCCCTCAACTCAAGCCAAATTGTACGAATACGATTCTATTCTCACTCAAAATATAGCCCATTAATTACTTTAGTGAGTAGAATATTTTCTTAAAACTTGATTACAACCACTATGCCAATTACGTTTGCCCCGCAGTATTAAACGGGAATCTGTAAGGCCTTTCATAGTCCGAAATATTTTTATTCTATAATTCGATTATCATCCAAAATTTCCGGCTTATGTTTCATGCTGTCCAGTTCCGTAATTTCTCTAATCACTCTGCATGGGTTGCCAGCCGCAAAGCTATTGCTTGGAATGTCCTTCACAACAACACTTCCTGCCCCAATTACGCAATTATCCCCGATTGTTACTCCCGGACAAACAACCACATTTGCTCCAAGCCAGCAAGCATTACCTATTTTAACCGGTTTCGCATAACACATATGCTTAGGCACACCGTCTTTATCCATAATGGCGCGGCGTTCATCTGGAAGCATTGGATGTACAGGTGTAACAATCGTCACATTTGGACCAAAATCACAATGATTGCCAATAACCACCTCTGCATCATCTTGAATGGTTAAATTAAAATTTGCAAAAAAATGATTACCAATCTTTGTATGTTTTCCGTAGTGAATATAAATAGGACCTTGCAGACGGCTACTCTCTCCAATTTTATGGAAAATATTTGAAATGAGTGCTTGTCTCTTTTCCGTTTCATCTTCGAACGTGCGGTTATATTCGGAACATAGGTTATGAGTTCTGAGCTTTATTTTTTTAAAATCTGGTTCTCCAGGTGAAAAAAGGGTACCTTTAAAGATTTTTTCTTCTTCTCTCATTTTTATTCTCCTAAGTGGAATCTAGCGCAGGATCAACAAGATTGTTCCATTCGCTATTTCCTGTAGTTTTGTTTCAAAAGTTCATTCTATAAACAGACAAGCCAAACATAACGAGTGCTATTTATACTAAAAGCTACGATTGTTTACCCATTGGTACTACCAAGGTATTGTAAATGACCAGAATTCGAGCACTTTTCCCACATTTCAGAGGAAACAGTTTTAAAAAGGATCGAAGCCTACTTCAATGATTTTCCTAAATTTGACAGGGCGGCATTTCATTTTGTCACCTTATTATTTAAGTTCCATCTTATGCAATATTTGCACTTATTATAACATAATTCCATTGCTTATTTCTCAAGCTGATTCACTTGCTGTATATCACTTTAGTAAATCAGTAGTTGTTTAAATGTTAATGCTCTATAGGATACTTCTAAAACTCCAGCAAAGCATAAATAAGCCCTTTTTAGAGAGCTTATTTATTAGCCGGATTGTAATTAATATGATTTTATTCCCTTTAATTATATGATTCATTAATTTTCATTATGAACAGAACGATTTCGAAAGTAATTGATTACAATCACGATAAAAGCAATCAAAGAAAATAAACCAAACGAGTCCATAAATGCATGCAGCAGGCTTTCCTTTTCCATCGTTAGCCTCGCGATAAACAAAGCCAAAGAACTAAAGAATAATACAACTACAACCTTACTGAATGAAGTATTTGTAATAGCCGCCATGCCTAAGAGAATAATGATTGAACCTATTCCAATTATATTTACTAAGATATAGCGCCCTCCCTTTAATCAAATACGCATCCAAACAGCAATTAACTCAAGTTTAATTCATAATGATAAAATTGTGAATACCGGATATATCCATTCTTTTCATATAATCTCTGAGAAACAGTATTATCCGGCGCTGTTTCCAAAACAATGCTTTTCGCACCTGTTTCCATTGCAAGATCCTTTGCTTTATGTAAGAGCTTTTCTCCTATTCCCTGTTTCCTTGCTTCTGCATCTACATACAAATCATTTAGTATCCATGCTTTTTTCATGGATATGGATGAAAATGTCGGATAAAGCTGGGTAAATCCGACATATCTTTGATGATTTTTCACCACAAATATCACAGAATCCTTGTGTTCTAAACGCTGCTTTATGTACGCTTTAGCACCTTCTATGTCTGATGTTCGTTCGTAAAATACTCGATACAAATTAAATAAATTTGATACGCCGTCTAAATCTTCCATTGTTGCTTGGTATGCTTCCATTTGTATTCCCCCAATTGGTTAAAACAACTCTATATTTTCACCTGTCAATGGATTTCTTTTAAAAATATTTTTTGCTGTATGTCCATAGACAATAAAAATATAATTGTAATAATAGACCAAATAACAATAGCTGCTAATAAAAATCCTATCCCATTTTTTGCTTTAACTGATATTTCATTTCGAATCTTATTCACTTCCAAATTATCCCTCATCCCTGTTCCTTTTCATTTATGCATATAAATGGAATTCTATCATTTTAACATCTCTTGTATCAATCCTTTTTAAATAATAAATAGGGATAGCGGTGGAAGTATTTATTTATAAACTAAGAGCACATTTCCGCAATGAAACGTTCGTGATTCAATTAATTCAAGTTTTTGATTAACATCATTAAATAACAGTTGCCCTTTTCCAATTAAAACAGGATTCAGTATAAGTCGATACTCATCAATTAAATCATGTTGGATAAAGGTTTGTGCAATGCTTGCGCCTGCAAGTAGTGCTATATTTTTGCCGGGCTGGTTTTTCAGTTTTTCCACTTCAAAAGCCACATTTCCTTTAACCAATCTTGCATTCCATTCTGCCTTTTCCAACGTTCGAGAGAAAACAACTTTTTTCATCTTATTCATTTTTCTAGCAAATGAACGATTTTTTTCAGTGCTTTTTTTATCAAATTCAGCAGAGGGCCAATGCTGGAGCATCATCTCATAGGCAACTCGTCCATAAAGTAGTGTATCTACAGAATCCAAAAAGTCATCCATAAAATCATGCATTTCCTCATCCATCACATGCCAAGAGCTGTCTCCGTCTTCACCTGCAACAAATCCATCTAATGACATGACCATTGATAAGACAATTTTTCTCATCCTACTCAACCTTTCTGTAGAAATTTTTAAAAATATCACACATGTATGATATTCAATAATCTTATGACCAATGCTTACTTTCTATATTAGAGCATAAATAACGCTTTGATTTCTTTTCAATTGCTACCTTTTATAGTCCAGTCATTAAGAGACAAGAGTAAAGGACAAGGCGTTGCAGAAAACCATTATCGAACAATGAATTTAATGTAACTTACCTATCGACACTATCTATCGCAAAGATAATTTTTTATTTTTATGTGCGATCTTCCCTGTGTTAAAGGAAGCTTTAAAAGTCATGACAGCATGGAAATTTATGTTTAAAACCGTTGCCTTTGTTTGGGTGAAAATTAGTTTTCTTATAGAATAAGCTAACAACCTATTATTTAGAATTAAAAACATACCCTTGAAAGGATTGATCTAATTGGGAAAGATAGCGTTTCATATTTATAATATTATTGTGTTGCTTTTATTGTTATCATTTAACGCTTTAGCGTTATTTGGTGCAGGAATGAGCGAAGGCGGAGTGTTGCCTGAGTATTGAATTGTAGTCTGGGCCTCACTCGTAATTTGGAGTCTCTTTTATTTTACCCAATTTCGTTCTGATAATAAGGTTTGGAGAATATCTTGGTTTGGCTTAATGGTTGTATTCCTTTTCTTCTGGGAAACGGGGCTTGGATCAACTGTTAGTAGAATGATTAGTTAGCATGAAGAAACACTAAAAATCAAATTCCGAATTTATCCCCACTTATTTGAGTTAGAATAAGTGGGGTTAATCATATTTTTTTCTTTAAATCTGGAATCAGTGTTTTAAATCATCTTTAAAACGCTGGTCAGCAAATAAAAACATTCAATAAAGCGTATAATGCAAAATATAATTTTCATTATAAAACTATATATGTTTTTATAGTTTTATCAAAAATTTTTTCTTCTCTTTTTTGACTTAAATCATCCATCATAAAGAAACATCACTAATGTTATAATTTATACCTCCAGCTTCATATAAATACGCTCCTTGAAACCTTTAAAAGAAGAAAATCGCTCTTTTTTCCTTTCCATATCGATAAAACCCAGTTTGACATACATTTGATACGCTATTTTATTCGTATCAATCACTTCTAAAATAAAACGCTGATAGGCGGTATGATATAATACATGCTGAAATAAAGCGGTAGAAACTCCTTTACCTCTAGCTTTTACTGAGGTGGCAACACATTCAATATATCCCGTATCATCATCATATGGAAGTTTCTTATTAAAATCGTCTTTCATAAAGTGATATCCCAGGTTTCTCTTTACAAGTCCAAAATGCTTTTTTAATGTATTTCGATCAATGTTAAGTCCTCGCGCTTTATTATCGGAACAAGCGAGCACGCCTACAATTTCACTATTTAGTGTAGCCAGGTAGAAAACCTCTGGATGTAACATTTTTTGAAATGCATCTACTAATTTTTTTCGGTCTTTTGAAAAAAAGCCTAATTCTTTTTTATAACCATCCACAAACACTTCAGCGGCTTCTTTTCTTACGTCGCTATTAAAGTCTTTCATTTGCTTCACTTCAATTACAGCCTTTTGCATTTTACTCCACTCCTTCTCTTAATTTGTATTTTTTAAATATAAAACTATTTTAGTTTTATTAGTTTTCCCAAAAAAAGAGGATAAGTCATAGACCTCTTTTATTATTCTTTAGAAACCAACCCGTACAAAATAATATCAGCAATTTGCGATAACGCTTCCGTAAGGGAAATATCGTTTACGATATAGAAATGTTGATCTTGAGCTGTTTCCACTGCTCCTCTTATCATCTTTACAATTAAAGCTGCATTTTTATTGGCGATTATGCCTTCACGAATTCCTTGCTCAATTAAAGCGTCCATTTCATCCCAGTCTTTTGTATACATTTCAGATAATTTCTCCCATTGTTCCGGGAAAGAACGTTTTATTTGTTCTAACGTTGGCCGATCAACAAGTTCGATGTGAGTCGGTAAACTGATAATCACTTCTTTTATCTTCTCAGTTACTGGAATATCATCATTTTGTAAAATTAATTCGTTTTTCTTATCCACTTCAGCAAAAGCGTCTTCAATTAGTGCATCCAGAATATCTGCTTTCGATGAAAAATGTTCGTACAGCGTACGTTTACTAATCCCCAATCTTCGTGCAAGATCATCCATTGTAAATTTAATTCCATTTTCTTTTAATTCTTCTGCAAAAGCTTGAATGATACGATATTCTATTGTAATCACCCCCTCAAAAAACCAATTAAACTTTTTTAGTTTTTTCGTTTCATCAATTAGTATATATGTTGTGTCATATTGTTGCAAGGGATTTTTCATTGTAGGTTTTTGAATAACGCTGTAATAATAGTTAACATCGTCAATTAAAGCTAAATATACTCCATAAGAAATTATTTTTCTTTCTAAGCATTCAATATTTGGGTGCCAACCTTCCAATTTCCTTTCTTCATACTCTGGCCATTCTTTTATGTTGCAAAATTACCTATTTATCATTATCTCCTTCATGAATCCTTACAAATCTGAAAATATTAATACGAGAAATATTCACCAAGAAAATCTTGAAACAACCTGTTTTCTTCTGTATCCGCTCGAGTAACTAAATAAGTAGATGCCTTTGGAAGCTTTAACTCCGGTGTTCTTACTTCCAGTAATCTCCCTTCCATTAGTTCCCGATTCAAAGCGATTTTAGGAAGAAAAGAGAAACCAAGCCCTTCCTCGATAAATTTTTTCGTAATGTGGACCTGTGTAACAACCATAGTACGTACTTTGTGATACTTTACATGGATCGCATTTAATAGATTATCCCAGTATTCTGGATGATTATGGGTGAATAATGTCTGATTTTCAAATAGATCATGAATATCAATAGGCGGGCTGCTTTCTAAATCACCGCAAACCGACAATAATACCCAAAAAGATAGATATTCCGTAAAAGGGAGTCATATCAGTATCAGCCATAAATCCTAATCCTGTATTTACTGTCCATCCAGCTGCTCCTCCGCCAATGATACTAATCCATGTAAGTCCATGCTTCTTCTTAGATACTGCCAATTTATATCACTCCCTGTTTTTTATTTTCTCTATACTTTAATCTTTAATTCTACTAAGCAACATTCAAAAGTTAAATAATAAAATTTTAAAGCTGTCATCATATATATCCTTCCTTTGATGACAGCTTCTTCTCTTTAAAATAGTCTTATAGAGTTCCTTGCTTCCGAACCAGACACATAATACCGCTAATAAGCAGGAAGATGCCAGGAATAATACCAAACCCTACGGTAACAATCGAACCTAAGATAGAAATCACAATGAAAATCGAACCTGCAACTTTCGGCCGTTTATTCCCTTTAATCAAGAAAATTGACACAAGGCTCAAAATAATCGCGAGGATAGACGTAATGAGAAGCGCCCAGCCTCCTGCGCCCATTCCTTCCATGACCGTATTCAAATCATCAAGCCCCATCTCTGGACTTTGCTCTACTACTTCTTGTAGGAGGTCTTCATTATTTTGCAGAAATAACATAAAACCGCCTAAAGCTGCAACCAGTCCATATCCGACCATTCCAATGACACCTAATACAATTTCAACCGTTCTTTTCATTATCTTTATACCTCCCTAAATCTCTTATTGACCTGCAATATCTCTCTTAGTAAATATTCCCCAAGAAGCTGCTAAAAACACTGCAAAATAAACAAGTAAAACCATGATGGAAAACGGCAACGTCATCCCCTCCACCCAAGGTGTGCCATTCGCATATTGGCTTAAATCTGTGTTCGCAAATAAAATGTATTTAGCCCATGTATATTCCGAGAAGAAACTAACAATGGAATTCCCAGCCATCATTAGAAATACCGCTGTTCCAATGGCGAGTGCACTATTGCGGAAAATGCTTGAAATCATAAAGGCAAAGGTTGCCATCATTACTAAATTAACGAGTTTATACCCATAGTTTGTAAATATCTCATGAATAACTGATACGTATTCCAATCCGCCAACCTTATCCATGACGATATGCGGATTTAATCCTTCCACACCAAAGAACACGGCACCAATCACCCATGAAAAGACAACCACAAATAACAGTGTGATCAAAGCGAATAGCAGGACTGCCAAATATTTGGATAATAGTATTTTTGACCTAGAGATAGGACGGATAAGTAAAAGTTTTATCGTACCCCATCTAAATTCATTCGCAACAATCCCTGCTGCGATAATGATCGTTAATAAACTTACGATGGACAGCATGATGTTCATCTCCATCACAAATTGCCACGCATCGTACCCCTCCGGCTGAATATCATTTTCTAAATAGTAATTGTTTTGCTCAATCAAACCCGTATTAAAATCTTGCAGGAGCTCCTCTTCTTCCATCTCCTTCGTCAGCTCTTCATTCTCTTCCTGCAGCTCCGCACGCCAAGAATCCTGGCTGTAATCCTCTCTTACGTCACCGAAAAAGTTCGTTAACATGCCATATCCCGCAATAATTACTGCTAAAAGTATGTACATGATCCAAGTGGATTTTTGTATATATATTTTATTTATTTCGTTTCGGATTAAATTCACCAGGTTACTCAATGACATTCTCTCCAATCAAATCAAAGAATTTTTCTTCTAATGTTGCTCTGGATACTTCCACTTGGTAAATGGAAATATCATTCCGCACGAATGTTTGAATGATGTTAGGGATCTCTTCTCTTTGACTTTGAAAGGATATCAAATCACTTTTTAGAACAGCCTCAATTTCATACTCTGTGCTTAACAGTTCCATTGCTTTCTCTGCAGGGGTTACTTCCATCTGAATCTGATGGGAATCCTGCTCTGTATCTGCTGCATCATGAACATTTTGAATCGTAATAAGCTCTCCATTTTTGATAATCCCAATCCGGTCACACATTAATTCGATTTCTGATAACAGATGACTGGAAATAATAACTGCAACATTTTGCTCTTCAGCCAAACGTCGAATATAGTGCCGGATTTCTCGGATACCAGCAGGATCAAGACCATTTGTCGGTTCATCTAAGATTAAAACAGACGGATTGTGTAATAAGGCTTGAGCAATCCCTAACCTTTGCCGCATTCCTAACGAGTATTTGCCGACTTTTTCTTTGATCGCCTTTTCCAGGCCTACTAAGGAAATAACCTCCTGTATCCGCTCCTTGCTGACATTAGGAAGCATACGTGCAAAATGTATCAGATTTTGCATCCCTGTCATAAACGGATACATTTCCGGATTCTCAACGATTGCGCCAACCTCTTTAATGGCCTCCTTATAATCGTTTTTAATGCTTTTTCCTAATATCTGTACATCCCCGCCGGACATTTTTATCAGGCCTACCATCATTCGAATGGTTGTTGTCTTACCCGCACCGTTTGGCCCGATAAAGCCAAAGACTTCGCCTGATTTAATCTCAAAATTTAGCCCTTTAATAATTTCGTTTTTTCCAATTGTTTTCTTTAAATCAATTAATTTCATTGCTGGTTTTTCCAAAAAAGTTCCCTCCATAAAACATTGTTGCCTTTATTATCGGTATTTTTACAAAATAATGAAATTCATAAGTTTATTTTCACTATTTATTCTGCACGCTGCATACTTATAAATATAATCTCCATTGCTACGATAAAAAATTTCTCTTGCCTTTTTAGATGGGAATGATTCTCTGCTGTATCTATCAAAATACAAATATACATAAAATCCTAAATCATTGAAGTGAATACGAAGATAAATAAAGCGAAGATCGTTGTATTTCCCATAAAAAATTCCTTCATTCAAACATTGATAGAAGATCATTTTTACAATGAGAGAGTTTCAAAAAGCGGAACTATCAAAATAATTGTAGATAAGCAGCCCGCAGACATTAACAAAGTGATTCGTTTTCTATTCTGTTCTTTTGAAGATTTTGTAAGCTCCCAGGACACTGCACTCCATATAACGATGGAAATAATAGCGGCTGTAAGTGTCACCTCTATGGACATTGCCCACATCTCCTTACTCTTCATTTATTTTCCGATTTCGAATAATACCATAAACAGCTAAAGTTAATGTAAATAAGCACAACACTGCTAAAGTAATAGCAGCAGTTCTATCATCATCAGAAAGACGATAAGCAGAAAATCCGTTTCCTAATGTATTGATGAATAAAGCGAGAATAATAAGCGGATGTATCTTTATTTTTTTCATGGGGAATCAACTCCTGTTTCAAGGGTGTTTATTTAAGTCCGAGCTCAGCACCATACTTTCCGCCTTCTCTACCATTTCATTTTTCTCAACTTCGGAGCCAATCATAATGATGGAGTACCTTAACCCCTCTTCATCCCAAGTAATACTATTGACAACCTTTTCATAGGCTGCCTTCCTTCCCCGAATTTCCACATCAGCTTTTTCAATTTCCATACCTTCAGGTGAGTGGAAAATGGATAAAGAGAACATTGGTATATCTGCTTTAGAATAATACGTTAAATTTAACTCATCACGAGTTATTATTCCGTCGATGTGATGCATTTCGATATCCTTTAAAATAAACTCATCTTCGGGAAACAGATAGAATGATTGTTTAAGAATTTCTTCTGCCTCCGCTAATGTTACTGTATCTGGAGCAAATGATTCTAAATCCTTTATTTCAACATCATCTGGAATATTCAAAGTGAAGGTATCTGCTGCAAATACTGGTGATAAATCGATTTCCTTATATTCCAGTTCTGTTCGGATGCCGCCCGCTTCGGAAATCATTTTAATAATAAATCCAGTTTTCTGGTCCACCCACAATGCTGTATCTCCAAATACATGATCAGAAACTTTTGCTTTTGCTTCTATATGGAATGTATCAAAATCTAGTATTTTTTCTTCTCCTATTATTTCAAGCTCATGAGTATTCTTCGTGATGCCCAGCATTCCATTCATTTCCCCTGTAGAATCATATGATTCTACATCTCCATCCGCTGTTATATCCATCTCGAATGCGCTACGATTATATTTATCATAGATAATCGTTTTATTACCATCATTCAAGGTTTCCGTTCTTTTATCTTCCCCTGCCAGCTGGTCATGCGTAATGGTTTTTCT
This sequence comes from Oceanobacillus sp. FSL W7-1281, assembly GCF_037969835.1. GTDB lineage: Bacteria > Bacillota > Bacilli > Bacillales > Amphibacillaceae > Oceanobacillus > Oceanobacillus oncorhynchi. Next base: position 1,959,696 of record NZ_CP150214.1, on the reverse strand, counting down.
TTTGCCATTTCCGACGTATTCTTCTAAGATACTGTGCTCCATTAATTCTGTTCCTTGATATACTTTTGATTCGGATAACGTATAATAATGATCCATTCCTTCTCCTGCTTCAACTGCCTTGCGCATTATTTCTTCTGCAGATATGTTCATATCTTTTCGCCTCCTGATTTGGTAAAAGGCTGCATACGGGCCTATGTTCTTTTTATATACATTGGACGGTATGCAGCCTTTTTGATGTGGAAAATGCATTTGAAAAACTGATCTCTTCTATTGTTCTGAACTTAATATCATCTCTTCCGTCAACTCCAAAATTTCTTCTTCTATATCCGGATCATTAATCAGTAAAGAATAACGCAAACCATCTTCATCCCAGTAATAATTGTTGATGGATTCTTCATATGCTGCAACATTCCCTCTAATTTCAACATCTGATTCTTCTATTTCCATGTCCTCTGGAGACTCAAATATAGATAAATTAAACATAGGTATTTCATCATCTGATATATAGGTTAAATTTAATTCTTTTCTCTGCAATTCCCCGTCTGAACCATATAGTTCAATTTCGCCCAAATGATAATCTTCTTCAGAAAACATATAGAAAGCTTGCCCAAGCTCTTCTTCTGCTTCTTCTACGGAAATAAATTCAGAAGAAAAATTATCCTCCATATCTGTAATTTCTATCTCTTCCGGAATATCAAGTGTGAATGTATCTTCTGTAAAATCAGGCGAAAAGTCCAGCTCTGTATAAACTGATTCCATTTTAGAATCACCTGTTTCTGAAATGGTTTTTAGAATTATCCACGTTTCCTTATCTACCCAAATCTCCATATCTCCCATTAAACTATTTGCTTCTTTCGCCTCCAGCTTCATATGAAAGGTATCTCGATCCAATAATTGTTCGTCTCCAATTACTTCATAGTCATGAGAGTCTTCCATTCCAGCCAGCATATTTTGAAAAATCTCTTTTGGACTGATTTGAATACCTTCGAAAACGGATGTATCCATTTCCTGCGCTGTTCCGTCACTTTTATTATACATCACCATTTTTTCGCCATTATTAAGCGTCTCTATTTCTTCTTCCCCTGCTTCTGTATCTCCACGCATGATTATTTTCCGATTATTTCCTGAAGCGTATTCTTCCATTACCGATTCCTCTATGATGTCTTCTCCTTCATATACTGTCATTTCAGATTTCCCATAAAATTCATCTATTTCCTCTACTTCTGTTTCCACCACATTATGAATAATCTCCTCTGCAGATACCTCCACATTTTGTGAACATCCACCTAATACCAGAAACAAAATACTAGCTGCTATCAAGCTTTCTTTCCATCTAAATTTAGACATAATTTATCTCCTCTCTTTAATCCAGCAGGCAAACAACGTTCCTTTTCCTGCTGTTGACCAGATATTTATTTTTCCTTCATGGTTTTCCATAATAAATTTTGCAATACTTAAGCCAAGGCCTGAGCTTGTTCCTTTCCCTCTGGAAATATCATCTTGATAAAATGGTTCAAATACTTTTTTCATCTGGCTTTCTTCCATTCCTTTTCCTTCATTTTGAATCAGAAGTACCGTTCCATCTGTTCTCCACAGATTTACTTCTTCTTTTAATTCAGGGAAAACCCAATCTGGCAGTGATTTTGTTGATGCTATTGCCCCTATCCAAATTTCACCATGCTCTGGTGTATGACGAATACTATTATCCATGAGATTATCTACCAGCCGAATCATTTGTTTTGGATCCAATTCATAAGCGTTTCTAACATGCCATTCAGTAGTTAACTGAATATTTTTCTTCGCACATGGTTCTTCATAGCCTGAAAATAACATGTCAAAAAACTCTTCTCCATTTACTTGCACCGGTTGGAGAATATTCTTAGAGGATTGCAGTGCTGTGAAAATAGATAAATCATCAATCAATTGCTTCATATGATTTAATTTATCATTGAGAATCAATTGGTATTCTGTCCTTTCTTCCTTTGATAAATCATGATTTTCCATAGCCTCCGTATAGGTGCGGATTACCGTCAGAGGTGTTTTTAAATCATGCGATAAAGCAGCCACCATATATTCTTTTTCTTCCTGCTGTTTGACAAGTTCCTCTCTTGTTTCTGTAATTTGTTTTTTCATTTCCTCAAATTGGTTATTTAATTCTCCAATTTCATCTTTTGATTGATTTAGTTTTTTATCAGTATTTTTCCCAACGGCAAAAGCTTGCATATGCGCTTGCAACTGATGCAGCGGGCGATTCAGTTTACGGTTTATCGCTCGTATGACAATAACATAGAGCAGAATGAAAAAAATCCCTGAAAGAATGATTGTAAGTAATAGCTGCTGATTGGAGGTCTCAACCCAATCTGTTCTTCCTTGTGTAATTTCGTAAACACCAGCCAGCTGATCATTCTCATCAAATACAGGCCTCTTATACACATACGTTTTTGGTCGTCTCTGCATCTCATTTAGATTTTTAAGTATTCTATCCTGATTTTGTAATGGATAATATCCAGTATTCCCCTCCATCGTTGAGAATACATGAAGGCCATCATAACGATATAAATCGATGCTCAGATTATCATCACCAATCTCTGTTAATTCTTGAAAACGGTTATTATCCAAAGATTGATATAAAGAAACATCATTCAAAGTCTCATTTAGATTGGAAACTAGTATTTGAAAATCAACATATTCTTTTAAATTTTCTTCCTGATCATAACTCTGTAAACTAACATAAAGCAGATACACCGCCACAATCGGCAGCAGCATCACCACAAGATGACTCACCATCAGCCAATTTTTAATCTTCATGGCATCGGCTCTCCTACAAAACGATAGCCTGCTCCCCAAACCGTTTGAATAAATTTCGCCTGCTTTCCAGTGTCCTTTAATTTCGTGCGAAGACTCTTAATATGCACTGTCACCGTATTATTGCCGTTCACATTTTTCAGCTGCCAAATATGTTCATACATCTGGGCTTTCTCAAATGTAATAAACGGATTCCGGGCAAGTAAGAATAAAATTTCCTTTTCCTTCGCCGTCAGAACAAGAAGCTCACCCTCCAGAAATACTGCGTCATTTAAGAAATCAATGGCTAATCCATGTGCATACTGTGACATTTGCGCATCATAGCTTTTGCTTGTATAACGCTGGTATCTTCTTAAATGGGATTGGACCCGCGCTGTTAATTCCTTGAGACTGAACGGCTTGGTTAAATAATCATCTGCACCTAAATTCAGTCCGCGTATTTTACTGTCATCCTCTCCTTTTGCACTGACGATTAATAAGGGCACATCGCTTTCCAAACGAATTTTTTCACAGAGCTCATAGCCATCCATCTCCGGCATCATCAAATCAACAAGCACGATGGAGAAGGAACCTGCTTTAAAATCCTCCCAGCCTTCTACACCAGTAGATGCCCATGTCGTTTGAAACCCTTCCCTGTCCAGATGATCCTTCATAATCCGGGCAATTTCATAATCATCTTCTACAATTAAAATGTTTGTTCTCTCTTCCATTGGAACCCCTCTCTCTGACTACTTTAAGTATAAATCATGCATGATGCTGCCTTTGAATTCTTTATTTTTAGTTAATAATTTCTATGTAAGAACGCGTTACAGTTTTCCCTTGCTGTAACGCGTTCTTTGATTAATCTCTATCATAAGGCAAAACTACTGTTACGGTGGTGCCTCGCCCTTTTTCGGATTGTACCGAAATAGCCCCCTGATGCAGCTTGGCGATTTGCAGGGCAATGCTCATGCCAAGCCCTGTCCCTTCATTTCTTTCCTCTGTATTGGTGCCGCGATAATAGCGGGTGAATAAATGCTTTTGCGTTTCCTCATCCATGCCCATTCCATTATCGGTAATTCTGATTTCCAGTGCCTTTTCTTCTTCAGAGTAAGCAACCTCTACCTTTACAGCAGTTTCAGGCGGATTATGCTTCCAAGCATTATACATCAGATTATCAATCATTCTTTCAAACAACCGTTCATTCACTTCTATTTTCCTATCTGGTTGAATCGGTTCATATACAACTGGATAATCCTTAAAGGTGACATCCTTTTGAAACTTCTCTAAGATTTGCTCCATATATTCATTGATACTCACCGCGTTAAACGTTAAGCTGCTGGCATCATTTTTCAATCGAAAGCTGAGCGTAAAGTCTTCAATTAGATCTACCATATAATCACTTTTTTCAGTGATGGTATCTCCAATCTCTTGAAGCTCCTGCTTCGACCAATCGTATTCCTTATTTCCCAGCAAGCGCCCGTAGCCTTCCATGGTAGTCAGAGGTGTGCGAAGATCATGGGAAATTCCAGCAACCCATTCCTCTCTGCTTTTTTCCAGCTGTTCTCTTTCTTTTTGGGAAGCATCCAGTTTTTCAGCCATCTCATCAAATGCCTGGAAAACCTCTTTATACAACTTATATCTTCTTTTTAATTTGCCATTTTTCCGATATACTTTTTTCTTCTCCTGTTCTGTTAAAACTTCTTTATAGTTTCCATTCCCCATCCGGTTGAGCCAATTTGAAAAAATAAACAAAGGGCTTCCATAACGAAAACTCGTCCAAAAAGAGATTAAGAATGTTACTAGCAATATAACCCCAGTTAAACCAACGAATACTAGCGTAATATCTCTATACAATGTTAATGGCATATCCTGACTTTGTTCATTTGAAGTATATAAAATCCACGAATTACCTGAACCTCTATCTAGGTAAGTATACTGTTTTTCAGTGAAAAGATCGGGAGAAGTGTCTTTTTCAATTATTTCTAATGGCTGCCCTTCTATTTGCTCCTGATTACCAAACTGTTGAATAATAGCTCCTGTTTCATCATAAATAGAAAGTGTTCCTTCAAGCTGGCTTAATTTCTCTTCCACCTCAGGCTGGTCTGTTTCGGAAATCCTGCCGTTTGCATTCGTATTTTCTGATAATTCATTAATAAGAATTTTTCCTGGTTCTTGGTAACCTAGCACAAATAAATATGCATCGTCACTCGCAAATAAAGGCTCTTCTAATGTATATTTGATAGCATATTCTCCTAGCTGCTCTCTCTCCTTCATTTGTACAATGTCAAAACTGCTGTAATTCTCTTTTATATCTTCCGGTACATTTGCAGATTCAACCACTTTTCCCTCTTCATCAATAATTTGCAGCCACGTTTTCTCAGGTAATGCATCGCTGATTTCGTTCCCAAATTCTTTATATTCGTACGGATCGCCAATCTCAATTGCAAGTTCTTCTAGCTGCGTTTGATAATAATCCTCATCTCTTTCCACATTAGAAAGGGAATACAAACCGATAAAAAAAGCAGCGACTACAACAACAATCATCAACAAAGAAATAAACCCAAACTGAATCGAAAAATGGAAAAACAACCGGCTCCGTAATTTCTTCATGAGGCATTTCCTTTTACCAATTTATATCCCAATCCCCGAACCGTAAGTAAAAATTCTGGTTTACTCGGATTGACCTCAATTCTTTCTCTGATTCTTCTAATATGTACCGAAACCGTATTCTCATCTGCAAAATGTTCAAAGCCCCAAACTGCCTCCAATAAATCCGCTTTGGAAAAAATTCTATTTGGATGCTTACATAAATAAAGAAGCAGCAAGTAAACCTGTGTCGGGCATGGAACATCCTTTCCATTAACCGTTAACACACCTGCGTTTTCATCCAGGACAAAATGGCCAAAGTCATAGTTATTGGATTTTTCTGGTGTAACTGCCCGTTTTAGCAGATCTTCTTAAATACGCTTTAATCCTTGCCGCCACCTCTAACGGATTAAATGGTTTGGTGACATAATCATCTCCCCCAGTTGCAAACCCTGTTAACACATCTAAATCGGATACTTTTGCCGTTAAAAAGAGAATATACGCATTTGTCAGCTCTCTGATTTTCGGACAAAAATCAAAGCCACTCCCATCTGGAAGCATGACGTCCAAAATAATCACTTCTATTTTATGTTGCTTTAATATCTGAATGGCTCCCTGCCCGGTATAAGCTTTATGTACACGCTGAAATCCTTCTTTCTTCAGCATCATTTCTAACATAGTTACAATTGCTTTCTCATCATCAACAATCAAAATATCTGTTTGTTCCTCCATGTATGACACCTCCATTGGTATCGTACCATAGCAAGTTTACGAACAGTTGAACAAATCGAAGCTTTTTTAATTTATTGGTAATGTTCTGTTCAACTAGCAGACAGCTGCGTTTGCTAGAGTGAACGTAAAGAAACATAAGAAGGAGTAGTGGGTATGAAGCACCAAGCAGAAATGATCTTAACAGCCATTGGCATTTTATTATTTGGCGTACTATTCGCCGGAAGCATCCTGTTGTATGGCAATGTCGAGGGAAGCCCTGAGACGCTGGAGTTAGTCCAATCTTTTATGGAGGATGAAAATATAGTTGCATTCAGCGAACAGCAAATCATCACTTATATAGGTTATTTATTTATCTATTTAGCTGTCATTTCCTTCACCTGGATAGTCTTAGGAGCCGCAGCTATTTACTTATTGAAAAAAGATACAAACGGAAAATCGGCTGGGATTCTATTAATTGGAATAGCCATACTTGGCACGCTTTCAACAATTGGTTTAGGGATTTTTGGCGGTATAGTCTATTTGATTGCCGGAATCATGGCGATAACCCGAAGCCGTTCTGTCAGCTAATATACGTATAAAAAAGGAGATTCATTTATGTTTACTGTCGCTTTTAGAGAATTTAAAAGTTTATTTACGAGCATTCGCTCTATTTTAATGATTGGCTTTCTATTTGGTGTCACAGTCGGTGCTGCCAGATTAGTCCGCCAATTTGAAGCGTACCTTCAAGAGTTAGGACTTGGGCGGGATGCTTATGTAATGGGATTAATGCTCTTATTGATTTTAGCTGCGCCTTTGTTTGTAACCAGCCTGTCCCACAATATTGTCAATAAAGAAATGGATACACGAACCATCCGTTTTTTAGCAACAAAAACAAGTCGGCGTAATATTATTCTTGGCAAATTTATCGGGAGTTTTTTATTTTGGGCTGTATGCCTTACTGTCGCTTTGTTACTTATCATTCCATTTTCAAAATCGTTTTCCATTCTAAATCTGATTCAGGCAATTATTTTTGTATCTTACTTTATCGGCCTGACACTGTTTCTATCAACCGTTATTCCAAAGCCGTCTTTAAGTATGTTTTTAGGAATCATTATTTCGATTGCTCTGCCGGTGCTTGGTTTATGGAGTACAGGGACAGACAATATTTTTGTGAAGGCCATTGGCTATGCTACGCCCTATTTTTATTACATACAGGAAGAAACGCACAGTTACTATACTTATTTCGTAGTGCTTTTTCCCATTTTATTTATTGTATTAAGCTTACTTATCTTTAGAAAGAGGGATTTATAATGGAAGCATTACAAACAAATCAGTTAACCAAAACATATGGAAAGAAAACGGTTGTTGATTCCGTTGATTTACACATTCCCGAGGGTACGATTTTTGGCTTTCTCGGGAAAAATGGAGCAGGCAAATCCACGTTTATCAATATGGTGTCCGGACTTATCAAGCCCAGCTCCGGTTCCTTTGAAGTTTTGGGACAGCCTGAAAAAAGGCTGGAATCGATTCAAAAAGAAATTGGTGTATTACCGGATTATTCTACCTTTTATGATGATTTAACAGCATACCAGCATTTAAACTACTTTCAAAAATTAGTCAAACAATCACTTTCCAAGCAGGATATTATCCATGTTCTCACCCAAGTCGGTTTAGAGGACGCTGTCCATGTCAAAGTAAAAAAGTTTTCGTTTGGAATGAAAAAGAAACTGGGCATCGCCCAAAGCATTATTCATCAGCCTAAGCTGCTCTTTTTGGACGAACCAACATCCGGCGTGGATGCCAACGCCGTTTTGAACATTCATGCATTAATTAAAGAAATTGCTTCACAAGGAACAACGATTCTATTAACCTCTCACAATTTAAATGGAGTAGAGAAATTATGTGATGAGATTGCGATTACGAACAAGGGAAGCATTCAAACGCAGGGAACGATGAAACAGCTGCGGGAACAATATCAGCAGGACATCGTGATTCATATTCATCATCGCGCCCTCTCTGAAAAGGAGCAAGTACACTTACAGTCTTCCTTCACAGCGCTTGTCGAAAAAATTCAAATCGGAGAAACAGATTCCGAAATCATTGTGGCTTCAAAAGAGTATATTCCGCATGTAAATAAACAATTTGTAAGACAGGACATCGATGTATTTCGGTTAGAAGTAGAAGAACCGTCCCTTGAGGAAATTTTTCTTAATCTAGAGTAAATGAAGTCTGTATAACAAAGCAGGAAAAATGAAAGGTGATTTAATTTGATAAAAGACATTCCAGCACCACAACGCAGACTATCCAAATATAGTATCAAGGTTTGGCTTATGAATGAAGTCCTTTCGAATGTAATTGGCTTAGGTATACTTGGTCTATTCCTCTATCTTAGCTATTCTTTTTCATGGAGAGAATGGATAGCTTGGATCATCATGGGGCTGATTTTGTTCACGATTATCGATATGAGCTTCACCCCTTTCAAACTCCAAAGACGTTATCAGCATTGGCGTTTTGGGGTCAGTGAGGAATTTTTACAATTAAGGTCAGGAGCGCTTTTCCAAAAACATCAAATGATACCCATGACGAAGATCCAATCCGTATCCATTCATCAAGGACCATTCATGAGAAAATATCAGCTTTATCAGCTGAAGGTCAACACGATAACAACGGAGCATACCATTCCCGCTTTAGATGAAACAGAGGCGATGGAACTGCGACAGCACATCGCAACCTATGCGAATGTAAAGGAGCGGGACGCATGAATCAAGAAAAACGGTATCATCCCCTGCTTATGGTCTACGATATTTGGCGCTTGATTAAAAACATGTTCTTCTTATTCCTATTTCTATTTATTATTCGAGCAAATTCTGATTTTTGGCTGTTTACCTATGGCCGTTTGGCAATCGTTTTGATATTTCTGCTTATTCTTTTGGTAATTCCCATTCGATGGTTTACCAGCAAATATAAAATTGGAAATGAAAATCTGCAGCTAAACCGGCGGCTATTGATAACAAGCAGCCGAACGGTCCCTTATGCAACGATTCAGCACACCAGGCAGAAAGCTGCCCTATTCCATCGCATGGTCAACATGACTTCACTTACGTTGGAAACGAGCACAACTGGAGATAATAGCACGGTAACCTTTCATGTTTTAACGCAGGAAGAAGCACAGGAAATTGAAAAACACATTCGTGCAACAGGGAGCTTGAACCGTTCAGAAAATACCTATGAGAAAGAATTCCCGGGCCCGGTATCTGAAAACGTTCAAACAGATACGTATAATGCATATCCTATCGTTCATTTCTCGCCGACAGCCTATGATATTTCCAAAGCTTCCTTAGCATCATTTAGCTTTATAGCTGTGTTTCCCATTGCATGGTCGCTTATATCAAACTTCATACAATTCTTTTCTATCGGCGCACAAGCGGAAGATGTGTTCACCGATATTCTAGACGCTTGGCCCTGGTGGATTATTTTCGTTTCCAGCATCTTGATCATACTGATTGCGATAGCTGCCGGCACCGTGTTAACCATATTTCGATATGGCAAATATGAAATTGCTTCTGATATCGAAAAGATTTACATTACACAGGGATTTTCAGAGAGAACTACCTTTCGTATTTCCAAAGCAAATGTGCAAGCTGTCAGCGTACATCAATCATGGATAAAACGAGCTCTTGGAATTGCGGAAATAAAATTGATTTGCGCAGGAAATACAGGCAGTGAAGATGCAGAAGTGAACAGACTGTATCCTTTTCTTCCTGTACAGCGTGCATACACAATGATTGAAGAAATATTACCGGCTTATCAGGTAACTTCGGAAATGAATCGTTTGCCTAAAAAAGCTTGGCTGCTTCAGATGCTAAAGCCCAGCTGGGTTTGGATGATCGCAACAGGCTTGCTTTATTATGTTAAACCTGACTTTTTAGGCTTGGAAATACCCTGGTGGATACTTTCCATCGTTATTTTCATCCTGGTAATCATGTCTAGACTGCTTTATTTCTACCAGACGCGCTATGCAGTGAACGACTCCATTGTGCAGTTTAAGACTGGCGGTTTTAATACAAGATTTTTCTTGTCTAAGAGAACTAAAATAGCGGAATTTAAGCTGACACGTCATATCGTCCAGCAAAAGCTGGGATTAGCTTCTATTGTAGTAAGCAATCGTGCAAGGCCTGTTGTGTATACAAGGATCAGCAACCTTCCCATTGAATGGTGTCAAGATTTTAGCAGATGGTATATGTTAAAGAAATAGTGCATCTGCATTTATTTAGAGTTGAAAGCTTCTGCTTACATCTCAAAACAGGCGTGATTCCTCCATCATAGAATGACAGAGGAATCACGCCTGTTCCTTTCATGAAGCACTATTTGCTTTTTAAAAGAAGGGAAAAAGAATCATGCTTCCTATTGCTAATAATAAGGAAACATAAGCAAAAACCTTTTCAGCTTTTGTTTTATTTCTGACAAAACAAATGATACTGATCACCAAAAAATAGAATGGGAAAAACCACGAATATATTTCTGGAAAAGCGGCAAGTATCATGATAGCCACAATACCTGTTAAAAAATAGATATTCGTATTCCTTTTTCCTTCCATGCTGTCCGTTCTTACCATGAAAACATTCCTCCTATATTGGGCAACAGGACACGAATTATTATGTAAGCCTGGTTCTCATTTTTTTGTGATGGATGTGAAGAAACATACGGAGATATATACTTTTTTATTTGAACCTTTTATTCAATTTTGCGGGCATTTTGTTTATCCTGACAAATCCTTCATATCCTACACAAATGATGTAAATAATGATTTTTAGGGTATAACATAGTAAGGCAACCGTAAATAACGATGAATGATGTATTGAAGAAAGGTGATGTATCATGAAAATATTCCAAAGTATCTTATCTGGTTTCTGCTTTGTAATGATTTATGTCCTTATTATACTTTGCGCACCACTTATTCTAACGTTGCTTCATCTGTTAGGTCTGCCTCAGCATGCTTCTATCTTTGGTTCCGGCTTATTTGAAATGGAGACGAGTCAAGGCGGTTTTTACTCTCAAATATCTTTATTAGGATGTATTCTCTCCTTTTTCACAGGGACGATTTTTTATTATATTCTCTATCCGATAAAAGAAAAGCGCAGAAGACGGTAGTCGAATCATTTATTTTAATAAAATGTAAAAAGATTCCCCTGACCTTTCCGTTAATGTGAAGATCTGAGGAATCTTTTGATAAAAGAAACGCATACCTATTGCCCGCTGTTTGTCTGTATAATCCCGCTTTCCAATATTTGAATAATTCTTTCTGTCTCTATTTCTTCTTCATCCCAATTTATTTCCGGAAGAAACACATAACGTGCCACAATATACGATAAAATCGATGTAGCAACCGTGCGTATAATTGTGTCTGTCTTCATGTCAGCCAGCTGTCCTTTGTCTTGATAATACGTGACGATTTCCCTCAGTTTATCAAAAATATCATTCCCTACATATTCAATAAACTTTTCTTTTAAATCGGGATGAAATGGAATTTCTTGTACTAAAATCTTTAACATCGGTAAATTTTTTTGAATAAATTCTTTTCGATTCTCAATCATCGCCCGAATAAAATCTTGAATATATTCAAATTCCTGATCAAGCACCTTATTCAGATCTTTTTTTATCATGGGAGCAAGCCATTTCACCATCATTGGCGAAACAACCGCCATCAGCAGCCCTTTTTTCGATTTAAAATGCTTAAAAATCGTTCCTTCTGCCACCTCTGCTTTCGTGGCAATTTCACTCGTTGATGTGCCTGCATACCCTTTTTCTGCAAATAAATCCGTTGCAGCTTCTAATATTGCGATTTGTTTTTTCGTTAATTTTGGTTCATTGTTTTCCATTTTAACTCGCCTCTTATCACGTTAGACATATCTATCTATACTATATCGGATAAGTAACTGGTTTGTCATGAATAATGGGATGATTTGATAACTTTATTCGCAGCTTGGTTGCTGCAATATGTTGAGAATTATATTTTACGATTAAAAATAGTCGTTACATGAGATAGAGATTTTGAAAAAGTTTGGTTATATCTTTAAATAAAAGTCCGTCTATTATCAGTCAGCTCTGATTTCCTTTAAAATATGATAAACAAAGAAATCCCAGCCCTATAACAAGCAATGCTTCGCCTATAAAACAATATTGGCTGCAATATACCCTTGTTGAATCATATTGAATTGTGCCGAATCCATCGTGCCTCCAGTAGTGGCCAAATAATTATTTGCTCCTTATACCCACCGCTAACGCTGGTTTTCAGCTTGGAATAGCCCGCTATCGTCAGGATAGTGGATAGAATAAGAGTCCCGTATCTTTTTATAATCTCCATGATTATCCGCCTTTCCATAAAGTAAGCTATTCATGTCATTTTATCAAATTCTATTACAAACATAGCATTATTATACTGTATTTCATAATAAACCTGTCTTTTATTAAGTTTTATCAATAAATCTGCTGGGAATAGTATTACAAGAAAAACCAGTAACCCATTTGCTATTTTATTGCTGGGATATTTGAGGTGAATTTACATATTTAGCAAGCCTTCTATCCAGATATAAGGATAAATATTACTAAAAAATGGGACAATCAAGCTTTACTAAAGCATAGGGGGGCCCGCACAATGAAATCTAAAGAAAATCAAGAAAATAAACCCCATTATACAATACGCAACTGGGTCGGACTCATCCTGGGACCAGTATTATTTGCACTCGTTTATTTCCTTATTCCTGAAAACGTTTTACCGCATGAACAGAAGGTAGTACTGGGAGTAACATTGCTAGTCGCGACCTTCTGGGTGACAGAACCTGTCCCAATGGCTGCAACTTCTGTATTGCCGCTTGTCCTGTTTCCTGCTTTTCATGGTGTGGATATCGATACCGTAGCACCTGCTTACGGCAGCTCCGTCATCTTTATGTATGGAGGCGGTTTTGTCATTGCCCTGGCCATACAAAAGTGGAATCTGCATCGGCGTATTGCGCTCAATATTATTAAAATGATTGGAACAAAAAGCAATCGGATGATTCTGGGAATTCTGATTGCCACAGCAGGAATCTCCATGTTCGTTTCCAATGCTGCCACAGCTTTGATGATGCTGCCGGTGGCTATCGCACTCATTGATGAAGTGAAGGATAAAGAAATACTTAAGGGGCAAAACTTTGATTTTTTTTCAAAAGGCATCTTACTCGCTGTAGCCTATGCAGCTACAATTGGCGGTCTTGCCACACTGGTATCTGCCGTTCCAAACGCGCTCTTGGCAGGTATTGCATCTTCACAGCTTGACCGGACAGTTACCTTTGCAGAGTGGCTGTTCTTCACAGGACCAATTGCAATTATCCTGTTAGTTATCTTATATTTTTATCTTACAAAGGTTAAATTTAAAGTGAAATCCTCAGAAGAAGCCGATGGTGCATTAAGCTTCGTGAAAGATGAACTTCATAAGCTTGGCAAGCTCACGTCGGACGAAATAAAGGTTGGTATTGTCTTCCTGATTACTGTCATGTTATGGATTATTTCTCCATTTGTTTCCAGCATTGGATTCATGCCTGAAAGTATTAGTGCGTTTTTTGACAATTTGGATGATGCGACCATTTCTATCTTTGGGGCAGCACTCTTATTCTTCCTGCCAAGCTCAAATAAAGCTGAACGCATCCTCGAATGGAAAGACACGACGGAATTGCCTTGGGGGATTCTTATTCTTTTTGGAGGCGGTATGTCAATCGCAACAGCATTTAGTGAATCAGGATTGAATGATTCTATCGGGGAAGTCCTGCAGATGCTTCAAGGCATGCAATATATCTTTGTAATACTGTTACTCGTTGTGTTTGTACTCAGCATTACCGAAATTCTTTCAAATACCGCTGTCTCCAATTTAATCCTGCCGCTGACTGTCGGCCTCGGGATTGCTATTGGAATTGATCCGCTTCCGCTTATGGCAGCCGCAGCATTATCTGCAGGATCTTGTTATATGCTTCCTGTTGCTACCCCGCCGAACACAGCAGTGTTCAGCGCTGGATATTTAGAAGTTTCCGACATGGCTAAAGCCGGTGTATGGCTGAACCTCATATCCGTTGTGGTCATCACTGCTGCCGTATACTTCTGGATGCCAATTGTTTTCAGTTTATAAGATAAGTGGAAATACAATACTCTGTACGCTAATCAGCTAATGATAATAAACCAAAATAAAAGGGTTCCGATTATCTAATTAGGATAATTAGAACCCTTTTAAGTTATTTTTAGTGAGCTATGATCCAAGGTTTTCCTCTGAAGTCATGCTGCTAAAGCGAGCTGGTAGACCCGCCATCAATCGGAAACTCGGCACCTGTCGTATACGAAGAATCATCTGATGCTAAGAACAACACTGTTTTTGCCACTTCAGCCCGTTTTCCTAAACGTCCAAGCGGATAAGTATTCCCAACTTCATCTGCGGTCTTCCCTTGCTGCTCTGCTCCATAATCCGCCATTTGTGTGTCAATATAACCTGGATGAATCGAATTCACACGAATCTGATCCTTGGCAACTTCCATCGCAACGTCCTTACTCATAATACGGACTGCACCTTTACTTGCACCGTATAATGCATGTCCAGGCGCTCCACCAAGTCCTGCAACAGAGGAAGCATTAATGATTGAACCACTTTTTTGCTTCTGCATCACAGGCAATACATGCTTCATCCCTAAGAATGTGCCTGTCACATTGATATTCATTAATTTATTCCATGTATCTAATTCAATTTCCGTGATTGGCTTGATAATATATATCCCTGCGTTGTTGAACAAGACATCAATGGTTCCAAATTGGTCAACGCCCTTTTTAACAACCTCTTTCCAATCCGCTTCTTTACTGACATCATGCTTTATCGAAATAGCTTCTGCTCCAAGCTCGTTGACTTCCTTTTCTGTTTCTTTGACACCTTCAACATTTACATCAGTCAAAATAAGCTTTGCGCCTTCTTTTGCAAATAAATGAGCTGTTTCTTTTCCAATTCCGGTACCAGCTCCAGTAATCAGCGTAACTTTGTCCTGCACTCTCATCTTAACCCCTCCTTGAAATCAATAAACAAATCATAAAATTTGCTTACTTTGTATTTTTTCCCTTCCTTTATATATTTAAACAGACAAAATAGTTTTCAAATATATTCCAAAAATTCATTGTTGTACATCTCTTTTTTATTTATAACAAAATCTGGATGTGGTAACATGTTATCAAACATAGGCTGTAATAAAATAAACTGATTAGAAGAAGAACCAAAGGAGGGAATCTATATCGAAAACAACCTACATAAACCAATCAAAGATACAAATCAGCCTCCTTCCGAAACAAATGATGCGCTCCGTCACATAACCACGATTGCTCTTATTATTTGTCTTATTTTCACAGGAGGCGGAATCTATTTTCTATTTTTACAACCCATTAACTGGATACTTGTAAGCATTTTTGCTGTTATCAGCTTTATATCCGGCCTGATTTTTGCTTTTTTTATGCAGCAGAAAAAATACTTAGAAAGATATGAAATTTTCTATGAATTAAATGAAAAAGGGTATTTCCAAACTGCTATTGATCATAAGGCCGGACAAAGGGAAGAAACATCCATCTTATTTGATTCTGTCTGGGAAGTCATTATAGGAAATAGTATCAAAGAATCTTCCTCTAATAAAAAATTGTATTATGCAGGAAAACTTATGGTTTTTAAATACAAAGACAATCAATATTATATGAGAGAATTTTTTAATGAAGAAGAATTTTACGATTGGACAGCCCGTTTTCAGGATAAAGGATTGCCATTGTTTCAAACAGATGATGATCTCCGTCCTGCCCTTTTAGAACGTCAAAAATATCATACGGACTTTAACCAGCTCAAAGGAGAGCCATGGAACGGGGAGGAATTCCCACAAAAAATAGGAAGAAAAATATATAAGAATCCATTTCATCCATGGGAGCCCGATGAGAAAAAACCTGAAATTTCATTGAGAAAAAAGACAAGAAAATGGGAAATTCGAATAGGAATACTTCTGTTAGCTTATGCATTTATTCTTGGTTTAACTGTACTTCCCTGGCAGCCTGTCGCTGATGATAATACCTTTTGGGAAATAGGAATATTATTTGTTATTGGCGTATATGGTATCAACATCCTGCTGCCGATTATTACTGTTTTTTGGAGGGCTTATACGAAATGGTTTCTTCCGTTCATTTATTTCGTTATCCTTTTTGCAGGCCACAGTATTCCTGTATGGATTATCTCGATATTCGCTGACATTCCGCCGTTAGGTATCTTTATTTTTGCGATGGAGATTATTATTATTCTGTTTGGATGGATTCCCGGGTATATCCTGCTTAAAGTAGGAAAAGGAATTTTTATGTTCATTAGAAAGCTTACTATAAAAGAAAATAACCAAATGTTATAAGAGAATAACACAAACACTGTCACAGCTCCAAAATAGGATAAGTCCCCTCTATTTGCACAGTGCGCTAGAGGGGACTTATCCTATTTTGTATTATTTATTTTTAGGAATCCACAGCGTCACCTCTGTCCCCTCTCCTGCTGTACTTTTAATATTCATTCCGTGTCCAAAAAGCTTTTTCCATCTCTGATTCGTATTCAGTAAACCCACGCCCTCTTTTTCTTCCTCTTTATTTAATAATCCGGCCAATACCTCTGCTTCCATCCCTGCTCCATCATCGATAATTTTAATGTGGTAACCATCTGCTAATTGTTTCCCTTGCAGCCACAGTGTACCTGGTTTATTTTGGGAGATAATCCCATGATTGATTGCATTTTCCACGATTGTCTGGATGGACAGCGGCGGTACAAAGATATCCTGAACGTCATCAAAATCCTTATGCACGGTCAGCTTCTCCATAAATCGCTGCTGCATGATATAAATATAGGAATCTACTAACTCCAGCTCTTCCTCCAGCGATACTAACGGCTTTGTATTATTGCTATGGAAGCTTCTGGAAAGGTATCTGCCAAATTCATTCAGCAGATTCATCATCCGGTCGATATCTATATTACTTAAGGCAGCAATGGCATTCAAAGTATTAAACATAAAATGCGGTTTGATTTGAGCTTGTAACCAAGCCGCTTCCATCCGCAATTGTTCATCAATAGAATGGCTTAAATCTGTTAATGCCCTGACCCGGGCTTGTAATTCTAACGCTTCGACTGGCTTGGCGATATAATCATTTGCACCGGATATAAAACCAGTATAAATATCCTCCGTTTGATTACGAGCCGTTAATAATAGGACAGGTAATTCGGAAAGACTAAAGCGTTCTCTAATACGTTTTGTTAATTCATAGCCGGAAAACGGCGACATCATCACATCCGAGATGACCAAATCATAGGATTGCCTCTCCAGCCACTCTATAACTGCCTCCGGATCCGTTGTACAATGCAGCTGATAATCCGGTTCTAAAAGATTTTGCATTACTTTTAAATTAACAGGGTCATCATCCACAACCAGCAGAAAAGGCTTGCCTGTTGCGGAATTTTTATCATGCCATCCCATGGTATGAATGGCAGAGTCATCATAAATGCTGCCTTGTTTCCCGCTCTCTGACTGTACCAAATTTATACCTGCCATTGAGCCTAAAGGCATACTAAAAGAAAAGGACGTTCCTTTGCCCAGTTCAGAATCCACATTCATTTCACCGCCATGGAGTTCAACCAATTGTCTGCAGATATTTAACCCTAACCCGATTCCCCCGCTATCCACATCAGACTTACTGAGTTTTTCATAAGGAAGAAAGATTCGTTCCAAAGCATCCGGAGCGATCCCGGCTCCTGTATCCTGAATCGTAATAACAGCCATATCTTCCTGCTCTGCAGCAGAAACAATAACCTTGCCCCGTTCTGTATATTTCACTGCATTATGAATCAGATTAAACAAAATTCGAATCAGCCGATTTTCATCTGCATATAGAGGAGGAAAATCCAACTCAATTTCATTATGTACGGTAATGGACTTTTTTGGGGAGGTAAATTGCACCATCTCGATGACACCGTCTGTAATAGAATGCAATGAAAGATTCTCTTTTTGTAACGGAATCTTCCGCTCTTTTAGTCTTGTAATATCCAGAATATCATTTAAAGTAAATGTTAATCGATGGCCAATTTGAGCTAAAAGCTGTAAATTATTGACCGTCTCAGGAGTTAAGCTGTCCCCATGTTTATTAATAACCGATTGGGCAATATTCACCATTCCATGTAAAGGATTGCGAATCTCATGAGACGTATTCGCTAAGAATTGGTCCTTTTTCTTATCCTCTTCAATTAATCTCACTGCCTGCTCTTCACTCAGCTGTGTCAATTGAATATGACGTTTAATTAATAGAATAGCGATGATAACAATGGGCACAAAAAAATCAAAGGGATAAAAAGGAAAGTCTATTTGACCTGTTTGTATTGCCGCTCCCCACACTACATTAGAGGTATAGCTGCATATCAAGAGTAAAATCAGAATCCCGTTCTTATCTCCGCGAACAATTTGCCTGAGTGTAATGATAAACAGATAAGCAATAGCAACAGCATCATATACAAACAACAGCATCGATAAAACGGTAAAATGCTCCAGTGAAAAAACAGTCAAGGTCAATACCGCCATCACGATAGCAATAACGCCTAACACCTTGATAAACTTCTGATGCATTTGATACAAATGCTGAATAAATTTAATCAAGACAAATAACACCAGAATATAGATGGCGACCAGCAGCCGGAAGGAGACATCTGCACTAAACGGCAATTGAACAAATACTTCATCGTCTAATAAATTCCCTACAGCAATCAAGAATGACATGAACCCAAAATAAACTAATTCGGTTTGCTGCTTCCCTTTATTCATAAGGAAAATGGCAAAAGCATACAGGGCATGCAAGAATAGAATGATAATAACGGTTAACTGAAGAAAGCGGGACAGATTGGTTTCCTGATTGACAGCTTCTGCCGTTCCAAAAGAAACCGTCTGGTCTACTCCACCCGCAAACGGAAGCTCATGATTCGAAACTTGCAAGATAATTTCCAGTTCACGCTTATCCGGATCCGCATAAAACAGACTGGTAATCGGTCCGCGAATATGTGACTGTTCCGTTTTCTCGGCAGTTGGGTAATTCACCGATTCTACAAGCTGATCATTTACCCTGATATTAACTGCCGTATGTATGTTATTCAGACGCAGACCGAGAAAAGGAGGGCTTGCATCCGGCAGCAGCACCTTCAAATAATAACTGCCATACCCAAAGCTGTTTGCCTGATTTTCATTAACCATCCTCAGCTCATTTCGCCAATCACCAGGAACCTGAATCAATGTGGAGTCCACCGCATCAGATATACCTGTTATATCTATGAATTGATTGGGATAAAAAATCCACTCCCCATTTAAAGAAATCGTCTCTTTGTCAGAAAAATCCCAATCTGTTAAATCAAGCACGCCCTCTGTGATTACAGGCTGCTCTCCTTTGTTATGGTAATTAATCCACATAATTCGAAAACTGATCAGGCAAGTAAAAAATAATAATAGAATAATAAAAACCTTGAAGTATGTGTACATATTCTTATTTTTCATCGCAGTGACCGCCCTGCCGTCATTAATTAAAGAACGGCCGTCTTTCGAAGATTCAGCACTCATTGAAGGATGCTGAAAGACAGCAAGATTGCTCCATTCCAGAACATCTCACTTCACGACTTGGCCAATTCTTTTATATTTTTTAGAATAAAATCTATCATAAAAAGCATGGTATATTAACAAGATTCTCTCTTTTTCTAGTATTATAGCAAATAATACTACATAAAACCCTGCAGAATGAATATAAAGTCATGAAAAATACCTATTCCCTATTTTATAAAAGACAGTTGTCACTCATATAAATACATACCATAAAAAGATTGTTTTATTCCATTTCTTTAAAATGTTCTTCAATCACATACGCTGTTTCTTCAATCGATTTATCTGTCACATCAATCGTAAAAATACCAAATCGTTTGAAAACCTGTTGTGAGTAGTCGAGTTCGTTATATATTTTTTCTAAATCGGTATAACTCGTTGAATGATTTAAACCTAATGAATCTAATCGATTACTTCTAATTCTAGATAAATTATCTGGATGGCAAACTAACCCCACCAGCTTATGCGGATCTACATCTTCCAGTATCTGTGGTAAGGGAACCTCCGGAATCAGAGGTAAATTGGAAACTTTATACCCTTTATTCGCTAAATACATACTTAATGGTGTCTTTGAGGTTCGTGATACACCTAACAAAACTAAATCGGAATCTATAAAGCCTTGCGGATTCTTGCCATCATCATATTTCACCGCAAATTCAATAGCTGCGATGCGGTTAAAGTATTTCGTATCTAATTTATGAACTGTTCCAGGTTCTTCAATGGGACTTGAACCGGTTCTTGCTTGAATCATTTCAAAAAATGGGTGCATCAAATCTAAATACATGAGGCCTGACTGCTGACTGAAATTTCGGGCAGTTTCAGCTAGACGATGATTAACTAAGGTGCTAACAACAATCGCTTTATCCTTTAAGGCATCCTGCAAAATTCCCAATAACTCCTCTTCTCGATTTACTAATGGAAAACGATAGCTTTTATTAAAATTCAAATCCGGATATTGTGCACTGACGGCTGTTAGTAACTTTTGTGATGTTTCTCCAAGTGAATCAGAAATAGAGTAGATGATGATTTCATTTTTCATAATAGATGGATATCCCCTTTTATTTATTTAATTCTGCATTTCTGGCTTGCTGCGTAATGTAATTAAGTATTCGAGACTTCGTAATTTTACCAATCACTTTTTTGTGATTTTCCTCTTCAACGACTGGCAGTGAATCAACTTCAAAATCCTGTAAGATAGTGGCTGCTTCCAGTATATTGATATTTTTTTGACAGACTTTAATATGCGGCATTCGTGTCATACACACTACAACTGGCGTATTATCAATTTCTGAATTTAATGATGCCCTTAATAAATCCTTCCTGGATAAAACACCCACGAGAAGTTTTTCTTCATCCACCACGTACAGGGAACCAACATCATAAATAAACAAATTAGTGATGGCATCTCGAATCGATGTATTTTGGTTAATCACTAAGGGTGGAATCATAATTTCATCGATTTTCGTATCAAAGGTCTTAAAAAAGAAAAAGGCTTCTAAATCCGAACCTGAATACGTATAGCCGATTTTAGGTGTAGCTTGTAAAATACCTGCTAATGTCAAAAACGATAAATCTGAACGTAACGTAGCTCTAGAAACATCTAACAGCTCAGATATTTTTTCCCCGCTGACCGGCTGATAATCTTTTACTAATTGGATGATTTGTTCTTGTCTTTCACTTAATTTCATACTTGGACCTCCAAAGAAAGCTATCAAACAATGTTATTATTATGTTTTCATTATACACATATTAATGAATATTTTAAACTAATAATCACATATTTATGTATTGACACACATATTTTTGTCATATATGATGATTATTAAATAAATGTGACACACAATTAAATCATTGGAGGTTTCTCATGGAAAAATTAATTTATACATTTGATGAAGGACGAAGCGGGAACAAAGAATTGCTGGGCGGCAAAGGAGCCAATCTTGCAGAAATGACTCATTTGGGATTACCTGTACCTGAGGGCTTTACGATTACTACAGAATGTTGTATGAATTATTTAGCAGATGCTTCCTTTTTTGAAGAGCAATTAAAAGCAGAAGTTTTGAAAGCGATTCAAAATTTAGAGTCAGAAACAGGGAAATCTTTTACATCTACTGAAAATATTCTATTAGTTTCTGTTCGAAGCGGCGCTGCCTTTTCCATGCCCGGCATGATGGACACCATTTTAAACCTTGGCTTAAATGATCATAGAGTTCAAGATTTTGCCAAATTGACCAATGTGAACTTTGCCTATGACTGCTACCGCCGTCTCTTGCAAATGTTCGGTGATGTCGTTTACGGAATCCATAAAGAACAATTCAATGTATTGCTGCATCAAACGGAGAAGCGTTTGAATAAAAAAGTAACTGATTTTAGCGAAGCAGAGCATATAGAATTGATTGAATTGTATAAGAATTTGTTCTCTAAGAATAAAGTAGCCTTTCCACAGGATCCAATGGAGCAATTATTTGAAGCAACGAAGGCTGTTTTCAAATCCTGGAATAACCAGCGGGCGAAAGTATATCGCGACCTGCACAATATTCCTCATCATTTAGGAACAGCTGTTAATGTCCAGTCAATGGTCTTTGGCAACAGCGGTGAGGAAAGCGGAACAGGAGTGGTCTTCACTCGCAACCCTTCTCTCGGTGATAATAAATTATTTGGTGAATTTCTAATCAATGCCCAAGGTGAGGATGTCGTTGCAGGAATTCGTACACCGGAGCCGATTGAATCTCTGCAAACCATTTTGCCAGAAGCTTATAATGATTTTATTAAACATTCTCACAAACTGGAGCAGCACTATAAGGATATGCAGGATATCGAATTTACAATCGAAAATGGCAAGCTGTATATTCTGCAGACCAGAAATGGAAAGCGCACCGCTAAAGCTACCTTGAAAATCGCTTTGGATTTAGCAGCTGATGGTTTAATTTCAAAAGAAGAAGCAATTATGCGCGTCTCTCCTGATGTCATCGATCAATTGATTCATCCGGTCTTTGATACCGAAAAACTGACAGCAGTGGATGCTTTCGCAACAGGTTTACCTGCCAGTCCAGGCGCAGCAACGGGATCAATCGTCTTTACAGCTGATAAAGCAAAAGAATACACTGCTTTAGGAAAAAAAGTAATTCTGGTCCGTCAAGAAACCTCACCAGAAGATATTGAAGGCATGGTGGTCAGTGAAGCAATTGTTACCAGCCGTGGCGGGATGACGTCGCATGCAGCCGTTGTTGCCAGAGGAATGGGTACTTGCTGTGTCACCGGCTGTGAAGCATTAACAGTCAATGAAAGCGCCAAAACTGTATTATGTGGTAACCATACCCTGACGGAAGGCGATATGATTTCTGTTGACGGCAGTACAGGAAGCTTATATTTAGGTGAAATCCCGACGATTGTTCCTGAAAACGATCAGAGCTTGCAGCAATTACTTACTTGGGCAGACGAATGCGCTGAGTTGAAGGTTCGTGCGAACGCTGAAACATTACAAGACTTACAAACAGCGATTGATTTTGGCGCAACAGGAATTGGTTTAGCCCGAACAGAGCATATGTTTTTTGGGGAAGAGCGTGTGCTGGAAATGCGCCGCTTGATTCTGGCTAAAGATGAAGAGGAAGTTCAGTTTGCTTTAAATAAATTACTAAGCTTCCAGCAAGAAGATTTCTATCAAATGTTAAAAACCGTTCAAGATAAACCAATGGTGATTCGTCTGCTTGATCCGCCAATGCATGAATTTTTGCCGCATGATGCCAATGAAATCAAGTCATTGGCTGATCAACTAAACAGACATTCATCTGCTGTGGAGAAACAAATCGAAAAATTACAAGAAACCAATCCAATGCTGGGCCATCGTGGCTGTCGCTTAGGCATCACTGAACCACTTATTTATCAAATGCAAGTCAAAGCGATTTTCAATAGTGCCATTCAATTAGCAAAAGAAGGCTTGACGATTTGCCCAGAAATCATGGTACCTTTAATTTCAGAAAAAGCCGAGCTGGACTACGTTAAAAGCTTTTTAACGGAAACCATCGAAGCTACATTCAAGGAGCATCAAATAGAGCCCTTTCCTTACGAAATCGGGACCATGATTGAATTACCGCGCGCATGTATCATCGCTGACCAATTAGCAGAAAATGCCGATTTCTTCAGCTTCGGTACCAATGATTTAACTCAAATGACATTTGGATTTTCTCGCGATGATATCGGTAAGTTTATCAATGCCTATAAAGAAAAACAGATTATGCAGCAAGACCCGTTCCAGGTTCTGGATCAAAGCGGTGTCGGCGAATTGATTAAGCTCGCTGTCGACAAAGCAAGACAAACGAAAGAAAACATGATGATCGGTATTTGCGGCGAAGTTGGCGGCAATCCTGAATCGATTTCTTTCTTCCAACAAATCGGCATCGATTATGTTTCTTGTTCACCATACCGTATTCCAGCCGCTCGTTTAGCTGTAGCGCAAGCAGTATTAAAATAGAAAAACATCCTATAAAAAATAGCAGCACAGACCAAAGCCATGGTTTGTGCTGCTATTTTTTATAGTAGAGATGAAGGAAAGCTGACCAGCTCCTTGGAATCATTATCAAATTCGGATTATAAATCAGCTTAGCCTCCCCTCTTATTTAAACCAGCATAAAATTAGCTTCAGTATCCTTTTTGAATATCCACCTTATTTTCCAAGTCCTGCCCTGCTTCCACTCTTTTCAGCGTGTCAACAAAGCAATCCGCTGCTTCTTTTGCCGTTGTGACAGCAGATATATGAGGTGTTATTGTAATAGCTGGATGCTCCCAGAATGGATGCGATACAGGCAACGGTTCTTCATGGAAAACATCCAGTACAGCAAACCGTACTTTCTCCTTCTCCAAGGCAGCCAGCAAATCTGCTTCAGCAACAGACTTTCCTCTGCCTGCATTGATAAATCCAATATTGTCCGTTTGATCAAATAAGCGTTTATCAAATAAATCTGCTGTTTTCTCTGTTAACGGCAATGTATTGATTACATAATCCGCTTCTTTTATAAATGAAAATTGCGAGTCAATAGCTGCAACTTGGTTAAAAGGTGCCTTCTGCTTTCCGCTTAAAGAAATGCCGTAAACCTTCATTCCAAATCCGGATAGAATCTCTGCCAGCCTACTGCCGATTTCACCGGTTCCATAAATCACTGCTGTTTTCTCACTCAATAATATAGGAGAAAATTCCTTCCAGACCTTCTCTTCTTGCTGGGCTGCAAACGTCTGATGCGCTTGGGTATCCCTTAACATATAGCTTAAGCAATATTCCCCGATGCGCTGTCCAAACGAGCAGACAGTACGTGTTAATAATACATTTTCATTCCAATTCTGATCATACAAAAATCCATCGACACCGGCGCCTAGAGAATGTACCCATTTCACTTTGCCGTAGTCCGTATCCTTCCGCAGCTGAAACCCGCAAAGAGCATCCGCCCATTCCAGGTCTTCTTCCGTTATAGCGTCCTCTGTTATGTAACGAATTTCTTTATCCAGCTTATAATGTGCTATGGGTTTTTCTAATTCCTTTATTAACGGACTGGCAATAATTATTTTTTGGATGTTCATATTAATCTTCTCCCTTCTCTCTTTATTATAGAGGATTATTTTATTTTTTGAAAAATATCCATCATAATACTTTTATAATTCTGTTATTTATTTGGAAATACTCTATCCAAAATATATCCCGTTAAATAGGACTAGTCAATATATGTAAATATTGATATACTGAACATTTCATATTCAAGTATATAGGAGTTTACAAATCATGAAAGATGTTTTTTTAACCGTATTATTTTGCATGATAGCTTCCATTGCCGTCATAACCTTTTTCCCTTTTATAGCCAACCTGTTTACTGTTGGGAACTTACGTGGATTCTTTGATTTAACTATTTTCTTTCTGCTGGTCGTGATATTAAAGATTTCACTTGATAACAAAAAGAATCATGAAAAATGATGAATCACAGAAGTGTTGTCAATCAAGAAATCCAGCAGGTTGACTTTTCATTTTTAATCGTTTACTATTGTTGTTAATTTAAAATCTAATTCGATGACGGGAAAGAGTAATTATCTCCTTCTTATCTACAGAGAGTTGACCCTGTGCTGAAAGTCAACGTTAAGAAAGCTAATGAAAATCCTCCCTGAGAAGCAAAGTTGAAATGTACATTAAACTTTGACGGCATTCTACCGATATCCAGAACGCGTATGATAGTACGTAGTGAAAATCCATTCCGAAAACCACTGCTTATGTTGGTTTTTTTATTTTTATGAAGAATGTAAGCCTCCCGATTCTCTCTGCGCAGAATCGGGATTTTTTAATTTTGATAATGAGGTGAAAAAAATTGAAGGAATCAAGTGCAGCTCGTGAATTAAGAATTCGAAACCAATGGGAAAGAGATCATACTTTCCAGCACTCTATTTCCAACAGAGAAGGTAAAGAAACCTTTGTTTTTTACGAAGGACCGCCGACAGCTAACGGATTGCCGCATGCCGGCCATGCTCTAGGCAGAACCATCAAGGACTTTGTAGCAAGATATAAAACCATGTCAGGCTATCAGGTTTTACGAAAAGCTGGCTGGGATACCCATGGATTACCTGTTGAACTGGAAGTAGAAAAGCAATTGAATATCCGCGGCAAGGAACAAATTGAAGAATATGGTGTGGAGAACTTTATCGCGAAATGTAAAGAAAGTGTTTTTACCTACGAAAATGAGTGGAAGCAATTCACCGATGCGCTTGGATATTGGGTAGATATGGAGAACCCTTATGTCACACTGAACAATGCGTATATCGAATCGGTCTGGCATATCCTTTCTGACATTCATAAGAAGGCTTATTTATATCAAGGTCATCGTGTTGTTCCTTATTGCCCCCATTGTAAGACGTCGCTAAGTTCTCATGAAGTGGCTCAAGGGTATAAAGACGTCACTGATTTATCTGCTACTGCCAAATTTCAGGTAAAAGGAAAAGATAATGAATATCTATTAGGCTGGACAACAACACCTTGGACACTTCCAGCCAATGTGGCTCTCGCAGTGAATCCGGAAATGGAGTATATGCGTGTGCAGCAGGGAAATGAAATATATATCGCAGCAAAATCATTAGTCCAAGATGTGATGAAGGAAGACTATAACATCTTAGAAATTATCAAAGGACAGGATTTAATTGGTCTCTCCTACCATCCTCCATTCGATTTTATCACTGTTTCTAACGGATATGTCGTGATTGGTGCAGATTTTGTGACAGATACAAGCGGAACTGGGATTGTTCATGTAGCACCGGCACATGGAGAAGATGACTATCAAGCGGTTCAGGAGAATCATCTTGATTTTGTTCATGTTGTTGATACAAAAGGACAGTACAAAGATGTAATTACACCACTGGCAGGGAAATTTGTGAAGGACTGTGATATAGATATCATCAAAATGCTCGCTGAAAAAAACCTGCTATTTGATAAAGAAAAGTACGAACACAGCTACCCGCATTGCTGGCGCTGTGATACCCCCCTTCTCTATTATGCTATGGAAGGATGGTTTATTAAGACAACAGCGGTCAAAGAAAAAATGATAGAAAATAATCAAGGGGTGGAGTGGTTTCCTGCTCATATGAAAGATGGCAGATTTGGTAACTTCTTAGAGAATATGGTTGATTGGAATATTGGCCGGAACCGTTACTGGGGAACACCGCTTAACGTATGGATCTGTGATTCCTGCGATGCCCAAAAATCACCGGGTTCCATCAAAGAATTAAGAAAACTGTCTATCGATTCAATCCCTGAAGATATCGAATTGCATAAGCCTTATGTAGATCATATTCATTTTGCTTGTGACTGTGGAGGAAAAATGCATCGGACCAGTGAAGTAATCGATGTCTGGTTTGACAGCGGCTCGATGCCGTTTGCTCAGTATCATTACCCTTTTGAAAATGAAGCATTATTCCAAAGCCAATATCCTGCTGATGTTGTTATCGAAGGAGTTGATCAGACAAGAGGCTGGTTCTACAGTTTATTAGCCGTATCCACCTTATTCACTGGAAAATCGCCGTACAAACGTGTACTTTCACTAGGGCATATTCTAGATGAAAATGGGCAAAAAATGTCTAAAAGTAAAGGTAATGCTTTATCTCCTATGGAGTTAATCAATGAATTTGGCGCAGACGCACTCAGATGGGCTTTGCTTGCAGACAGCTCGCCATGGAATAATAAACGCTTTTCCAAAAAGACAGTCAGCCAAGCAAAATCAAAAGTGCAGGATACACTTCTAAACGTGTATTCCTTCTATCAAATGTATGCCAAAATCGATAACTTTCAACCAGAAAAAGATACTGGCGGTCATCCAACTACACTTGATAAATGGGTACTTTCTCGTTTGAATTCCGTTATTCAAGAGGTTACTCAAAGCTTGGATGCCTATGATATCACTAAAGGAGCAAGAGCCATTTCATTATTTATCGATGAACTCAGTAACTGGTATGTCAGACGTTCCCGACAGCGATTCTGGAACGAAGGAATGACGAAGGATAAGCAGGCAGCATTCCATACTCTTTTTGAAGTTCTGACAAAAGTATCGCAAATCATGGCTCCTTACACGCCGTTCATGACAGAAGAAATTTACTCTGATTTAACCGGTTCAAGTGTCCACTTATCTGATTTCCCTCAATCTGATCAAATAC
This sequence comes from Oceanobacillus sp. FSL W7-1281, assembly GCF_037969835.1. GTDB lineage: Bacteria > Bacillota > Bacilli > Bacillales > Amphibacillaceae > Oceanobacillus > Oceanobacillus oncorhynchi. Next base: position 1,931,242 of record NZ_CP150214.1, on the reverse strand, counting down.
AGATTGATACAGAACTGGAAAAAGATATGGACGCCGTATTACAGATTATCGAGCAAGGGCGTTCCCTGCGTAATGCAGTGGAAATGAAAACAAAGCTCCCTTTAGCCCAACTGATTGTAATGTCAAAAGAAAGAACGGATCTGTCTGGATTAGAAAACTACAACTCCATTATCAAAGAAGAGCTGAATGTCAAGAATGTCCGATTCAAGCAGCTGGATTATCAGCTATTACAATTCGTTCTTAAATTAAACTTTTCAGTAGCTGGTCCAAAGGTTGGCAAGGCTGTCGGTGAATTAAAAAAGAAAGTAGAAGCTTTAAGTAATGCCGATAAAGAAAAATTCATCGCAGACAAGGAATATCCGTTTACCCTGCAATCTGGGGAAACAGTCACTTTGACTACAGAAGATGTACTGATTGAGAAAAAAGGAGCGGACGGATTTGTGTTAGCTGAAGGAAGTACGTTTATGACGTTGTTGGATATCCGTTTAACCGAGGAATTAAAGGAAGAGGGCTTTGTCAGGGAGTTTGTCCGCGCTGTACAGACTTACCGCAAAGAGTTGAATCTTCCTGTTGAACAGCGTGTACAGTTGTTCGTCCATATGGATGAAGCTTTGCAAAGCATTTTAACAAAATTTGATAAGCTGGTGCATCAGCATCTCATCCTTGATTCGATTCAGTTTGAGAAAAAGGCTGAGATGAAGTCATTTAAAGTGGAAGGATATGAGATAGCTTTATTTATTCAGGATTAGTGAGAAAAAAGCAGATTGTTTTGATCTGCTTTTTTCAATTTCCCCTATAGATAAGAAAACAGATGAATTGACTTTAGCGTCTAAACGAAACTGGACTTATCAATACATCTAAAATTCATCTTCTAATTATCAGCTTAAGCTAAATTATCTAGGCATTAAAACCAAATGTCACTAACCTGATGACCGGATTGAATTGGGTCTGTAGGATCCACTCCCAGATTCATTAAGCCAGTTATCCATGCTTGCCCCGATAGCTTAGGAACAATAGCTTCTTTATCCTTTACTTTAGAAAGAGATATGATTTTACTATTAAATTTGGTTCCAGTAATCGATTCATTTTCAAATTCTTCATCCACATCAATTAATCCCTTTGCATACATCACTGCCAAACGTGCACTGGTTCCAGTACCACATGGTGACCGATCCATTCTTCCATGTAAAACAACCGTACCATTTTTACTGATAAAACCAGCTTGAGAGCGTTTTAAAGGCCCTTCAAAAATAATATTAGACACATTTCGAATTTTGCTGTTCTCTGGATGAACAACCGTTAACTGTTCATTTACGGCTTTTTTGATTTTTTGACCAACTAAACACATTTCATGCGCTTCATCTGGTGTAATATGAAACCCTAACGCTTGCGCATTCACATGCGCAAACATCATCCCTCCATAAGAGGTATCAACCTGAATGTCCCCTATCCCCTCTACCTTTACATGGGTATTCAAATGTATTGCAAAAGCCGGAACGTTTGTTAGCTCTACCTTCTTTACTTTTCCATCTTCACACACACATTTTACTTTAATGAGTCCTCCAGGAGCTTCTAAAACTAATTCAGTCACCGGCTCTTTCATAGGCAGTATTCCATTTTCTAATAAAACAGTAGCTACACAAATTGTATTTGAACCTGACATCGGCGGATATTCTGTGCTTTCCAAAATAATATAGCCCATATCTGCTTCTGGATGAGCAGGAGGCACGAGAATATTTGCATTATGGAATGGACCGCCACGAGGTTCAAAAAGTAATAATTTTCTTATGTCATCCATATGTTTCTCGAAGTATTCTTTTTTCTCGAACAAGGTATCACCAGGTATAGGCGGGATACCTCCTACTACCACGTTACCTACTTCCCCTTCTGCGTGAGCACCGACTACATCAATTTTACGCGACCATTTCATGAAACTCCTCCTTCATAGTTTGAAAGCGAGTCTTGCTTTACATGATGAAGCTGCGAATTCTCCATGGAAGGAAGAATTCGAGCTTCATAAAGTTAAATTGTTTCAATACCCAAGCAAACGCTTACAAAATTTTAAATAACCTTTGTCCCGCTTTTAGATGACTGGGAAGCTTCTTCTTGCCGTGTTTCCCAATAATCCGCATTCTTGATTCCTAGCTTTACTGGATCAAAAACAGGATCTTTACCTGCTTTTTTCTGTTCTTTATAATCCTTTAAAACCTTGAGTGCTACCCCAGATAACAGCAACGTACTGATCAAGTTCAAATATGCCATGCTTCCTAATCCGATGTCTCCCATTGCCCAGGCTGTAGATGCGGAAACAATAGCGCCGACAAAGGCAAAAATAAGTATACCTATACGTAACGGAAATAAAAATAATTTTTCCTTTTTATTGGAATGGCCAATAATATACGTAGCACTAGATTCTGTCTTGTAATAGTAGGTTATCATAGTGGTAAAACAAAAGAAAAATAAGGCAATAGCCATAAAAGCAGATCCAACACCTGGCAAAACGGTATCTACTGCCAGCTGCACATTTACTGAGCCAGCTTCTACACCTGGAACATTAACGACAGATGCTGCCCCTTCTACATTGTACATCCCTGTAATAAGAATCATAAAGGCAGTTGCCGAGCATATAATCCAAGTATCAACATACACGGCCAGCGCCTGAACCAGTCCCTGCTTTGCCGGATGCGATACTTCTGCAGCAGCTCCTTCGTAAGTTTCTGAACCTGCTCCTGCAGCATTCGAGAAAAATCCTCTTTGAACCCCCCACGATATAGCTGCTCCAATCATACCTCCAAATGTTGCTTCAGCCCCAAAAGCGCTTGATATAATCAATGAAAATAAATCTGGAATAGCCCGAAAATTAAATCCTAAAATAATAATACAGACTATAATGTAACCAATTGCCATAAAAGGTACTAAATACTCCGCAGTTTTAGCAATTCTTTTTACTCCGCCAAAGACGCATAATCCCATTAAAAGAACAAGGATAATCCCAATAACATATGGTGGAATCCCGAAAGCTCCCTCCATCGAAGCTGCAATCGTATTAGATTGAATGTTCATCAGGAAAAATCCCGTTGCTAAAGTTGTCAATATTGCAAAAATAATACCCAGTTTCCTAAATCCTAGTCCCTTTTCAATGAAATAGGGCGTCCCGCCACGCAATTCTCCATTAATCTTACTCTTATACACCTGCGATAATGTAATTTCAATAAAACTTGTAGCTGCTCCAAAAAAAGACATGACCCACATCCAAAATACTGCTCCCGGGCCTCCAAGTGTAATTGCCGTTGCAACTCCTGCAACATTACCAGTTCCAATCCTGCTTCCCAGTGACATTGAAATTGCCTGGAAGGAAGACACGCCGGATTCAGAAGACCTTCTCACAAACATTAGCTTGATCATATCTTTTAAATGTGTCACTTGCACAAATCTGGTCATAATGGAAAAGAATAAACCAATCACTAAAAAACTGAAAATAAAATACTGGTTCCAGACAGCTCCGCTTAACCAATCTATAAATGCGCTCATATAACTCTCCCTTATCTATTTCAGATTTTTTAATCTTACTAATTTCCTCTGTTAGCAGTTACCTAAAGTCATTCGATTCTATTGGTTTTCTATAACTATGTCCGAACTAAATACATTTTCTCTATCCTGGAAGTGATCCATAATTATTTTCGTCACATCTTTTGGACTTGCGTAGCTTTTCCGTTCTGCCGGCTCATCCTCCCGCCAGAGGCTGGTGTTCATATTTCCCATGTATGCCGCAAGTACCCTAATATCTGTGTCTTTTGTTAAATCCGTTAATGCTTCTGAAAACCCCCGCATTCCAAATTTACTGGCACTATATATGATTTCATCTGCTTTGGCAGTTTTGCCAGAATTGGAAATAATATTTAAAATATCGCCCCCATTCCTGCATTGCATATCTGGTAAAACTTCTTTAGTGCAATAAATCGCTCCTTTTACATTTGTATCAATCAATAAATCTATTTCCCTGTTATCCATTTCAGCCAATGATTTAAAAATACCAACCCCGGCATTATTTACGAGACAGTCTACAGTATCAAGTGATTCATATATTTTTTTGAACACTTCTGTTACACCTTTGGATTCTGTAATATCCACTTCATATATGGAGGATTTTCCTTTGATTTTTTGCGATGCCATCTCCAATTTATCAAGTGTTCTTCCCAACAGACACACTTCATAATCAAGTTCAGAAAAAGCATATGCTAATTCTGAACCCAAACCGCTCCCTGCTCCTGTGATAACCACTGTTTTCATAAAATCGACCACTCCTAAAAACCGAATGAACCCGTATGCTTTCTTAACCTGTCCCACCGGAATCTAAAGACATCATTAAACTAAACTGGACCAATCAGCAAACGCTTACAATAAACTAAATAACCTTTCTTTCTTTTTTAGCTGGCTGCACACTTTCCTCTTGTGCCGGTTCCCAAAAATCCGCATTTTTAATTCCAGCCTTCACAGAATCAAATACTGGATCTTTTCCTTGTTTTTTCTGCGCATCATAATCCTCTACTGCCTTTAAGACTGGTTTTGTCAGAAATAGCAATGCTATCATGTTTAACCAAGCCATGACCCCAAACCCTAAGTCGCCAAAACTCCATGCCAGGGCAGCTGAATTTGTACTATTATAAAAAACGGTGACTAAGAGCCCGCATTTCAATACAGTCAATGGCCACTGCAGCTTCTTTTTACGGTTACGGTTAAGATAGGCCAGACTGGTTTCCGCTTTATAGGAGTACGTAATCAAACTGGTAAAAGCAAAGAAGAAGATCGCAACAGCAACGAAAGGACCCCCGAATCCCGGTAAAATCGTTTCAACGCTTAATTGGACATTGTTGGAACCTGCTTCCACAGCACCAATATTGTTCTCAACCATTGTGCCATCATCCAGCTGAACATTATACATTCCAGTAATCAAGACCATAAATGCAGTAGCAGAACAAATAACCAGGGTGGTGATATACACGGATAATGCTTGCACTAATCCTTGTTTAACAGGATGGGAAACCTCTGCTGCTCCTGTTTCAAAGGTTTCACTTCCAAAGCCGGCAGCATTCGAAAAGGCTCCTCTTTGTACGCCCCAGGCGATTGCTGAACCTATGATTCCGCCAAATGTAGCACTTGGATTGATTGCGCTGGAAACAATTAATGAAAGTACATCTGGTATGGCTGTAAAATTAACAGCTAAAATAACAACACATACACCGATATAACCAATTGCCATAACTGGAACAATCGTCTCCGCTGTTTTTGCGATTCTTTTTACCCCTCCAAAAATAACAACAGCCAGTAAAATCACGAGTAACGTACCTGTTATTGCCGGAGCTATACCAAATGCGTCATCAAGAGAAAGCGCTATAGTATTTACTTGAATCCCCGGGACAAGAATCGTCATAGAAACCATTGTCACGGCTGCAAATATGACGGCAAACCATTCTTTCTTTAACCCTTTGCCAATATAATACGGGACGCCTCCGCGGTATTCCCCATCCTGCTTCACTTTATAAATCTGTGCAAGCGTGGTTTCCATAAAAGCAATACTGGCAGAGAAAAAAGCCAAAATCCACATCCAGAATACAGCTCCCGGCCCCCCTAATGTGATTGCAGTCGCTACACCGGCTATATTACCAATACCAATTCTGCTTCCAATCGACATCGATAATGCCTGAAACGAAGAAATACCTGCCTCCGACTTTCCGCCAGTAAATGTCAGTTTAAACATGTCCTTAATATATCGAAAATGAATGAAACGCGTTGCTATGGAGAAAAACAATCCCAGTGCCAGAATAAAAATAACCAACGCTGGACTCCATACAACATCGTTTAATCGCCCTATAAATTCACCCATGTTATCCCCCTTGTTCACGGGCCTAAAAACTAGAATCCATTTTAGGCCCCGTACCAGAAAATCGGTTAATATACTTTATATGCCTGACCCGTTTGCGCTCCAAAGACACTTTTTCGATAGGCTAAGCCAATCCGTTTGGAAGAAACAGGTTCGAACCCTTGGAATAGTTTACCATATTTTTCTTTTGATTTCTCCAGCATCGATGGACTGACATGATTGATCCGGATTCCACGCGGCATTTCAATGGCTGCTGATTTCACAAATGCAGTTACTCCGCCATTCGCCATTGCCGATGAGGATGCTGTTTTCAATGGATCATCCATTAAAACACCCGTTGTCAGCGTAATGCTTCCGTTATCTCTCAGATAATGTAAACCAATTAACACGAGGTTAACCTGTCCAAGCTGCTTGCTGTTTACCGCAATCATATTCTGTTCCGGTGTCAGTTCATCCACTGTGGCAAAATGGGCCGAACCTGCAGCGCAAATGATGCCATCCACCTGTCCTACCTTTTCAAAAAGCGCTCTGATGCTTTCTTCTGAAGTAATATCTACTGGATATTCTGAAGAATTCCGGCTTGCTTGGATAATTTCTGCGTCATCCTTTAATTCTTCATACGCTACTTCTCCGATGGATCCGGTTGCTCCGATTAATAGTATTTTCATATGACATGTCTCCTTACCTTTTCCATTTTAAGCATTTTGTTGATAATCTTGATACAATGTTTCTCTTTCCTTTTCAATTTCTGGATGAAATTGAATTAAGGCGGCTGCTCTTACCTTTTTTACATTTTGAATTGCGCGCTCAATACGCTCTGTTATTGCGGGATTTTCTCCAATTACTTTCGATGCTATATTTAATCCGGCGACTTCCCCTTGTGCCATGGCAACCTTTGAGCTTTCTACTCCTGTGATATTGCCAGATACATATAAATCAGGGAGTGTTGTCTCCATTTTTTCATTATGAACCGGAATATGTCCTCCTAATGCTTCGACATATTTAAAGGAACAACCGACAACAGAAGCCAGCTCTGCCATTGGCGTCAGTCCCCCTGAAATACAAACCACATCAGCTGTTTCCGTCTTTTCTGTTCCTGGAATGGGTTCGCCTGCTGTGTTTATTTTTACGGTTTTCACTCCTTCAACAACATCATCCCCGATAATCTCTGTTACAGCCGTTTTTAATTTGATTGGAATCCCATTCATTTTCAATCCATTACTTGGATAAAATTTTGTCGCAAAACTCACGGGCACATGTTTTCCCAGCTTGCCCAGCTGTTTTAGTAAAGGAGAAGGAGCCAGATGGGTCAAGCGCATTAATGACGCTAATACTTCCTGCGGCTGACCAGCTTCCTTTCCTATCTGTTCGGTTACTGGTAAAATAATGGCCTTAACATCTACGCTGCACAGCTTTAACTCATTGGCAATGGCCATCGATAATACATTCGCTCCGATGATAATACAAGAATTCCCCGGCTTTACCCTGTGGACATTCCCCATTACCTGTGCCGCTCCAATTGACATTACCCCTGGAAGCGTCCACCCCGGCAGCGGAATATGTGTTTCACTTGCGCCTGTTGCCAACAGCAGATGCACTGTATCGATAGTGCCGCTGGAAGCATAAATTCTCCAGCCAGCTTCTATTTTTTCCAAATTATAAACAGATGTTTCACATTCTATTTCCACACCTAGAGATACAGCTCTATCTACCAGATTTTCAGATTCTTGGATGCCATTCCACCACTCCCCGTTCGGCTCCTCATGCAATTGACCTAATAACCTGCCTCCCGGGCGGGGAAATTCATCGATCACCTTAACGGCTACTCCATTTTCTGCGGCTGCTATTCCTGCTGTTAAACCCGCTGGACCAGCACCGATAATCACCAAATTCCACATAACCATCACTTCCTTAAAGAATAAACAGTCATCCCATCCTTGACAGCAGTTACACAAGCCCGGACAACTTGCCTGTCCTCCAGCTGAACTCTGCATTCAAAGCAATGACCGATATTACAATAGATTCCTCTGCCTTTTCCACTTACATCATGCTTTCGTAATTCTCGATATCCTTCTGCTAATAATGCTGAAGCAATGGTATCTCCTTCAAGCGCTTCTATCGTTTGATTATTAAACGTAAAGGTTAATTTGTTTTTATTCGATAAAGGCCCTAAAATCGGGTGCTCCTCAATCCTCACTGACATGATTCATCCCTCCCAGAGTGCCAAATGATACTGGTCTGACCGGCGGACGATAGCTGAGAGAAATGTCATCTGTCCTTGGAGCAGATTCATGGGACTGAACAATTTGATCAATCATGCTTCGGCACGTTCTTCCTCCGCAATATCCCATCCCTGCTCTTGTTCTCAGCTTCACTTCACGAGAGGAACAATGGTAATGATCTATCGTCTGATTAATTTCTTTTAATGTTATCTCTTCACATCTGCAAATGATGATATCTTCATCCGCCATCCGTACTCCTCCTTTGTTTTAAATAAAACCATAATACGGTTTCTGAGCCGTTGCCATATGCGCCCATCGAATCATTGTAATAAAATCAAAAACGGGCAATCCGACTGCTTGTTGAATTGCTGCGGCATAGGGAGGCAAATCACTGCATTCCAGCAGGATAGCTCCAATATCCGGATTATCCTCCACCAGCTCTTTTGCTGCTTGAACAACCTCTTCTCTAACTACACCGTTGTCAAAGCTTCCTCTGCTTTCCACAATGGCAGAGAATTCCGGTAATTTCCCCAAGTCTTTTACCACGACATCATCTACATTGGTTACTCCGCAGCTGTCAAACAGACTTTCCGTTATGCCATCACTGTCTGCTGTCAGCATGCCGATACGCTGATGGCTTTTTAATCCTGTTTTAATCCATGGGATCTGGACAACACTCGACATAAAGACGGGGATGTCTACTGCATCGGCAACCTGCTTTTGATAATTCCCAAAGAAGCCGCATGCTCCGCAAATGACCCTCGCTCCCTCTCTTTCCAGCTGCTGTGCTGTTTGAATCACATCGCCCACCAGCATCGGGTCGCCGACGTGAATTCTGTCCTGGGTACAATTCGGCACAACCCGTGGTACAACAGGAAAATCATAGGTGGATAAATTAGCTACGTTGCCAGGTAATACCGGGTACCAGCAATCATCCAGGAATAGAATTCCTACGGAGAAACCCGCTACATATTGCCCTTTTTTCATTTCAATCAGCTGACCGTGATCCGATTTCACAAAGCCATATTCTTGATTTCTGCTGCTCGCCATATTTTTTTCCTCCATCATCTCAATTCAAAGCAGCGGCACAGAGAAATCAAACAAAATATATTTTTATGCTGTTTTTCTCTGTGCCTTCACCTGCTAAAAACCTAAACTGGCTTTACTTCATAGCCTAATTCTTTTAATGTTTTGCTCATCTTCTCTTTTAGCTCCTCGGAAGCTGGCACTAATGGTTTCCGTACGGTTCCTCCTTCCAGGCCAATAATATCTAAACCGGCTTTCACAGGTCCCGGCACCGGCTCTGCTTCCACATAATCATATAGCGGAAGTAAACGCTGATTGATAGCTAATGCGCCGTCGATATCTTTTTCCTTTGTAAATAACTCGTACATTTCTACGATTTCTTTTGGAACCAGATTGTGAATAATTCCTGTCGCCCCGTGCCCACCTACAGATAACGTCGGCAGAATCAGGTGTTCAAATCCGGTTAATACAGTAAAGTCTCGTTATCCTTGGTTAAAGCAATCACTTTACAAGTATGCTCCTGGTCTGTTGTATTTTTGACCGCTACAATTCCTTCCTCTTCACTTAATTCCGCAATAAATTCAGGGGAAAGCTCTACATTGGTTGCTGCAGGATAATGATAGATAACAATGCCAATTCCTGCTTCGGCAGCTAATTTTTTATAATATGCTTTCATTCCTTCTTCACTTGTTGTCATATAATATGGTGTTACGACAAGCGCACAATCCGCGCCAACTTCTGCTGCATATTTTGTCAGCTCCAGCGTTTCTTCCTCCCGGTGCGCACTCGTACCTGCCATGACAGGCACACGTCCACCTGCATATTCTACCGCTGCTTTTAATAGACTCTTTCTTTCTTCTAACGACATCAGCGAATATTCTCCTGTGCTTCCTCCAGCAAGCAGGCAATGTACTCCGCCGTCAACCAGGTGATTAATCAAGCCTTGATAGGCAGAAAAGTTAATCGATCCGTCCTCATTAAATGGTGTTGGCATTGCAGGTATCATTCCAGTTGGTTTATACATCATTCATTCCTCCAATAATTAAATAGTTTGTAAGATTTCTTCTTGCGCTTTATATCTTGAAAATTTCAAGCGATCAATATTAAATTCGGTTTCTTTTCCTGAAATAAGCTCTGTCATCATTTTCCCGGTAATCGGTGCCATACTGATTCCGTCACCCTCATGGCCGCAGGCGATATAGAAGCCCGGTACCTCATCTACCTCGGATACAATCGGCAAATGATCCACTACCCATGGGCGGATGCCGGCATAGGCACGTATACAATTGACATCCTTTAAAATCGGCAGGAAACGCGTTGCCCGTTCGGCAATTCCCCGCATCACATCATGTTCCGCACTGGTATCATAGCCTTTAAATGCGCGATGTCCGCCTACTAAATAATTACTTGCTTCTGTCGGTTCAATGGTAAAGGCAATATTATAATCTTCTACGAGTTTACTGACATTTCTTTTGTAGTTGATATCTTCAAATTTAGAGAGCATATAGCCAAATTCATGTACTTTTTGATGAACGATCCTGTCTGTCCGTTCTGTTACAAGGACCATTCCTTTTCTTGGCCGAATCGGAATGTCTATCCCGACCATTTCCCCAATATGACTTGCCCAGACACCGGCGCAATTGACCACATTTTTCGTATATAACGTTGTGGTACTGGTTTTCACAGACTCTACAGAGCCATCCGGACCCTGTGCGATTTCTTTTACTTCCTGATTCGTAAAGAGCTGCAATCCGTATTTTCTTGCTTCTTCAATAAAGGCGTAGCAAACGAGATATGGATTCATCGTAGAGTCAACCTCTGTCCAGACACCACCTGCCAAATCGTTAGCCAAATGCTTTTCGATATCCGGAAGCTCCTCTTTACTTACCATCTTCATATCGTAGCCGGCAGCGACCTGCTGCTTGACATACCCATTTGCAATTTCCAATTCCTGTTCTGTTTCACAAACATACAGGCTTCCCCGGGAGAAAAACTCGAAATCAAAAGAGAATTCTTTTGCTAATTCTTTATACAGCTGAATACTTCGAAAGCCGATTTCTGTATCAATTCCCGGTTTCTTATCACAAATGAGGGCAACAGCATCACATCTGCTCGACGTACCAGCCGCTATATCTCCCTTCTCCACCAAAGCAACTTGGTACCCTTCTTTAGAGAGGTAATAAGCTACACTTGAACCAATAATGCCTCCGCCGATAACAACCACATCAAAACTATTCAATCTGCCACCTCCTTTTTAAAAATAGATTGATAGATTAACTGTCTGCATTGGAGTAAGCGCCTGAAGGCTTCACTTCTAAAGCAATGTTGACCTGCTTTTTATACAGATACTCTTCAAAGCCATATGTGCCTAAATCTCCGCCAATTCCACTCTGCTTATAGCCGCTCCAAGGAGCTTCATTGAATGTTGGATGATAGCTGTTCACCCAGGTAATTCCTGCATGTAATCCGCGAATCACCCGCTGCGCTTTCGCACCGTCATTCGTAAACACAGCTGCCGCCAATCCAAAATCCGTTCCATTTGCCAGCTCCAGTGCTTCTTTCTCTGTTTCAAATACTTGAATAACCAGTACTGGTCCAAAAATTTCTTCCTGTACAATCCGCATGTCTGGTGTTGTATTTGCAAAAATCGTCGGAGCTACATAATTCCCTTCTGCAAGAGAACCGTCTGTTAAACGTTCTCCGCCGCATAATAATTCTGCGCCTTCATCCAAGCCGACTTTGACATATTCCAGAACAGAATCGGCATGATCCGGAGAAATAAGCGGTCCCATTTCAGTTTGCGGGTCCCATCCCGGCCCAATCTTGATTTTGTTCGTACGTTTTACTAATTCATCAACAAATTTCTCATAGATACTTTTCTCTAAAATTAATCGGGAGCCCGCCGAGCAAACCTGTCCTTGTCCGGCAAAAATGCCCAGCATGGCATAATCGACTGCCGTTTCAAAATCTGCGTCAGCAAATACGATATTTGGAGATTTTCCTCCCAGCTCTAAGCCGACTTTTTTAATGGTATCCGCTGCATCCTTCATAATTTGCTTTCCGGTATCTGTTCCGCCGGTAAACGATATTTTATCGACATCCTTATGCTGTACTAATTGATTGCCGATCACAGAGCCTGGACCTAACACCAGATTCGCTACCCCGTCTGGAAAGCCGACCTCATCGATAATTTCAAATAATCTCAACACGGTTAACGGCGTTTGAGAAGCTGGTTTTACCACCACGGTACACCCTGCAGCAAGCGCAGCTGACAGCTTTTGCGCAGCCATTACCAGTGGGAAATTCCACGGAACAATAATGCTGACCACTCCAACCGGCTCCCGAATCACCATGGCCTGAATTTCATCAGGCACCTCATAGGTTTGACCATGCGGCTGCATCGCCAGCCCCGCATAATACTTAAATTGATGAATGGCATCCTCTACATCGACAATGGAATCCTCATAGATTTTTCCGTTGTTTAATGTTTCTAATTTTGCTATTTCCTCTTTCCGCGCCTCCAGCTTCTCTGCGACATTCAATAGCAGGTCAGCCCTTGTTCTCGCATAGGCTTCACGCCAGCCATCTTCATAGAAGGCTTTTCTGGCAGCTTCGATTGCTTTGTCAGCATCCTCAGCGCCGCCGTCAGCAACGGTTGCAATGACTTGATCGTTTGCCGGATTATAAACCTTTCTGGATTTTCCGGTACTCCCGCTGGTCCACTCCCCAGCGATATACATATTCTGAACTTCTTCCGTATCTTTTAAAACTGCTTCAAATGCTGCTGCGTCACTCATGATACCTTCCTCCTTTGTATCTATCTTTGAAGAATCCAATCAATTCAACTCTGAAATGCTCTCCGTCACTGTTTTGACGATGAATTGATAATCCTCTTCTGTAATACTGAGCGGTGGAGCCAGCTGAAGAATATTATTAAAGCCGGCAACCGTATCCCCATTTTTACCAACCAGCAATCCGCTTTGCTTACATTTAGCTACGATCTGATTGATTTTATCGACATGAATTGGTTCCTTTGTCTGTTTATCCTCTACCAGCTCTATTCCCAGCAGCAAGCCTTTCCCGCGGACATCCTCGACATTGGGATGCGTTAATAAATCTTGAAAATCTTCTAGTAATCGTGCTCCCAGCTGTTCCGACTGCTGGAAGAGATTTTCCTCTTCCATAATTTCAATATTCTTTAAAGCTACAGCACAGGCTGCTGGAGACCCGCCGTACGTATTCACATGACGGAAACGATCGTATATATCTTCGCCGTCAAATTGCTCAAAAATTTCTCTTCTGACTGCAGTAGCTGATAGAGGCATATAACCGCTTGTAATTCCTTTTGCCATCGTAATAATGTCCGGTTTCACATCGTAATTCATAAATCCGAACGGTTTGCCCGTCCTGCCAAAGCCGCAAATAACTTCATCGACAATCAGTAATGCTCCATGCGCCTCACAGATTTCTTTGACCCGCTTCAAATAATTCTCAGGCGGCATCAGGATGCCTCCTCCGGTAATAATCGGCTCCATAATAACACCGGCGATGGTTGAGCTAAGCTCCCATGTCATTAATTCATTAATTGCTTCCGCAGAGGATAAGGTCTTCTCATCGTCCGGGTTGCGATAAAGATCAGGCGGTGCTACATGCAAAAATCCTTGTGCTAACGGCTCATACTTATATTTTCTTTCAGCCTGGCCGGTTGCAGCCAGTGCTCCCATGGTATTTCCATGATAAGCACGATACCTGGAAATAAATTTTGTCCGTTGTCCTTCTCCTTTATGCTGATGGTATTGCCTCGCTATCTTAAAGGCTGTTTCATTTGCTTCTGAACCGCTATTGGAGAAAAAGAACACGTAATCATCATCTAGAAAGCTGTTTAACTTTTCAGCCAGCTGAATCGCCGGCTGATGACTATGTGCCAGGGGAAAATATGCCAGCTTTTCCAATTGTTCATATGCTGCCTGTGCAATTTCCGTCCGTCCATAACCGGCGTTGACGCACCATAACCCAGACATTCCATCTAAGTATTTATTTCCGTCAATATCTGTCACCCACGCTCCTTCAGCAGTTTCCGCAACCAGAAGATTCGGATCGGGTTTAGACCCTTTCATTGCATGCCAGAGCTGTTTAGCATCTTTTTGCTTAATATCATTTGCTTGATTCATCGATTGAAGCATTGGCCAACCTCCTTATACACTTAATAACGCGCCGTCACCATTTTCTTTCGCGTATAAAATTGAACACCGTCCTTGCCATTTGCATGTAAATCTCCATAAAATGAATTCTTATATCCTGAAAACGGGAAGAATGCCATTGGAGCAGGAACGCCTAAGTTAATCCCTAGCATCCCGGAGTCTATCTCCTTTCTGAACGTTCTTACGGCCTTTGCGCTATCTGTGTATAAGCAAGCTCCATTCGCAAATTCCGATGCATTCGCTACTTCGATTGCTTCATCAATCGTATCCACACGTACAACCGAAAGCACTGGCGCAAACATTTCATCTTCCCAAATTTTCATATCGGTGCGAACATGATCAAATATCGTTGCCCCGACAAAATATCCATCGCTGTCTTTCTTATCTTCTCTGCCGTCTCTCAGTAAGGTCGCCCCTTCTTCTAAACCGGTTTCAATATAATCTAACGTTCTTTGCTTTTGTTCTTTCCGGATAACTGGTCCAAGAAAAGATGCTTTATCCGCCCCGTCTCCGATAACCACATTATCTGCTGCCTGCTTCAAGCGTTCCGTCAGTTCATCTGCAACATCGCCAACAGCAACCACTACAGAGGCTGCCATACATCGTTGCCCGGCTGAGCCAAATGCTGCAGCAGTAATATTTGCTACCGCATTATCTAAATCAGCATCCTCTAACACAATGCTGTGATTTTTAGCACCGGCTAGCGCCTGTACACGCTTTCCATTTGCTGCAGCTGTCTGATAAATATATTTTGCAACAGGCTGAGACCCGACAAATGATACCGCTTTAATTTTTTCGTGTTCTAAAATTCCATTCACAACATCGTTGGAACCATGCACAATATTCAATACACCGTCAGGCAAACCGGCCTCTTTAAAAATTTCAGCTAATCGGTTGGCAAGCAATGGCGTTTTTTCAGATGGCTTTAAAATAAATGTATTCCCGCAGGCAATAGCTAGCGGAAACATCCAGCATGGAACCATCATCGGAAAATTAAATGGTGCAATCCCGCCGACAACTCCAATCGGGTAGCGATACATTCCCGATTCGATTCCTGTAGCGATATCCGGCAGATGCTCTCCCATCATCAAGGTTGGAGCACCAGCAGCAAATTCCACGCATTCAATTCCTCTTTGTACCTCGCCCGTTGCATCATCAAATGTCTTTCCATTTTCTAATGTGATGATTTCAGCCAGCTCTTCCCTGTTTTCAATTAATAATTGCTGATATTTAAATAGAATTCGCGCTCTTTTTGGAACAGCAACTCTTCTCCATTCTTTAAAAGCAAGCTCCGCTGATTTGACAGCGCTATCAATTTCTTCAAATCCTGAAATCGGAACCTTGCCAATTTCTTCTCCCGTTGCCGGATTAAAAACTTCTGTATAATTTCCTGAAGTGGATTCTACCCATTCTCCATTTATAAAATTTCTTATTTGCTCCACCGTTTTTATCGTCGACATCGTTTGCCTCCTTAATTGGAATTTGTTTGACATATTCTCATTTTATTTAGATAATTAGCATAAGTAAAATAAATATTCATTATGTCTACCATTCAAAAAAATGATAGTTAGGAGCCCGCCCATGACATTGCAGCGATATGAAATATTTAATAAAGTAATTCAGCTGAAAAATATCAGCAAAGCAGCAGAGGAACTTCACCTTACGCAGCCCGGACTCAGTAACGCGATTAAAAGTTTGGAATCTGATTTAAATTTAAAATTATTGAATCGAAACAGAAATGGAATCACCTTAACCAAAGAAGGAGAAAAAATTTATCAGTATACGTTGCAGATAGAAAAAATGAATGAGGCGTTAATGCAGGAAGCAAGCCATTTGAATGGGTTGAAGACCGGAACGGTGAATGTAGGTTCTTTTTCCAGTGTGACAGGCAATTGGATTCCTGATATTGTAATGAAAATGCAGGAGGAGTATCCAGGAATTGAAGTGAATATTCATGAAGGTGATTATGAGTCCCTTGAAAAAAGGGTGCTGACCGGGGAATTGGATTGTTGTTTTAATACACCGATTGAAAACAGCGGACTAACCTTTACACCGCTTAAAAAAGATGAATTATTTTGTATTGTTTCCAATCAGCATCCCTTACATTCCAAAAATGAAATCAGTGTAAAGGAGTTGTCTTCCTACCCATTTATCAAACCCAAAAAGAGCTGGGATGATGAAATCAACGGTCTGTTTTCAAAATATAATCTATCTCCAAATATTAAATATGAAGTCTCTGAAGATTTGCCGATTATTGCGCTGGTTGAAGCAAATCTCGGAATAAATATTAGACCGGAACTAGTACTGCAAAGGGAAAAAACATCTAAAAGTATTCGGATTATTAAATTAAAAGAGGATGCTTATCGAATTATAGGATTATGTACGCCAACTAGCCCGTCCCATGCTACGCAGCTTTTTGTCTCTATTACCAAAGAACTTTATGAAGAACCTTTTCAATTATAAAGACGTCCTTATTTTCATATTTTTATTGCCCATACGAAAGCAGACCAATTACAGCTAAATTGATCTGCTTTCTATTTGTCTAGTTAAACTATAATTTTTAAATTGCTTAATAAACCTTATAAGCCTGGCCAGTCTGCGCACCAAAAACGCTCTTTCGATAAGCTAAGCCAATCCGTTTGGAAGATACAGGTTCAAATCCTTGGAATAGTTTACCATATTTTTCTTTTGATTTTTCCAGCATTGATGGACTGACATGATTAATCCGAATTCCACGCGGCATTTCAATGGCTGCTGATTTCACAAATGCAGTTACTCCGCCATTCGCCATTGCGGAAGAGGATGCTGTTTTCAATGGATCATCCATCAAAACACCCGTTGTCAGCGTAATGCTTCCGTTGTCTCTCAGATAATGTAAACCAATTAATACTAAGTTCACCTGTCCCAGCTGCTTACTGTTTACCGCAATCATATTCTGTTCAGGTGTCAGTTCATCCACGGTTGCAAAATGAGCCGAGCCTGCTGCGCAAATGATGGCGTCTACCTCGCCCACCTTTTTAAAAAGCGCTTTAATGCTTGCTTCAGAGGTAATATCTACTGGATATTCTGAAGAGTTCCGGCTGGCTTGGATGATTTCTGCATCATCCTTTAATTCTTCATACGCTACTTCTCCGATGGATCCGGTTGCCCCGACTAATAGTATTTTCATGATTATCTCTCCTCTTCTAAACCATAGTTCTAATTTTCTGTGTACAGTATCTCATAGTGTTTTATAAAATGCATAACTTTTCATTTTTTTATAACTATTGAACAATAAAAAAATCTTTCTCGCTTCTTTTTATAAGTTGCGTTTAAAACATGAAATCAGATAAATAGAGTATAAAAGACTTTATTCGTTATATAAAGAAGCCGCTGCAAAAATACAGCAGCGGCCCCTCTTTCCCCTTACACCCATTTCGTCGTAATAACTTTCTTTCTCGTATAGAAATGTAACCCATCTTTCCCATTGGCATGTAAATCCCCATAAAACGAATCCTTCCACCCGGAGAAGGGGAAAAATGCCATTGGCGCCGGTACACCAATATTCACACCAAGCATTCCTGCATGAATGGTTTCCCGAAATTGACGGACGCTTCCCCCATCTCTGGTAAAAATACATGCTCCATTCGCAAAGCGTGATTGATTAGATAGTTCAATTGCTTCACTTAAATCCTTCACACGAGCGATAGATAATACAGGCGCAAAAATCTCATCCTGCCATATCTTCATTTCCGAAGTAACTTGATCAAAAATGGTCGGACCGACAAAATAGCCTTTTTCCTTCACAGCTTCATCTTTTCGGCCATCCCGGACCAGATTAGCCCCTTCTTCTTGTCCAGCTTCGATATAGCTTAACGTACGTTCTTTATGCTTGTCACGTATCACTGGTCCAAGGAAAATTCCTTCATCTAAACCATTACCAATTTGAATTTCATTGGCTTTTTGTGTCAAAAGCTCGATAAATTCATCGGCAATACTGTCCTCTACTGCTACTACAGAAGCTGCCATACAGCGCTCGCCAGCCGAACCAAATGCCGCATTCATAATTTGTGTTGTAGCATTATCCAGGTTGGCATCCTGCAGAACAATCGAATGATTCTTTGCGCCTGCCAAAGCCTGTACCCGTTTTAAATTATCTGTCCCGCGCTTGTAGACATACTCGGCCACCGGCTGCGAACCGACAAATGAAATCCCCGCCACTTGCGGATGATCTAATAATCCGTTTACGACATCATGTGCGCCGTGAACGATATTGAACACGCCGCCCGGGAGACCAGCTTCTTCCAGTAATTCCGCTAAACGATTGGCAAGCAGCGGTGTCCGTTCAGAAGGCTTCATTACAAACGTATTTCCAGTCGCAATCGCCATCGGAAACATCCAGCACGGCACCATCATTGGAAAATTAAACGGTGTGATTCCTCCAATAACTCCGATTGGATAACGGTATAATCCGGATTCCAACTCTGTTGCAATCGAAGCAAGCTGCTCTCCCATCATCAATGACGGCGCTCCTGTTGCGAATTCTACATTTTCGATTCCTCTTTGTACTTCTCCATACGCTTCCGCAAAGTTTTTACCATTTTCAAGAGTGATCAGCTTTGCCAATTCCTCATGATTATCAACAAGAAGCTGCTGGTACTTAAACAGAATTCGGGCACGTTTTGGTACCGGGATTTCTTTCCACTTCTCAAACGCTTCTGCAGCTGTTTCTATTGCATAATTAATATCCTCTAAAGTAGATAACGGCACGTGAGCAAGCACTTCTCCTGTCGCCGGGTTCACTACCTCTTCTGTTTTTGCTGTTTTCGCTTCGATCCATTTTCCGCCTACATAATTTTTTAATGTTTCTACTGTTGTCTGTGTCAATGAAAAAACCTCCTGTAATATTTTTTATAAAATAAGACTGTAAAGCACAATCGCCAATACTAATACGATACTTGGAACAATAATACTAACAAGGAAAACGGGTTTATATGCCCGGCTGTGCGTCTCGCCGCAAATAGCTCTTACCGTCGTAACAACGACTCCATTATGCGGAAGCGAATCCAGACCGCCGGATGCTAATGCTGAAACACGATGCATTGCACCAGGGTCTACTCCTTGGGCCAGATAAATAGGCGCGAGAATAGGCAGTGCAATACCTAATCCGCCAGAGGCCGAACCAGTAATTCCGCAAATAACCGTAACCCCAATAGCCAGCCCTAATAATGGCGGCCCAGGCAGATTAACAAGTCCAGTTATCAAGGTATCAAATGCCGATACCTCTGCGGCAACACTCCCAAAACCAACGACCGCACAGGTATTTGCCAGTGCAACCAGTGCATTTTGTGTTCCTTCCGCCATTGAGCTCCAAAATTCCTTAAGAAACTTATTCATCGTCAAGCAGGAAACGGCAATTCCTACGATTAAAGCAATTAACAAAGCAGTTGTTGGATTCATGAACTGGCCTAATATGTTTAGTAAAACAATAACTAAAAAGAGCGGTAAAATAGCAACCACAATATTCGGCAATACTTGTGATTCATTCTTTTTCGCCGCCGCATCCGCTTCTTCTTTTTCCAAAACGGATTTTGGAGGAGAAAATTCTTCGCCATTAGCAACTGCTTTCTTAACCAACGACCCAAGATATAATCCGCCGCAAATCATGATAAGCAAGGCGCATAAGACCCCGACCCAGCCGCCTGCTGTCGGTGTTGTTCCAAAGAATTCTGTCGGAATAATATTTTGGATTTCCGGTGATCCCGGTGCAGTCATCGTAAATGAAATCGATCCAAAAATAAGTGCAGCTGGAATAAAACGATGCGGCAGATTAGCTGCACGGAACAGGGAAACAGCAATGGGATAGACCGCAAAGCCAACTACAAATAAACTCACCCCTCCGTATGTCATCACTGCTGCTGCCGCTACCACGGCAAACACGGCCCGTTTAACACCGAACTTCTTTTTAATCCACTGGGCAATACTTTCCGCTGATTTGGTTTCATGCATGAACTTTCCAAAAATAGCACCCAATAAAAATACTAAAAACCATGAAGCAAAATATCCTGTAAAGCCCGTCATATAATTATCCAGTAATGCTGTTTCTAAATTCAGTCCCCCTGTAACAGCTATAACTACTGAGCTGATCAGCGCAGCAACGATAATATGAATTCCCTTCATTGTAAGATAGACAAGCAAAGCAAGCGCAGCTATCAATCCGATAAAACTGATTATTTCCATCCCATTTATCCCCCTTGATGTCCGCTTCTATAATGATGTTTCCTCTACACTAAACTGGTATGAATAACAAACATGATAAAGTGCTTCCACCTCTTCTTTTGTCGGTACTCTCGGATTATTTTGCGGACTGCCGCTGGCAAGTGCATCTTCCGCCATTTTACTGACAGCTGCTTCAAAATCTGCTTGGTCAATTCCCCAGCCTTGTAAATTAGGAACATCTAACTCATAGCACAGTTTTTTCACCTCATAAACCGTCAGATCTGCAGCTTCCTCTTTAGAGAGCCTATTTGCCTCCGCATCAAAAAATTTCGCTAAGTCAGCCAATCGATCCACACAATCATCTCTGCTGAAATCAAGCACAGCAGGAAGAAGCATTGCATTAGAAATCCCATGCGGTACATGGAACAGTGCCCCAATCGGTCTGGACATGCCATGCACTAAGCACACCGAGGCATTGGAAAAAGCCATCCCCGCCTGCATGGATCCAATAGACATTGCTTCCCGGGCAGCCACATTCTCTCCTTCGTTATAGGCCGTTCTTATATTCTTTACGATTTGTTCAATCGCCGATAAAGCCAGCGTGTCTGTCATGGACTGTGCTTTTTTCGAAATATAAGCCTCCACCGCATGACTTAAAGCGTCAATCCCGGTAGCAGCTGTAACGGATTTAGGCGATGACATGCTTAGAACAGGGTCTACAATCGCTACATTCGGCATCAGTAATGGCTGCTTAATCATCATCTTGACGTCATTCGTTGTATCCGTGATTACCGTAACATCTGTTGCTTCTGAACCTGTTCCAGCTGTAGTCGGCACTGCTATATGCGGAAGCGGCTGCTGCTCTATTTGTTTCTTCCCTCCCATATACTCGCCAATATATATCCCATTTACTGCAGCGACAGCTACTGCCTTGGCCGTATCAATACAGCTGCCGCCACCTACGGAAATAACAACATCACATTTTTCTTTTTTACATAATTCCAATGCTTCTGCAACATAAACATCTGTCGGCTCTGATTCAACCCCTAAATAGACAACGCTTTCAATCTTATCCTGCAAAAGTATATCTCTGCACTCGCTGACATAACCAAGCTTCTCCATAATACGGTCACTGATAATCAGTGCCTTTTGCCCTTTTTCCGATGCTTCCTTCCCTATCTTTTTAAAAGCATCTTTTCCATAATGAATGGTCTGTGGTGTACGAAACACATTACTCTCTCCCATAAGTATCTCTCCTTCTCTCTTTCTTTCACTTTTTAAACAGCAAAAATCATGCCAATTTTTCAGAGCTTTATTGTAAGCGTTTTAAAATAAAAGTGTAGCTAAACAGCTACACTTCACCGAAAAAATGTAGTTATTATGCTACACTATTTATCCAAACCATGCTTTTTCATTTTTTTATATAATGTCGTACGGTGCATCCCAAGTTCCTTCGCTGCCTTTGATTTGTTGCCCCTGTTCTCTTCCAGCGCTTTCATCAGAACTTCTTTTTCTTTATTCTTCACTTCCCGCTGGAAGACGTAAGACGTCTCCAGCAGGTCAAAACGCTTCAAATAGTTTGGAAGATGGTCTACATCAATCGTATCGGATTCAACTAAAATAACTAACTTTTCCATTGTATTTATCAGCTCTCGGATATTTCCATACCAGGCATAATTCATAAAAACAGCCATTGCTTCTGGTGTTACTTCTTTATCCGGAACATCATATTTCTTACACAAACTCGATAAGTAATGAGAAATCAGTACCGGGATATCTTTCGGACGCTCTCTTAACGGCGGTATGGGGATTTCAATAACGTTAATCCGGTAATATAAATCCTCTCGAAAGGTTCCCTCCCGAACCATTTCTAACAAATTCTGATTTGTCGCTACAACGATTCTTGCCTCCAGCTTTTCTTTTTGAACTCCTCCTACCCGTTCAAATTCCTTTTCCTGCAGCACACGCAATAATTTTGTCTGCATCATCTCAGGCATTTCACCAATCTCATCTAAAAACAGTGTCCCTCCTTTAGCTAATGCTAACTTTCCCGGTTTCCCGCCTTTTCTCGCACCTGTAAAGGCGCCATCTGCATAGCCAAATACTTCAGACTCAAAAAGCTGCTCCGGTATGGCGCCGCAGTTGACACTGATAAATGGTCCATTTTGGTAATAACTCAACTCGTGGATGCTTTTAGCGAACATTTCTTTCCCTGTTCCGCTTTCCCCTGTGATTAAAACGGTTGCATCTGTTTTGGCAACTTTTCGGGTAATCCGTTTCAAATCCGTTATCTGCTCACTGGATCCTTTAATCTTCTCAATAGATGCAGCATGCTCTATTCTGTTCTCCTGCAAAGGCTGCTTCACTTTGTCTCTATTTGCTGCTGTCTGCATCGTTTTTTCCAAAAACCGATCATAGATTTGATATAATTCTGTTACGCCTTCAAAAATAAGCATTCCGATTGCACCCACCAGCTTTTCTTCTCTCCATATCGGTATACGGTGCACCACCATTGGCTGCCCTTGGATATATTGGATAACTCCCCGCTCGGGCATTCCATTTATGGCTGTATGATGCAGATTGGTATTCTCAATAATTTCCTGTACTGGTCGTCCAATGGCATCCTTTTGATCAATTCCAGTAAAACGGCTGTAGGCTTCATTAAACTCAATAATGATTCCTTCCTGATTAACAACAGCAACTCCTTCATAAGCGCTTTCAAGAATAACATCCAAAATTTCGGCAGTATGAGAGGTTTGACTCAGCTCGTTCATATAAAACGATAAACATTGCTGTATTTCTTTTCTTGTTAATACGCCTGTCAGCTGCTGCTTCTCATTAACTGCAAAAAAGTAAGTATACGGCATTTTATAAAAGTCGATGATGAACTCATCGGCTCGAATAATCGAAAAATCCTCCTGTGATATATAATTCGCAATCGACGCTTCGTTTCCCCCATCCAGATACGCTTTCAGGATTGCTTTGGACGTAATGATTCCAACCGGATTCATAGATTCTCCTACAACAGGAAGGAAATCAGCTGCCAAATTATGAAGAAGCTCTGCTGCAGCTTTTACAGTTTCATTTAAACAAATGACCTCCGGATTCCTTTTCATCCAATTGCCGGCTTGACCATTTTCTTCATTTAATAGCTCTTGTGAATTCATTTGCAGCATGTTATCTTCCTCCAAAAATAAAATACGAAATGCTTTGATTATGCTTCTACAGCTGAGTATACCATAGTCTTATGAGAGAATTCATTTCAATTTCACCTGTGATAACCGTACAAATAATGTTTCGTATACATTAAAAAACACAGTATCTATCGATGCAGAAATTACCATAGATACTGTGTTTACATGTTGAAATTTTCTTTATTTAACTGCCTTTCTGCTCCTGCATTCAATAATAAATCTATCCCATAGGCAATAAAATAATTAAAATATTAAAATCAACTATGCTATAGTTAAGTGTATTTGCTTCTAAGAAGTCTTTTTATCAATAACTGCTCCTTCCGAATAAATCACCCTTCCGCTTTTCAAAATTTCCTCTTTTAACTCTTCTGGAGCATCTTCATACTTAATCAAATCCAAAAATAGCAATGTATCTAACTCCTCTTCTAAAGCAAACGTTAATTCCACCCATTCTTCCTTCGTCATATTTGGAGCAACAAATGCTAAATCAATATCAGATTTTAGTGTATAATCACCAACAGCTCTTGATCCAAAAAGAATAATTTTATGAATGGTATTGATACGTTGACCAACATTCGTTAACTGATTTATGATTTTTTGCTCAATCATCGTAAGATTCACTCCCTCCTTCTTTATACTTTTCTTTTAGAAATTTAAAGGTCTCCTTCATTTCAGGGAAATAACCTGCAATATTTTCATAAATATCTCTTGCCTTCTTTTCATCATATACATGGGAGGTTTCATTTCTATCACGGAGCATTTGCAGCCAAGATTGTTCATTTTGAATCCAATCTACTGCATATGCTTGTTTTAATGTCTCTCTGGGGGATTTTGCTTCAATCCCTTCTTCTTCAAGCATTCGTTTTAACGTTTTCCAATAAAGCTCAAATGTAAACTCAAAGCGTTGAATTGTTCCATCAATATACAAACTATTCTTAGCACCTTCATTTAGAGCCTCTTCCAGTCTTCCGATTGCTTTTTCCAGATTAGCTAAGCTCTGCAAGGTCTTTCTTGCCGACATAAATATTCCTCCCTCTATATAATTAAACGCAACAAGCTTATTGTTATGTATTTTACTATAATGCACGCTATATGGGCAAACGGATGGTAATTCAAAATAGTTCGCAGAGTTAATACTTTTTCATTAGGTCGTACTACTCTTTTAAGATATTCCCAAATATTTTATCAAAAGCATATAAAACTGGATATTTCATATAATTTATCATATTTATGCTAATTACAAACAAAAAAAGCGGCACCTATTTGTTAATAATAGATGTTCGCTTTTTTTGTATATGATATTTTATTTCACTGCCTTTCTCCTCCTAAAAACCTTCGCAATCAATGGATAACAAAGGGATAAAACAGTCAGCAAAGCAAGAACAATCGCAATCGGAGAAGCAAATAAAATATCCATTGGAGAATCATAAACAATCATTGCTCTCTGGAAGTTTTGCTCCATATCTCCCCCTACAATCAAAGCAAGAATTAACGGCACAACAGGATAATTCAGAATACGCATCAACAATCCAATAACACCGGCAATAATTAAAATATAAAAATCAATTGTGCTGTATCCAAGTGTATATGCCCCTAAGAAGGAAAGAATAAGAACAATCGGATATAATACATTTGGTGGTGTTTTTAAGATTTTCACCAGCATACCGACCATTAAGATATTAATAATTACTAAGATAATGTTCCCGATAAACATACTGTTGATCAGCGTCCAAATCGTATCCGGACTATTTTCAAATAACAAAGGCCCCGGTGTGATTCCAATCATAACAAGTGCTCCCAGCATCACTGCTGTTGTCCCAGATCCAGGTATCCCCATGGTCAGCATCGGGATCAGCGAGCCGACAGCCGATGCACTGTTTGCGGATTCTGGTGCAACCAGTCCTTCTACAGCACCCTTGCCGAATTCATCTTTATTTTTGGATATTTGTTTTTCCGTACTATAAGATAACAAAGAAGCAATCGTTCCGCCAGAACCGGGAAGTACACCGAGGAAGAATCCGATCGGGCCGCTTCGGATAATCGGGGCAAGCGATCGCTTCCACTGCTCCTTCGTAAACCACTTGCTCCCGATGTCCTGCCCATTTGATTTTCCGGAGTATTGCGGTTTAAGTAAATTATAAAGCACTTCCCCTATGGCATAAATACCGATAATGATTACAATAAAATTAATACCATCTGTTAAATGCGGCAATCCAAAGGTGAAGCGGTGTACGCCGGATTGCAAATCCACTCCGATAGTACTGATTCCCAATCCTAAAAACATGGTTAAAAAGCCTTTAATAATATTTCCTTGCGATAAGGTCACCACAGCAGATAAGGCAAATAGGAACAACAGCAAAAACTCAGCCGGTCCAAAATTTAATGCAAAATTTGCTAGCGGTATTGCTAAAAAGATAAATCCGAAGATTGCCATCACGCCGCCAATCAGCGAAGCCATCGCAGCAATAGACATCGCCTGCCCTGCCAGTCCCTTCTTCGTCATCGGGTATCCGTCGAATGTAGCTGCAATCGAAGAACCATCTCCCGGCGTATTAATCAGAATAGAGCTGCGGGAGCCTCCAAATAAAGCTCCGTAGTAAATCGCTGCCATTAAAATCAATGCGCTGACCGGCTCCATTCCAAAAGTTAACGGAATAAGCACTGCTACTCCCGTTGCCGCTCCAAGCCCCGGCAGAATACCGACAATTGTACCAAGGACTGCTCCAAGTAAAAGCCATAACAAATTAGCAGGCTGGAGCGCTGTCCATAATCCATCTAAAATAATATTTACATCCATTCTTGCACTCCTCCTCTAAGGCAGACTTATTTGCAGCAGCTCTGTGAATCCATACCAGGTTGAAACAGAAACAACCAGTGTTACAATTACATTCAAGAGCCATTTCTTCATTCCGTTTAAATAAAACATAAGCGCTCCCATAAATAATATCGTTGCAATCAAATAACCGACATGTTCAAAAATAAGCGTATATATCACGCAAATTCCAATAATAATTGCAATTAACTTAAATGATTTCAGCTGGGCAATCAGCTCTAAATCTTTGTTCTTCGCATGTATTTGCTTACGTACATTGACTAAATCAGCGATAGAAAATATCAACAATCCAGCGCAAACAAATAAAGGAAAAAATTTTGGTCCATCCGGATTACCTAATGTGGCCGGATCTAATTGTATAATCATCGTGCCATAGATAACGCTGCCAATAATAAACATGACAGGCATGGCATACCGTATTGCTACCTGCATCCTATTTTCCCTCCTAAGGCGTTAAGCCAGAATCCTCTACTATACCTTCAAAAAATTCATTTTGCTCTTGTAAAAATTCTTTTGTTTCTTCACTATTCATATAAAATTCTTCCAAATTATTATTCTCTAAATCTGCTTTCCACTCATCTGTTTTTACCATTTCACTCAAATAAAGGTCCCAAGCGGCAACTTCCTCCTCACTCATCCCTGGAGGGCCCATAATCCCGCGCCAATGCGGAAATTCCATATCAATATCCTGCTCTTTCCAGGTTGGTATATCCGGAAATGCGTCCAGTCTTTCTGGCGATGTAACAGCTAAAATATCTACTTCTCCTGCTAAATACTGTTCAGATAGATCAGATAACGAGTTACTGGTGACATCAATATGTCCGCCAAGTAATGCATTCATAATATCGCCCCCGCTGCTGTAAACAAGGAACTGTAATTCTGTCGGATCAATACCGTATTCAATCACAGCTTGGACAAAGGCCAGATGATTTCCGCTTCCTAAGGATGGGCTGACACCAATCACCAGCGACTTTGGATCTTCCTTTAACTGCTCCAATAACTCTGTACCGCTGTCAATTCCTGCATCCTCCCGGACTGCAACCGCCAGCCATTCCGTAGATAACATGGCTAATGGCGTAAATTCTTCATAGGTTAATTCCGTCTGACCGAGCAATGGACCCGTAATCAATAGACTGGAATTTAACGCAGCAAAATGCGCATCCTGCTGCATCAAGTATTGCCAGCCTACTTCCCCGCCGCCTCCAGGCTTGTTCACTACGGTAATATCTTCTTCGACAGTTCCGTCCGCATTCATCGCCCGCTGTGCAGAACGGGCTGTTCTATCCCATCCGCCGCCCGGGCTTGCCGGAGAAATAATCTCTATGTTTTTTTCAGGAAAAGTCCCTTTCCCTTCACTCGTATTCTCTGAACACCCCGCCAGAAGAATACAGCCAATAAATAATAAGCATAAACGCTTCATGTTAACACCTCACCAAATCAATAATTAAGTAAACGCTTTCAATGATAGGGTAATTATTGCAAACCCAAAGAGGAAAAACAATATTTCGAATTTTATTCACTTAACATTCTTTAATGCCTTTTCGTCCTTTTTATCCATTAAGTGAAAAAAAGAGAATAAAAAAACACCCTGATATCAGGATGTTTTGATGTTTTACTGTAAAATATATCTTCTTTCCGGCCGGCCGATAACCCCATAATTTAAAATGGTAGTAGCTTCTTCATTGGATACAATATGCTCCAAATATCGTCTGGCCGTTGTTCTTGAAATTCCCACCAGCTGGCACATCTTATCAATCGTTACACCTTCAGGATGCTCCTTTAATGCTGCTTTTACTTTTTCTAATGTAATGGAATCAATCCCTGTAGGCAATGGCATATTTGTCCCTTTTTCTTCTATGCTTCGCTGGTACCCCCCTGTCAAAAAATAATCGGTATCGTTCGCTTTAAATTCTCCCATTTCTTCAAACCATATCCGATCCTTTATATATTGTTTTATCGTATTTGTAAAATCATCCACTGTCACTGGTTTAATTAAGTACTGGTATACGCCATAACGTTTTGCCAGCTGCAAATGCTGACGGTCTGTAGATGCGGAGACCATAATAATATCTAGCTCCGGGGAATGCATTCGCAGGTAATGAAGCAATTCTGTCCCTAATATATCAGGAAAATAAATATCAAGGATGACCAGATCTACTTTCTCTTTTTCCATCAGCTCCTTGAGTTCTTTTCCATTTAGCGCTCTTCCAGCAACTGTTATCTCTGAAAAAGACTGCAGATACTTTTCATGCAATAAAGCCACCCGATAATCATCTTCTGCAATAACCACATTCATTTTTTCACCACTTCTCCTTTTGGTAAATAGATAGAAAATACGGTTCCGCCGTCAGCTGGCGAGGTCACTTCCATCTCCCCACAATACTTTTTCACCGTTTCATAGACATGAAACAGACCATAGCCTCTATTTTCCCCTTTGCTGGAATATCCTCTGGTAAAAATCTGCCCGGTCTGTTCTTTCGTCATCCCCTGTCCGGTATCTTCTATATCTATCACAATATCGCTTCCAACATCGGTAACCATCACAGTGATTCTCTGTTCCTCCGATTCTAGTACAGCATCCATGGCGTTATCTAATAAATTTCCGAGCATGATAGCCATATCCGTAGCAGCTATTTTCGTTTTATCCAGATGACTCGCTTCCTCTATGACAAGTGATATTTTTTTCTCAGCCGCCTTCGCTATTTTCCCTAATAAAATTGCTTGCGCTCCAGGGTCTTTAATGTTCTTCAACATCGGGAATGCTTGTCGTTTATCAGCGGTTTCTTCCTGAATCACTTTTAATGCTTCCTCATATTGCTCAAGCTGGATTAACCCCAACAGCACATACATCTTATTTTTAAATTCATGTGTCTGGGCACGCAGGCTATCTGCATAGCCCTCTATCTGCATCACTGTTTCTTGAAGCTGCTTCATATCTGTTTTATCTCGAAAACTGCAAATTGCACCGACAATCTGTTTATTTTCATATAAAGGAATGCGATTCGTAATAAATGTTTTCCCTTGGTACACTTTTTCCTCATCATAGCTCGGCTTTCCAGAGAAAAGCGTCTCCGGCAGGCCAAGCAGTTGAATCGACTGCTGGAGATTCATCGTTGAACTCAGCAATGCCTCTGCAGAGGGATTAATCAAGGAAATCGCTTGCTTATCATCAATCACAATAATTCCTTCTTTTACTGCGTTTAACATGGCTTCCCGTTCGCGGAACATTTCTGCGATAACAGCTGGCTCTCTCCCGAGTGTATCCTCCTGAATACTTCTTGCTAAAAACAACGCTCCGCCAACGCAAAGAATCATCCCGATGGATGCCACGACAACTAATCTTGTGAGCTTACTTACTATGATAGCGTTGATTGATTCTTCCAAGTACTCGACTGTAACCGCACCGATAATTTTTTCACCGCCATTGGCATCCACCTCTTCATAGATTGGCGCAGTGGTCATAATAGCAGGTCCAAGCGCCCCTTCCCCCGATTCGGTCACATAGGAGCCATATAACAGCGTTTGGTCAAATTGCTCTGTTTCTTCCGTTATACCGATGTGGTTTTCATCTGGATGAATGATATATTCTCCATCTCGTGTAACTACGGTCACAACCGGATTTTCTGCCTGCAGCCGCACACGGTCAATAATTCCCTGTAATTCGTCATGGTCACTGCTGCTGACAGCTTCCTCCAAAGCCGGCATAAAGGCCAGTCCATTAGCGGTCTGTCTGGATAATTGCTTGTATGTATCCTGGGCATTGCCAATCTCAAAGTAAGCAAACACAGAAATAAATAATAAAATAAGAAAAGTAGATAAAGTCAGAAATATAAAGACAATCCGCTTCCGAATCGTCATATTTTTAATCAAAGAAAACATTTATACCTCCTTTTCTATTGATCCATGAGTTTATTTCGTTTTATGTAATAGCATTATCAGTTTATCGGAAATCTGGTGTTGGGGCAAGAGAACTAGATTCGTTGTAGCCCTGTTTCTATATACAATATGGATTATCTCTTTTGTTCTTGTCACATGAAAGAAAACCCTTACAAACAAAGTACACATAGCAGGTTTATAACATCCCCTTAATTTAACTAGAACTTTTTCTCACAATTTCTTCTCTTTTTATGATATATTGTTCTTTATTCTAAAATATTTCACACACCCTTAGAAAAACCTATCACGAGGAGAGACAAGAATGACAACCATCTTATTTAAAAATGCCAAAGTGTTTACTGGCAAAAATACGGATTTTGAAGGAATTGACTTTGCTGTAGATACAGAAGCAGGCCAATTTATCAACAAAGAAACAGCAAACGCAGATGAAACGATCGACTTAAAAGGGAAATATGTCATGCCCGGCTTAATCAACGCCCACACGCATATTATCTTAGATCCCTTCTTCAAAATCGGCGGCCTTTCTTCGGTCAATGCAGCTCAGACGGGAGCCGTCGTAAACACGTATATTGCAATTGATAACCTGAATAAACTTTTAAAACACGGCGTTACTTATATACGTGATGTTGGTTCCTCTGACAACATTGATTTACAGTTATCTAAATTAGAAAAAGAAAATAAAATAACAGCCCCTGGAATTATCGGATCCGGTCCTGCCATCGTAATGACAGGCGGGCATGGCGTAGAACTCGGATGGGAGTCGGACGGCGTAGATGAAATTCGTAAACATGCCCGCACCAATATTAAAAATGGAGCACGAAATATTAAAGTCATGGCAACCGGCGGCGTCAGTATGGATGGGGAAACACCTAATGATGTTCAGCTTAGCGTCGAGGAAATGCGTGCTGCGGTGGACGAGGCACATCATAAAGGCTATACTGCCTGTGCACATGCTCAAGGAACAGAAGGAATCAAAAACGCCATCCGTGCTGGAGTAGATTCGATTGAACATGGGATTTATTTAGATGATGAAGCCATCCAGATGATGCTGGATAATGATACTTATCTTGTTCCAACCTTAATGGCACCTTGGGCAATCAATCAGCATCCGGAAAAACTGCCTGATTTTATGGTAAAAAAATCACTTGCTGTTCAAGAAGCACATATTGAAAGTATTGGCAAAGCTGCTAAGGCTGGAATCAAAATTGCAATGGGGACAGACTCCGGAACCGCTTATAATGACTTTGAGAAAGGGCCCTCTCAAGAGCTTGAACAGATGGTCGATGCTGGTTTAACACCATTGCAGGCATTACAATCAGCTTCTATCAATGCAGCAGAACTGTTGAAAATAAATGATTATGCAGGCTCTATTGAGACAGACAAGCTTGCTGATTTTATTATTATTGAAGAAAATCCATTAGAGAATATCAAAGCTGTCCAAGCGGATAAAATTGTTTATAAAAAAGGGAAGAAAGTAGAATAACTCTACAGAAAACAACTGGACTTGCAAAGATAAGATATATCCTGCAAGTCCAGTTGTTTATATTCACCACACTTTTTTTGCATTTTCCAAATCAGTTAAACTGATAAAGCTCTTTTGCATTGGAGGCGGACAAATGCGATTATGCATTTTTATTTGTTTATTTATTTTCTTAATATCCTTTTCAGTTTGAGCTTCCTGCACAAATACACTGATTTCCTTTTGCAGCTTCAACCATGGCGGTAAATAGCCTGCATCCTTCGCTATTTTTTGAAAATGCTGGAACGTATCCTTTTCCATATAATCCTTTGTTAGCGGTTTTCCCTTTCCCGGCAAATTCTTTTCATAGCTATAATCGTTCTCTTTAATCATATCTCCAATTAAATCATTGTATTTCCTTTCCAAACAAATCCCTCCTGCCCTTATTTGTTTAAGCAATCCAATGAATCATTAAGATCAAGTAAATTAAAATAATACTTCTACTTTTCAGTATACTGTTTAATTATATATCGCGCTATTAATCTTCTTTATTATAAAAAATGAAACGTGCTATACTTTCTTAACAACTATCTCCACATAAAAAAGCTGCCCATAAAGTAAAATACCTCATGGAGCAGCCAGACTGCATTGCAGTAACATCTATTGTGACATTTTTTTCTTTTCGGAGAAGAGCTTCCCTCTCTCCAGCCATTTTTGTTTGGCTTCTTTCCTTCGCTTTACTTCTGCTTTTACAAGCTTTGGATAAGTATCTTCAGCAAAGTCCTGGACGCTGTCCCAATCTGAAAAGAAAAGAACCTTCATATCTCTGGAACCATCTTCATTACGGCGTTTATTCAGGCAAACGCCAAAAATCCGGTTCGATTCCTCAATCATCTGTTTAAATAAAAGGGGATGTTTTTCCTGATCCCTGTACAACTCTTCCATCATTCCCATATAATGTGAATCGTAATGATGGAACGGCATATCGGAATCAATGCTTTTGCTGCTGCGATAAACTTTACGGTTGTTTGCGTAAATCCATATTAAAGTACCATAATCCAGATTTTCCTTTGTACTTACGATAACTTTTTTCATGTTTGTCATCCTGTCTAGAGGAAAATTTAGCATGGTAAATATCATTCTTAAAATCTCCGTTTATTAAATAATGCTACCTCTACTATTTAGTATACACTACTTTCACTTTAAAAGCTTGAAAACTTCGAAGAACCTACTTTGAAAACTCCATTTTCCAGCTGTAGTAGTCGTTTTCTTTATTCTTTTCATAGCTTAAATAAGCATTGAATTTCTTTCCTTTTTTACTTGTCAGACCTTTCACAAAGACTTTCTTATCCTTCAACAGCTTTTTCACCATGGTTTTCGTCGGCTTCTTCCGCATCGAAGCTAAATATTTATCATTTTTCCAAATGGCAAATGTACAGCCCTGCTTCCGGTTGCTGCAGTTAAAGGCTTTATAGCCATCTATTACTTTGCCGCCGCACTGCGGACAGGTTCCCACTACTTCATTGGTTGCCCGTGTCTGCGTTACCTTATTGATAATAACGTCCTCTCCATGCTTGATTGTTTCAACGGATTCTGATGTAAAATGAAAAACGAGCCGGAGAAATTCCTGCTTGTCCGCTTTTCCTTTTTGAATATCTGATAAGGCTTTTTCAAGACGTCCGGTGAATTCTAAATCAAATAAATCTTTTACAGGAAAAGTGGTAACCAGCCGTTTACCAAGCTCTGTACAAAGCAAATGCTTACTTTCCGTTGTAATATAGCCTATATCCTTCAACTTTTTAATGGTTTCGGCTCTTGTTGCAGCAGTGCCAATACTAAAACCGGTCAAAATACTGCCCATCAGCTCCTCGCTTTCATCCTCCTGGTAGCTTTTCCCGCATGTTTCCATCACACGCAGCAAGGTTCTTTCAGTATGGTGCTTTGGCGGCTTTGTGACATGGGAAGTGACTTCAGAATCGCTCACCTGGACACGCTCCTGCTTATCCACTGACGGCAGCAGAGTATCCTTAGATTGGATATTCTCTACCTTTTTCCATCCTTCCACTAACTGTACTTTCCCTTTTGAATGGAAAACACCAGATAAATCCACATCCAGAATTTTTGTAGTCAGCTTTGTCTCTTCATATTCTGCTATCGGCATAAATTGCATAATAAAGCGGTTTTTAATGGCTGTGTAGACAATTCCTTCATCTGCCGAGAGCCGTTTAGGCTTCATATAAGTGGGAATGATCGCGCTGTGACTTTCCACTTTTGCGTTATTAAAGACACGCTTTGTTTTCATAAACTTCATTTCATCCTTATAAGGAAGCCCTTCGGAATGTACTTTTAAGACATGGACTGTTTTTCCAACCAGGCTTTCTTCTAAGGCAGTACTCGCAGTTCGCGGATAGGTAATCAGCTTTTTCTCATAAAGTGACTGAGCGACCTTTAATACCTTATCAGATGTCCATCCCTTGAATTTATTCGTTATAAACCCTTGCAAATTGGATAAATTGAATAGAAACGGCGGGAATTCCTTTTTCTTTTCCACCTGTTTATCAGTAATCATGGCTTGTTTGTTTTGAATCGCTTCGTTAATTGGCTCCAATAATTCTTTTTTCTTAAATTTATCCTCTTTGTTTTCGACATAAGTCCCTTCGTATTCGTGGTTAGCCGCCGTTTGAAAGGTTGCAGTCAGTTTAAAATAATCCTCCGGCTTAAAATTTTCAATCTCTTGATCACGGTCATAGATTATTTTTAAAGTTGGAAGCAGCACCCGGCCTATATTTAACGCTTTGCTTTTACCCTGCTGATATTTTAACGTTGCCACGGATGTCAGGTTAATACCGATAACCCAATCTGCCCATTGCCTGCTGATTCCCGCATCGCGCAACGGCTTCATCCTATCGTTTGTTTGGAGATTTTCCAGGCCCTGCAGTACTTCGTTTTGCGTCCATTCATTTAAAAGCAGGCGATATACCACTGCCTTTGGCTTCACCCCGCCCCGGTAGATGATACTATCTGCAATTAACTGGCCTTCCCGGTCATAATCACACGCTGAAATAATTTCCTCCACATCATTCCGCTTCATTAAAGAGTGAATCGTTTTTAACTGCTTTGCAGCTCCGCCATCAGTTTGCGCCCGATTTCTTGGATTGCTTTTCACTTTATATTTAAATTCAGAAGGGATAAAAGGAAAATTATCCATTTTCCAGCTCCGCATTTTCCCATCATAGTCTTTTGCATCATACAGCTCGACAAGATGGCCAAATGCCCAGGTAATCACATAGCGCTCCCCTTCAAAATAGCCGTCTTTTTTCGTTTTTATATTTAATGCATCTGCAATATTTTTTGCGACAGATGGCTTCTCTGCTAAGATTAATCGGACTCCCATTTCGAATTCATCGCCTTTCCTTTAAAGCCATATCAGCTGGTTTTTCGCTATCATTTTTTCATATTAGAAACATTCGTTCGATACCTTATTATGCCATAGATTTCACTTTTTTTCTAATAGATACCTAAAATCGCAGCTCCTCATTATTGCTCGCTTATAATTTATCGCTATATGGTTAAACTAGCTTCATTGGTGATTATAATCACTATATTTACTTACAGGAGGTGCGCCATGTCTGAACAAAATAAAAATCGCAATAAGGATAAAGGAAAGCAAAATAATCGCAATAAACATAATAAAACAGGCAATGATACGGAATTTGCGAGTGAAAATAGTGAGTTTCTGAACTTAGACAATAAGAAAAACAAACGGAAAAGGTAGCATCTTTACAAAAAAGCTGAGTGACCAGTTGACTCAGTTTTTTTGTTGCCTAGTTGTAAAACCGCTTCCCTTTTTTCATATTTATATGGAAATGTTTGTTGCTATCCTTTATACTGAAAACAGACGAGGGTCAAAGAAGCCCTGTCCGCTTTATATCTTCATCATTTCCCTTCCTGAAAACATCTTCTTTAAAAATTCCTTCACAGCTTGATTCTATTTTTTATTGCTTCTGCTGCCGCTGTATTTTTCTTCAAAACAAAACTCATATCTGGTTAAAATCCTGCGCATCCCCTTCTATCGCAAGTATTTCTTTTCACGCCCCTGTCGAAAATCATTCCCAATAGTTTTTACAATTCAATATATCCATTTACTTTGACTATCGAAGTTTTACAACCCGGCTAGAATACTTTATGATTAATTTAACATACTTACCTATTTATTGAATTGAAATCACACAAAAGGAAGGAAAGTCTAAAAATGAAAAAACATATAAAATTCTCCTGCTCCAGTCTTCTTCTGTTGTCTCTCATTTTTTTGCTTATTGCCTGTTCAGACAATACAAATGATGAAGAGAACCCTGATTCTGTCACAGATGAAACTGCTGAAGAACCGGGTGTGGCAGACGATGAAGACTTACCGGATAGGGAGGAATCAGATAACCCTTCAGAAACAGATAACTCATCGGAAGATTCCTCCGAAAATAACACTGATAATCAACCAAGTGAAGAAACGGAAACAGATGCTTCGGAAGACGAAGAAGCGGGGAACGATCAGGCATTATCAGACTATTCTTCCGAAGAAATTGAATACGCCCGCGTCTGGCTGCAGCTTGGGCCAAATCAAGATATCGATGAATTATACGTCGAACATATTCCAGCCGGTACACCGCTCGACCCCAACGATGAAGAAAATGATGTGAGCTATCCGGAAGATGTGATTCAGGTCTCCGGTTCCCGTATTGCAGATGGCATGATTACGTATAGCGGGAATGGAGACGGTACTATTAATGTATATGACATTCCATATGGAAATCGATGGTACGGAGGGATGCCTCGTCCGGATGATGTTGATTTAGAAGAAGTACAGGAAGATATGCGAGAGATGATTGAAAATACAGAGACGGTCACCATTGAGCCTGGTGAGGATGAAGAGGTTATAACTATTATTGAAAAAATGTATATTATTGATTGAGACGATTGAAGATTCTTGCAGGGAACCCCTGATAGAATATAACATCGATAAATAATAAGGCGGCTGGAAAGTATCTATTCCAGCCGCCTTATTATTTATCCTTTATTGAAAAAATCCTGCTAAATATTGATCTTGTGCAATCACTACATAGCTGCCATCAGGATTTTGCATCACATGAACAGTAAGTTCTACAGGAGGCAGGAGTGCATCGATGTCATTGTATTTTTCGATCAACAGCTCGATGGTTTTAGAATCAACTTCATCACGTGCAATGTCACCATCTTCAATAAGCTCAAGCAATTCCTGGTCTACTTCCTGATAAATGGACGTATCACTGATTCCTTCTATGGAAACCGTGACCATAATACTATCAGCCGATTCTGCCTGTGCTTCAACAATCTCATAATCCGCAGTAGACAATGCATACATCACGGCATCCGCTAATTCGATAATTTCTTGTTCTGTCACATTGGTCCCTTGCATATTTCGTTCCGTGTTTTGGATATATATATCCTTGAACATATCCCGCTGTGTCTCAGCTTCTGTTGTTTTCTCTTCTTCCGAATAAGTGTCTGGCAAACGCTCGATAGAGGCTTCCGCATCCTGGAAGACCGTCGCCTGAATAAGTGCATCCAAATAATCCGATGCTTCTGTTTCCAGAGTCTCCCTCTCTTCCTCGCTTAAATCTGTTGTTTCCGCATCTGCGGGCTCTGTATCCTCTGCTGTCACAGTGACCGCCGGAATATCGATTTGTTCGGCATCATTATGATTAGTATATGTATACAAGTAATTCTGATCATTTGTTAAATCATGAAACGTATACGTAAATTCCTGTTCCATTTCCTGCAGATGATGGGTCTCTTTTTCAATAATCATTTCAAGTGTAAATTTATCAATGTCAAAATCGGAGGGTTCAAAATCCACTCTTTCAGAGCCTTCGGTAATTCGGAGCGTTTGTTCCGCAATTCCTCTGCCTAACTCTTCGATATCCGTTTCATCCCCATTGTATGTAAGGACATAATCTTCATCTCTTGCTTCCATATCAAATTTGTTATGAATATCCGGGTCTATGGATACGAAAAAAGCAAATGGCATTTTCATCCTGCCTAATTGATTATTAAAGATATGTTCGAGTTCCTCCTGGTCAGCGGTTGTTGTTGCAAAGCTCTCCATGACCTCCCCTTCAGCAGTTTCCATCAAAAAGTCACTATTGTCTCTATACAAAGCAAAGTTTCCCAGATTGTAATAGTCGATATCATTTTCAAAGTCAAACACGCCATTCCCCGATAACGTTTCGCCTTCGATATTTTCTTCAAACTCCACGTCTAAAGAGGTCATATCCTGTTCCACCTGCTCCATTTCCTCCAAAACCTCTGCAGCCTCAGGCTCGGAGCACCCGGCTAAAAATAAAATAATAATGAGTCCAGCTCCAAAAATATAATTTTTCAAAATAAAACGCTGTCTCCTTTCTTTTTAAATGTAAACGTTATACATATATTATACAGGGAGGACAACTGATTGACTACGGAACAAAATCAAAAGAGGAATAAATACCCAACTAAAATACCACAGCACAAAATACTGCGGTATTTTAGATATTTTTCAATAAAATCATGGTAAATTATTCCTAAAAAGTATTTGGTATAATCTTCACAGACTGCGATTATTTATTCCGCATAGATTATATCCACTTTTTGAATAATACAATGATTTGAAACTTATTTCCATCGATATTAGCGTCTATCTGGCCACCTAATTTAATAACCAATTGCCTGACAATATGCAAACCCAATCCTAGCTGACCGCCAGTTCTGCTGCTGTCCATCCGATACGACCGGTCAAAAATCCGATGGAGTTCCGTTTTATCATCCAATGCGGTAATATCATTTTCTGCTTCCAGCCTGACACATTCATCTTCTTCTGCCAGCCTGATGATAAAATAACTTTCCGCATATCGTAACGCATTTTGAACTATATTACTGATAATCCGATGCACTGCTTTTTCATCTGCTAAAATCGGGGAAACAGCCGTCTCATCTATTTCTATCTGCAGCTTATTTTTCTCAAAATCATGGTAGAACAGCAGCATCGTGTCCACTACCAGCTGATTCAACGATACCTGCTGCATGCTGAATTTCTGGTCCGAAGATTCTATTTGGGAAAGCTCATAAAATTGATTCACCATCATCGTTAAATGATTAATTTTCTTTTGAATAATAGCCAAAAATTCTTTTTTCTCTGCATCTGACAAAGAGGGATCTGCCATCAATTCAGAAAATCCTTTAATCGATGTTAACGGCGTTCTTAAATCATGCGAGAGATTAGTGATTTCCTGCTTTAATGCTTCTTCTCTCCTTTGCTTACGCTGTTGATCCTGCTTAAATAGATGAATCAACTGATTGATATACGTAATAAACCGGAGCAAACCTCTGCTGTGTGTATTTGTACGGATTAATTCGTTTGTACCAAAGTTCTCATTAATGTCTTTGAGCTGACTGGTTATCCTTCTGATATCCCAATAAAGTAACAGCAGCATGCTGATACAAACGACTAATAATATACTCAATATAACGATAATCAACCAGCTGCTCACTGTCACCCCTCCTCCTTAATCCATATCCTGTTTCGTAAATCTGCCCGCTCCTATCCATAAAGCAATGACGCTGATGACAGCACCGGTCACCCAATAACGATAATCCAATTGTACTGATTGATTCATAAAGTCCATTAAATTATCCGTCAATAACGCACCTGGAGCAAATGTATATAACTCATTTAATCCATTCACCTGACGAAAAATAAGGCGCAACACATCATCGAAAAAAATATAGATAACCGCGACAATAATGATATTATATATATCAGCGATTTTCAGCATTTTTAATGCATGTATCAAAATAAAACCGCTGAGCACAATCGGCAGCATATTAAAGCTTGCAATGAAGAAATTGCTGACTACTCCTTGGTCCTCCGCAAAAAGGCTCTGCCCTAATCCTATCATCAGGAGTAAGCCTGCTGCACAAACCAACAAAAAATAACCTAGCGTCACAAGCAATTTTGACCAGAAGATGACGCTTCGAGAGATACCGAAAGAAATTGCCTGTTTTGTCAGCATAATATCCTTGCCAGTCAATATGCTATTATACAAATAAGAGATAATAATTATTTGTGTCCCCATACCAATGACATTCGAATAGAAAAAGCTGCTTGTGCCGTAACGCGGAAATCTGCATCTACACTGCTAAAAAAATATAAACAAAATGCAGCACCTGTAATTAGGAGAAAAAAGATAGCAGTAGTGAGATATAAGCTTTTCCTATGCAATATACGGTAGTTTTCACTTTTCAAATAGTTAATCATTTCTCGCCATCCCCTTCCACTAAACCTAAGAAATATTCCTCTAAATTCAATGCTTCGAGCCGGAATTCCATCACAAATACATCATTTTTGATTAAAAGGCGGTTTATTTCTCCAGCCTTCTCAATGT
The DNA here is from genome assembly GCF_037969835.1 of Oceanobacillus sp. FSL W7-1281. Lineage (GTDB taxonomy): Bacteria > Bacillota > Bacilli > Bacillales > Amphibacillaceae > Oceanobacillus > Oceanobacillus oncorhynchi. Next base: position 1,890,878 of record NZ_CP150214.1, on the reverse strand, counting down.
GGTTTTGTATCGTGATTACTTGGTCAGGAAGGGATTTATATTGGATATCCTCATAAGTGCGTTCTAATAGCTGTGCTGTCTTGGCTGTGTCATCCACCTTTAAATGGATTTGTTTCCTGCTTTTTTCATCCAAAAGCTGCTTGCTTACATCCTCGACAATCACCCCGTTTTTGATAAATACAAACCGCGTTGCCAACAGCTGCAATTCCGTTAAAATATGGCTGGAAATCAAGATGGTTATTTGCTTTTCTTGATTTAACCGGATCAATAACCTGCGAATTTCCGTAATACCCTCCGCATCTAAACCATTAATTGGTTCATCAAGCACTAAACAATCCGGGCTGCTTAAAAGAGAAAGCGCGATTCCCAGCCGCTGCTTCATCCCCATAGAGTATTCTCTAAATTTTTTCTTCTTTTGATTGGCCAGGCCGACAATTTCCAATACGTCATATATCCGCTTCTTTTCCGCAACTCCCCTTTGAATCCGAAAATACTCCAGGTTTTGAATTGCTGTAAAATCCGGGAAAAAGACCGGCGTCTCTATCATAAATCCCATTCTTTTTTTCGCCTGCATCATTTCTTTGCCTGACTTACCAAACAAGTAAATTTCTCCAGTTGTCGGCGTTAACTGCCCTGCAAGCATTTTAAAAATAGTCGATTTACCAGCACCATTTTTACCAATTAAGGCACAAATCTCTCCTTTTCCTACAGAAAAATCAAGCGGTTTAATGGCTTCTTCCTGCTTAAATTTCTTAGTTAATGTATACGTCTGAATAACAGCACTCATTTTCTCTGCCCCTTCACTAAATGTTCTTGCTATTTATTTTAGCGCAAGAGCCATTAAAATCCTCTAAGCAAATCATAAAGAATTCATAAAGAAAGACAGAACAGAATCAAACCAGCATGAACCCGACACCCCAAATGGTTCTGATATACTCTTCAGGTGTGACTTCAGCCATTTTTCTGCTCAGATTGGAGATATGGACACTAATGGTATTATCATCCCCGACATACGTGCCTTTCCAAATTTTTTCGTAAATCTCTCTTTTAGAAAAAGCATGCTCCGGATGATTAATAAATAAGGATAAAATGTCAAACTCCGCATTGGTTACCTGCAATGATTTGTTCTCTAACGTGACAGACAGCTTTTCAGGAAAGATAGTCAGACCACGCCATACCTTTTCGTCTTTTTGTGAGGGCTGGCCAATCGATTTTCGCAGCTGAACCTCCACGCGGGCTTCTACCTCTTTCTGATGGAATGGCTTAGTTATATAATCATATGCTCCCATTTTCAAGACTTGAACTTTATCCTCTACCCCAATCTTTGCGGAAATTACAATAATGGGGATTGCACTTTCCTCTCTGACCTGGGTAATAAATTCTTCGCCGCTCATCCCCGGCAGCATCAAATCTAATAAAATCAAATCGAATGGATTGCTTTTCAGCTGCAGCAGACCTTCTGTCCCTGAATAAGCAGAAACTGGCGTCATCCCCATTTTTGTTAAAATAACATGCAGCAATTTGCTGATTTCCTGGTCATCTTCAATAATTAAAATTCGTTTCTCTTCATTCACGTTTACCACTCACTTTTGTATAATTGCTATTACTTTATTATAATAATCACTCTTTCGTCGTTTGAAAAGTGCACCTGTCTAAATCTTCACCAAAACAAATAAAGGAGTGCATAGGAAATCTAAAATGCACACTCCTTTATATAGAAAAAATAATCAATTAATAACCTGTTACAGCATTCTTTAATATAGGCATGTTTTCTATGTTTAAATGCTTCCCCTCCACACATAAAACAGTCATCTGAGAATCAGTTCCCGCAGCATGAAGCGCTCCTTTTTTCCAAAATGCTGCTTTACCGGCAGTCAGAGGGATTTTGTTCTCCTCCTCGCCGCAGACCCAGCCTTCTCCAGATATAATCATAAAAAGCTGATCCGCCTGCGCTTCGTGGAAAGGAATATTATCCTCTATTCCTAAATACATATAACTCATTCTTATATCATTGGCATCAAATAAAAGACGATGCGCAGTAAATTTCGTTGTTTCTGTATCCATCGATACGCCGGATTCTTGCTCAAACGAAATAATCTTCAATTGAACCGCCCCCTATTCTGATTAAACCCAAAGCCTATTCCGCTTCATAACGAATCATCGTCCACATCCCAATATCTTTAAAACCCATTCGTTTATAAATGCTTCCAGCCGCAGGGTTATCATAAAAAAGACAAAGTGACTTCCCCTCTGCTAATAATGCAGTGCATAATTTCTCCATACACTTCGTTGCGTAGCCTTGACGCTCATACCCTGGGCGCGTACAAACAGCAACTATCATAGCAGAATGGGAATTTTCAGCGGTTGTCGATGCAGATGCAACCATCGTCCCTTCTTCATCACGAATAAAATAGGTGCGTCCTGTCTTATTTTTCTCTGCATGCTCCCTCGATTCAACAGTTACATTACTTGCTGCAAATTCCGGAATAGACTCCAGCATTTTGATGTTCTCTTCATAATCAACAGGCTGCAAATATTCTACCTGCTCTGCTTGTTCTAAATTCGTTGTATAGCTTAATTCTTCACAAGCTGCATAATACATTTCTCTATGTACACGAATGACTTTATCCATGTGTTTAAACAAAGGAGTGACAGCCTGTTTCAGACCACTCACATTGCACCGCTGTTTATAGTCGTTAATCATCTCTGCAAACCCTTTTACATCATATTCACTTTCACTGTAAATAATGAAATTCTCACGATAGCGCAGGAGAACAGCGATTAAATCTTCCTGTTTCCATTCTCCCCAGACATCTTGAATATCTGAATCATAGCCAAACGCTTCAATATCTCCAATAATAAACAAATTTTCTGCAGCCTTAGGCTCAACTAACTCCATTACTTTTGCATGATCCTCTTTTGTCAGTTTTCGTATCATCCTGCTTCCTCCAATAGACGTCAATAGTAGCTTCTAATTTTACATTCTTTCAGCTAAGACATTCATTCCTTCTCTTACTCCTCATCGCATTCCCATCAATCAGAAACATGAATCAATATTTTCCCGGTACTCTTCCTGCTGCTGATAAAATCATGTGCTTCCGCTATTTTTTCAAGAGGATATTCCGCACCGATTTTTATTTCTATTTTTCCGTTCACTATTAATTCAAGGACATTTTGAGATACGGTTTCCAATGTCTCCGGCCTTTCTTTTCTAGTGGTACCTAAGCTGAATCCCAGTACAGACCGGCAGCTCGCGTGCACCTCCTTTGTATTAAAATTGCCAATGCCGCCTGATGAATTCCCAAAATGAACCAGCCTGCCAAAATGAGATAAAACCTTCATACTTCTTTCGGTTATCTCTCCAGCCTGCGAATCAAAAATAACGTCTACACCTTTACCATCTGTTGTTTCTTTTATTTTTTCATCAAAATCCGTATATGTATAAACATCATCCGCTCCTAATTCAAGCGGCACGCTGCTTTTTTCAAGGCTGCTGACCGTACCAATAATTCGTTTAGCTCCGAGCAATTTGGCCATCTGAATAATCGTTGAACCGACACCGCCAGCCGACGAGTGAACTAAAACCGTATCTGCCTTACTAATTTGTGCTAAATCATATGTTAATTTATAAGATAAAAAGCCAACAGTCGGGCAAGCTGCAGCCATTTTAAAATCTAATTCATCCGGAATTTTAAAAGTAAGTAACTCCGAGGCCAGGACATATTCCGCATAGGCGCCCCCTTTTGGAAAGCATATAACACGGTCACCAGGCTTGACGCTTTCTATAGATGCTCCAACCTTCTCGACTGCTCCAGCAGCATCTAAACCTAAAATCATCGGGAAATTTGCCTTTGCTTTACTGCCATTTCTGTTCTTAATATCAGCATAATTCACGCTGGTATAAATCACTTTAATTAAAATTTCATCGGGTTGAGGTTCTGGCTTTGGTATTTCTTTGAATTGCAGCACATCTGATCCGCCAAATTCATTCATCACAACCGCTTTCATCTCATTTCCTCCCTTATTTCAGCTCTTTCTTAAACAGAACGCGATCAATGCCAAACCCATCATAATTTGCTTTTACTGCTACACCATCTACTGTTTTATCTCCTCGCTCGATCACAAAGCCCATTTTTTGATGAAACGCAATCGATGTTTTATTTACGGGGGAAGTGATGGAGCGGATGATTTTCCGATCAGCCATTTTAACTTTAGCGAAAAATTTCTCATAAAGTGTTTTTCCAATGTCTTTCTTCCTGTAATCCGGGTGTACACCTACAAAATGGATATATGCTTCATCTGACTGATCCTGTGATAAAAATCCAATTAAAAACCCTGTTATCTCGTCATCTTCTTCTGCTATCAAACTGGTATTCTTAAAATGTTGAAAAAATAATTTAGGCAGCATTCCTGCCATATCACGCCCGCCCCACCAGTCGTTTATCTGCGGAATCAGGATATCGTAATCCAAACTTTGCAAACTGCGAATTTCCATTCTACATTCTCCCTTTTATTTGAAACGATGTACTATCATTCGTATAAATTCTTTTATTTCCCATGATAAAACAGCTGAATATTCTTATTGTTATTACTAATATATCAAAAAATTATAATTATTTCTTTCTTTGTTTGAATTTTTTTAGAATTTATATTTAATTTTTCGCGTCTGTATGTTAACCTTGATTTAAATTAGGTTGACAAATAGAGGAGCGTTTTTTTGTTCAAATCGTTTAAAAATCAATTCCTCCTTTCGTTAGTTGTTTCATTATTATTCATCATAAACACTTACTTACTTTTTAATTTTACTTATCGAATCAGTGACATAATGGCAAATTTATTTTTGTTCATCACCTTAGCTTCCGTTTTCAATACTGGTTTATTAGCTCAAAAGTATCTACATTCAAAACAGCCTTCTCTAAATGATTCATAGTGCGTGTTCAAAAAGTTCGACAAAAAGGAGATTCGGAAAGCCCACCTCTCCAAATCTCCTTTGCTCATCGCTCTTATTTCCAGACATCTTCAGCAATTCGCACAACATGCCGGATTTTTTCCCATTGCTGTTCCTCACTCAATAAGTTTCCTTCTTCTGTGGAAGCAAACCCGCATTGAGGACTCAGGCAAAGCTGATTCAACGGTACATAGCCCGCCGCTTCAGTAATTCTTGCTTTAACAGCCTCCGGATCTTCCAGCTCGCTGAACTTAGACGTGATAAGACCCAGTACGATAAATAAATCATCACGGTTTACATGACGCAAGGGTTCAAATCCGCCCGAGCGGTCATCATCAAACTCCAGGAAAAGACCATCCACCTGTAAACCGCCAAAAATCGTTTCTGACACCGCTTCGTAACCGCCGCTTGACATATAGGTAGATTGGAAATTCCCCCGGCAAATATGCATTGTTACCAGCATATCATCTGGTCTGTTCGCAATCGATTCATTGATTGCTCTCGCACATAATTCAGCTGTTTTCTCTGGATTTCTTCCTTTTTCAATCAACGAATTTCTGCCCTTCTCTGAGAAAAAGGCTGCCCAGGACGTATCATCCAGCTGCAGGTAGCGGCAGCCTTCATCGTATAATGCCTGAATCACCCCTTGATAAGCAGCAACCAGGTCATCAATAATGGCTTCATCATTTTTATAAATTCCTTCTTCAAAATCTGCTCTGAAAAAGAGCATGTTCGGGCTCGGAATCGCAAATTTTGCAACCGCATCTCCGGCAATACCATGCAGGAATTTATAATGCTCGATCATATAATGATTACTAAAACCAATTTTACCGGTTACCTTGATGCCTCTTTTTTTCGTTTCCACACCAGTGAACTGTAAACCTTGCTCCGCGGTATAGCCTTCCACGCCATCTAAGCCTTCCAGAAAATCATAATGCCACCAGGCACGGCGAAACTCCCCATCTGTCACAGATTGAAGTCCTGCTTCTTTCTGCTGTTCTACCAGTTTGATAATTTCCTCATCTTCCAATTGACGCAATTGTTCTGCACTGATTTCTCCTTTTGCCTGTTGTGCACGCGCCTCTTTTAAACGCTTAGGTCGTAGAAAACTTCCTACATGATCTGCTCTGAATGGAGCACGTGTATTTTTTGTCTCTGCTGATATTGCCATCGAATACCCCTTTCTCTTTATCTGCTATATTCATTCTATATTCCATTAAAAAAACCCCTTCCGAAAATAGAAGAGGTTCGATATGATAAAGTCTCTTCTTATCTTCAAGCAAAAATGCTTCTGGAATTAGCACAGTACAAATCAACGTCTGCTGCTAAGGCTTCAGCGGGCCAGTCCCTCCACCTTTCTCGATAAGAATATATGGAATTATACGAATAATTACAGTTTACTTTACATGGAAGCAATGAATTCGTCAAGGAGAATCCCAAAATATAGGAACCTTGCTGCAATTGATTTTAAATCAAGATTGCGTTACCTTTTTTTATCGGAAAAAATTTTATAATCTTCACTGATTACAAAAGCAGCCAAATACAAGCAGAAAAATAAAATAGCTGCTCCTTTCCATGATATACTAACTCTCGTAAATAGGGGCTCAATACATATTTTATAAAAACTAACACTAAGCAACCATTGAACGACATAACTCCAAAGCATTACTTTCTTTGTCTGTTTCATTTTCGCTGCTTTAAGGATTAGCATATATAACAAATCAAACAGCATCCCCACCATGTAAGACAGAAAAAGCAATCCTCCGAAGTAAAGAAAATTAATAAAAATACTATCAAAAAAATGTATTTCGATAAGATTCCAGCCTGCTAAAATATTAGATAAACCATATATTATTAAAATAGGAATGGCTACAATAACTGCGATACTACCCATTACTAGACCAACAGTAAGCAGATTGGCAACAAGGGTAGAAAAATCTGTTTTTTTATTATTCAAAATTCATTGAATCCTCCTTGTCTATACCTATATTATAAGGGACTATTACATCCTAATGAATATATATTCTTTTAACTCACTGTACTACAATATCAACTGAAGATTTCCCTAAATTTTCATGTTTCTGAAACGACAGTAACAACTTTTTTATCGCTCAGTTAGTTTAGAGCCATTCGCTCCCCCAAATTTTGAGCTGTAGTTTTCGTAGCAAATTCATCTTCTTTTTGATTTAATTCCATCCTATCACATCCTGTGTGTCGATAAACTTCTACTAAATGAAGGTTCTATTTATAAATCTTTTAAAAAAGCTAAATAATTCTCTAACGTTTTCACCTCACGTTCGGCTATAAACAACAGAAAGGGTTCATAATCCCCTTCTGTTCCAGAAATATCTAAAGCCTCGTAATACTTGAATCTATCGTCCTTTTCAATTGTAATTGGAGGAAATCCAGACTTCATCAATTCAAAATTCATAAGTAATCTAGAGGTTATTCCATTTCCATCAGAAAAAGGATGAATATTCACAAATTTTGCATGCAGCAGACTAGCTTTTCCTAAAGGGAATCTTGAAAACGTATTTTACTTTCTTAGAATCCCTTATACTCTGGAGTGCAAGCCTTTCGTGAATGCCTTAGTTGGGACTGCGATTACTCGCCCCATCAAAACCGTTGCACTTATACTTTATTCCTTGAATTCTTTATGCTTTCTTAAAGTGTAAAAAATAACGAGTTCTCTGATCTTTAAATTTCTTCAATTATATTTTATTCCTCCCAAATGATGCTAATCACCATTATACCATATACCAAGTCCGATCAACTTTCTTAGAATTCTATGAAGGAAACTATAAATGTAAATACTCTCTTCAATACCCCATCAAAAAAAGTACCAGACATCTAACAATAATCAATTGTTACAATGCCTGGTACTTTATTTAGCTTGATATTAGAACCTTAGCTGACACGATTTCCCGGTTTTATCTCTTCTTTTAATTTAAAAGAAAGAATAAATCCAACGATAGCAATAATTGCTGCTACGATAAAGGAAACATTCACACCATGAATAATACCATTGATATCCTCACCTGGTATAGCTGCAGTGGACATGATTGTTACAAGCACTGCTGTACCAACCGAGCCAGCTACTTGGCGGAATGTATTATTCATTGCTGTCCCGTGCGGAATCAATTCGTTAGGCAGCTGGTTCAATGCCATGGTTGTCATAGGCATCATTACCATGGCAATCGAAATCATGCGAATGGCATTCATGGTTGCCAGATAGTTGAAGCTTGTATCCGCAGATAAATTCGTGAATGCAAAAGTTGTCAAGGCTAGCAGTAACAAGCCGCCCCGAGCAAGCCATTTTCCTCCGAATCTATCAAAAAGATAACCGGTAATCGGGTTGGAGAATCCCATTATAATCGCACCGGGCAACAAGACAAGCCCAGATTCAAGCGCCGAGAAGCCAACCATATTCTGCATGTATAACGGCAAAATAACATTTGTCCCAATCATCGCAGCGAAGACCAGCATTCCAAGCGCCGTTGCTAACGTGAATGTGCTGTGTTTGAATACCCGGAATTCAAGAAGCGGTTCTTTCAAGTTCAACTGTCTGGTAATAAACCAATAGAGAGAAATGCTGCCGATAACAATCGTAAGAATGACCTGAAGACTGAGCCACCCTGCGTCGCCGGCGACACTGAAACCGTATAGAATTGCACCGAAGCCAACTGTAGAAAGGATGACCGATAAAATATCCAATTTCGGTTTCTTCAGCTCTGTTACGTTTTTCAATAAGAAGTAAGCCGCTATCATATCTAAAATAGCAATCGGCAGTACAACATAGAATACACTGCGCCATGGGAACTGATCCACGAGCCAGCCTGAGAGACTCGGGCCAATCGCCGGTGCGAATGCAATAACTAGTCCAAACAGTCCCATTGCTGTACCTCTTCTATGAACAGGAAAGGTCAGGAATAATATCGTCTGCATCAGCGGCATCATAATGCCGGCCCCTGAAGCCTGCAAAATCCGCCCAACCAATAACAATGAAAAGTTTGGTGAAATTGCTGCAATAAACGTGCCGATAGTGAACAATCCCATTGCAGTCATAAATAATTTACGTGTTGTGAATTTATCAATTAAAAAAGCCGTAACTGGAATCATTATCCCATTTACGAGCATAAAAACCGACTGTAGCCATTGCGCTGTACTCTCACTCAAATTCAAATCTTTCATGATAGGTGGAAGCGCAGTCCCTAGCAGTGTCTGGTTCAATATGGTGACAAAAGCACCGGATAATAATACCGCGAAAAGCGGAATATATTTTTTAATTTCAAATGTATTTTCGCTTTCCATTTTATACCAACTTCCTTACAAAATATTTACTTTTTAATCAACAATAGAACATAATATCATATTTGAAAGAGAACAACAAATCATTCCGCTTATTTTGTAACATTTTTATTCAGTTAAGCCCTCTTTACATCAAAGGATTTTGCTTTGGTTAATATGGATAAGCTGATGAAAAGCTTTTTTAGTTTACACTTTTTAATTTCATTAAAAAACCATTGCATGCTCTATTGATGAGATACATGAATGGTTTTGATTAATCTATGATTTATTCTTAGATATACGAAACAGTCATTTTACTTCATTTTCTTTAATCGACTTCGCAATAGCTTCACATTTTGAGATGGCCCATATGTAATGTTTAAAAGTATTCGCAGCAAAATATCCATATAAATTACTGGTCTTTGTCCATTTATAATATTTCTTCGTCATAATTTCTTCATTAGTATGGGATTGGATCAACTTCATTACCCGATGATGACTTAACTTCATTTTTTTTATGGCCTGATTCATCGTTACATTCTGATAGTTTTCCCGAATTTGCATATTAAGCGGCTTGATTGTTCTCCACATATAACCTGGTGACGGCATAAACGGCGTATCTCCATCCATCCCTTCTCTGTACCATCTTTCAAGCATGGCATGCCATTCATATAAATGCATCAATACATCCCGAAAATTTTTATCTCTTTCTTCTGTCTCTATTGTCATACTTCTTTTTCTAGGCGGTATAGATTCAATGATTTCAAATAACGCTTTAAAATTCTGTTCGCTCTCTGCTAAAAGAAATTCCTTCCCGTTCTTTTCTGTCATGATAATTACCTCCTCTTTTACTACATTTTAACATCATCATGAAGGATAGCTTACTAATTTTCTAAGAAATAACACATCTCATTTTAATCATAAGCGCGGTTCATAAAAACGACTCTCCAGCCATCTGGATCTTCGATGGTAACTCCTTTGCCTTTCCAATAGGGATTCTCTGGCTCTACTTCGTTATATCCCATTTGGGCCAAACGATTTACGACATGCATGATTTCATCCTTATTTTCTATATAAAAAACCAGCAGATTATCTTTCGTAGGTGCAGGGCATGGGCTTCCGTCTTGATGAGATGTAAATTCTAAATGATAGTCCGTATAAGGCAATCCAAAGATAACTCCCTTAATCCCTCTGCCTCCTTCAAATAATTCTATTTTTGTTAAGCCTACACCCGTTTCGTAAAAGCTGATTATTTCATCAAAATTATCTGTCGGTCTGGCTATCCTTACTTGCACTGCCGAAAAATCATTAAATTTCATACTGCCACCTGCTTTTTATTATTTTTATTTGAATACACCATTTAAATAAAATCGATCTCTTCCTTAACCACTGGCAAAATATCATTTTCAATAATTTGATAAAATAGCGCTTGTTCTTCAATAAAAGGAGTGTGTGCGGAATTTTCAAAGGTATACATTTTCTTGAACGATGCTTCGATGGAATCATAGAAACGTTTCGCTTGTGTGTAGGTTGTTTGATAATCATGCTGACCTTGAAGAATAAAGACAGGAAGCGGAAGCTCAGGCACAAGCTCTGCTAAATCTGCAGCGGCCATTACATGTCCCAGGGACTGCCAGCCTAAAACAGCCCCTTTAAAACTATTGATTCGTTCATTAAATGTATAATTTGCACACGAAAAAACGTGCTTCAATCTTTCCAGATTGGAGTAACCCTCCCGTTTAAAGCCCCCGCCATACTTCTCGGTAAATTTAGTCCTGATGGCGCCATAAGATCGATTTTTATAAAAGTTTTCATTAAAAGTCACATTTTCAATTTGCTTGACAGCACGTTTATCCTTTCTGTCCCTTGCTGTTTTTAAAATATATTGATAGGCTTCTTTTTCTGATTCCAGTTGAGAACCTATCTGCCCCACTCCAATGTACGCATAGAAAAGATCCGGACGTTTTTGCGCCGCCAGACTGCCCAGGTAGCTGCCCCAGGAGTGCCCAAGAAGAAACACTTTATCCCGTGCGTATTTATTTCTTAGATGATTTGTTACCTCAATTGTATCTTCAATTAACTGCTCCACCGTAACCCCTTTTTTAGCTGTCTCCGCATCATACGACATTCCAGTTCCTCTCTGGTCCCAATAACACACATCAAAATATTGCTCCAGGCTTACCCCATGTGCTTTATTGATGGGATAAGCCGGAAATCCAGGCCCGCCGTGCAAGAATAAAAGTAATGGTTTATTTTGATTTAAAGATTCTACAATGATTCCTTGCTCTGCACCATTGATTTCTACATATTCCTTTAGGATTGTTTTGTTATCTTCCTTGTTTCCCGTAAACGCTGATTGCATGTTGACAGCTCCTTATTTATAAAATACGATATTATTCGTCCGCAGAATAACGCTCTAAGAGCTTCTCTTTATGAGACTGGAATACTTCCTCCAAGGAGATGTTATATTTATTAGCGATGACGATTACATTCCCCAGTACATCTCCTAATTCCTCTGCTAATGCATTTCTATTTTCGGCAATTGATTCCGTTGCCTCATCCGGTCTATCCCTGCCAATCTCCAGTGCTCTTATGGCTCTTGCTACTTCTCCTGTTTCCTCTGCTAAAAAACCGATCCGGATGAAAATATCTAATTCCGACCAGCCTCTATGTTCGTAATAATTATTTACCCATTGTTGAAATTCAGTTACATTCATTTTTTCACTCCTCGATTCAGCTATTGAATTTCCCTTTCCTCTTAATGATATTCGAAGTTAAAACTGCACACGAAACCCTTGAAAAATATGAACTCCCGTGCCAAATCGTACAAAATCATGCTTCCGTAAATACTCCACTGCATTTTTAACTTCATCTAAAATTTCAGGAAGAAGTCCCAATGTATTATGCGCTCCATAAATCATGGAGACATGATTTATTTGCGTGAGCCTCTCTAACGAATTTACTAAGTCTGCCGGATTGGTTGTCGGAAAAAAAGCATAGATTGGAGTTTCATCATATAGCAAGTCCCCTGTAAATAAATATCCGGTCTCTTCATCAAAAATCACAATATGACCTGGAGAATGGCCGGGAGTATGGTAGATAATTAATGTTCTATTCCCCAGCTCCACCCTATCACCGTCTTTTAAAATTCCAGTTGGCTCACCCTGGAAGGGTTTATATGTATTCGGGTCAAAGCTTTCCGGCACAGGAATCGTAATATCCCTTGCTGTATTTTGTCTTATTTGTTCTAATGACAACCCTACAATGCCATGAACAAGCCAATCTCTATCCGCTTCATGAACAAATATCCGGTCATATTCTCCATGACTTCCAATATGATCGGAATGTACATGCGTCGTGATAACATCAATGGGCAGAGGCGTCAGCTGATCTGTGATTCGCTTCATATTATCAATACCCAAGCCAGTATCAATTAATGCTGCTTTTGTGTCTCCAATAAGCAAAAATGAATGCACTTTTTCCCAATGACCAAGCTCACTAATGGCATATGTTTTTTCATCTATTTTTCGAACGGTAAACCATGAATCATTTAACATAACCTTACCTCCCTCTCATACTACTAATATTATATTATCAGAAAATATGGCTTAGACACTCTATTTTTCCTCTGCTATTATTTATATGAAGAAAAAATATACGAGAGGAACCTTCATATGAAAAAGAAAAAATTAATTATATTTTCAGGAATTCTTCTTTTTATCTTAATCATTACTATGTTTTCTAACAACTTTTCTTTAGAAGAAAGAGAGGAAGATGAAATTGTAGCGGAAGAAATACTGGATTATACATTTGAAAATTACGATATACATGCTGCATCAAGCGGGCATGATGACGGAGAGAAGCCCGTTTTATTTTTTGATATCAATCCCGATACGGTCAATATAGATGAATTTCATTCAGACGTATTAGATAAACTGAAACAATATGACTTAGCAGATAAATACACAATCGAAATTGAACAGACATCAACAGAAGAAGCAAGATTGGAAGTGCTGGAAGGTGATATTATGGAGATTGTTGAAAACTATTTAAAAGAAAACGGCATGAGTGAGAACGTTGGATATGATGTAAATATTGACAAAAACATCCACATTAACCTCTCTATACCTGACGATTCAAATTTTGATAAAGATGAATATGAAGAAGTAATGGATAATTTAATCGACTTTGATATTCATGTAGAGAAATAAGTTCTATTTTCCTTAAGAAAGCGTTATTACATTAGGATACACGTTAGACAGTGTTTAGGACAAAGCTCATTTTGCGTATGTCGTAATATACTCTCTCACTCTGTAACAAAAAATGATATGATAAATACATAATCTAGTTGAAAGGTGTGATGTCTTATGGCAAATAAATTAAATCAAAAAAGTAGAGTGGAGATATTTTTTGGAAAAAATCATGCTAAGGAGATGTCGCATTGGAAACAGAAAAACAAAATCTTTATTCAGAAACGGAAAGATTAATATTAAGGCCGCTGGAGAACCGGGATTATGAAAGCTGGCTAGAAGGCTTTCGTCATACCCTTCCTCAACAGCATAAACATGACAGTCCCAAAATGGACTTGAACGGATGGACACAAGAAAAGTTTAATGAGGCAGTGAAGAGACACGAACAGCTGGCTACGCAGGATGAAGGATATATTTTAAGCGTTTTTCGCAAGTCAGATTCCAAACACATCGGTATGGTTGGATTTTGGACGCTTATGAGACGTGAATTCCAATGGGGATTTTTAGAATACAGAATCCATAATCAATACTGGAAAAACGGCTATGGCAAAGAATCTGTCAACGAAGGAGTGAAATTTGCTTTTAACAATCTTCATTTTCATCGAATAGAGGCTCATATAAACTTAGATAATACACCTTCTATCCGTCTAGCAGAACGCGTGGGGTTCACCTATGAATGTACTAGAAAAAAATTTATTTATGAGTCTGATGAATGGGCTGATAATCTGATTTATTATATGAATTCTAAGTAAATATTTTAAAATGAAATGCTACACGGCACGTCCTATTCAATAATAGGGCGTGTTTTGCGATAAGCCGGATAACGTTAAAAAACTTGAAAGATATCTATGATTAGAACGCTTTACACTAATTTTTAAGTATAGTATCCTTTCGAATAAGTAAATATGTATCCTATTCAAGCAGAACAGCTGCATCGGAGGAAGGCCTGCTTCTTAGAATAGCTGAGGTGACTAAATGTTTAAATATATATTGCTTTTCTTATCTATTTTACTTTGCCTGTCGATAGTGAATTACCTTCTTCCTTCATTTGATTGGAGTATATTGAAAATAATAGGGATTTCCTTTTTCACTGCATTTTTCACTTGGCTTTTAAATCAGCTGGCACCCAGGAAATCAAATTAAGCAGGTATGAATTGTATTTTTAGCTGATCAAACGTATTCGTGATATAGGCAATACCCTTCATACACTTATGACTGTGAAATTGCGGTAATAATCCATCAGGAGTATTGATATTTTTGATGATCAGTTTAAGAACTATTTAAAGGAGTGTTCAATTATGGTTTCCGTTTTAAATATATTATCTAAAGTCTGCTTTATTCTTTCCGGTCTGGCCATTTTAATTTTTACTATTATTTTTGATAAATATCTTGCAGGTTTTATCCTCTTCTTTTTATTTTTCATACTAGCAATTGCCATTCTCATATATACGAATAAAAAAATGAATAAGGAATCTGCTTAAACATGCTATCGAACGATTAAGCAGATTCCTTATTCATGAAGTCTTGTTTCATTTTTCTAAATAGGGTTGAATATTTTCGACTTGCATTTCTCAACATTTTTATACGCTTGATTTATTCGTGTTCAATATTCGTCAATTAGGTATTCATCTTCTTCCCACTCTTCCTCTTCTCCAACTTCACTAACTCCTTCGGCTATTCATTGCATATCCTTCCTTTTTTACCCTTGTTTAACAAGTATAATTTATTTATGTGGTGAAAATAAATTCTGATTCGATTTATTTAACTAATTTAGACACTTAGATTGCAATATACTTTGAGAATACGAACGCTTTTTGAGCAAAAACTGCCCTGCATCTAAATATTAATTTAAACAAAAAGGTTTTCATATTCATCTAATTAGATTATAATCTAATTAGATGAGGAGGCAAGATGATGCAACTAGATCGAATCGTTCATTTTCACAAAACCATTGGAGATAAAACCCGGATACGCATTATTAGCTTATTGAAATCAAGGCCGCTCCATGGTCAAGCAATTGCAGGCAAATTAGGGTTGAAACCGCCAACCATTTCGCACCATTTAACAAAATTAAAAGAAATTGATGTGGTTTATCAACGACGTGATAAAAATACGATTTATTTTTACTTAAATAAAGATAAACTGGAACGAATGGCCCAGGAGATTATTCGAATCGGGAGTGATGAAATGTTTGGAAAGTTTGATATCACAAAAGAAGAAAAAGCAATGGTTATTCGGAACTTCATCGATCATCAAGGAAGATTAAAGTCATTGCCTGCTCAAAGAAAGAAAAAGCTGATTCTCTTAGAATATATGCTGCGTGGTTTAGAAAACGGAAAAACATATCAAGAAAAAGAAATCAATGAACATATTCAACAATATCATCCAGATTATGCAACAATTCGGCGTGAATTTGTGATGGCACATTTTATGTATCGCCAAAATAGTATTTATGAACTTAATCCGGTTGATATGTGGCCTGTTTAATCAGGCTATTTTTTCGATATCTAATTAGATACATATCTATTTAGATATCCATCTACTTTATTGGAGGGGATAAATTGCTTGTTTTTCATGTTTTAAAAAAAGAACCCAACTATCAAATTATATTCTGGAGCTCTGTATTAAACGGAATCGGCGGAAGATTCGCTCAAGTCGGTTCCTTTGCGCTCCTTTATCTATTAACGGAATCCGGAATTGCATTAGGAATATTTATGGCTCTGCTGGTCTTACCCACCATTCTATTTGCTCCTATCAGCGGTTACCTGGCTGATCGTTTTCACCAGGCCAAACTGTTATTTTGGACAGATTTGTTGAGAGCACCGTTCGCATTACTTCCGATATTGGGAGCAATGACAGAACAGCTGTGGCTGTTATATCTTAGTACATTTATTATCGCCAGCGGGCAGGCTGTGTATAGACCCGTTCGTTTTTCGCTTATTCCGGATATTGTCGAAAAGAAAAACTTGGTTTCCGTTAATGGGTTAGAGCAGAATGTTGTAGGGATAACACTTGTTTTCGGCTCAATGCTTGGAGGTATCATTGCTTTTTTAACCAATGTGAACGTTTTATTTTTCCTTCACGCAATCTGTCTAATGTCAGCAGCGATTTTAATAGGCCGTTTAACAAGAAGTAACATTACGAAACGTTCAAAAATGAAAGCTGCAGAATCTTCATTGCGTGAAAGCGGATTTCTAATTATAAAAGTTGCTTTATTACGTGTATTTTTAATGGTTATGCTGCTCATGCCGCTTGCAAACGGCGTGGACAATGTCATATTTAACCTGATTGCGTTAGAAGTATTTGAGAAAGGAGATCTGGGAGTTGGTTTCATTTATGCATCCTTAGGAATGGGCTTTGTCTTAAGCTCGACAATGGTTAAGTGGATTCGCGGAAAATATATTGTAATAGGAGTTTTCATGATTTTACTGGAGGGCACAGGTCATTTACTACTCAGCCAATCAGGATTTTTTATGCAAGCTCTCGTGCTTGCTATATTTATAACATTTGTAGGAGGAATAAGTGACATATGTTTTGATACAGTATTGATGAAAATACTTCCTGCTTCGAAACGAGGATTTTTATTTGGTTCCTTATCCATGTTTCAGAATAGTTCCATGGGTATCGCGATGATTGGGGCAGGTTTTTTAACAGAATGGCTTTCCCCCTTGCAAAGTTCTTTTCTCGTTGGTGTGGCCTATATCCTTTTTGCATTCATCTTTATATTAGCATTTAGAAGCGTAGATTTTCGTGCTTCCATACGGAAATTAAAAAGATTGGATTTCAGATAATGACAAAGGTGATATGATACAAGACGAATATCTATCACCTTTTTCAGGAAGTTATTTATACATACACACCCAGAATTAGTGAAGCAAATAACCAAGCCCAAAAGCTACCGAAAAAAGAAGAAAAACAGCCGGAATAGCTATCAGTATAATCAAAGAAAATGTTTTCCAGAGACCTCGATAAAAGGGCAATTTATCGTCATCTCCACAGATAGAAATAAATTGGTTGGATTCATTTATTTTCCAATACGCTGATAGATTTATATTCATGCCTTATTAATCCTCGAAGAAAATAAGGCAACGTTGAAATCTATATTTATTTTTAATTTCATAATCATTTAGTGATTCTCTTTCTATTATTATTTATATATGGATTTGCCACATCATTTAACGAAGCAAACCTTCATTCATCTTTTACATGAATCACTTCAAAATGCTCACAAATCGTATAAATACCTCGTTCTCTTTTATATTCCATGGAATTCTTCTATATCTTCCTTAGAAAATTATACCGTCCTCCTTACAAACGCTTTAAACTTTTCCTCCTCCTCAATAAACGGATTGTGATTTGATTCCTCAAAAACAGTTAATTGGGAATGGGATATAAGTTCTGCGATTTCAACACCAAACTCAACAGGACATTGCGCATCATATCTCCCAGAGTATATGTAAGTTGGTACATTTACATTGTTTAATTGATTGCGAAGATCATAGTTTTTCACTTCTACTTTTCTGAAATAATCCAGATTTTCTCCAACCGTTCGACCACTATTTGAATGTTTTTTTGCTTCAAGTAATTTATCTTCTGAATAATAAGACATTAATGCCCATTCATATCCTAATGTTTGACGCTCTTCCTGCGCTGTATCAGGATGGTTCAATAACTCCATGATTTCAACTATTCGTGAAAAATGCTTATTTTCTAAGCAGTAAATGCTGTTTTTATGCGCAGCATATTCTTTACTTGCTGCTGTACAGCCTGCAATTATTTTTGTTAAAGCATCTGGTGCCTCTATCGCATATTGCAATGCCAGCATTCCACCTGTTGAATGACCAGCAAATCCCCATTTTTCAATACTCAAAGCTGTTCGAATAGCTTCCAAATCTTTTATAACCTCTTTCATGCTAAGTTGATTTTTATATTCAGCTTGTACAGAATGGCCTGCTCCCCGCGTATTAATTAAGTAAACCTTATAATGCTCGGTAAAAGGGTTTGCTGATAAATTTCCGCGTTCGTCGAAAGCCATATATAAATGTGCGATAGCTAAGGGGTCCCCTTGACCAGCTGTAAAATACTCGAAAATACCTCTTTCTGTTTCAATAAATCCTTGCTTCCACATACGATTCATCCCTCATCTCTAATCTAGTTTAAAACAAATCATGCGTTTACCTTATTAATAAATCGACATTTAGGAAAGCCTTTTCAACCCTCAACAAGAAGTAATCATTTCTGCAGAGATTAGATGTTTATTTTAGTTATTTAAAAACATGTTATAGTGCAAATCACTCAAACATTTTTATTCGGTGTTTAGTCCTTTCTCTTTTTTAAAATTTCTTTAACAAATTCTTCCTTGAAATCAGTATAATCATTGACTCCTGTAGAAGATATTTTTAGATACTCCAACTTTATCTCTAAATAATGTTTTCTTGCAGCTTCATCTGAATTTAAATAATTTTAAAGAAAATTAAATTGTTCCATAGCTTCTTTTGATATTCAACCAAGTGAATATAATGGGTTTTTACTTTATAGGTGTCATCAGTAAATTTTGCTAATACAATTTCTCCTGGCCTCTCCACTTTCAGCCTTAAAAAACCCGATCTACTAAAATCTTTAAATAAAGCTTTATCTACCCTATTCAAATCATCAATACCCACCAATATATCTATGATTGGCTTTGCGGCCATCCCCTTAATTGCTGTACTGCCAATGTGCTGAATACGATTTCCCTCAAGAGTTGTGTTTTCTAGCAGCTTATTTTTCACTCTAATAAATTCGTCGTTCCAATCAGGTGTATAGTCTACTAATCTCACTTCATCACTGTTTAAACCTAAATTCACGTTTTCACCTCTCGCATTTTGACATGAATACCTACCTTGCAACTTTACAATATTAAAACGATAAATCATTAAGTTTAATCGGAGTTATTTCTTTGTTCTCCCAGTCGCTTCTAATAAAGGCATAGTAAATTGAGTCTGAAACAGTACCATCAGAGATCGCATAATCAGCTGTTAATATATATTGTTAGAAAATTGGTTGCCAACAAAACCTGAGATGGCAACCTTAATCAAGATTTAGGTCTGGAAATCGCGCTTCGATGGCTCATTTTGTTAAAAATATTGCTATTATAATTTTTCAACTATTCCGCTCTTTAATTTCCACTATCATCTACTTCACAAATTCAGCCTTAAGTAAATAAGCAACATCATATTCTTCAAGCTCATTCATATGTCCCGCCGCATCTTCAAAAAATTCGGTTGTAAGTGAATGCATCCCATTTTCATCATCAGAATACGAAATATTTGCCAATACGGCTTCACCGTTGTCTATAGCTAGCTTTTCCGAAGTACTCCCCCATACATTCGCCATGCTCTCTAAACCGGTTAAATCTGTATCCGAGACATTAATTGAAGTCAAGTTCTCATTGGTACCGACTCCGATATTAAAGCTATTATTGTTTTCATTTGTATTTTCCGAAAGTGTAACAATAATGGAACCGCTTTGCTCAACCTCTGTGGTCAGATGAGCTAATCGATCATCAACCAGCTTACCTGCTTCATATTTTTCAATCCATACAGATGCTTCTTTATATTCACTATCTATATTGAAATCAAATACAAATGATTTATCTGAAGCAATGGAAAGTATGGCGTCTTCCCTCTCTGTTAATTCACTGACAGAAAGGCTGTTTGCATCCGTAGCAGTTTGGCTGCAGGCAACTAGAGCTAATGTCGACAATCCGATGATGAATACCCTAAATAATCTTTTCATTTTTTCTCCCCTTTTTTAACCCGTATTTTGGTCATTCTTTTTCTTAACGATAATGTTGGATACTCATCTTCCAGCGCGTACCACTTTCCTCATTAAAAAACCAATGTGATGATATTCTTCATTATAACCAAACTCACTATAATAACAATAATACTCGAAACTTTGTTTAATATGATGATATACTTCCCCGTTCTATCAATAGATCCGATTAATTTCCCGAGAATCGCAAGGAAAATAAACCATAACCAGGACACCACAATTGTGGAAATACTAAATAGCAATTTCTCCGCGCCAGAATAAACAGCAGCACTGGTACCGATTATCCCTATCGTATCCATAATGGCATGCGGATTAAGCAAGGATACTGATAAAGCAAATCCAATTTGTTTTTTTGCGCTCATCGATTCATACTTTTTTAAGCTTGCAGGCTTTTCATTCCACAGAGACCAAGCCATATAGACTAAGAAGATAACGCCAACCGTATAAATGAAAATTTGTAAGGCGGGCAGCGACATTAATATGAGCGAAACACCCAAGATTGCTAAAACAATTAGGAATGTATCACATAGACCGGCGGTTATGACCACTGGAAGCGCACCGATTATTTTTTTATGATTCGCACCTTGATTAAAAATAAATACATTTTGAGCACCCAAAGGCAGTATAAGTCCTAGTGCGAGAATGAAACCATGAATGACAGGTTGTATCATCAATTTCCCTTCTTTCATTTTATGATTTGGTGTACAAGGAAGTACCCCTTAATATCTTTCATCCTTCATCAAAACAATTTCTCAAATTACCAACCAGAAGAGACATTATCATAAGGACTCTTTTTTGCATATTGGATTCCGTTTTTTCTTTATCCCCTTTAAATATAAAGCTTTTTTAAAGCCTGCACTAAAAATACCTCCTTAAATATGTATGTTATAATAGGATTAAAATAAAGAAACCTGCCAGATTTAAAATAAAAATCCAACCAGAAACGAGAGATAAGATGAGCGGATTCAAATATAAAAAAATCGTTGATGATATTATTCATAAAATAAATGAAGGAGAATTGAAACCAGGAGAAAAACTAGCCTCCCAAAGAGAAATTGCGCAATATTATCATGTCAACAGATCAACCGTCGTGCAATCCTTGGATATTCTCAAAAGCTACGGTGTACTAGATACTATAGAGAAAAAGGGTGTATTTGTATCTCCTAATAAATGGAATACATACATAACAAGTAATATTCGTTGGCAAGATTATATCGGAAAGAGTTTGTCTAAAAACAATCACTACTATATTCAAAAGATTAATGAATTAGAGTTTGATGAAAACATCTTACGGTTGGGGACTGGGGAATTAGCACCTGACTTCATACCCAACCATTTATTTAAAGAGATTTTAAGGCAAGATGAAGAGAATAAATTAACAACAAACTATGAAGAGCCAAAAGGAAAATTAGAGCTTCGATTAGAAATTGTTAACTATATGAAAAAAAGAGAAGTAGTATGTGATGTAAATAATATTTGTGTCACTTCCGGGGCTTTGCAAGGTTTAAAATTGATTGCTGATGGCTTACTTGTACCGCAATCAAAAATTATTATTGAAACACCATCCTATATCCATTCCGTCCGCACATGGCATAATATTAGAGCCAGAATGACTCCACTAACCATTGACTACATCAAACGGAACATAAATAATTTATTTAAAGCTGGGAGTGACTATAAAAACAGTATCTTTTACTGCATTCCATCGCTACATAACCCGACGCAGAACACCTATACCAAAATGGAAAAACAGAAAATCATAAATCAATGTCAAAAAAATGGCATCCCTATCGTAGAAGATGATATTTATGCTGATTTATGGTTTCGCTCTGAGCAGCCTGTGCCAATGAAAGCATTAAAAAACAGCGATAATGTTCTGTATTTAGGCAGCCTCTCTAAAACCGTAAGTCCGGGCTTGAGAATTGGCTGGATTGTAGCAGATAAAAATGTCATTCGACACTTGGCGGACTTAAAAATGCAAAATGATTATGGCGCAAGTTCTATTTCGCAGCATATTGCTGCAAGATGGCTGCGTGACTATCATGAATCTTATATCAAAGAATTAAAAAAGAAGTTAATGTATAAAAGGGACTTGTTTCTAAAAGCTTTAACAACGTATTTATCGGATTACGGGGAATGGAATAAACCGGATGGTTCCTTTTATATTTGGTTTAAACTGCGTGTTTCGCTGGATGTAAAAACACTTTTTAATGAAGCGATTAAAGAAAATATCCTGATTCAACCAGGAGAGATTTATGATAATAGTGCAGCCGATTATATTCGGTTTTCGTA
This sequence comes from Oceanobacillus sp. FSL W7-1281, assembly GCF_037969835.1. Lineage (GTDB taxonomy): Bacteria > Bacillota > Bacilli > Bacillales > Amphibacillaceae > Oceanobacillus > Oceanobacillus oncorhynchi. The sequence goes on along the minus strand of NZ_CP150214.1, from coordinate 1,868,285 downwards.
TTCTTATATAAATGAAAATAGGATTGAGGAAAGTGTTAGAAGATTAAAAGAAATAATGGAAAGAATAAGGTAATAGGTCAGTAACTTCATTTATTCATGAAGGGAGAACGGTTAGGTTACAACACGATAATTGTCTGGACTTTCCACCTACCCAAACAATTAAAAACAAGTTTAATAGCCTTAACGGATTCACTTTATGAAAAGGTTACTCCTTTTAGGTCTATTATATTGTTCCTCTCCTACGTTCAAATATTCAATTGCCAGACAATCTCTAATTCGTTTCTCTTCATTCTAACTTAAAAATTTCCCCAAAAAAGATTTGACGCTTTTCCAAGCCTTAGCATGAGCTACAGCATTAGCATGAGGATTTCCCCCGAGCAACATTGTGAAGCCCGAATCAAAAGCAAGCTTATCTGAATCCGTTGTCGGTATTCCAGAAGCAACAAAATAATGTCCTGCGTCGGGATAGGTTATATGTTCATAATAATAGGGATGATTTCTTTCGTCCTAAACGCTCTATCACTTTATCAAACATTATATCTGAAGGCCACAATTGATCATCACCACCCGAAATCAAGAGGACAGGATCACTTATGTTCTCTTGATTTCGGCATTCGTTTGTCCTTCCGTCAAATGGAAATACCAATCCCGAAAAATGATAGGCTCTCCTGTTTGTATACTTTTCCCTAAAGACGCTCCAACCTTTTCAGGTGCTTTCCCTTTTGCATAGGGCAACTCCTCGCCTTTATATTTCCAAGAGGAGGAACTACTATTATTTTGACTAATTCCAGGATAAACAACCGAACTTGGTGCATAACCTGCTACCGCCTTAATCGCTGGAAACATAGAAGCTGATAATAGAGCTAGTTCCCTACCCTTTGATGTTCCAACCATACCAATTTTCTTAGTATCTACATTTGGTTGATTGCCCAACCAATTTATTGCTTTTTCAATATAATCAGCTGAAATATTAACCAATTCATATGGTAAATCTTCCATACCAAAGTAAGCTAAAGCAAGTGTATTAAACCCATATGAAGCTAAAAGCGCAGTATTTTCTTCATGTAAACCACCTTCTGATCCCCCAAGCACAATGTTGGTTAGGAAAACAACGTTGCGACTATTCCTTGTTCACGTACCGGTATTCTTTTAACTTCGGGCAAAACGAAATGCCGCTTCAAAGATAACACATCCAACAATGCTTCTTGTCTTTTCAATATTAATTTTACTTCCAAAGGGTTTAAAGGTGTTTGCTTTTTTGATGGTGCGTTTGAGTTGGGCAACATAGACCAAAAAAGACCAGCCGCATCAGCCTCAGAATAAGTTCCTGAAATAGGTTGGGCAGTCATTAAATCAACTCTTCCTTCCGTATCCGCTTCAAATACAGCGCAGGATTCCCAATCTACCCCAAAGTTATCTTGCATTTCAGCTTTAAGCATTACAATATCACATGGAGAAAGTCCGCTCATACTGATTTTCACCTGAGAATCTATTAAATTACTGTTGGCTGAAAAATGAATTTTATGCAGTTCCATTATTTCACTCCTTTCCTGCTGTACAATTTACAGTAAAGCAATGAAAACTATTGGCTAAATAATTATTTTGGACTAATAGTAGATTGTTTTCACTTTTAGCCCGAGGCAGTCATCCATTTTTATTTATCGAACAATCCGCAATGATTTATTATTTCATCTGTTCTCAGCAGGGTTGCTTCAGCAATTCCTATGTTATTTTCTTTCATAAAAGACTGTACAACTTGGAATCCAACGGCATAACCAGCAAATGGTGATAATCCCACAGGCTGGTATCCTTGCTCTACTGCAATTTTATCTCCAAACATATAGCTGCTAACTTCCGCAAAACCTTTAACATCTAATGCATCTTTCATTACCTCGGTAGAGTACGCTAAGTCCTCTTTATCAAAAGAGGTAACCCAAGGTCCTAAAAGCTCCTCTCCATAAAGCTCTTTAGCAAATGATTCTGCTAATCCTTCTATGATTAAATAGTCACCAACCGTAACATTGCCATGATCCCAATCAAAATACGAAAAACGGATATTATGGTTAAATTCATGGGCAATCACTGCTGGAATTTTAGGAGTATTATAGGAATCGGGGTAAATAGACACTTGGATAAATCCCGGAATTCCACCGAATCCGCAATAACCCTTCTGCAATTCTAATTTTTTCGGATCTGCTATATACATTCCAAATCTTAATTCGTCCGTATTTATATTTAAATTATTTTCTTCTATAAATTGGACACAATCGTTCAACGTATTACGTGCTGTTTCAAGTGCTTGAATATCTTTTAAATTCTCCAATGCCTTTTTTCCTGTTTGCGTTTCAGATACATCAAGATAACCGAGCATATTTGTAGCCATTATGACATCATACCCATTAGGGTCTTTAGCCTTTAATGGAACATTAATCGTATTCCACATCTTTTCAAAAGGCTTCATCATAGAGTATCGAAAGTAATTTTCTCTATTTTCCTCCATAGAGAATAACTGTTCATATTGTTTCATTGTATTTTCTATTATTATTTTCACTGTAACCACCCTTTTATTTCTAATTATTTGTAAAGACCTTTATTGCACCGCTCATCAGTGTTGTTAACCCTGTACCATATTAATCAATGTTTGGTATAAAGCGCTTATCTTCCATATAAACTTGACTTAATCCATAAAATTCTTCAAGAGAGTAGTTCTTCCTAAAATTTTCATTTAAGAAATCATACCATTCTTTTATGATGGCTTGTACTTCTTGAGATTCAGGGGAAAAATCATGACAAACCGCAAGTTTATTAAAAATCGCATCCCACCTTTCCAATAAACTTTTGCGTTCATCCTCTGACATTCTTTTTAATTTCGCGTTTACAAGATTGGCAGATTCATTTCCCCAACGTTTACGAGCTTCTTGTTCATAGGCTTTATAGCTAAAGCCAAGCCTTCAAATTTCTCTTCATTTGTCATCTTTATTTCACCTGACATATATTGAATGGTTTTATTAATCGTATTTATCATTTTATCGATATTACTTTGTTTCTCTAGCAACATTTTCCGTTGAAACAGCAATGCTTCCCCGTGGTTAAATGATGGGCTATAAATAATCTTTCTTATTTCTTTTAGAGATAAACTCAACTCTTTAAAGATCAAAATTTGCTGGAGCGTTTTTATATTTTCTTCTGTGTATAATCGGTAACCGGAACTGGTAGTTTCTTTTGGAGTCAATAAACCAATCTCATCATAGTGATGCAGTGTACGAGCACTAACACCCATTAAATCAGTCACTTCCTTTACTCTCATTGCCACTTTTAGCACCTCCTTGTTTAGTACTATGAGGCCTTACGCACCGTAAAAGTCAATAGAAATATCAATTTATTGAAAGTTATTTATTACTCAATTTATTTTTTAACGGGCGCTCTTTAAATCATCTTATGTCGGTTATGATATTTAGTTTGATTTTCAAGTAATCAGAAATTATAAACTGGATCCGCCCTATTTCTATCTTCCACAAGCCAGTGTTTCCCTACTGGCAGCTATTTGTTAATTATTGTTGCTAATCATTCCCGAAAAATTATGGCGTAATTATATATTAAGTATACAAGAGGTGATTAAAACACAAGCGAGAAATAATGGTCAGTATACAATTATTTCTCGCTTGTAAAATATTTAAATATAAAAAACAGCCAAGAACTTTATTTACTAAGATTCATGACTGTTTGCTTTTACTTGCATTTATATTGGTAAAAGATTTTATAGCTTCAAAATCATCTATATTAATTGTTTTAAATATTAAGTCAAATTTATCAAGTTCTGATATTGGTTTTTTTACCTCTGCTATCACCGTCAGTTCGTCGCCTTTGATTCATTAATTCACTATTCTTTTTAACTTTTTCTAAAAAACGGCGAGCATCCTTCCCTTTAGCTGTTGGAGCATTTCGCATTTTAATTCACTCCTTTTCTTAATTATATCAAGAGCATCTTCTCCATTGCAATTAAGGGTTTTTTCTATTATCAATAACACTTAAACCTGTATATACAGCATGGCCACTCTTTTTACTTTTGTAACTTTTTGACTTTATTTTTTTAAGTTCTAAAAGAAAACTTATTATTCAAAAGTACTCCTTTCTTTCTTATTCGTAATTTTATGAATCATAACAAACAGCAACAAAGCAATAAGTACCAATATCCCGCTCCCAGCTCCTACATAATTAACCGAACTTACACTAATCACACCGCCGCCTACAAATGCACCTAATCCAATCCCCATATAAAGCGCGGATGTACTAAAGGATAAAACCATTTGCGCTGATTTTGGATTCAATGATATAAGAAAGGTGTTAAGAGCAGGATTCATCCCAAATCCAGGAACGCCCCATAAAATGGCGACAATGGATACCATAATAACCGCAAGTGTTGATGGATTTAATAACGATAAAAAGGAGAAAGAGGCCAATAATACTGCAAATCCTCCAAGAGACAGCATGAGTGTTTTAGAAGCACCAATTCGATCTGTAAAATATCCGCCTATTAAGTTTCCAAAGAGTGCTCCAATTCCAAATAACATTAGAAAAATACTGATATTCTCCATATTGGTAATCCCCGTAATAATTGGAGCAATATAGGTATAGGTCATAAAGCCGCCAGTAGTACCAATTATATTTACAACTAAGGTTAATAAAATAACCTTATTAAATCCTTTTAATCTTTCTCGAATCGTCATCTCTGCTTCCCTTTTCATTTTAGGTAAAAACAGAAAAACTCCGATAACTGTTATAAACGAAATAACAGATACAAGAATAAATGAATAGCGCCATGTGGCTGCATTACCAATCCATGTTCCGATAGGCGCTCCTAAAACTAAACCGATGGTTATACCTGCCAATATAAATGATAATGCCTTCCCTCTCATTTTTTCAGACACCAAGCTGGCAGAAGCAGTCATTGCTAAAGGAGTAAATATCGCTGCTGCCAAAGCAGCCAATATTCTAGTAATAAAAAGCATTTCAAAAGAAGCTACGATGGCAGAGAGTGCATTCGTAATCGCAAATACCAGCATGGATACAACCAATAACCCTTTTAAAGGCAAATTCATTGTTAAGGTTCCAAAAAGAGGTGCTCCGATAGCATAGGCAATTGCAAAGGCAGTAACCAGTTGACCTGCTGCAGCAATCGTGACATTCATATCATTGGAGATATGCGGTAACAAGCCAGCAATCACAAAGTCGTCTGTCCCGATAATAAATGTTCCAAGCACAAGTATAAGAAGCCGATAATTCACTTAACCCCCGCCTTCTTCTTTTTTCATTTTCCAATACTTCATCAATTTTTCTAAATGCAATTCAATCTCTTGTAGGTGTTTAATTTGTTCACGAACACTTATTAACCTTTCCGAATAAAGATCTACGGCATCTTGAGCACACTCCTTATTTCCAGCAAGCTGAAAATCACCACATGATAAAACGTGATAAATCTCCTCTGTATTCATTCCCAGCTTTAAAAATAATTGAACAGCTTTTACCGTTTCAATATCTGATTCCTCATATTCCCGATATCCGTTTTCCTTCCGGGGAGGACGAATTAAATGCTTCTTTTCGTAATATCGTAATGACCGAATGCTTACTCCTGTTTCCTTTGACAATTCACCGATTTTCATTGGTTTGCCCCCTTCTTTTTCTTAAGTAATATCATCATAAGCCCTGACACCGTGTCAGGGTCAATTCCTTTTTCTTTTGGAATTCTTTACTAAAAAAGCCTTACTGTTTTTTGACAGCAGGCTTATGATGAAATACTCAAATAATTTCATCTCTTTTTAATTACATTTTCCTCCATTCATTTTCTAACATGCTCATTTCCCATAAACTCCAATATTCATTTCCTACTTTCCTAACGTCTCTAAGTAAACCCTCTTTCACAAAACCAACTTTTTCATAACTCTTTATAGCTGATTCATTAAAATCAAATACACCTAATCCAACTCTATGTAGGGACAGATTATCAAAAGCAATTTTGAGTAATTCAGTTACCATTTTCTGACCTATACCTTTACCACGTGAGTTATTGTCACCTAACAATACTTTTCCTATTCTTGCAGAACGGTTCTTTAAATCAATATTGTTTAGAGAAATATGTCCAATCGTTTCATTGGTTTTATTCAAAACGACTTTATAAATATGTACTTTTGAATTTTCTTCATTAGCACCTTTTATATATTGATTTAATTGTTTTAGATCTAAGGGGTAATTAAAATGAGGTCCTGCCCATTGCATAAGAAACTCTGGTGAATCAATCCAACTTATAAGTAAATTAAAATCTTTTTCGCTAAAATATTCCAATCTAATCAATTGTATTCATCTCCCGTTATTTTATGTTAATTAGAAATTAAAGTATAGTTATGAATAATAACCGTTAAGCTTTCTTTCTATTTGATATCCAATATTGTGCTGTTCCTCCTACACCTGCTCCTATTAGTAAACCATATAGAAAAAAATCAAAAATAATGCCAATAACCATACCCATTCCAGTTATCATTAAATAAACATTCCCGGAAAAAAACATCTTTATTTTACCTCCCACAGAAATATATTATATTCTACTAGAAAATAGGTTACTTACATTATCTAAATTATAAAGGCGATTTCAAACACAGAATATTTCGACTTGAATCAATGTTATAATATGTAACCATGTTCAAAGAAAACATACTTAGGAGCTATTTACTCATAAATTACTGTGCCTAATATGTACTATTTTTTAAATCAATTACAGAGCTTTAAGAATTACACAGCATTAAGAATAACAACATATTTATTCTAATCTTCTTACCAACTGATTCACCTAAGAGATGTTCATTTCTTTCAACCAATAACTAGCTACTTTAATTAACAGTTACATATCCATTGCATCTACATTGCTGTGCAGAAACATTAATGGTAAAATTTTAAATCCTTCCGCATAGTTGGAATCATCCTCAATTTGCTTTGCATGTTCCGTTGCTTTATAGGAAAGATAATTTGTTATAAACGTTAAATAGTCCCCGGAAAATTGACTCTTATGCGCTTGAAGAGCTTTTAACTTTTTCTCCCAAAATCTATCTACATTGATAAATGTGTTTGGATTCTTAGTGGTATAATATCCCATCGCCTGCACTTTATGTTCTTTAAGATCCGCTTGCAATTGCTCAGGATAAAACCTTGCATTTCCACTTATCCGCGCTGCAAAAGATGCAACTTTACCAGTAACGACATGATCGAGGTGGGTTTCATAATCGAGCCAAGGATCTACAGTAAAAATAATATCAGGGCATACTGTACGGATTACTCTTACTAACTCTCGCCTCAATTCTTCACTATCATATAAATGTCCATCAGGAAGATCCAACCAGTGTAATTGATTCACACCTAGAATGGAACTGGCTTCTTCCTGCTCCTTTTTTCTGATTTCTATTAATTTCTTCGTTGATAGACTCTTATCATTACTTCCGGAGCCGCCGTCCGTAACAGTTAGATAATGTACATCCACCCCTTCAGATGCAAGTTTTGCAATTGTCGCACCTGCTCCAAATTCATTATCATCATGGTGGGGCTGAATAAATAATGCCCGTTTCATATGGAAAGGATTTGGTATTTCAAAAGAAATCATCTGCTTCACCTCGTTTTATTATATAAAGTTCTTATCATTCCAAAAATTAATATAATTTCTCTATCTTTTAGCGTCTTATTACCATTCCACACCGTATTATTTACCCTTTTACCTTAAGTACTTTCCGCTGCAATGATACCTATGGCAGAAAAAATCTAGAATTTAATTAGAAGGTTCAATTGAATAGATTGCTTGTTCAGCTCCAAACCTGCTAATTGTTCGTTCTAGTTTCATACCTACCCTCTCTAAGAGCTTACAAGAGGATGTATTAACAGTTTGTGTTTCGGCAACGATTTTGGGAAGGTTCAATTCACTTAAGCCATAATCGATTATCAGCTGAACTACCTCTGTTGCATAGCCCCTCCCCCACCAATTCGGTAAAAATTGATAGGAAACTTCAAGGTAAGCGCCATCATGGTGTGGGTCAAGTGAAACTAATCCAATAAAGTTACCTGTGTGTTTTTCTCTAACAGCCCAATAAAAAGAATCATCACTTATTTTAAGCATTTCATCCAATGATGCTTCAATTGAATCCTCTTGACGTACACCACCAAGAAATTTTCTTACTTCACAATCTACATATAATTTTTTCACATCAGCATAATCAGATTTTTGGAAGGTGTTAATGACACATCTTTTTGATTCAAACAACATAATTCATCTCCTGATAATAAATTTATAATCTTTTCATCATGTTCTAAGAATTTATCTCTTTGGCCTAATAATCCTTTCCCCCTTCTATTTCACAATATTTCCCGGTGACTGCACAACTCTCTTAATCTTCTTTTTTATCTTGAAACAATAATTCAGCAAAAGTTAATACAAGGGAAAGGATTAGCTTTGTCCCTAAAGAAAGAGTAAGACTGTTCATAAACGTATCTACGGTCATAATAACAACCCAGTTTGTTGCAAACCCAAAAAGAAATTCGATGACAAGTGATGTTATTCTCCCCGATAATTTTTCAACGGTTAATTTAGCTATGACACCCATAAATAAATCAACTACAAATCCTAGAACAAAGACACTTATGACAAAAATGATTAATGACCAAACAGATTGATATTGAACGCCGAGCAGTACAAAAATTCCTGTTATGCCAAAGAAGAAAATTGCCATTAAAATTCCTACTATAAATATAACAAAAAGTGTCATTCCAATTATATTTTTTGTTTTTTCTTTCATAAATAGATGTATCTCTCCTCTTCCGCTGACTGTCTCGAATATCAAATGAAAATATTGTAAATGATCCCTTGTAAATTTAATTTAACGATATATTAATTCACCTATATATTGGTTTTATTAACTTTTATTTTTGGATTTATTTTGGTTATTTCATTAATGAAACGTTTTGGATTTTTTGGAGATATTAATATTGTATCATATTGGTTATAATTTATTTCTATTCTATTAATGGACAAAGCCGGCGCTGCAATTGGATTTTTTGTAAAACGTATAGAATGAATTTTATCAATAAAAATCGGTTTCTTCTTTAAAATTCCAGAACGTACTTCAAGGACCCCTCTTGCAATTATATATTTTGTATTAAACCAGGCAGTCCCCACAAAAAATATAGAAACCAGTGAAATGATTGTTAAAATCAAACTAAATTCTATAAAAATGGAATATATAATTAGATAGATAAAAAACATCTGTGATCCCCATATTACCCCGCCAAGCCACAAATCTTTTTTCGAGGCAAATACCACCTTCTCCCCCTCTTTTAAGTATCAGCAATTTATTTCTACACATGTTTTAATCGAAATGATCTTATATTAGATTGGATAGCTTAATTGGTATGTTAAAGCATTTTGATTCATTGCTGTAAAGCGACGGTTCAATCAATTCATCAGTTTCATTGCATCATTCAAAAAATAAACCCCGCTAAAATTATTCGGTTATTAGTTGAGAAATATAGCCTGCCAAAAGTCCTGCTAAGAATAATTTTTAGCAGGACTGATTTGCAGACGAAGATTGAACAAGATGCGTTTTCCTCCAAATTTCTCCATAATCGCTTCTGTTGCTTAATAGAGTATCGGTACGATTAGAACGTGAAGAAAGATATCTGCTGACATATGTGCAATAATTGCGTATTCTAAACCTCTTTTCCAATACAAGTAACCGAACCATAAGCCTAAAAGACCGTTCAAAACCAATGTACGAATAACAATAACTCCGGACAACCCACCAAAAACTTGTGCTGCGGCCGGTAAGTGCCCCGATCCGAATAGTATAGCTACAAGGAAAATTGCTATATAGTAAAAACTATTGGGAATATCTCCTTTTTGTTTTTTTGTTATCCAAGCTAATAACCAAACAATGAGTGTCATTCCGAACAATCGCAGCATGATTTCTTCCGTAATTCCTCCGTATATGGAAGCAAGTAAACCTTGCCACCAATTTGGAGAAGCCATTTGATCAGTTGCTGCTCCCATCAAAGGATTAAATACGAATAAATCAAGAAGAATTACAATAACGCTTCCAATTATTGCTACAACTATACTGTTAATCAACCACTTTTTTGAAATATGTACCCATGTCTTTTGATAAACCATTCCATTTAATATTGGAGCATTTAATCCTGTACGATTTTGAAGCCTTAAGCCAACCAATATCATGACAAACATATATAAGGCCTGAAAAGTTGAATTAATAATTATTATTAATGAAGTCGGTATATCTCCTGTTATAGATTGATTGCCCATTAAAGTTAATTCATATGGTATGATAGCAATTATTCCTATTGTGTTTAATATCGTAAATAACAGGACAAGTTTTATTCTCCAGTTTCCCATACATATACTCCTTTTAATGTCCCATTCGGTCTAATCCGATTGCAATAATAATCAAAATCACATCAATAAAAGCTAATACCCCAGAGATTTTTTCAACGATAGCTCCAAACCATAGGATGAAAATAGATGTTAAAATAGCGATAACACCTAAAATAATTATGAGAATACCAATCCTATTTGCCAGTCTTTCTTTATTAATCGGCTCCCATGTTTCCTTAAAACCTGCAAGATAGGAAAATTCCACTTTTGTTCGAACAAAATATCCAGCTCCAACCAAAGATATACCGATAATTAGACCGATTGCCATGTTAATTATCATTTCTTTTGCCCCCTTTATACAATAGTTATTACGAATTTAATATGTAAAAGGTTTCAATCATTCCATAAAAAGAACCTTTTATGGGATAAATAACTAATATTGAAACAATCATCTGCTAAAGCAGGTGGAGTTGAACCACGCATTTGGAAATTAAAGCGTTTGTTTCTTATTTGTTGTGTTGTTTAGATTGGCGCTTGTTGTGCAAACTTATTTGCTATGTGAAATCGGTTCAAAACACAAAAGCTTCAAAGTAAAACATTGCATTTAGCATAATGCTAAGAGCAATGTTTTACTTTATGATTTAGGAGGGATTATAACAACATCTCCATCTCCGAACCCTTATCAACAAATCCCATTTTCTTACAAAAATGATATCCCTCCTCAGAAGCATGTAACCATATCATATGCGCCCCACATCTACATTTTCGCAATGAGAAATACATTCTTCTAATAATGTACGAGCTATGCCAAGACTTCTATAGTTAGGTTTGGTATACATATTCATTACGTATGCTTCTATCCCGCTTATGTTCTCGCCTTGGGGTGGCCTGTCAAAAAATACTAATCCGCTTATAGCGACAATCTTTCCTTTATCTTCTGCTAACCAAGCGGTGAACTTACCATTAGATAGCTTTTCCCTAAAATAAACCTGATTTGCGTTAAATACGTTAGACTTATTTTCTTCATTTACGTCACCAGCTGCTGTCAGAAGTTCCATTCTTAATTCCGTAATCGCTATCAGTATCCGTTAATGAGGCTTTTCTGATAGACCAATTCATTTATTTCCCCCTTCATTATTTATTAGATCATCTCTAAAAAACGTTGAGTTAATAATATTGGGTGAAAATCACGGCTAATTTAAAATGGATGTTGTCTATTTCGTCAATTCGCGGCCGTTTAGGAGTCTCAAATAGTTTTCTTTTCTATTTTTATTCAGATTGATTTAAATAATTGGGGGAGGTCGCTAGCAATATTTAAATAGATGTTCAGCGTTCTTTAATTTAATCAACTTACAATTCATTCATACTCAAGAATTATAAGGTTTTTAAATTACTTTAAAAGAGAATGAAGGTGATACTTTAAAGTCTCCATCATTTCTTCATGTGTAAACTGCTCTGGATTTAATAAATGATGCATTGCCATTCCATCAACAATTGCATGAAGCCTGTTAACCTCCATCTCTAGGTCAAGTCCATTTTTTGCTATATCTAATAATTGTAATGCGTGAACGACATTTTTAAATCCTTCATGCATGTCACTATAGACTTTATCACTTAGCTCACGAAGTGTTTTATCGACTAGAACTTTTGCGGAAAAAGCTAACCACACCTCCATTTCTATTTTTCGTTCTTCATCGATAGGCAGTACTTCACTTACACCCTCTGTCACAAGCTCTAACGGGTCCCTGTCTTTTGAAAATTTCCTTGCTTTCGCTCTTTGAATAACCCGATCGGATACAAGTTCCATAGAAAAGTGCAGCAATTCCGACTGCGTTGCGAAATAATGTCTGACAGCACCAACTGATAAACCTGAAGCTTGTGCTATTTTTCTGACGGTTGCTTGTTCAATCCCCTCTTCTACAATAACTTTCCATGTCGTTTCTGCAATTTGAATTTTACGTTTTTGATGATCTACTTTTTTTGGCATGTTTTTATTTTAGCACACTTGTATTGAATAAACAATCATGCTACTATTAATTTAATACAGTTGTACTAAATTAATAAAAAGGATGTGTTCCATTTGATTGGCTGGTTAATTATAGCTTGTGAAATTGGATTTTGGGTGTTTGTTTTAGCTGGATTATGTTCCAGATATGTATGGAAAAAGAAGAAACTAGGTACCTTTCTGTTGATTTGTACGCCCATTGTAGATCTCATATTGCTTATTGTAACGGTCATTGATTTAAAAAATGGCGCTGTTGCTACTACGATACATGGAATAGCTGCGGTTTATATTGGTGTAAGTATTGCTTTTGGCCATCGGATGATTCAATGGGCAGATGGACATTTTAATTATCGATTTGGAAACGGGGATAAGCCGGTAAAAATAAAGTACGGAAAAGCGCATGCCAGAAAAGAACGTGAAGGATGGTACCGGCATTTGCTCTCCTTGTTCATCGGCGGCGGGATATTAGTAAGCATCACTCTTTATATTAACAATGATGCTCAGACGGAATCATTAATGCGTATTATGCTGCTCTGGTCTCTCATTGTGATCATTGATTTTGTAATAAGTTTCAGCTACACACTTTTCCCTAAAAAACAAAAAGTATAGTGTGAAATTGGGGAAATTGGCTTTTCGATTAGAAGGATAGGTCTTCACAGTGAACTACTCTCACCGGTATGACCCTAACTAGTTATTTAGTGAGGAGCGCTTCTTTTGGGAGGAAGTGATAATCAAAAGGTAACTGCGTTCTTTAAGCAAGAAATCAGTTACCTTTTTGATATTCATTTTTTCATCAGAAACTCATTCCCGGCAATGCCTGGTGTCGTCATTTCTTTTGGATCCAGAATCGTATCCAATTCCTCCTCTGAAAGTAGGTCGTGCGCCTTGCAGATTTCTTTGATAGTCAGCCCTGTTTCAATTGCCTGCTTAACTACCTTGGCGGCTGTTTCATATCCTAAATGTGGATTCAATGCGGTGATAATGCCATAACTTTCTTCCACATACTCACGGCACCTCTCTACATTTGCTTCTATACCACTTACTGCATAGCTTGTAAATACATCTAAGCCATTATCCATTATTTTAAGAGACTGCAGCAAATTAAAAATAATAACAGGCCCCATCACGTTTAATTCAAATTGCCCGGCTTCAGATGCCATACAAATCGACTGGTCATTTCCTGCAACTTGAAAAGCAACCTGGTTGACCACTTCAATCATGACCGGATTTACTTTTCCAGGCATAATGGAAGAACCCGGCTGCTTTGCAGGAAGAATGATTTCCTGAAAACCTGTCATTGGTCCGGATACCATCAAACGCAAATCATTACAAATTTTGGACATATTCATTGCCAACACTTTTAACGCCGCTGAAAGTGCCGTATAAGCATCTGTATTTTGTGTGCCATCCACTAAATTTTTCGCTGAATGGAGCTTTACACCAAGCTGTTTAGATAGTTGTGTTACCGCCTTTTCCATGTACTCAGGTTTGGCATTAAGTCCTGTCCCAACAGCTGTTGCCCCAATATTGACCGTCAGCATTGCCTCCGCTGCCTGCGTAATTCTATTAATATCCCTGCCAACTACTTCCGAATAAGCGCTGAATTCCTGCCCTAACAGGATCGGTACAGCATCCTGAAGGTGGGTTCGACCCATTTTTAGCACATTCTGAAATTCTGCTTCTTTCTTCACCAGTTCTTTTTCCAATCGCTTCAAGGTCGTGATCAATTCCTGAGCCATGCGATAGGAAGCTATTTTTAATGCCGTTGGTATCGTATCATTCGTGGACTGGGACATGTTGACATGGGTATTAGGCGAACAGAAATTATAATCGCCTTTTTCTTTCCCCAATATTTCCAAAGCACGGTTGGCCAACACCTCATTCATGTTCATATTAATGGAGGTACCTGCTCCTCCCTGAATGGAATCCACAACGAACTGATCCAATAGTTTTCCTTCCATCACTTCTTCGGCAGCGCTTACAATTGCTCCCCCAATAGATTCTGGCAGCATTCCAGTATGCATATTGGCCAGTGCCGCTGCCTTTTTCACCTCGGCAAGCGCGAGAATCAGCTCTTTATGAACTGGGATTTCCGTGATGGGAAAGTTCTCAAGAGCACGTACCGTTTGAACGCCATAATAAGCATCCTGAGAAATCGTTTTTTGACCTAAAGAGTCTTTTTCAATTCTAAATCCTGTTTTATTCATCATATACACTTCCTGTACAAATACTAATCTATCACGTTCATTATACTACCAAAAGGGAATAATTCCTACCCAATCTCTATGTTTCTGTTCGTCCCCTGCTTCTCTAATAATATTTGTATCATTTGCTGCTTTAGCTATAATTGTTAATAGTTCTTCCTGATCTGAAAAAGAAAGCGTGTTTGGAACAGCAAAGGGATAGACTATTTTATTTTCTAAAGTGAGAAATGAAATAATCTCTTTATTTTTTGTTTCCGTCAATTATCTGTGGCCTTTCATATAACAATTAAAATAGTATCAAAAAATCTGTGAGCTTTTTAAAAGTGATATTAAATTTGTGATTAAAAGATAAATCGTTATAGGCAATTTCCCGTAACAGTTTATCTTTTTCTTGTTGTCCGAAATGTGAACGTTTTCATTATTATAAACTAGTGTTTTAACACGCAACTCTACTACTCTATCACGATAGTTCATCCGAATAATTACATTAAATATAATGGCAACAACCCAATGGATAGCTGCTCATCCATTGGATATATGTGCGTACTCTAATTACTCCTTCGCCTTACCTCATATATCTATGAAAAATTTGGAATGTTAACGCAACGCCATAATACCATTACTTCTAATAATTACAATCGCCTATTCCATAATCAGATACGCATCAATTACTTTTTTGACATCTTCCGGATTACCTGTTTCCACCTCTACTAGTTCTACTTCTTCCAAAATTTTTTGATATGTGTTCTGCAATGCTTCCTCGCCTGCATTATTTCCCCATCGTGGAGGAATATTATATACATTAATCGTTCCATCCCCATTACTGCTGTAAGTTATAACACCAGGCTGTCTGCCACCATCTAATACAGTAACATCCTCAGGATATACAGCACTTTCCTCATCAACTTCATTCAATGGTTCACCTGCAGAAATATGCCGTACATATAAATTTTCATTTGAAGGTTCTTCCAATTCACTCAGCTGCAGCCATATACGGGCATATTCTATTTCTTCTGCGGAATAACCATCCAATATGCTGTCTGTTTCATTATCAGATGCTTCTCCTTCCATATTTCCAGAAGGTTCACTATCCTCATTTTCTGATCCATCTTCTTCTGTATTTGCAGAATTATTACCATCCCCATTTTCTTCTTCGTTACGATTATCATTTTGCTCTGCCCCATCTGATTCCCTATCTTCCCCGTCATTTTCTAAAGCAGCATCATTATCTGGCGTTTCTTCTGCTGATTCATCATTTGAATCGTTTGTACATGCTGTAAGTAACAAAAGGAATAGTAACATAGAAACCATACTGTAAAAATATTTATTTCTCATCACCTGAATCTTCCTCCCTTATTTCTAACCATATAATTCCTCTTTTTTAGATGACTTAAACTATTTGTTTATTTCATTTCTCATCTTTATATGTTATTCTTGCTGCGCTTAGGAGGATTATTATAAGTTTAATGAGCAGGATTTTTGCAGCTGTCTTTTCACCGCTTTTATTGTTCTTATTACATAGTAAAACAGGTTAATTTATTGCATAAAAAAAGAGGATCTCCCCGCTTACACAGCAAGAACCTCCATTCCCAATTAGCAGTTAACTCTTTGTTAATCTGTAACAACTTATTGTAGTATAATATCCGGTTTTATTTCCCGCTCCTTTAAACTTTTGTTTATAAGAAGCTCCTTTTCTCTAATCTAAGTACATTAAATTTAAACGGTATTCTCCAATAAAAAAGGATGTAGGAAATCGAAATTTCTCTATACCCATATGATATTTTGTGTTGGTATTAATATTTTCCCAAACATCTTCCGTGAAATTATGATTCTCTTCATTATAAATAAGTTGTGTTTTGTCATTAATTTCAATTAGTTGTTCCTTTCCTTCATCTATTAATTCAACTTTCAACTCAAATTTATCATCTGATTTTTGTTTATCAACTACTTCAAAGCTTCCAAAAGAAGAAGTAGTATATAAAATGTAATTTGTAAGAACATAATAGGCAATGATAAGACCTAAAATTATGAAAATACTTCTTTTTTTCATCAAATCTTCCTTCCCAGAAAAATATATCATTTTTTATTATAGAATGAAATAACTAATTTAATTTATGGAAGCTGTGTACCGTCTATTAATCTGATTACAACTGGATATGTTTCACTTTGATAAAAATGTCTATGTGTATAGGTGCTATAACTCCATGTTCTATTTTTCATCAGAAATTAAACCAATAAATGCATGAACTTCTTCGCTTATTTCCTTATAACGCGTCCAATGCAGATAATGATGCCCCTCCAAGGTAACAATTTTACTGGCAGAGGAATCTGTTACCTGTGTTTCAAAAAAAGTCAGCATATTTTTACCATCCGTGGTTTCCTGATCTTCTTTTGGAGTAAAGAGTAAAACAGGCATATCCGCCGGAAATGTCATCTCTGCCGTTTTCTCAATATTATTGGCTATTTTATTGGCTTCGGCAACAACATTTTTGTTATTCATTTTCCAAGCGGAGATAGCTTTGGTCATTTTTAAATTATCTTCAGAATATGTACCGTCAGCAGCAAGCGGCAGGAAGTCTTCAGAGCTAATATATGTTGCTAACCTTGCCAATCCGGAAGGTGCTAAATAGCTCATATATCCAGGCATTGCTGGGGCAGCTTCATCAAAGTACGCTAACGCCTCTGGTAAAGTCGGGTCGATGCCTATGACAGCTTTGACCTCTTCTGGATACACATTAGCAAAATACATGCCGTATATTCCTGAAACGGAATGGGGCATCAATATATATGGACCATGGATATCCGATTGCTTTAGAGCGATTCTTAATTCTTCAACAATATTTTCCACTGTTCGTTCTTTTTCGGTTAATTCACTCCAGCCATAACCAAATCCCTCGACCACAACTACTTTATTTTCCTTTGCTAGTTCATTTAATAACGGTTCAAAATCTAGGGCTGGAGCGGCGGTTCCTAGTCCACTCATTAAAACAATCGTATTATCGCCTTCCCCTTTTATATAAATATGCATATCCTTCCCATCCACTTCAACAAATTCTCCGATTGGCGGGTACGTTTTTTGCTCAAATGCAGTCATGATATTATTAAAAAGAAACCACATGACAAACGCAGCAACACTAATCAATAATATATTCCTTAAAACCCTCCAAAGTCTAACTTTCCTTTTCGTTTTCATCATTATTTCCTTTGGCCTTCTTTCTTTTTAATTCTATCTTACCGTGCCAACGAACGTTTAAGAATGAACCTGAGGAATATTTATGGATAGGCCTTGAGGCTTATCGGATATCGCTGCCTAGTTACTGCAAATATATTTCTATGTAATCTTTTTTTAGGCACTAAAAAACCACTATAGTAAGGGGCTCTTACTATAGTGGTCAGCTTTTTTTATAACCTGAAAAAGCTTCTTGTTTCTTCTCTAACTTCTCTTCAATTTGGGAAATTCTTTTTTCATCGTTTAATAATTCTTGTCTGTTTAAATCGACAAGCTGTTCAAAATTTAATGTTTTTGGTCTCAATTTATACCCTCCTCTCTTTCTATACCTTTATTATAACTTATAATCGTTTGTATAAATCAAAATTGTTTGAACATTTATTGAATTTTTTATACTTTTTATAGGAAGGATTGATAGATTATATTGTGATTTTTTATTCATTAAAAAAAGGCAGGGTATTGGTGATACCATAGATGCAAAAGCCTCACACAGCCAACATAACAACTAAAAAAATTATATTATTTACATTTTATATCTCTGGCCTTCAATACGAGGCTTTCGTAATATACTTCTATTTATGTAAAGGTATATTTACATTTTATAAAGATGGCGAGCGAATGCCTGTACAAAACAACATCAAAGAAATAAGAAAACAAAGAGGCATTAAGCAATTGCAATTAGCTGAGGATTTACAAGTATCGCGGCAAACGATGACGGCAATTGAAAAAAATAAATACAATCCAAGCTTAGAACTCGCTCTAAAAATTGTTAAGTACTTTGAACTTCCGATTGAAGAAATTTTCATTTTAAAGGAGGACGACAAATCATGAAGAAGCATTTACAACCTTGGGTTTGGACGATCGTTGGGAGTATTGGTTTTATTGCTTCGCTGCTCGTGAAGACCATTATCTATTTATTTACTAGTGAATTTGATTTCTCCGGGCTTCTCGGATTGCTTACCGGATTATTTATTATAATCATCAATATAATCATTGTTAAAACGAAAAAAGATAAAACGCCTTCGATAGATGAAAGAACCCTGAATAACATTAAAAAATTCTATGCGTTTTCCCCGCATATTTATTTAGGAATCATCATTATAGGACTTATTATTTTATCTATAATGGGAATGGAAGTGATTTCAATCACTTATCTGTGGGCAGCAGTTATGTTGTATTTGGTATTAAGTGGAATTGGGTCACTCGTAATCCATTTAAAATAAGTGAAAGCTTTTCCAAAAAACAAAAACAGGATAACATTTTATCATTCTTTCATGTTATCCTGTTTCCTTATTTTATATTTTCTCCTGTAAAATCAACTAAATCAGGCTGATAAATCAGCTTTGAGCGCGCTTCTCCAACATAGCCTTCCAAAATGGCAAATTCCTTTTCAAACTTTTCTCCGATTGCGGGGAACTTTTCCTCATCGTAATCAAGCTCTTTATATTCTTTCCATACCCTCTGATCGTTCTCTAAAACCGGACTCATTTTATGAACTTCTTTTATTCCTGCAGCTTTATGCTCTCCGTAATGCATGGAGGTGTTGGTTCCATAATCCGTTCCAAGCATCAACACATAGCCTTTGTTACGATATATATCAGCAAGCGGAGAGTTATCTCCCAGTCCATTATCTAATGAGTGATCACTTGCGATTGCATCCCTGTTCTTTCCCCATACAGAAAAAGAGTGTACAGGATGATAACTGCGTTTGACTTCAGGATATGTTCGGAATTCCTCTGGTATAGTCCCCATTCCAAAGGTCGGTGTTACACCGGGATCAAACGGTGGTAATTCCTTCATTACTTCAGGAATCCATTCTTCTGGAATTGCCGGATTACTCCACTCTCTTGGATCCGATATGTCACCACTATGAGCTGGCATGATAATCGTCCCTTTTGAAGTTACCACGTCCTGTAAAGCATGAATAATAGCTACTGGGCCGCCACAGACCCATCCTAATGATCTCATGGAGGAATGGACGATTACCGTCATCCCTTCATATAAGCCCAGCTTTCTGAAGTCATTCGCAAGCGAGCTGCGCGTTTGCGGTGCATTGGATTGTTGGATTAATTCTTCCTGACTCATAATGAAAAACTCCTTTGTATATGAGAGAAATCACAATAATAGACTGACATGATTTCATATGATTCCATTCTGTCTGATATTTTTCTGTCCATATGTATTATCGTTTATTTCATCAAACTAGAAAATATTAATACTTTTTCGCAGCGATGACCATGCAAATAAAGACCGTACAAATGGTTAATGCTGTCAGAATATAGAGCACGTCTAATACAGATAGTGTTAAGAGATTAAACTGCAGAATAATCATTAGGATCATAAAATAAGCTAATAAGGCGAAATAAGCGTACTCCAGCCCCTTTTGCCTAATTAACTTCATTCGTTCATCTTTTTGTTTGATTTGCGGATAAAGATAACTCATGCAAAAAGCCATAATACCTAATGATGGCATGATATAGGTGGAAGTTGGCGGAAATGCATTTGCCATCACCGCTGCAAATACAATAAAACCAAACATACCTGCCTGAAAAAAACCTAAAACTAAAAATAGTCCTCGGCTTGCATCTTTATTCACGGTATCCCTCCTGCTCATTTATTTCTTATAATCTTCTTCCTCTAAAATAAAAACATTCTCTACATTGGTTTGAAAAAGCTCGGCTATAATCATGGCTAAAGGAAGTGATGGATTGTATTTTCCTTTTTCAATTGAAATAACGGTTTGTCTTGAAACACCAAGTAGCTCAGCAAGTTTTTCCTGAGAATAATCAAATTTTCGTCTGAATTCCACCATATTATTTTTCAATCGATTTCAGCCCCTTCATGATTAATGGTAAAGTAAAGTTTGCTTGACGTCAAGTGACCTTTACTTTAATTATTTAATATTCCGTTTGAATATTGCAGTGTAACTGGCTGTAAAATATTTATAAAATCATAACTAACAGCCGCTGTATTTCGTACGCTTTTTGTAGATTGGAAATTTTGATACAATGACCCCAGGAAGCAGGGTTCGACATTTCAACAATCGAATGACCTTACAAAGGAAAGAGTGGGATTTTATTGGCAGGCTTATTAGAAAACATATCCCAATTATCTGGAGCAATCCTCCTGATATGCGCTGTTTATTATTATTTTCATTTTAAAAAAATCAAAAAGGAGAGAAAATTAACAGCCTTGGAACGAATCGTTTATGTCCTGACTCAAATTGCGATTTTCCTATGGATGGGCAGTAATTTACTTCTGTTTCTGGATCGAATTTATTAAAGGGCGGTAATGGCCTGTAATATGCCATACCGCCCTTTAATGGAATGATAATCTCTTGTTATTAAATAACGATGGAGATAACTAACCTCAATAACAAAATGGCTATTTAAACAATCTGGTTTAAAACATTAAAAACGTACTTACAATGTAGTAATAATCGGGCCTTCCTTCGTCAGAATAATCGTATGCTCATATTGCGCTACAAAGCTCTCATCCGTCAGGAAAGTCCACCCGTCATCCGATTGGTAAACTTCCTCTTCCAGTGTAGAGATAAACGGTTCAAAAGCAATAACCATACCGTCTTTTAAAATTTCATCATCCCAGCGGGAGTAGTAATTGAAAATATGGTCCGGCGCTTCATGAATAGATCGGCCAACACCATGCCCCGTAAGGTTTGTTATAACAGTTAAATCATTTTGCTTGGCTGCATTGTGCACCGCTTTTCCAAGACCACTTTTTTTCGCACCCGGCTTTGCCTTCTTCAGACCAGCATCAAATGCTTCTTTAGCAACGTCACATATTTTCTGCAGGATTTCCTCTCCCTTTCCGACTACAAAGGAAATTCCAGTATCGGCAAAATAACCGTTTTTTGAACCTGACACATCAATATTAACAAGGTCGCCTTCCTGAATAATCCGTTTTCCCGGAATACCGTGGGCTACTTCTTCATTTACGCTGATGCATGTATATCCAGGGAAATCATATTCTCCTTTTGGTGCAGATTGTGCTCCTTCTTTTTCAAACATCTCGCCTGCTATTTCATCCAGCTCTTTCGTTGTGATTCCAGGTTTTGTACATCGAACTAATTCATTTCGAATGGCTCCACAAATTTTACCGATCTCTTTTAGACCTTGAAAGTCTTCTTCTGTCTTTGCAATCATTGTGTATCCTCACTTTTTAAGTATTTTATAATTTATATTTCATTTTGATTTTATCATAAACAGTATGGATTTTTCTTCAACTAAAAATTCTTTGTAAAAAATAAACAATCAAAAGAGCTATCTTTTTTTATTCTTATAATGGCGTATCATACAGCCAGTTATATATAATAAATACTACTTTAACTATTTTTAGAATTTAACGGTTTGTATCGCCACGATTTTATAAAAAATAATAAGAGGACTTTCGTACATAAATGCATTACGAAAATCCTCTCCTATACATATTTAATTATAATGGTCTCGGCGTATTAACTTCCTCATCAAAATTTATTTTTAACAGCTGCCCTGCATGCACCAAGCCTGAACCGAAGCCGTACAGAAGCGCTTTATCTCCATTCTGCACTTTCCCATTCCGAATACCAAGGTCCAGCGCCAGTGGAATGGTTGCTGCTGAAGTGTTCCCAAATTTATCAAGGCTATAAAGTGTTTTTTCGATCGGGTGTCCTATTTTTTCACAAATCGGCTCAATCAATCTCAGGTTGGCACTATGCGGAATAAACCAATCTACCTCATCTAAGGTGGCTTCCGCTTTCTCTAAAAGCTGTTCAATGCTTTTCGGCACCTTCCTTACTACCCATTTGAAAACTTCTCTTCCGTTTTGGACAAGATATTTTGTGTCAATCAGCTCTACATCATTCACCTTGTTAGCTAAGCTGGTTTGATATACATGCTGAGCGCCACTTCCATCGCTGCCCAAATGGAAGCCGATAAAATCTTCTGCTCCCTCATCTTTTTCCACTAACACTGCACTGGCAGCATCACCGAATAAAATACAAGTGCTTCTATCCGTATAATCCGTTACTTTTGAAAGCGTTTCTGCACCAATCACAAGCACCTTCTTATGAAGGCCGGAACGAATTAAACTATTCGCCGTATGCAGCCCATAGACAAACCCCGCACATGCTGCACCTAAGTCAATTGCCCCTGCCTGCTTGATTTTCAGCCGGTTCTGTATAATGCTTGCAACAGACGGATATGGAAAATCCGGCGTGCTGGTTGCTACAATAATCATATCGACATCTTCCACTGTTTTATTATATCTTCGCATTAAATCTTCTACAGCAGCTACACATAAATCACTCGTAAATTCATCGGAACGCGCTATTCTGCGTTCGTGAATTCCAGTTCTTTGTACAATCCAATCATTTGTTGTCTCCACCATTTCTTCCAGATCGAAATTCGTTAATTTCTTCTCAGGTACATAGCTTCCAATCGCAGTCATTCTTGTTCCTATCATTTGTATCCCTCCAACATAATTAGAAGTTAGTGTTATTATCTGGTACTAATTATAGCATAAAAAAATTGGACAGTCCTCGTAAAAAATAGACTTCTTACTAATTATCATTCTGTATTGAAGCTTTGAAAATAAAATTTTAGCAGCTGAATCATTATAGCAATATTTGATATTCTTCCCCTAATTTCAACAAAAGAATGTCAGAATATGCGCTTTCCCGGGAAATATTCCAAGTCATGAAGGGAAATATTTTTTACCGGTTCAGAACATTAACTTACGTTTGTTTGATTTACATAGTGGATTATAGTTAAGTGTCATGCACTGCAGTTATCTCATTTTTCGTTTTAACAGTATTTCTAAATAACAAACAAGCCGCAGTTCTCTGACACACCAGATAAGGAAAAAACAGGATACATAACTCCACATAGGATTTGATTTTCTATTTACATACAGCAATAGGGAGAATATCCGCCCTCTTACAACTTCTTCAACGAAAGCTTTAACTTGTTAATCGATAACTTTTGATTAATCATCTTCCTTCTTATTTACGATCATTAGGTTAATATTTATATCTTGATTGATGACAGAGTTCATTACTCTAAAATACTTTGCAAATTGTGCATTACTCGTATAATCAACAAAATGTATTTCTTGTTCTGTATGTAAAGCTTTATAAATCTCCTCCACATATTTAATCATTTCCATAACCGTTTTATGGTCGGATACAATAGCTCCATAACACAAATAATTCTCATTTGGTTGATCCAGTTTGTTTGATTCATCGAAATAATTTAGTGTGCCATTCCTTCCCATCTCTTAAATTAATCTGTCTTGACGTTGCATATCATGCATTTTATATTAATATAAGGAGTACACTCCTTCCCCGCTATCATTTTGCAGGGCTTGGGTGTTTTTATTTATGAGAATAATCCATCATTCGGCTTTTTTATAATTGCTGAGCGTGTTAAGGAAAACAAAATTATTTATTACAAATATTGGTAAATCAGTTCCGATGATTCGTGCTCTTGTTATTTTGAACAATTTACATACAGAGGCCTGGCAAATTCCAGTTATGTTAAATTTTTCTGACCATTACGATAACCAAAACCATCAGTGTGAACTGGTGGTTTGCTCTGCGGCTGAAGGCCTATGTTACCGGCCTCGGCCTAAAAGGCCCACTGAATGGTTTCCCTTTTGCACCACACTCACTGATTCTAAAAGAATCTTTTATTTCTTCTTATTTTTCTCTCCAGTGAACGAATCAAATTCTTCAAATAATGTTAATTAATCACTCATGTTGTCCTATTTAAGCTGATTTTTAATATATTCTTGAATTTGATTTTTATTTCTGCCCACTGTATCTACAAAGTAGCCTCGACACCCAAGTTTACGATTACCATATCTGTACTTTAAATTAGCGTGGCGATCGAATATCATTAAACTACTTTTGCCCTTTAGGTAGCCCATGAACTGAGATACTCTTAGTTTTGGTGGAATACCTACTAACATATGAATGTGATCTTTACATGCATTTGCCTCGTGTATCTCATCCCCTTTCCTTTCACAAAACTCTCTTGCTATTTCTCCGATGCTTTTTTTATATTTTCCATAAATAATTTGTCTTCTATATTTTGGTGCAAAACGATGTGGAACTTACATCTCCATTGTGTATGTACTAAACTATTCTTGTCCTGCATTGGACATGCCTCCTTCTTTGATGAAATTTAGTGGTCGGGAAACCAACCTTATCTTATCATAAAGAGAGGCTTTTTTTGTCTCACGCTAGAAGCTCTATGGGCCCCCCGACATAGTCAGGGGTTTTCAAAGACCATAAAAAACTTGGTTACCATCAAGCCATTAGATGACAACCAAGTTTGAGTTCATTCAGAAAATATCCGTTTTTTTATCCGCAAAGAGTGCGGACAAAAATCAACTCATTTCTTTTCTATCTTAATTTTCATATGACTCCCGAAGCATTTTTACTTCCTTCAGGCTGAGGCTTGTTAATTGAGTGATTTCTTCATCCGAATAGTTTCTCTCTAACAGCTTGGTGGCAAAATCCCGTTCCGCTTCTACCCTGCCTTGCTTTATTCCCTGTTCTTTTCCTACTTCTACTCCTTCCTGTCTACCTTTTTCTATACCTTGTTCCATACCTTGTTTCATGCCTTTTTCCATGCCCTTTTTTGTTGCCTCTTCCTCGATTTCTCTAAACAGTCTTCCAAATGTCGGCGTATCTCTCAATTTTTCCATTCCCATGATTTTTCCTTCCTCCTTTTCGTTTTCTGCGATTGGTAATGATTCATACAGTTTTTCCTGTAATTCCGCTGGGACCTGCAGGATGTAATCGATAAAATACAATAGGGCTGAAAGATAGGTGTCACGGTGCGAATATTTTTCGAATGCCAGGCTGATAAGCTGCTGTTTAAATTGGAACCTTTTTTCATCATCCTTCTCTGTTCTGCCTGAGTTTTCACTAACATAGATTCCTGCAAGCACTGCTAAAGCGAATGGATTATTAGATTTTTTCAGTTTCTCCTTATCCTTTCCGTAAAATCGATAGACATTGTATAAGTAAGTTAATTCTGTTCCGTAGAAAGAATAACGAAACGTATCTTCATAATGCTGGTGACTTGCATCTGTCAGCAGGGCGATGGAATAAATCGGATGCTTATGTTTGTCATAGATTCGATAAAAGTACTTAAACATGCGTTCAGCAAAGTCTTGCTCTCCAATAGCCTGCACTTCAATATGGACGAAGACGTATTTTTCTTCACCGTTCTTCAGCGTCACTTTGGCTAACCTATCTGAATATTTCCTGCCTTTTCTTGAATTAATCACAAACTGAAAAAGTTCTATATTCGGGAAATCTGCTCCTTTTTCAAAATCAATTTCCGGGTACAAATCGGGTGCAAAAAATTCCATAAATTCTTGAAACAGTTCTTCAATCAAATTTTTCCAAAGCCCGTCATAATCCGTATCCTTTGCATCGTAATTGTTTGTATTTTCTTTTACGGTGGTTATCATTAGTTTATCACATCCCCAGGTAATATTAAATTTGCTTTTAATCATAGCGGCTATGAGTGGGGAATGCAAAAGAGTAAAATAGGATTTCCTGCGTGAAAAACAGCCGTATAAATGACGTTTTAACTTAGGTTTGTGCATTTTTCAATGACAATAGGAAGTTCATATTGCATTTTTCATGTTTTTTCAGGATATCAGAAAAATATTGGAGCCAATTGTATTTTACTAACACAAGGTTTAGTTCCATCCAGCTCCCCTCTATACAATAAGCTTAGTCGAAGCTCCTTTGCCTCCATCGTTTTTCCTATTCTTTCCTGCCGTGTAAATCGAAAAACAGCGCCAAGGCTTTCCTTGACGCTGCTCCTCTACCTATTTGTGATTCGTATAAATAAGCTGTTCCCTTCATAAAACCAGTAGAAACTGCAGCCAAATAGCTTTTTAGAAGTCTTATTTAGTACCGGTTTACTAGGTTTATCTGGATTGATGAGCAGTCTGGTGTTCTTCCTCATCTCGCTCTTTAGTACTTCCCTCTTCGCCAGATGCATTGCCATTCTTCATAAAGAAGCTGATCACAATCCCAATCAGAGAGAGTATGGTAATAACCATAAAGGCTACATTAACACCATGGATCATCGGATAAGTTATATCCGGATTATGCTCTGCAGACATTTCCGTTGTTGTCATTATCGTGATGACAATCGCTGTTCCAACAGAGGCTGACACCTGACGCATCGTATTCGTCATCGCCGTTCCATGTGGAATCAAATCTCTAGGAAGCTGATTTAAACCGGCAGTTGTCACAGGCATCATAACCATAGACAGACCGAACATCCGGATCGCATACAGAATCGCAATCATAAGCATCGATGTGGATGGTCCCAGATTGGTAAAGGCGAAAGTAGAGATGGTGATAATGATGAGCCCGGTTACCGCGAGCCACCTTGCACCGAAACGATCAAATATTTTACCCGTAATCGGCGACATTATCCCATTCACAAGCGCGCCGGGAAGAAGTGCCATTCCAGCTTCCGTCGCTGTAAAACCGCGCGCATTCTGCATATACAGCGGAACTAAGGTTTCCGTACCAATCAATCCCATAAACACAATCATGGGAATAATCGTTGATAAAGTAAAGATAGGATTTTTAAATACCCTAAACTCCAGCATAGGTGTCTCCATACGTAATTGCCTGATAACGAAGCATACTAGCGCTACCGTTCCGACAATCAGGGTAGTAATCGTAATGGGACTTGCCCAGCCATTGTTTCCTGCACTTGTAAATCCATATAAAAATCCGCCAAAACCGAAAGATGACAAGATAATCGATAACATATCCAATTTCGGATACGTTAATTCCGTAACATTTTTCATCACTTTAGCTGCAAATACAATAACGATAATTGCTATAGGCAGAATAAGAAGAAATACGGCGCGCCAGGAGTAATTCGTGATAATCCATCCGGACAATGCAGGACCAATCGCTGGAGCAAAGGAGATTACCAGCCCTACCAATCCCATCGCTACGCCGCGGTTCCTGACAGGAAAAAGTAGTAAAAACACAGTCTGCATCAGCGGCATGATTACGCCTGCACCGCTGGATTGAATGATCCTTCCTAAAAGCAGCATACCAAAGTTCGGAGCCATGGCAGAAAAAGCGGTTCCGACAGCAAACACGGTCATCGCAGTAATAAACAGCTGCCTAGCCGTGAAACGTGCCATTAAAAATGCCGTGACTGGTATCATAACGCCATTGACGAGCATGAAAACCGTCGTCAGCCATTGTCCGGTATTGGCACTTACATCCATTTCGTCCATGATTGGCGGAATAGCAGTAATCATCGTCGTCTGGTTTAAAATTGATATGAACCCACCTGTAAGAAGTACAATAATGATGGGTGTTTTATTAAATGATTGCACTTTCCTATGACACCCTCCTTCATATAACAAATTACAATAGTGACCATGTTACAGGAATGATTTCGTTTTGTCGACGATTGTGCTTTACATTTTCCCGTCATACCAAGGGTAAAGATTTGATACAGAGAACAACAAATTTAGCGCACTGTGGTTAAGAAAAGATATATTTAAAGGATGGCATGATTTCAATCTAAACCCGCCATATTAACAAAGGAAGCTCCCGCTTGCTATCTCCCCTGCAAGTATACAAGGCAGTTTTTCTTTTCCTTTCAGCCAATCATTGAACGAAAGGAAATAGGGATCACCGTTTCCGCCAATCCCCACCACTACACTCCGGTCTTTCGGGCAATAGACCACCGTATGAAGTGTTCCAAAGTATTCTTTATAATCCTTGAAAAATAATGGCGATTCTTCATCGTTAAATATATGATATGCAGAAATTGGAGTAACATTTTCCTTTTCCAAGGCTTCCAAATAATTTTTACGATGCAGCGACCCTTGAATGTATGCTCTATTTTTTTCATTTAGCTGCTTGGATTCAAAATGATTCGTACATATCAGCGATGTCCTTTTACAAACAACCTGTTGTGCTGGTGATACTTCCACAACAGCATTATTTCCTTCTCTATCCATGATGGAAAAGTTCACGCAATATTGATGGGGAACTTGTTTAATAAGTGAAATTGCTTCATTAATGTCAGCACATTGCTCCAAGACCAGCCGGCATATCGTCGTTGCTAAAAATCCTTTTTGACTGATTTTTTCATTTACTAAATGCAGCCCAATCACTAGTCCTTTTTCATTCATACCGTCCAGTCTGCCAATAATCTGCTGGCTGAAGCCGATGCTTGCATAGCCGTTATCCGGATTGAGCAGCACCAGTCGAGCATCATATAATGCCTCACTGAAATCATAATTTCTCACATACAAAGAGTCATTAGCCAGTGCGGTACAGCCCATGGAAGGCATTTGTATATTGTATCCTCCAAACAGCTGCATTGCTGTATCTACATGAATGTTCATTCCTGCAGCCAGCCCCTCTATCTCATTCAAAAGACTTGGCGAAACTTTCTCTATTTGTTTTCTTGCTTCCCGCATATCTCCAATCGGCTGTAATCCCGTTTGCTGTTTCCATTTTGCATTCGATTTCAGCGTAATGCCCTGTTTCCTTCCGATTTCATACATCTTCCCTTTTAGTTCCATGACTTCCACCTGCAGTTTTTTTCTATGCTTCATTGCTTCGCCCCTATATAACTGACAGGCATAATGATGTCGGCTGTTTCCATCTGGTCACCGCGATACCATTCCAGAATAGAACCAGCAGGAGTCCAGCTGTTTGTCACGCAATAATCCATTAAGCTGCGATAAGTTCTTTCAATTTTTGAAAAGTCTTCATTAAAAGGAAGACCGACACAGAAGCTGCCCCGCATTTTTTCTGAAAAAGCATCTGGAAAGAGTGCTGTATTTATTTCTCGGGATACACCGAAGCCAATCTCTGCTTTGACTTGATTTCTGTTTCCGGATATATACCGTAAATACATGTTGTTAATTGGAATATGGCGCTGTTTCATCTGTTCTCTTCTGAAAATAAACTCCCGGCTAAACTGTCCCGCAGCGGATTCTGCCTCAAACCAAATGACTTTCTCTCCCGCTTTTTCAAACATATAAATCTCTTCTTTCTCATTATCACTTTCTAAATAGCGAAGACTGACTTCCAGCTGTCTCTGATTTTCTTTTATGGTTTGAATCCATTTCTTCTTCATCTGCTTCCTGCTGTATTCGTTTGCTTCTAAATAAAGCTGAATATCACGGATAGGAACCTTGGCTGTCCGCAAGCTTGCAATCAGCTTGGCGAGAGGAATTTGATCTTCGGCATACATGCGGTAGTTACTGCCCTCCTCCCTTACTGATTTCAGAAGATGCTTTTCTTCATAAAAACGAAGGGTGCTTTTTGGTATTCCAGTCTGTATTGAAAAGACCTGTATCGTCATCAATATGTTTTCCTCCAATTCCCTTTCTTAACTATAAGCATAACCCTTTAAGTAACTTGAATGTCAAGGGGGATTGGAAAACTGCACATTGTATTCATTTGATTTGATGCGTTATTATATAGAAGGATTCAATCAACCAGCTTCCCGAAAAGCCAAAAGTAAAACCACTGAATGCAGCTGATTCAGTGGTTTTCTAAGATAGATTTCTTATTGGACTTTCGGGTTATGTAAGCTGACTCGTTCCCCATTTCAAATTATTTAACAGTTAAAATAACTTTAGAAAATCACCAGGCTGCTCTAGTACATAATCCGCTTCTTCAAATCCTTTTTGTGTTTTACTTCCCCACAGTGCAAGCGCAAACGCAACTCCTGCAGTTTTGGCACATTCCAAATCATAAATCGAATCCCCGATATAAACAGCTTTTTCTTTTTCTACAGCCAGCTGATTCAGACAAGCTAACAGCGGCTCAGGGTGCGGCTTATGTTTTTCTGTATGAGATGCTGTGATTACCTCGTTAAAATAATCATTTAAACCATATTGTTCAAACTCATTTATCATTTCTTCTCTCGTTTTCGAAGTAACGATTCCCAGCTTCACTTGTTTTGCCGCCAGTTGTTTTATAACCGATTCGATCTCCTCAAATACCTTGACTTCATCAAAAAATGAAAGGACATTCTTTGCTCATACCGATTGAATTCGTTCAGGATCTGATATTTGAAGTCTTTTTAAAGCTTCTATGCCAGGTATACCTAAAGCAAATGTTAACTCCTTTTCCTCATACTCAAGATTCAGCTCAGCTTTCAGGGTACTCCGCAACGATTTTAACATCGCTTTCTCTGTATCCAGTATTGTTCCATCCACATCAAAGATTGCAGTCGTAAACATACACGATCTCCTCCTAAAAATCTTTTGTCCGCATTAACGTATTTCAAACTGAATCTCTTTCGATAATACGATATGGGATTTCTATTTTTTCTTTCAGCTTATTTATCATTAAATGGCAAGCCTGTTCCCCAATTTTTGTCAGTTGATGATCTACTGTAGTTAATCCTAACCCAATCCCGACAGGCTGATTTTCTTGCCCAATAATTGCTAAGTCATCCGGGACATTCAACTTCTCCGCCTTTGCATGCAGGTATATTCCGCTGGCCACTTCATCTCCATTCGCATAAATTGCAGTCGGTCTTTCCGATAACTGCAAAAACTGATTCGCTGCTTTATATCCATCCTCTAAGCATTGACAGCTGGAAATATGATAGCCAGATGGAATATCACCAAAAACGTTGTGGTAAGCTTTTATGATGTTCTTTGTACTGTTACTTTCCATTCTGGCTGTAGTAAATGCAACCGCACGATGCCCTTTCTTTTTTAGCAATTGAAAAGCATCCTGATAAGAAGCATACCGTTCTGTGTAAGAACAGCCAATTTCATGATGCCGTACATATTCACAGGATACGATGGAACCATACGCGGTATAGGGAATAATTTTCTTCCAGTCATTCGCTCTGGAAGCAATAATGATACCGTCAAATAGCTTGCTTTTTAATTTCTCCAGGTACTCCAATTCTTTTTCTTTATCATATTTGGAAGGAAGCAGGGTTATTAAAAAATCATTTTTTACCGCTTTGTTAAGGACACCATTTACTAATTGATCAAATGCCGGATTGTTGTTATATGGAAGAATAACTCCAATTGTTTTTGTCTCCCCGCGAATTAAATCAATCGCATTTTTATTAGGTGTATATTTCATTTCCTCCATTACTTTTAAGACAGTCTCTCTCTTTTCAGGGGAGACATATTTATAATTGTTAAGAACTCTGGAAACTGTGGAGACAGAAACTCCTGCTAACTTTGCAATATCATTAATATTTGCCATAACCAAACTCCCATATGAACAAAATTTTTGAACGAAAACGATTAAGCACTTAATTTTTCAAAAACTTGGATAAAATGAAGGAAATCTCCTTTATATACCCACTTTACCTTAATACGACACGTCCCCACAATAAAAACGGAAGACGAAGAGGTCATTCCGGCCCTTTCCTTTGAAAACCAAAATGATTTCTCCATGTTTATTCGTTTATTACTAATTAGATATAATCGTTGATTCGTTAAAATTAAATCCCCAAAATAGATATCTTGAACTCCATCAAATGTTTCGAATAATCCTTCCAAACAAGCTACTATTTTTTCGTCGAATTCCAGCTTTATTTTTCTGGACATTTTCTTCTCCTTCCCCTCGTTTGATATGTGGCTATTTTTAATGTAGTTTATGAAATCCATTTCAAGTCAAGAGGGAAATTAATTGTGATAACCGTTTTCATATCAAAACACCTCTAAAGACAGAATATAATCTGACTTTAGAGGTGCATTATTTATAGAATAAGTAGATAACCAAACTTTATTTAGCCGGAGTTTTATAGATTGGCTCTCTTAGTGATTTCATCAATTAGAGCTTGTTTACTCTCGTAACCCTGCATGTCATCCATCCTTTCTAAGATGTAAATTGTTTTATTTTTAATTCTTTGCCAGAGACGGATGCTTTCTTTTCCTGGCAAAATATAAAAATATCAGTTGACCTATCAAAACAAGTACAAAAAATCCGCTTAAAACCATAAATGCAAGAAATCTTAATTCAGGAGTCTGTACCGCCCCTGCTCCGTCAACATCTCGAACGCCGATAACAACAGATGCTGCTATAAAAAATAGTATCCAAACGATACTTGTTGTCCACCAAATTTTCATCATATGTATCACCTAGCCATTTCTTTTTCAAGTTAATCTATAAATCCATGCATTAATTATACTTTTCTCTGGAGGAAATCCATTCCATAAATTGTGTATACGGATAATAGGTTTTTCCATTCAGCTCTATCTTTGGCGCATTTGGATATTTTTGTAATAACTCTTCAATCTCATCTTTACTCAAATTAAGATAAAATTCCAGCTCATTTTCTTTGATAAACATATTATATTGATTACTGGCTTCTGGACGGCCAAAATTCTGCAGGCCTTTCCCAACAAAATATCCCATCGCTGCCAATCCAACCGCCAGTGCCACGAAACCAAAACCTAGTCCAGATATTTCTATTTCCATTCCATATCTCCCCCATTTTTCAAATTCTCTTTTAAGTTATCCATCTAAACAACCATAAAAATAGCATGTAATCTCCCAATCCAGATTCGTGTTAACTTACTTCATTCCGCTTCAGATACAGACCGATATACATTATCGCCGCGCCTGCTCCAAACTTTCTTCCAAGCACTGATTGCGTCTTGCAGTGATTTTCCCTTATTCGCCGAATCATCAAAATAAGCACGAATAAACGTATTATATTCAAATTGTCCGGAAATCGTTGTACGCTTTCCTTTCTTTTTATCTTCTTCTAATTGATAATAATGATCTACTACGTCTTGATATGTTTTTCCAGCATTGGCTTTGAGATAATTCTGCAAGGCTACAGAGAAATGAAACTTCGGGCCAATAACACGTTTAAAAAATTCTCTGTGCTCCTACGTGCATTTAAAATTGGCCTCAATCACCGTTTCCAAGCTCATCGAAGCTTCTTTTTTCTGTTGCGCTGCATGAACAGGCACTGTTTTAGATTTGACAGCTTGCGGTCGCTCCCCTGTTTTTAAATAATGGATGATACGTTCTGCAATTTCTGTTTTAGCTCCTGAAGTTCGCATTCCTTTCTTTCTGCAAAAATCCTGCAATTCCACCTTCAACCAATAGAAATCTAAAAAATCTTTTATTGAAATGTTCTCATCCAAATAAGGACGAGTCTCTTTGTTCTGTCTGTTCATTTTTTCGCTCCCCCCTGACGTGCAGCTTCATCTCAAATAACCGCCGTTATTGATATCAAACGTAGCTCCTGTATAATGTTTCGACTTATCCGATAACAAGAACACCACTGTTTCAACAACATCCTTAGCAGTTACTGGTGTATCAACTAATTCGCTATGTAAATATTCTTTTTTTCTCCACGAAGGGATGACTTCCATCATCGAGGTGTTCACCATAGTCGGCGCAACAGCGTTTACCCGGATGTATGGAGAAAAATTCATGGCACAGCTCTTCGTCAGCCCCAGAATTGCTGCTTTTGAAGCACCATAGATTGCATCCGAGCTCCCTTCCATCCCTGCGACGGAGGACATATTAACAATCACGCCAGATTGCTTTGCTTGAAGCAGTTTTTCACCAAACAGCTGCGAGAAATAAATGCCTCCCTTTACATTCACATCTAATACCTTGTTTATTTCATCCTCTTGATAATCTGAAATATTTTTTGCTAAGTAGATACCCGCATTATTCACTAACCCGTCTACCTCAGGATGTTCTGTTTCCAGATAATGAAAGAATGCAGAAACTGCTTTATAGCTGCTGACATCTAATGCATATGTAAATAATTTGTCGCGATGATCTATCCTCTGCTTTAAATCATCCAGTCCTTTTTGATTCCTATCACACGCTATAACAGCCGCGCCTTCCTCTATACACCGGACCGCTTCCTTCCCTATCCCAGCAGCTGCACCAGTGACGATAATTTTTCTATTTTGAAGCACCATTAAAATCTCCTTTATTTCATTTTATTATATATCCATTTCCTCAAACTCTTTCATGCAAATCTATCGCGACGAAATAGCTCCATTCTTATGACCGATATACAAAAATATTCGATTAGATACAATCAGCAGAAACCCAAGAATAATATAAACAAATAAAAAAGCGGCAATAAAGCCTGCAACATTTGAATAACTTCCCACGCCTGCCGGAATCTCGCCATTGGGGTTTAAAAAGAAATAGGGGTAAAACCCGTCCATTAATCCTCTCAAGCTTGAAATAACACAATAAATAACCGGATAAATCATCCAATAAAAAATATATTTATAGCTGTATCTTTTCTTCGTTTCCAAAAGAAGCCAATTGATAAAGACGGCTATCGGAATAAAATAATGCAGCATACATTCGTAATGGTGCGGATGCCAGTATATTCACCCCCGCTGGCAAGAAGAAAATGATATGTAAAAATGCATACAAACATATAAATAACGGAAGCATTTTTGAAAAAATCCAAGAATGGACTCTGATTTTTACGATTTAAAATGGCGAGGCTGCTGCACAGAAAGGTTATCGCGACCATTAAATTCGCTTGAAACGTAAATTTCGTTATTGATACCAAAGGGTCCGGAGAGTAGGCAACGTGTAAAATAACACTGATAAAACCTGTAAGCCCAATTAACAGATGAAAACCCAGCTTTAACCTGAATGGTCTTTCAATTACATTTCCCATATAAATACCCCTATCTTATTTTCGATACAAAAGCGCAGCATAATTAAGGCTGCTCTGTTAGCTGATTTGCAGCTGCTCCTATTATAGAATTCTACATATTTACTATAACTCCTGCTCTTATAGTTGAATTTAAACAGTTTATTAATGCAGAAATGATCTCCAAATTAACTTTCCCCTTCCCTGCTTCACATTACATCCGTCACCCATCTCAGCACGCCTCTAAATGACCAAAAGAGAATCCGAATCGGAAGAATGATAACTTCCGGAATCCAAAAAAGAATATCAAAAAACAAATCGGTCTTTGTATAATCTCCTTTCCCCTTTTTGCTTTTCCTTGTTTTCGATTTCTTCTTTTCCCACCAGTCACTCATTATGCTATTCCTCTCCTTTCTTATTATCTTTCTTTACGGATTACAGCCGGGAAATGTTTCAATTATTCAACAATTTATAGAGGAAATGCTTTCTTGTTAAATAGATTTGTAAACTTCTCATGTTTTCCCTTGCAATTCTTATTGAATGAAATAAAATAATTAACAAGAGATAAAATTAAGTTACACATGCCGGAGGGATAAAATGAGTACGCTACAACAGATGGATCATTCCAGTCTGCAACATCTTCATGAAAAAACAAAGAAAGAATTGGATGCAATCAAGAAAGAAAATCTATCTTTAAATATGGCGAGAGGAAAGCCAAGCGCTGAGCAGCTGCAATTGTCATTGGAATTGTTAGACAGCGTTACTTCTAAAAATATTGGGGATAACTTTTCTGTTTTAAATTATGGGATGGTAGATGGTCTGCCAGAAGCAAAAGCATTATTTAAAGATCTATTAGAAGTAGATACAGAGGAGATTTTAATCGGAGGTAATGCCAGCCTGAATATCATGCATGATCTGATTTCAAAAGCATTGATTAAAGGCGTTATTGATAGCGAAACTCCTTGGGGTAAAGAAGATGCAATTAAATTTATATGCCCTGTCCCTGGTTATGACAGGCATTTTACGATTTGTGAACAATACGATATCGAAATGATTTCCGTAGAGATGCTGAATGACGGTCCGGATATGGACAAGGTGGAAGAGCTTGTACGCAACGATGCGTCCATCAAAGGAATGTGGAGTGTTCCGAAATATAGTAATCCCGAGGGTATTACATACAGTGATAAGGTCGTGGAACGTTTAGCTAAAATGGAAACGAAAGCAAAGGATTTTAAAATTTTCTGGGATAATGCGTATGCCATTCATGACCTGACGGATCATCCTCCAAAATTAAAAAATTTATTGGAAGCGTGTAAGAAACACGGAAATCCAAACAGAGTATTTATGTTTGCATCTACTTCCAAAATGACTTTCCCGGGCTCTGGTGTTGCAGTCGTAGCAGCAAGCAGGGAAAATATCAGCTTTATTAAAGAACAGTTAAGCGTGCAGACAATTGGTCCTGATAAAGTAAACCAGCTGCGCCATGTCCGCTTTTTTGAAAACTATAGTAATCTGCTGGAACACATGAAAAAGCATGCTGAAATTATGAAGCCTAAATTTGATGCCGTAATAGAAATACTTCATTCCAAATTGGATTCTTATGGTATTGCTGCATGGGCAGAACCGGATGGAGGCTATTTTATCAGCTTAGATACGATGGACGGCTGTGCTTCTGAAGTAATCCGTCTTGCCAAAGAGGCTGGAGTCACCTTAACCGGAGCCGGAGCAGCCTTTCCATATGGGAAAGACCCACGTGACAGAAACATTCGTATTGCGCCATCATTCCCATCATTAGAGGAAGTGGAAAAAGCAATCGACGTATTATGTACATGCATTATTCTTGTAAGCACGAAAAAATTATTATAAAAGATGTAACATGCCATTTGCCGGTTTAGCAGGCAAATGGCATGTTTTATATAGTAGAATTCTATTCCACCCTAAACCGAACCACCGCTTCTAACAGCCTCTTCGCATAAGCACTCTGCACATTTGCCAGATTTTTTGTCTCTATCTGCTCAACGATTTTCCCTTCATTTAAAAACATCACTTGATTACATAGATAAGCAACGGTTTGTAAGTCATGTGCGATAAATAGACAGGTCATATCCATTTCTTTTTTTAGCGCATCGAGTAACTCTAAGATTTGTGCCTGAACCGAAACATCCAGCGAGCTGACCGCTTCATCCAGAACCAGAAATCTTGGTTTTGTACTAATTGCCCTGGCGATACATACCCGCTGCAACTGTCCGCCGCTTAACTCATGCGGATA
Organism: Oceanobacillus sp. FSL W7-1281; assembly: GCF_037969835.1. GTDB lineage: Bacteria > Bacillota > Bacilli > Bacillales > Amphibacillaceae > Oceanobacillus > Oceanobacillus oncorhynchi. Next base: position 1,830,504 of record NZ_CP150214.1, on the reverse strand, counting down.
ACGGTCCGCTAACTCCTTAGACAGACCAACCTTTTCCATTAAACTTTCCGTTGTTTCCTGTATCGGATGATTCCGGCCGAAAGCCTTCAAGGGTTCCATGATAATATCTTTTACCCGGAAAGCAGGATTGGCTGAAGACGTATAATCCTGAAAAACCACACTCATCTGTCCTCTATTTTCTTTCCTCCACGCTGCTGGATTTTTCCCCTCCAGCAACAAACTGCCACTGTCTGCTTTTTCCAAGCCTAATATCAATCTGCTTAATGTACTTTTACCACTGCCGCTTTCCCCGACTAAGGCAGCCCAATCTCCGTCATGAATCTGAAAGGATACATCCGCTAAGACAGATAATCTTTCTTTTCTGAAGCCTGCTCCTGTTTTCGGATAGGTTTTATAGACCTTCTTTACTTCAAGCATGATAGGAATCCTTTCTCACCGATTGTTCAAACGCACGGGTCAGTTTGACTCTTGTATCCACCAAGTATTTTGTATAGTCATTTTGTGGATGCTGAAATACATCTTCTGTCCTGCCATATTCCACTTGTTTCCCGTCTTTCATCACAAGCACGTCTTCCGTCAGCTGCTGGATAACGCCGAGATCATGTGAAATAAAAATAAAGGTAGTCCCCGATTGAGCCTGAAGACGCTGAAATGTTGCAATGACTTCTTTTTGGGTAATCGCATCCAGCGCAGTGGTAGGTTCATCCGCGATGATAATATCAGGCTCTACGCCAGCTGCAATAGCAATCATACAACGCTGCAGCATTCCGCCGGACAATTGATGCGGATATTTCTTCAGCACCTGTGCAGCTTCCTTTATCCCCACTCTTTCCAATTCTCTCAAGGATACTTGTTTGGCCTCTGTCCTGGCAATTTTCAAATTCTCACATAGCGTTTCCTGCATCTGCTTTCCAATGGTATCTAACGGATCAAAGGCGGACATGGCATCTTGCAGAATCATGCTGATATGCCGAGCTCTTATATCTCGAATTGATTTTGTCTTCATCTTCAGCATATCCGCATCTTCAAAATAGGCTGCGCCAGAAACGGTTATCAAGGGCGCTGTAAGCCTCAGCATCCCCTTCACCGTCATTGACTTGCCGCTGCCGCTTTCCCCGACAAAGCCCAGACTGCGGCCGCGTTCCAATTTAAAAGATATATCTTCAACAATAACCTCGTTTGATTGTGTATCTTGTATCGATAAATTTTTCACTTCCAGCATAACCAAGCAATCACCTCATTCTTTTACCGCGCTTTCCACGCTTAACATTAAAGGCATCCTGCAGACTGTCCCCAAGAAAATTAAATACCGCTACCACAACAAGAATTGCTATTCCCGGAGCAAGCATTAATTCCGGATAGATGGTCATCACGTTCTTCGCTTCGTTTAACATCATTCCCCATTCAGGCGTCGGTGCCTGCACTCCCAGCCCGAGGAAGGATAAAGCGGAAATCATTAAAATCACCGAACCTGCATCAAGTGTGGCCAGGACCGAAATCTCGCCTACCGTATTTGGCATGATATGCTTTTTGAAAATATGCCATCTGCTGAAGCCGGAGACTCGGGCAAATTGAATATAGTTTTTATCGGCGTATTTGATGATAATTGAACGGACCATACGTGTATACCATGCCCATTTTGCGATAATACTTGCGATAACGATATTGGTAAGTCCCGGTCCCATCATTCCGATAATGGCTAGAATCATTACTTCACTTGGAAAGGACATAAAGACATCGCAAATCCTCATAATGATCTCGTCGATTTTCCCGCGAAACAGCCCGGCGATTCCTCCAATCAATGTTCCAATCACAATCGTGACAATCATGGTTATAAAGGCAATGAAAACTGTCGTGCGAATCCCGTATAACAGCCTGGAAAAAATACATCTCCCCAGCTGATCCGTACCAAGCGGATAGGTTGTACTTATTCCCGCCAGTTTTTCTTTTACATTGACATCAATTGGACTATGCGGCGCTAGCCATGGCGCGAAAATTCCTGCCAGTACCACAAGGGTTAAGAAAATGATACAAATCATGGCGGAACGATCTCTCATCAATTTATTTAAAACCCCCATGATCATACCTCTTTTCTCATTCTTGGATCGAATATGGCAGTAACGATATCTACCAGTAAGTTACAGATGACAAATAAAACCGCCATCAGAAAGACATACGCTTGGATAACGGGATAATCATAATTGAATATCGCTGTCACACTCAGCCTGCCTATCCCCGGCCAGGCAAAGATATTCTCGACAATGACAGTGCCTGCAATTAATTTGGGAATCGACATGCCCAGTGCTGTAATAGCAGACTGAAGAGAGTTTTTGAAAATACGCTTTAAAATAATACCCTCTTTCATCCCGCGGGCTTTTGCATAAAGTACAAAATTCTCGTTTTTGTTTTGCACCATATTATTTCGAATCAATCTCACATAGGTGGAAATATAAGCAAAAGCTAACGTTACTGCCGGCAGAATAACAGATGTCCAAGAGCTCATCCCGCTTGTCGGCAGCAGATTTAATTTAATCGAGAAAAACCATATCAGCAAAAGCCCGATCCAATAGCCGGGCATGGCCTCTGCAATAAAGACAAAGCCTCTAATGGTCCGATCAATGATGCTTCCTTCATAAATCGTACATAGAATGGAGGCAGAGGCGCTGATAAAAACAATCATTACGAAGGCAACCAGCGCAAGCATCAGCGTAGCTGGCAATGCCTGCCCGATTTCTTCAATCACCGGTTTATTATTAACAAAGCTGTTTCCGAAGTCACCTTTGATGCTGCTGGTCACCCATGTCATATATCTTTCAAAAAATGGTTTATCGAGGCCCAGCTCCTCGCGCATCTCTGCAACAGCTGTTTCTGTCGGTGTGATTTCATTTACCCGCAGCGCGACTTCCGCCGGATCACTGTCGCTCAGATTAATGAGAATAAACGCCAAAAAGGATATTCCTATTAATAAGGGAATGATGCTGATGATTCTTTTCGTAATATAACGCTTCATTTACTCCACCTACATTCTTACATTCAAGAACCAAAAAAGCGGACCTTCATCCGCTTTTTTAATTTACTCTGTATCAAAATACATGTTTTCAAATGGAACTTCATATTGAGAGACGTTAAACGTGACACCCTGCAGCTCTGGACGATGAACAGCTTTTGTGCGTGAGTATGTGAGCGGGATATATACTGCTTCCTCATGGATATACGATAACACTTCCGCATACATCGCTTCTCTATTCTCCTCATCATGCTCAATCATCAAATCGGTAATTGTTTCGTCCAGCCACGCTTTCTTGTCCAGCCCTGTCTGCGCCTGATAATCGCCATGCGCCGGGATTCTCCAGGAGGACAGGTAAGATTGCGGGTCATAAGGCGTTCCCCATGATAAGGAATATTGCAAATCAAATTCTCCTGATTTTTGTCTGTCTAAAAACGCCTGCTTCTGCTCTCCAGTGATATGCAGCTCCACACCTATCTCCCGCAAATCAGACTGAATATATTCACTGATCGTCTTTTCCTGTGCATTATCCGAATTATAATACAGGTTAAGCTCTAATTTCTCGCCATCTTTATAACGATATCCATCATCACTATTCAACCTCCAGCCGGCATCATCGAGCAGATTATTAGCTTTATCCGGATCATATTTCCTTTCCTCCAGTCCAAGGTCGCTGTAAGGAACTGTCGATGCAAGCAAGGTCGGCGCAACAGATTCTGATCCATTTAAGATACCATCCGCAATCGATTGTTTATCAACCGCATATTGCAGCGCTTCTCTTACCTCGATTTCGCCAGTGATAGGACGATTGGAGTTCAATAAAATTGCCCTGGAAGCGACCGGCTCACTCATTTCGGTTACGTACTCTCCCTGCTCTTCCAGCGCGGAGAAAGAGTCCAGGTCAATCATATCTCCATCGGATCCAAAAATCAGATCGACCTCTCCTTTTTCAAGGGCAAGCAGAATGGTCTGATGATCCGGCATCACCTTCCATCTTACTGCATTCATTTTAGGCTGTTCTCCCCAATATTCTTCGTTGGCAGTGAACACAGCCTCCTGATTCTCGTTATGTTCTGATAAAACCCACGGCCCTGTTCCCGAATAACCGCTGATGCCATCCTTTGTCGTTCCATCCACAAAATCATTGGGAGATAAAAAACGAAACGGGCGGGTAAGTCCCAATTCCGTTAACGTCGGATAATACGGATGCTTTAACACAAGCTTATACGTATATTCATCCACAACTACATTTTCGTCAATCAAATTAACTAAATCCAGCCAAGCATGCCGCTCTTCATTATCCATGATGGCATCCATATTCTGTTTTACCGCCTCTGCGTTGAACTTTTCTCCGTCAGAAAAGGTAACATCCTCTCTTAAATGAAAGGTATATTCCAGACCATCCTCTGAGATCTCCCAGCTCTCCGCCAGCCAGGGCTCTACACCGTCTTCCGTATTCTTGACCAGTGATTCAAACACCATATTCTGGGCTGCCATTTCTCCACTGTATAAATGCGGATTAATATCGCGGATATCCTTCGAGCTAGCATATACGATTTCATCTTTAGCTGCTGTATCATTTTCCGAATTGCTGCAGCTTGCCAATAAAAGCAAAAACAATACCGAAAGCAGCCCTATATTTATTTTTCTCATTTTATTACTCCTATTATTCTTGATGTCATGCCTAAGGAAGCAGCTAACGTAAAGGAATACTACTATAAGTCCGTGTTCAAAAAGTCCGATAAATAGGACCAAGAAGTTCAAGGCGATGGATTGGTTACGAACGGAGCGTATGCTTTATAATACGTGAGTATCGGAAACAATCCATCAACGCAGAAATTTGCCGTGTCATTTTTATTGGACTTTTTGAACATCCTCTATAACTTCCTATCCATATGCAGTGTTTTCCAAACGGGATCTGACTCAGCCAATCTTTCTTTAAAGCCCAGTGCTTTCCAGAAGGGAACCCCGCCTGGCAGAAATGGATGAGTATGCAGATAAATCTTCTCGTATCCTGCTGCTTGAATCGACTTTAAAGCCGTTTGATAAAGGGCAGAGCCAATTCCTAAACGTCTATATGCCGGATCTATATAGCATCTTACCAGTTCCGTTGTCTTCGATTGCGCGTAATATTGCTGCAGCTCATCAAAACGATTGTCATAGGGCAGATAACCAATTGTACCAAGCACATTGCCCGCTTCACTTACAGCTGCAAATAACGCCGCTTCTTTCCTATTTATATAATGTGCATAAAAATGAAGCATATCCGGCGGTAATTGCTGATGATCCAACATCGGAAATACTTCTTTTCGAATCGTTGTCATAAAATCCACTACCTGTGCAGCGTCCTTTTGTCCGACCTGTTTCACACGATATTTTACAGGTGTTTGTATAGACATTTCCTATCAGCGTCTCCTTGCTCTGATTGATTCCTTCATGTTGTTCTCTCTTGATAGCTGCAGGCAACATCAACTCGTTTCTCTATTGATGTTACTCTGCAACAACGCTTCATCATAAAAATTCATTTTCTATTATACTCTATTTCCCGGTTTTAAGATAGAATTTGATGCGCTCAACAGCAGCCATGTAATGATTACAAATGGAATGGTTAATACAGGCAGGCCGTATGGGATGAGCAGAATAGATAAGCTCGCAGAAATCGGCACCGTCAATAGTGCTCCTAGCAGACCGTATACAAACATACCTTTCGAACCCTTGGCATTGAATGTGTGACCAACTGCTATAGCTGTCAAAATCGCATTGTATCCATATAGCCCAAGCTGAATCTGATCATTTTCTGCCCCTAATATGTAAGCAAAAGCCAAAGCAGCGACAGCGGATAGAATGGTACTCGCGCTAACTCTGATTCCGGCAATCAGAATTCCTGCCAGAATCAGTGCACCTGCCCACACAGAATCCAATAGAAAGATTTCGCTGATGCTTTTAAAAAATGCAGTAATCCAATCCATCCCGCTTCCTGCAATATACTCCCAGTGCATTAGATTCTGCGGTACAAGCTGATCACTCATTGCGAATAAATCTAATTTATAAGGAAATAAAAATATCAGCCACGATGTAATAATGAATGGAAAAGTGAGAACCGGAATACGCACGAAATAATTATTTAAAGCTACGGTTGCTAATGCGGATAATCCAGTTCCTGCAAAGGCAAGCAGCCACAGATAAGGTCCATCCAAAAAAATAAGAATAGCTAAACAGGTTAATACAGCGTTATAGCCCATTAATCCATCCTCTATAAAACTTCTATTCTTTGTCAGCACATAGCCTATGACATTCGCTATTATCACACTTAATAAGGATACTACGGCAAATTGCCAGGAAACAACAAGAATGCCCAAAAAAATGAAAAGCCCTGTTTTCCAATTCGCCAGCAGGATTACCTGGGAAAAACTGTGCAGCGTACTGATCAAATAATAATTTCCAGAAATTTGTCGTTCCATCTTATCTACCTTTCCAAAGGCCGGGGAAGCTAGCTGTCGAATATTTCTAAATGCTCTTTCAGATACCCTGCTTGTCTTCCCCACCGTTTTTAAACCCTTTTAATACTTCCGTAAAAATACAGGAGACATGCCAAACCATGTTTCTCGTAAATACCCATGACACGTTTGCAGTATCTCTTCGATGATTTGCGTCTGATTGGCCAATATTCTCAAAGAAAACCCCGGGACCGGACACCTCGAGATACCGAAGTTCACGTCCTTCTGCTCCATCATATCATAGATATTTTCAATTACTTCATCTGTCACATAAGGACTAATAACCATCATGGAGCCTAAATGACTATACCCTTCCATTCTTCCAAACACAGAAGGATTATTTTTAGCCGGTTCCGTTACAATACGGTCAAAAACGCCTAATTCCTTATGGATAAACACTTCATTTTGCAAATCTACCTTGTCATAACTGAATTGCTTTCCGGTTGGTGACCATCCAGGTGTAATAATATCGGAGCAAATCAATGTCGAGGTATTATCTACATAAAATTGGTTGAGCTGTTTATACGAACCTTCCCGATAAACGATTAGCGGGTCCGGGATATACTCCAGCAGACTGTTCGATTTCAAGGTAAACTTCCCATACTGATACGCAGGCTCTCCCGGGGTTTTATATACTTTGGTTGCAGATTGCGTTGTCAAAATTGCCCGGGCATTTTCATTCACCCTAATATCCATGGAATATGTATCTGCGGATAAATAGCCGCCTCCAGGATTTAATAGATAATAGGTTAATTGCCCGGAATTGTCTAAATAGATTGGACGCATTACTTTGAAGGCACCTCGGAAATATACATCCGCAGGGACCGTTTTATTCTTCTTCTCGGTTAATTCAAGCTGAAGCTCTCCGGTCCATTCCTTCTGCATCTTAGACAATTCCTCGAAGCAGTACATTATCTTTCAGCCAATCAATTACTTCGTTCAATCCGTCATTATTTTTCAAATTCGTAAAAATAAATGGTTTATCTCCTCGAAATTCTTTCGTATCTCTTGCCATGATATCTAAATCCGCTCCAACATACGGCGCCAAATCTGTTTTATTAATAATAAATAAATCCGATTTAATCATGCCCTGCCCGCCTTTACGGGGGATTTTCTCTCCCTGGGCTACATCAATGATATAAATAGAAAAGTCTACAAGCTCCGGACTGAATGTCGCTGCCAGATTATCCCCGCCGCTTTCAATGAAAATCAATTCCACGTCAGGAAAGCGTTCGGTTAATTCATCAATCGCAGCAAAATTCATAGAGGCATCCTCTCTGATAGCGGTATGCGGGCACCCGCCAGTTTCCACACCAATAATCCGATCATCCTCCAGCACACCATTTTTCATTAAAATTTTAGCGTCTTCTTTGGTATAAATATCATTCGTAATAACCGCCATGTCCATTTCATTATTTAACTGTCTTGTTATTTTCTCTACTAACTCTGTTTTTCCAGCCCCTACTGGACCGCCAATACCTACTCGAATCGGTTCCATATCCAAATCTCCCTTCTAAGACATAAATATCCTTACTTTTACATGCTCATGCTTCATTTGTGAAATTTCCAGACCGGGCGAAACAATCCCAAAGTCATCTATCGTTAAATCAGCTATTTCTTCCGCAACACGATTTATTAATTGCTGACTCTCCAGCAGTATCTTCTGCCCGTCTGTCTGCCCCAGCGGAATAGCTCTTACTGCATTCTGTACCAGGTTGGACACCAGGGAATATAAGTAAAACCCAAGACCCTCCTGAGGTTGTATCCTGTGATAATGGGCAATAACTGCAAAGACAATAGCGCTGTGCCCGAATGATTTCCCTTGCTTTATTCGTTTTAGATAATTTGCAAGTATTCCGTATTCAAACAGACTTTCTGCCAGCTTCAGCATTCGGACTCCCATTTGGGTATTTCCTTCCCTTGTTTCCTTTGGAAGGTTCTGGACATAAAGCAGCCGGTCCATATGCCAAATCCGCTCCAAATCATTTTCACACAGCGCATCGCATACAAGTTGAAAAGCAAGCCCTTCTGTATATTTCACCTGTTCCCTGAAATACGTATCCAGCCATTCTTGAAATGATATCCTGTCCTTCACAACATCTTCTTGAATATAGGTTTCCAGTCCAAATGAATGGCTGAAGCCGCCAATCGGAAAGTTTGAATCGCATAACTGAACAAAGGTGAGCAATGAATTAGTCATGGCTATGCCCTATATGTTTAAACGCTTCTTTTAATTTGCGCTCTTCCCGCTGATAAGAAATGTCTAGCTGTTTCAGCAATTCTTCTACAAGATAATCATATTGGACAATCATATTATCCACTTCAAATTGTGCAGGAAGATGACGGTTTCCTAGTTGGTGCGCAATGACGCCCATTTCATGAATATCTTTAGGATGGATAACAATCACATCATCCTGATAGACATCAATAAAAATAATATTGGATGCATCTTTATATAAAACGTCGCCCTTTGTCAGGGCCTGTCTTTCTTTTAAGGAAATACCGATATCCTTTCCATGGTCTGTTTTCACCCGTAAAATACGCTTCAGCAAATCGGCACTTTCCAGATAAACCTTTTCTTTATGCAGCTTTGCAAGCTCTGCTTCTTCTATATCATTTACATTCATCTCAATTTTTTCAACCAGCATTGGTCATCACCTCAAAATAAAAAGTATCGTTGCCCCATTGCCACCTCTTTCAGCGGTTCACAGGTTATGACTTCACCGTCCACTTTTACTTCATATGTTTCCGGGTCCACATCAATGGTTGGTGTCTTATCATTCAGCTTCATATCTTTCTTCGTCAGATTACGAATGTTTTTTACAGGCAGCACCGTTTTCTCTAAACCCAGTTCTTCCTTTATCCCCTTTTCATAGGCTGCGGTGGATACAAATGTTAAGGAAGTTCGTTGCATTGCTTTCCCATGCGCTGCAAACATCGGGCGATAAATAACCGGCTGTGGTGTTGGAATCGATGCATTGGCATCCCCCATCACACTTTCAATAATCGAGCCGCCTTTTACAATCAATTCTGGTTTCACACCGAAAAATTCCGTTGGCCAAACAACCAAATCAGCATATTTCCCAGCCTCTACCGACCCGACATACTCGGAAATACCATGGGTAATCGCCGGGTTAATCGTATATTTTGCAATATAACGTTTTACTCTATTATTATCTGCAGTTTCTGTATCTCCCTCAAGTATACCGAGCTGTTTTTTCATTTTATCCGCTGTCTGCCAAGTTCTTAAAATAACCTCGCCAATCCGCCCCATTGCCTGTGAGTCGGAACTGAGAATGCTGAGTACACCCATATCATGCAGAACATCCTCAGCAGCAATTGTTTCTTTGCGGATACGAGAGTCAGCAAACGCTACATCCTCCGGTATCGACGGACTTAAGTGATGGCAAACCATCAGCATATCGACATGCTCTTCAATCGTGTTGACCGTATAAGGCATGGTCGGATTGGTAGAGGAAGGAATCACGTTTGGATATTGTGCTGATTTGATAATATCCGGAGCATGCCCACCGCCCGCGCCTTCTGTATGATACATATGAATTACGCGGTCTTTCAGTGCTGCCATTGTATTTTCAACAAATCCGCCTTCATTTAAGGTATCTGCATGCAGCGCCACCTGTACATCGTATTTATCGGCGGCCTCCAACGCATGGTCAATCGCAGAAGCAGTCGCTCCCCAATCCTCATGTACTTTTAAACCGATTGCTCCGGCTTCGATTTGCTCTGCCAGCGGCTCCATCGAAGCAGCCTGTCCTTTCCCTGTATATCCAATATTCACCGGATAATCTTCTGCAGCCTCCAGCATCTTATGAATATTCCATTTCCCCGGTGTAACGGTTGTTGCTTTTGAACCGGAAGATGGTCCTGTGCCGCCGCCAATCAATGTTGTTAAACCAGATGCAAGCGCCGTTTCAATCTGCTGCGGTGAAATAAAATGAACATGGGCATCGATTCCGCCGGCAGTCACAATTTTTCCCTCCGCTCCAATAATATCAGTCGCTGCGCCTATGGTAATATCGACGTCATTCATCACCAGTGCATTACCACTCTTGCCGATTCCGCATATTTTGCCGTCTTTAATGCCGAGATCCGCTTTATAAATCCCTGTGTAGTCTAATATAATTGCATTTGTCAATACCGTATCGGCAGCTTCATCATTTAAAGCAAGCGGATTTTGCCCCATGCCATCCCGGATGACTTTTCCTCCGCCAAAAACAACTTCATCCCCATACGAAGTATAATCCTTTTCAATTTCAATGATGAGATTTGTGTCAGCTAACCTCACTCGATCACCTGTTGTAGGTCCGTACATTTCTGCATATTGTTTTCGGGGAATATTATAAGCCATTTACTTTCTCCTTCCCGACGCTTCCATCTGTCATATTATTAAATCCATATATCTTTCTCTCCCCGGCAAAGTCCACCAGCTCCACCGTCTTTTCATCGCCCGGCTCCAGACGGACCGCAGTTCCTGCCGGGATGTTCAACCTTTTGCCAAAAGCGGTATCCCTGTCAAAATTTATCTGTGTATTGATTTCATAGAAGTGAAAATGTGATCCAACCTGTACTGGACGGTCTCCTAAATTAATGACGGTTACTTTCGTTGTATCTCTTCCTTGGTTAATTTCTATCATTCCTTCTTTCGGCAGCACTTCTCCAGGTATCATCAAAATCCCTCCTTATTTAATTGGATGATGCACAGTTATCAGCTTTGTTCCATCTGGAAACGTTGCTTCTACCTGAACATCCTTAATCATTTCAGGTACCCCTTCCATGACATCCTCCTCCGTAAGTATGGTTGTGCCAAAGCGCATTAATTCAGCAACACTTTTGCCATCTCTTGCGCCTTCCATTAATTCATAAGTAATCAGTGCAACACTTTCCGGATGGTTTAATTTTAAACCTCTGTCCTTTCTTCTCCTTGCAAGGTCAGCAGCAACAACAACCATCAGCTTATCCGTTTCTCTTGGCAGCAGATTCATCAGCTTCCCTCCTCGATTCACTTGATGATGCATCATTTAAAAAATCATCTCGTTATTCCCAATAATTCGATAATTATTGTGATGCAAACTGGTATTTCTAATCCAGCATTGAAGAATAGATTACATAGCCAGCTTCAACAACACCTATTAATTTTTCGAATAACTTTATATGTTATATTACCTAACATATAAAGTTATGTTAATTATCATAAGAGTTATATTATAAAAATGCAAGTCTTTTAACTAAATTGGTTTTGAATAATTTCTACGGAAGATACAAACACACCGATATATCTACAAAAATAAACCAGATTCTATATTGTTTATTTCGCAATAGAATCTGGTTTATTTATTAAATCGTTATGAAAAAATTTATGATGAAGCATATAAAACGCAACTTCATTCAGTGAGAGTTTTCAACGCACAAGACGTCGCGAACTTAGTCTGCTGTTCTTCTCTCACTGCGTTAGCCTAAGTGATTCAGGAAGTTAGCTCATCTGATTTCACGCCTGAATTAATTTATTTTACGTTTGATTTTGACGGGAGTTTTACGGACAGTTTTCTAAGATAAAAATTATACTTTGAAATAAGACCGGGCGTGAAGTGAACATAATCGATTATACTCCCCATTCCATTATTCCCGGCATTTTCATATCACTTATCAAACCAATAAGCCAAAAACTTAAACTCTCCCCATTCTTTATATAGCTGCTGCAATTGTGACTTAGGTGGAAGCTCACCAGCGAAATATTTATTTTTTACATGCTTTTTAAATTCGCTGTCTATTGGCAAAAAGTCGTATCTTCCTAATAACATTAAAATAATGCTGAGTGCATAAGGTCCGACGCCTCTAATTTCTTTCAGCTCGTGAACGACATCTTCAGTCGGCATTTCTGGATTGGTAAGTTCCTCTAAGTCATAAATACCATTACATATATTTAATGCAAGATCATAAATATAATCACTTCGATAGCCTAATTTGATGCTTTTATTTAAAAAGGTTTTATCTTTTTTTAAAACTGCCTCTGGTGCAGGAAAAGTAAATAATTCCGTCTCATTCGAATATCTTTCTCCTAAATGACTCACAAAATTCGTTGTCATAGCAATGGTCCGGCTCCAGGTCGTATTGGTTGTGAAAATCGTCTTTACAATATCTTCAAAGATGCTTGGGGAGCGTAAAAGTCTTCCTTTATTTTCCGCTACGATTTCCTGCATATTCTGGTCAGTGCTGCACATTTGATAAAAAGCACGAAAATCCTCATCTAAACGAAGCATCCAGTTAACCTTGCGAACAACCTCTTCACTTTCTTTTCTCGTTAACGTTTGCTTATCCCCTGTTTCTACCATTAATTTATTTTGATTCTGTGTTATATGCAGCAGAACGATTTTGCCAGTCGAAAGCGCTTCTACCCTTTTTAAAACACTTCTGTCATCGTTAGCTTGAAAAGGCGGCAGTAAATACCATCCGTGATCGGTAACAGCAGCTTTAAAATTGAATTGCTTTGGCAGTTCAATAACTTTTCTCAACACCATTACCTCCTCATTAAGAACTTTTTCTATATAGGAAGAATAATCTCCATGCGGGTAATTAGTCTAGTTGTAAAAAAGGAGTAGAACCAATATAACGAAACTTCACGCAGCGGGAGTTTTTGTTCTTCTTCATGATAAACAACGCATCACCGTATCTCCAAATGATCGGACATCCGATAAATAATCATACCCTTCAGGTGACCCGAAGCTGTTAAACATCCGTACAGCTACTATATTTTCCTGTGGAATCACTAATAACGTTACTCCTGTATATCCCAGTATCTGATACGATCCTTTAGGAACGCTTTGTCCAATTTCTGTTTTTTCAGCCGGTAAGTCTTTCACAAACCATAAAAAGCCATTTTGCGGAAGGTTTTTATCTATCGTTGATGGGCTTTGTATCGTTGCAGTCATCTGTATTATTTCTTTCGGTATCATTTGTTTTCCATTTATATAGCCTTCCTTAAGATGGACATAGCCCCAATATGCCAATTCACGTGCAGATACATACATATTCATTTTGTTGCCTTCCGTGCTTTCACTAACATTCCAATTTTTATCAGACTCCTCTCCAAGAATCACATCAACCAACTTCTCCTGTTTTCGCGCATACCAGTTGGATTCATTAAATTCGAAAGGATTAAAAACCTGTTCATGAACAATTTCAGATACCGTTTTACCGGTAGTTTGTTTTACAAGCTCCGTTAATACATCTATTCCAACCTGTCTATATGACCAATTTTCCCCTGCAGGAAATTCCCGAAATATCGTACCTTCTTTTTTATGTAAACCATGTGTATGGGTTAATACATGCCTTATTGTTGTATCCTTCCATATATCTTCATCAAGTCCAGGAAAATAATGCAGTATCAAATCATCTATGGTTTTAATTTTCCCATAATAGACTGCGTACGCCACAGCAAATCCAATATAGCTTTTCCTCACAGAGGCTACATGAAATTGGGTATCTTCCTGAACTATTCTTGAACCTGATTTGTTTGATTGGCTTCCAAAATAGTCTTCTAATACTACTTTATCGTTGTGAATTACAAAAGCAGCAGTTCCAGAGCAGGTTACCTTTTCCGCTGTATTTAGGACATGTTCTGTTATAGGAACAAAATCTTTATTCTTTTTTAAGCTAAGAAGCATTATATCTCCCCTGTCTGTCGAATATCCATTATTTTTTAGGTGAATTGCATTCTTCTTAATTCAATTAAATCATTGATCACAACATCTGCTTGCGAAAGCTCTTCTTCTTTCGCAAAATCAAAGCTGCATCCCACAGCTGTCAATCCATTATCTTTTGCCGCTTTAATGTCTGATATCCGGTCTCCAACCACTGCCGCTTCCTCTATTCCATATTTCGTTAAAATAGTTTTGACCAAATCAGATTTACTAAATGATTCAATTTGTTCAATACTAAAAGTCTCTAATACCCAGTCATCTAAATGATAAAAATCAACAATCGCTTTTAAATAGGCTGGCACTCCGTTACTGGCGATAAATACGGTATAACCATCCTTTAATAAAAACTCAAAAATATTCTGTACATTCGGATATAATGCACCATTTCCGTTTTTTATATTTTCAATTAATCTATCTTGAAAATAATCATTGATGTGCTCTCTTTCCTTCACAGAATGATTCGGCAGCAATGTTTCCCACACTACCGGCAACGGAACTCCCATAATTTCCCGGAACTTATCAATTGGGATGGCGCCTTCCCATTTCCCTAAAGAAGCTAAATAGGTAAATGTGTCTTCTAATGACAATTCTAAAATTTTATCTGTTTGAAATAATGTTCCGTCCATATCAAAAATTACTGATTTCATTCTTCCCCACCTCTTTAATACGGAATAAAAGTACCTTTTAATTTATTTTTATATCTTTCTACCTTCTTTATTTTCTTGAAAGTAATCAGAGATAACAATGCAACAGCGATTAGCGTCCACTCATGCGTTTCTCCTCTGTTATCTATAATCTTCATTAGAATAATCACTCCTTGATTTTGACTTTCACAGTAAGATATTTTCATCAATATACATTACTTGTATTCTTCTAATTTTCCAACATAATCTCAAAGTCTTTCACAAAAACAGCATTCCCGGTAATTTGAATATCATATGACTCCCCATTCTTAGATACCTGAACACCTACCCTGCCATCTTTACCAATTTCATGTCCCTGCTCCACTACAAGTTTCAATACATCTTTCCTATCTTCTCTTATATAGTCAGCATAATAAGCACCCATTACTCCGGACGCCGTTCCCGTTACTGCATCCTCTACAGTGCCTGAAAACGGAGAAGAGAAGTGCCTTGCATGCATATCCGCATCTGTGTCATACGTTTCGATACAAAATGGATGTACAGACGATTTAGGCATCTCCTTTAAAATTGCAGGAAAATCTTTATTCTCTGGTTTCATTTTGCGAAAAGCTTCTAAATTATTTATTGGAATCAGCAACGTCCATGCACCTGTGCTTCCATAAAGAATTGGTAGGTTATCATGTATATCCGATCCCTCTATCCCGATCGAATGAGCTAGATCCATTTTAGAGCCATGGAACGCTACAAATTCCGGTGCAGCCTGGTTCATTGTTATCGTTATTTCCTTTTCAGCAGCAGAATCAAGCCTTACTGGTAAAATCCCTGCTTTAGTTTCAATCGTTAATTCTCTTTTATCTCCGAACAGTCCTTTTGTTTTTAACGCATACACCGTTGCCATCGTCGCATGACCGCATAAATTCATTTCGTGTCCTGGCGTAAAAAAACGTATCCCTAAGTCTGCTGTTTCTGATTTAACTGGAAATGCCGTTTCATTGAATCCTACTTTAAATGCGACTTCCTGCATTTGCTCATCTGTCAGCTCATCCCCATTTAAAACAACTCCAGCAGGGTTTCCTTTATTCGGCACCTTACTAAATGCATCATAATGATATACTTTGACCGATTTCATGATATGTTCCTCCCGTAATCATATTAAAATTCCCGATGAAAAAACGAATCACTTATCGAGAATTTTAATATGCTGTTTTGCTTACACTCTCCTATTTGTTATAAACTGGCTCTACTTTGCTCAATGCGACGCCAGTCTTTCCAAAACGAAGGAAGATGCAAGCTGGCATCAAAAGAATAAAAGCCCCGATCATTAAAGCAATTTTTTCCGTAAATAATTCCGGGATAGCTCCCGCTAAAAAAGTTCCCAGTATGGAGAATAGTCCGCCAATAACATAGGTGGAGCTCCTGACTCTTGTTAAGAATTCATCTGGCGTGATCCCTTGATGAACAGCGCCTTGTACGATAAAAGCCATAGATAGCGCACAATCAAAAACAGCCATCCCAAAACACATCATAATAAAAACGTTTGTTGCTGTAATCATTAATATTCCTATCCCTGATATAATCAGCAAGAAACTCATCAGCAACACCCAATTTAGATTTTTGAATTTATTGATCAAAAAGATGCCAACGATGTTACCAATCCCAGCACTTGATAGCAAAATACCAATGAACCCTTCAGACAACTCTAATGTAATCCGAGCGTAAAAGATTATAGTTAATGTAATAAATATCGTTGTGAAAGCTAATATTGCCATGGCTATTGTGCTAATCAGCTGTTGTGGATTAGAGATTAAAATCTTCAATCCAGCGATGGACCTTCTTAAAAACACGCTCCATTTACTTTTTTGCAGCTCTTCCGTCTCTGTCCCTATAAAACCTTCTTTATTACGAATAAAACCAATCAACAGAGCAGAAAGAAGAGATAAAATCCCGCAAATAAGCAACGTTAATACCGAGCCTGTTTTTGCTAATAATATTCCACCCAACGCAGGGCCGATGACAGTAGCAATAGCATCAGCTGCTTCAATATTTGTATGTGCTTTTAACAGATTTTCTCTGCCGGCAATGGCAGGAATCATTGAAGTAAACGCTGTTCTGCTGATTAAGGCAAGTAACCCCATTACGAACAGCAAGGAAGCAATAATTACTGCATTGACATTCTGTGTTGCCAGAAGAAAGGCGAGCATAAAAATGCCTATTCCATATAAAAAATGACAAGAAGATGCAATTCTGACCTTATTCTTCGTTTCTACCCATGTTCCGATTGGGATGGCAAATAGAACCGTACCCAATTGCTGGGACAAAGCGACAAGGGCTGTAACTAGCGGCGAACTGGTTAGACCTAATACAACTAAAGGAATCAACAGCTCTCTAAACCTTCCATTTAAAATAGAAAGAAACTCTGAACCCCACATACGTCTAAAATCTTGGTTAATGAGTATCGATTTCAATTTAATTTTCTCCTCTTTAAGGGAGATACACTGCTTCCAGGAAATGCCTGAAAAAATTCCTATCTGCGTATAACTGATATTCCTACCCGCCATAGTGCTTGTTCTGTTTTGTAGGTATCTCTCCCTGTTTCATCATTCCGTTGCATGTATGAAGAGAGATTGTTAAATTTGACAATCTATTTTATATAGCTCCTTATTTATTTTCTTTACACGCCCATGCATCTATCTCTACTTTAAATTGCGGTCCGGCTAACCCGGCAACAAAGACCATCGTTGTACAAGGGAGGTGATCCCCTAAAAATTCGCCAATTGCTTCTCTTCTTCTATCCGCATCCATTTCCCCGACAATATAAAAAACAAGCTTCGTCAGGTTTTCTACGTCCATATCCGCTTCCTGTAAATTGATACGAATGTTTTCAAAGGCCATTTTTAATTGCTCCACGGAATCCTCTGAGACATTACCTTCCACGTCCATCCCTAACTGGCCCGACAAATTTAACCACCTTATGTCTCCGGAAGCTTCGATTTGATGACTATACGGAGCTAACGGTTTATGTACATCCTTTGGATTTCTAGATTCTATCATTTTCATTCCTCCTTGTATATTATGTTTTATTAGCTTAATTAACAAGAATAATTATTCAATATATCGATATGCAGATTAATTATTATTTCGCGCATTTACCTGATAACATCGAGAGGAAAGCTTATTTAATAAAGTGTTCCCCTCTATCTTTTTAATAGTCTTCTAATCAGATAAATAACAAGTACCACAGCTATCACCGTAATAATCAGCCCTGGTATTCCGATACTTCCCATCATCTATTAATCCCCTTCTCCATTTCAATATGATTTAATTGTAAGAATTTTATATATTCTGTTCTTTCATATTAACATATCCTTAGAGGTTGTTGTAATTAGCTGGGAAAATACATTCTAAGAAATCTCAATATCCTTAAAACCTTCCAGTATATTTGAATATATTTTTCAATATTCACTCCCATCCTGAAGTAAAAACAATATGCTCCGCACTATCTAAACCTGGGTGACGCAGCAGCCCGCTTTTTTCTGCAACCCTTAAAGAAGGTATGTTAGATGGACGAACTCTCGATATGATTGGTAAATCAGAAAGGTGTTCACGAGCTAAATACACAGAATGTCTGGCTAGCTCCGCAGCATAGCCTCTCCCCCAAACTTTGGGTGAAAATCTATAGTACAAGTTTAACACTTCGCGCCCTTGCCAATTTATATTTCTTACGCCTCCAATTCCTATTACATCCGAGCCCTTATGCTCAGAAATCATCCAATAACCGTATCCATGCGTTATCCAGTCCTTATTCCAAAGCTCTATCTTTTCCAGAGCTTCCTCTATGTTTTTCATTGGTCCAGAAGGCCGGTATGTATTTGTTTTGGGATCTCCTTCAATCTCAAGGACAGCATAAGCATCAGCTTCTGATGGCTTTCGAAGAATTAGATTTTCTGTTTTTACTTGTTCAAAGGCTTTTTTGATTAAAGCATTCATTATAAATCCCTCTCTTCTTTATACAGTATATTATTTTTTAAAATTCTAATTATTTAAATTGAAATGAAATGATACCATTATGCCCTCTTTATTTTTTTATTACCTCAAGCTGATATTAATTGCTCCCATATTAAAAGGCTATTTAACAAAGAAAGACCTGTGCCCATCTTTTACATAGCACAGGTCTTTCTAAATTTATTAAAAATCAAACTTGTATCTGACGTTTTTATTTATTACACCGACTGTATCGCTTCTTCAACAGCTGTCTGTCCACCTACTGCGCGGAATCTCTTGCCGATGGTTGTATCATTTTTCAAGCTGGTATAAATTACTTTCGCAATATCTTCCCGAGGGACTTCTCCCCGTTCCACATTAGCTCCAAGATTTACTTGATTAGTGCCAGGTTCATTCGTTAATAGTCCTGGATGAATAATGGTATAGTCTAAATCGGAGTTTAACAGCCACTCATCTGCATAGTGTTTCGCTACGACATAAGGCGCAAACGATTCAGGGGCTGATTGAATAGCTTCACGGCTGGTATCAAACGAACTAATCATGACAAAACGTTTAACATTCGCCTGTTCTGCCGCTTGAATGGTCTTCACCGCTCCATCCAAATCAATCATCAGGGTTTTATCCTTTCCAGTTTTCGGACCAGATCCAGCTGTGAATACGACCGCGTCTACACCCTCTGCTGCATTAGCAATTGCATCGACTTCATCCTCTAAGTTTACAATGGCCGTTTCTGCACCTAAATCTTTAAAATAATTCGCTTGTTCTTCCTTGCGAATCATCGCACGTGCCTGATCCCCATTGTCTTGAATCAGCTTAACCAGATGCTTCCCTATTTGTCCATTTGCTCCAACTACTAAGATATTCAACACACTCACCCTTTCTTTTTGACTTCTCCCTATTTATTGTAAAGGTTTCAGAATGAGATGTTAAATAATTGGATTGTGTAGAAAAGTCTGCTGGGTAGTCATATAGATTTCGTCTGAATCTCTCACTGACGTTTATCAAATTCACAAGATTAAACTAAGAAAGCTGCTCAGGATTTTTCATCTTATTTTCCCTGCTTTTACTCCTTCTCACGCCTCACCCATACCAAAGCCCAATAAAAGCAAATAAACAAGTGCTCCTGTTAAGATGAGAGAAATTATCAATCCAAATACGGCAACAACCTTTTTTTCATTCTTTTTAAAAAGAGCAGCTACACTTAAGATGATTGATAACGGAGCGCCAATAAATTGGGCAAGGAGTACAGTTTGAGCTAATACTAATGGTTCTATATCAGCCACGGCAAACAATAATAGAAATAACAGTATAGGTAGCCCGAGTGATAGATAACTGATCCAAGAATACTTTTTCATCAAGAAAGCCTCCATTCTTCGTAAAGCCTGATAGATATTTCATAGAACAGCTAATTTAATTAAAGGAATATTATCAAATTATTTTAACATAAAGCTGCTGATATAATCATGACTATTTTATTTACGTGCCCACAATCGCAAAAACAGGGCTTATCACTCCAAACAACATGGTGATAAGCCCTGGCTGCTATTTAATGATTGTATTGACCTGAATAAGCTCTGGCTTTGCCCCGAGCACTAGCAGAAATACTTGTGAATAGGAAACTTGTTCTAAACGCTGCAGGATAGACAGCAATTTTTCAAAATCCTTTTGCTCTTTTAATAAATTCACTTCTTTCTGATAAAGGTGTATAACAGACTCCCGAATAAAAGGAGGTTTGGTTGCTTCTTCATTTCTTACTAATAGTTCCCCTAAATATTTATAAGGAATCTGCAACTGTCTAGTCAGACTCACGATATGCTGTAAATGCTCATACAATTCTCTGTAATCCCTTTGAAGCTGATCAAGCTCTTCCTCTATAAGATATAAACTATTTATATTAACAAACATAGATATCTCCTCTTTCCCATGGTTTTTCCAAACCAATAATTTGTGTCAGCTCTTTACTGTGTTCTCTTCGCTTCCGGCGCATCGCTGCCCGCTTTTCGCCAGATTCATATAAGAATTTTTCTTCTGCTGATTCCGGTACAATGGGTGCTACTTTCACAGCCTTTTTGTTGCTGTCCAGGGCAACAAAGGTAAGAAAAGCAGTGGCAGCAATTTTTCTCTCCCCTGTAATCATATCCTCGGCAATCACCTTACAAAAAATCTCCATCGATGTATTGCCTGTATAGGAAACAAAGGATTCAATACATACCGAATCAGACTGACGAATCGGATGAAGAAAATCAATTGAGTCCGTAGAGGCTGTGACACATTCCTTCACTCTGGCATGCCTTCTTGCAGAAAGCGTAGCATTATTATCTAATTTCTTCATCAATACACCTCCAAAGAGGGTATTGTAATTATTTAAATCATTGATTAGCACTTGATCCGTACTAACTACTCTGCTTTCGTTTGGATGTTTATAACTGTTCATATTTCAAGTGTTCCCTTCCTTAATAAAATTGCTTTATTTTTAACTCTATACTTATCTTAAATCCTATCGTTCTATAATAAAAATAGTTATTCTTTATTTGAACTATAGATGAAATCTATGGAAGCGCCATATTTAATTATTTTTTGCCGTCTTTAAACATCAATTGTTCCTGCATAAACTTCAGCCACTCTTTGGTAACAAAGGAGGTATAGCTATTCTTCTTCCAAATAATTGCTAATTGCCATAAAATCGAAGGATCCGCAATTTCAATACTGACAACGTCTTCCTTTAGCGTGTCAATAATACTTGCCGGGAGAATACTTACCCCAAGGCTTGCCGTAATCATCTGTTCGATAAAGTACCACTGTGAGCTCTCCGCAATCACCTTAGGAATAAAACCAGCAGTCTTACACGCCTCGGTTATACGATCATTTAAGATGAAATCTTCACTAAATAAAATAAAATCATCATCCTTTAATTCAATAAGACTTACTTTCTCCCTATCAGCAAATTTATGAGAACGCGGGACCACCAATTTCAACTGCTCCTCAAGCAGAAAAAATTGATGAAAGGTATCCGTATCTGTCGGCAGCACCGTAATACCGACATCGACCTCATCATTAATGATGCTCTCTTCAATCCGCTTACTGCCACTTTCTAATAATTCAAAGCTGATATCCGGATAGCTCTCATGAAACTCTCCAAGCGTGTGAATAAACAGCTTTACATTCATAATCGGAGGCAGCCCTATTTTAATATGCCCCTGCTTCATTCCTAACAAATTATTCATTTCTGTCGGAAGATTTTCATATAACCTGACAATTTCTTTTGCCTGCTGTAAAAACGCTTTTCCCGCATCAGTAAGCACCATTTGCCGTTTATGACGGTCAAATAATTCCATTCCTAATTCTGCTTCTAGATCCCGTAAAAGCTTACTAATCGTAGGCTGTGAAATATACAGCTTTTCTGATGCCTTAGTCATGCTGCCAGTTTTGACGATTTCTATAAAATAAATCATGTGTTTAATCTCCATCATTTACCCTCTTTCCGAATCAAAATAGTTATTTTAAGTTTATCATTTAAAGGATTGACATAACCATCCATATATTACAAATAAGCATTGAATGTGTGTAAGGAAGTTTTTTACTTATCTTGGAGAAATTATTTTCTTAATTATATCGCTTATACATAATAGATAGGAGTAAAACTAAATATCATGATTTGCAGAACTTATGATATGTTTGTTGTATTTCAAGACTAACATCTTTTTTTCACTCTTTTGTTACATAGATTTATCAGTATCAGTTCAGAAGGGAAATTCGTATCTTAAAAAATATGATTGGTGACATAATTTTTTTAAAGGAGTAAACACTCATGATAATAAGACAGAATAATTTTTATGAAGTAAATTATAAACGATTATTGAGGTTTTTAACCGTATTCTTTGTATAGTAAACTTAAATGAAGTGTTTTAGGAGGTTTCTTTATTATGTACAAACATACGTTGCATTCTATTCATTCTCAAGTAAATAACAAAAAACAAAGTGATGAAAGCACTGATAGTGTAGCATACTCTTTTTTTGAATTGTATTGATTTTTTGAACAGTTTGTGTCCAGATTAGATGAATTAATGTTAAGTGAGACAGACAATTAATGTGTGATGATCTCTTATTAAAAACTCCTCTAACATCTTCAAAAGAGTTATAGATTATAAAAATTGAAGTCCACAACAGAACAACTTATTTTTAATTCTAATGATAGGAAAAATTTCTAGGTATTTCTAATTTTATCTAGACTTTCTTAGTCTAGATGGTTTATGCTAACTATATATCTAGTAAAAAAGGGGAAATTAGTTATGAAGGAAAAAAGAAAAAAGTCTATTTTTAAAAAATGGTGGTTTTGGATTGTTGTTGTTTTAGTTATCGGAGCAGTTGGGGCAAATATGGATGAAGAAGATACTGCTACAGACAACGAACTGGAATCTGTTCAAGCAGAAGAAGAAAGCGAATCAACTGATCAAAATGAAGAAGATGACTCAGATAAAGAAGATGCAGCAGAGGCAACGGATACCTCAAACGATACGGATACTGAGGAAAGTACGGAAGAGGAAGAAACAGAAGCTGCAAATACATCAAGTGATACAGATGCTGATGAGGATATGGAAGAAGAAAATACAGACTCAGAGCAAACAGAAGCAGAAGAAACAAATACAGATGATGATGTTCCAGCTGAACACAAAGCTGCATTAAATTCAGCTGAAAACTATTCAGATATAATGGCTATGTCTAAAGCAGGTATTTTTGACCAGCTTACTTCTGAATATGGCGATCAATTTCCAGAAGATGCAGCGCAATATGCAATTGATAATATCGAAGTAGACTGGAATGAGAATGCATTGAATTCAGCTGAAAATTATAGTGAAACAATGCATATGTCTAAAGCAGGTATATATGATCAACTAACTTCCGAATATGGAGAACAATTCACTGAAGAGGAAGCTCAATACGCTGTGGACAATATGGAAGCAGATTGGAATGAGAATGCACTGGAATCAGCCAAAACATATCAAGATTCAATGGATATGTCCTATGAAGCAATCAGGGATCAATTAACTTCTGAGTATGGGGAACAATTCACTCAAGAGGAAGCAGATTACGCTGTGGAGAATTTGGATTAATTTAGAAAACAAAAATATTTTTTCAGGGCACTACAAGACATCAATTTACAGAATCAATAACATGACACGAATCTCCCTCTGCTGACAATATTGTTAACAGAGGGGATTTTTAATAAATTCTGTATATTGTGGGAGACCATCATATTGAAATAAATGGAACAATCAAAGTGGAAAATGCACAAAAAAAGTGTCATAAATCCTTATTTTATAGCGTTCTTGCTTGTGCATTGCACATCTAAAAATTATGGAGAGGAATTTAATCATACTACAAAAAATGAACGTTAATACTTTCCTTACTTTAATTACTTATTTCATAGATTTCTCTTATACCTTTGATAGTATTCTTTTAGAGAATATAATTAAGTCTGTATAAAGTAAGTCTGTATAACGTTCATTTCCTGAACTATCTCAAGTATATTTATTGAACCATGATAGTTCATTTTCTGAACTGGTTAATCCTCATTCTTGTGACTTTGGGGTACAATTATTAAACCTCTCTCGAAAGTCTTGCCAAGTCTTTAAGTGAAAGGTTCTCCATATTGCCATAATCCTTAGGTAAAATCTGTTTTGATTGAATTTGCTGTTGTTCCTGTTCCTGTCTATTTTGTTGGTGGTGTTGGTAACGTTTCTTATCCTGTTCGGCTGTTTCCATTAGCTTAGTTTCAAATTCTTTCAATAGTTCCACCTTATCAGGAACAACACTATATAATTCACCTTTACTTAACGGTTTAAAGACAATATATATTATTCCCCCTACTTGTCTTACTTTTCTCTATTAGTCCAACTTCTTCCAATGTATTAAGGCTATTATGAATAGTTGCTTTACTTCTTATATGCGTAAAATTCATTAGTTCGGTAATGGTGGGAAAAGCATAACCATAGTTTTCATTATAAAGCTGTAATAACTTTACATAAACGACTAGGTCAGTATGGGTAATTAAATCTAACTGAACATAATCAAATAATTCCATTGGCGTTTGTTCAAAGTTTTCTTTAACATTCCCTTTGCAAATGATACCTGTTCCTTTTACTGTTGTGTTAGTGTTTGACATTTTAATCATTCCTTTTCTGTTTATTTTAATGGTTCATTTTTTGAACCTTACATGTACTTACTTGCAGAAAAAGAATTAAATAGGACAAAGAGAATAAAAAAACCGCCAAGCATCCGTTAGCCTGACAGCTTTTTTCAAAAACCTTTATTATTTCAATGTTTTTAATGGAGAAAAGTTTTTATGACTTTCTCTAACATCATTACCGAATAAATTAACATAAATTTTCACAACTTCCATGCTGGTATGTCCTAGGATGGTTTGTAATTCAAAAATATTAGCACCTTGCTGGACGCTTAGTTTTGCGAACGTATGACGAAATGTGTGTGGGCTACAACGAACATTTTTTATTTTTGCCATATCACCATATTTAATAATTCTTTGCTGTATGCCCCTCTTAGTTAGCCTCGTTCCGTCAATGGTTACAAATATAGCTTCACTTTCAACGTATCCACGAATAGCAATGTATTTTTTTAATTGTTGTTTCATTTGCTTTTGAAAGGGCACTAGTCGTTCCCTATAGCTTTTTGCGTTTCTGATACAGATTAAATCATCTTCCCAGCGTATATCATTTAATGACAGACCTTCTAATTCATTCACACGTATTCCAGTTTCTAGCATTAACATCATAATAGTATAATCACGAACACCTGTAAATGTCTTTAAGTCAGGCTGTCGAAACAATTTTTTAAGCTGTTCTTTGGTGAATGTCGCTATCACCGTTTTTCTATCCTTCAACAGTTTTATATTTTCCATTGGATTTTTGGGAACATGCTTATGTTTATACAGAAAATTAAAGAAGGCACGTAAAGCCCTTAACCTTGTATTGATGGATACAACCTTGTTACCTTTATAATTTTTCATATATAGAATAACATTTTCCTTTATGTGTTCCTCAGTGAAGTTATAAGGTTTTAATTCCGCAATATTTATTCCTTGTGCTGATAGTGAATTAAGAAATGCCTTAAACTCGTTCATGTAATACTGAATAGTATGTGGTCTTAGATTTCTTAACTCACAATCCTTAACAATTAATTCAATGGCGTCCTTAAATGTTTCTACATAAGATTTAGTTTCCTTTTCTAAAACTGTTAATTCTCTTTCATCTAGAATATTTTTTCGTCTTGCCATTTAGCTAATTCCCCTTTCACCTGTGAACACGACCCTGTGAACACGATTTGAAGTAATTTTGTCGTGTAAAAAACTAACTAAATTCAAATAAAAAACGCCCACCTACAATACTGTAGATAGACGTAAAAACGTTGATATTACTTAATTCTTCTGTAATTAACGATAGAAAAAATAATACCGGTGGTCGGGGTCGAACCGACACTCCTTACGGAACACGATTTTGAGTCGTGCGCGTCTGCCAATTCCGCCACACCGGCATGTGTTTGGAGGCGGTAACCGGATTTGAACCGGTGATAAAGGTTTTGCAGACCTCTGCCTTACCACTTGGCTATACCGCCATTTATTCTAGAGCGGAAGACGGGATTCGAACCCGCGACCCCCACCTTGGCAAGGTGGTGTTCTACCACTGAACTACTTCCGCAAAAATGGCTGGGCCACCAGGATTCGAACCTGGGGTACACGGGATCAAAACCCGATGCCTTACCGCTTGGCTATGGCCCAACGATTCTATTATTGATTTATGTAGTATTAAATAAAAAAGGGGCGACCGGTGGGGATCGAACCCACGTGTGCCGGAGCCACAATCCGGTGCGTTAACCACTTCGCCACGACCGCCATATTGGCAGGGGTAGTAGGAATCGAACCCACATCAAAGGTTTTGGAGACCTTCGTTTTGCCGTTAAACTATACCCCTATGATATTTTATAAATGGTGGAGGGAGTAGGACTCGAACCTACGAACCCGATGGGAGCGGATTTACAGTCCGCCGCGTTTGGCCAACTTCGCTATCCCTCCACTAAATGAAAGGTGGCTCGGGACGGAATCGAACCGCCGACACAAGGATTTTCAGTCCTCTGCTCTACCGACTGAGCTACCAAGCCAAATCTTATTTCAAATGTTTAAGTGGCGGTCCGGACGGGACTCGAACCCGCGACCTCCTGCGTGACAGGCAGGCATTCTAACCAACTGAACTACCGGACCATTTTGGTTGCGGGGGTAGGATTTGAACCTACGACCTTTGGGTTATGAGCCCAACGAGCTGCCAGACTGCTCCACCCCGCGATATGAATTTAAGAACTTACATGGTGGAGGATGCAGGGCTCGAACCTGCGACCCCCTGCTTGTAAGGCAGGTGCTCTCCCAGCTGAGCTAATCCTCCATTTGGTGACCCGTACGGGATTCGAACCCGTGTTACCGCCGTGAAAGGGCGGTGTCTTAACCGCTTGACCAACGGGCCATGTAATAGTTTAAATGGCGGAGAGCGAGGGATTCGAACCCTCGAAGCCGCGATAGCGGCTTACACGATTTCCAATCGTGCTCCTTCGGCCTCTCGGACAGCTCTCCATATGGCTCCACAGGTAGGATTCGAACCTACGACCGATCGGTTAACAGCCGATTGCTCTACCACTGAGCTACTGTGGAATAATTCCATAATATTAAAGAAAGAAGTAATTCGCTTGTCCTTAAGGACTTCATAAGAGAATACTCTTGCCTGGCAACGTCCTACTCTCGCAGGGGGAAGCCCCCAACTACCATTGGCGCTGAAGAACTTAACTTCTGTGTTCGGCATGGGAACAGGTGTGACCTCTTCGCTCTCGCCACCAGACAATGTTTTAAAAATCAGTAACAATCAATATTATAATCGTTTTTGAGAAAAAATCAAGTACTAATTTTAAAAAATATGTAAGAATTTGCACCCTGAAAACTAAATAAGAGTAACGTGACATGAAAAAACTTAGATAAGTCCTCAATCGATTAGTATCCGTCAGCTGCACGTGTCGCCACGCTTCCACCTCGGACCTATCAACCTCATCGTCTCTGAGGGATTTTACTCACTTAAAGTGATGGGAAGTTTCATCTTGAGGGGGGCTTCATGCTTAGATGCTTTCAGCACTTATCCTTACCACACGTAGCTACCCAGCAATGCTCCTGGCGGAACAACTGGTACACCAGCGGTGTGTCCATCCCGGTCCTCTCGTACTAAGGACAGCTCCTCTCAAACTTCCAACGCCCACGACGGATAGGGACCGAACTGTCTCACGACGTTCTGAACCCAGCTCGCGTACCGCTTTAATGGGCGAACAGCCCAACCCTTGGGACCGACTACAGCCCCAGGATGCGATGAGCCGACATCGAGGTGCCAAACCTCCCCGTCGATGTGAACTCTTGGGGGAGATAAGCCTGTTATCCCCGGGGTAGCTTTTATCCGTTGAGCGATGGCCCTTCCATGCGGAACCACCGGATCACTAAGCCCGACTTTCGTCCCTGCTCGACTTGTAGGTCTCGCAGTCAAGCTCCCTTCTGCCTTTACACTCTTCGAATGATTTCCAACCATTCTGAGGGAACCTTTGGGCGCCTCCGTTACCTTTTAGGAGGCGACCGCCCCAGTCAAACTGCCCGCCTGACACTGTCTCCGAACCGGATCACGGTCCTGGGTTAGAATGGTCATACAGTTAGGGTGGTATCCCACGGATGCCTCCACGTAAGCTGGCGCTCACGCTTCAAAGGCTCCCACCTATCCTGTACAAACTGCACAAACATTCCATATCAGGCTACAGTAAAGCTCCACGGGGTCTTTCCGTCCTGTCGCGGGTAATGCGCATCTTCACGCATAGTATAATTTCACCGGGTCTCTCGTTGAGACAGTGCCCAAGTCGTTGCACCTTTCGTGCGGGTCGGAACTTACCCGACAAGGAATTTCGCTACCTTAGGACCGTTATAGTTACGGCCGCCGTTTACTGGGGCTTCGGTTCAAAGCTTCGCTCCGAAGAGCTAACTCTTCCCCTTAACCTTCCAGCACCGGGCAGGTGTCAGCCCCTATACTTCGCCTTTCGGCTTCGCAGAGACCTGTGTTTTTGCTAAACAGTCGCTTGGGCCTATTCACTGCGGCTCACTCACAAGTGAGCACCCCTTCTCCCGAAGTTACGGGGTCATTTTGCCGAGTTCCTTAACGAGAGTTCTCCCGCTCACCTTAGGATTCTCTCCTCGCCTACCTGTGTCGGTTTGCGGTACGGGCACCTATGATCTAACTAGAGGCTTTTCTTGGCAGTGTGAAATCAGGAACTTCGGTACTCTATTTCCCTCCCCGTCACAGCTCAGAATCATGTCAGACGGATTTGCCTGTCTGACTTCCTCGCATGCTTGGACGCACATCCATCGGTGCGCACTCCTTATCCTCCTGCGTCCCCCCATTGCTCAAACAATCATGAGGTGGTACAGGAATATCAACCTGTTGTCCATCGCCTACGCCTGTCGGCCTCGGCTTAGGTCCCGACTAACCCTGAGAGGACGAGCCTTCCTCAGGAAACCTTAGGCATTCGGTGAAAGAGATTCTCACTCTTTTTTCGCTACTCATACCGGCATTCTCACTTCAAAGCGCTCCACCAGTCCTCACGGTCTGACTTCACTGCACTTTGAACGCTCTCCTACCATTGTTCGTAAGAACAATCCGCAGCTTCGGTGATACGTTTAGCCCCGGTACATTTTCGGCGCAGCGTCACTCGACCAGTGAGCTATTACGCACTCTTTCAATGATGGCTGCTTCTAAGCCAACATCCTGGTTGTCTGTGCAACGCCACATCCTTTTCCACTTAACGTATACTTTGGGACCTTAGCTGGCGGTCTGGGCTGTTTCCCTTTCGACTATGAACCTTATCACCCATAGTCTGACTCCCAAGTGTAAGTAACTGGCATTCGGAGTTTGACTGAATTCGGTAACCCGGTAGGGGCCCCTAGTCCAATCAGTGCTCTACCTCCAGTACTCTCTATCTTGAGGCTAGCCCTAAAGCTATTTCGGAGAGAACCAGCTATCTCTGTGTTCGATTGGAATTTCACCGCTACCCACACCTCATCCCCGCATTTTTCAACATACGTGGGTTCGGGCCTCCAGTCAGTGTTACCTGACCTTCACCCTGGACATGGGTAGATCACACAGTTTCGGGTCTACGACCGCATACTCATTCGCCCTGTTCAGACTCGCTTTCGCTACGGCTCCGTGTCTTCCACTTAACCTTGCATACGATCGTAACTCGCCGGTCCATTCTACAAAAGGTACGCCGTCACCCATTAAC
The DNA here is from genome assembly GCF_037969835.1 of Oceanobacillus sp. FSL W7-1281. Classification (GTDB taxonomy): domain Bacteria; phylum Bacillota; class Bacilli; order Bacillales; family Amphibacillaceae; genus Oceanobacillus; species Oceanobacillus oncorhynchi. Next base: position 1,800,275 of record NZ_CP150214.1, on the reverse strand, counting down.
GGGCTTCGACTACTTGTAGGCACACGGTTTCAGGTTCTATTTCACTCCCCTCCCGGGGTGCTTTTCACCTTTCCCTCACGGTACTGGTTCACTATCGGTCACTAGGGAGTATTTAGCCTTGGGAGATGGTCCTCCCGGATTCCGACGGAATTCCACGTGTTCCGCCGTACTCAGGATACACTCCGGAGGAAATTCTTTTTCGATTACAGGGCTGTTACCCTCTTTGGCTGACCTTTCCAGGTCGATTCATCTAAAGAATTTCTTTGTCACTCCAATGGAATGTCCTACAACCCCAAGAAGCAAGCTTCTTGGTTTGGGCTCTTTCCGTTTCGCTCGCCGCTACTCAGGAAATCGATGTTTCTTTCTCTTCCTCCAGGTACTGAGATGTTTCAGTTCCCCGGGTCTGCCTCACCTATCCTATGTATTCAGATAGATGTACTGTTCCATTACGAACAGTGGGTTCCCCCATTCGGAAATCCTCGGATATAACGTTTACTTACAACTCCCCGAGGCATATCGGTGTTAGTCCCGTCCTTCATCGGCTCCTAGTGCCAAGGCATCCACCGTGCGCCCTTATTCACTTAACTAAAGTTTTTGAATAAGATGGCTGATTACAGAATGTAATCAGTTGTGTCGCTATATCAATAGCTTTTTTGCCTTATTTTTAAAGTTTGATGTCGTTGTTACTCTTATTTAGTTTTCAAGGTACAAGCTTCCTTTGAGAGAATTGCTCTCTCAAAACTGAACCAAACAACCACGTACGAATTCCGTTATATATCCTTAGAAAGGAGGTGATCCAGCCGCACCTTCCGATACGGCTACCTTGTTACGACTTCACCCCAATCATTCGTCCCACCTTCGGCGGCTGGCTCCAAAAGGTTACCTCACCGACTTCGGGTGTTACGAACTCTCGTGGTGTGACGGGCGGTGTGTACAAGACCCGGGAACGTATTCACCGCGGCATGCTGATCCGCGATTACTAGCGATTCCGGCTTCATGCAGGCGAGTTGCAGCCTGCAATCCGAACTGAGAACGGTTTTATGGGATTTGCTGGACCTCGCGGGTTCGCTTCCCTTTGTTCCGTCCATTGTAGCACGTGTGTAGCCCAGGTCATAAGGGGCATGATGATTTGACGTCATCCCCACCTTCCTCCGGTTTGTCACCGGCAGTCACCTTAGAGTGCCCAACTGAATGCTGGCAACTAAGATTAAGGGTTGCGCTCGTTGCGGGACTTAACCCAACATCTCACGACACGAGCTGACGACAACCATGCACCACCTGTCACTTTGTCCCCGAAGGGAAAACTCTATCTCTAGAGTGGTCAAAGGATGTCAAGACCTGGTAAGGTTCTTCGCGTTGCTTCGAATTAAACCACATGCTCCACCGCTTGTGCGGGTCCCCGTCAATTCTTTTGAGTTTCAGCCTTGCGGCCGTACTCCCCAGGCGGAGTGCTTAATGCGTTAACTTCAGCACTAAGGGGCGGAAACCCCCTAACACCTAGCACTCATCGTTTACGGCGTGGACTACCAGGGTATCTAATCCTGTTCGCTCCCCACGCTTTCGCTCCTCAGCGTCAGTTACAGACCAGAGAGTCGCCTTCGCCACTGGTGTTCCTCCACATCTCTACGCATTTCACCGCTACACGTGGAATTCCACTCTCCTCTTCTGCACTCAAGTCCTCCAGTTTCCAATGCACGTTTGCGGTTGAGCCGCAAGATTTCACATCAGACTTAAAGAACCGCCTGCGAGCGCTTTACGCCCAATAATTCCGGACAACGCTTGCCACCTACGTATTACCGCGGCTGCTGGCACGTAGTTAGCCGTGGCTTTCTGGTCAGGTACCGTCAAGGTACGATCAGTTACTATCATACTTGTTCTTCCCTGACAACAGAGTTTTACGATCCGAAAACCTTCATCACTCACGCGGCGTTGCTCCGTCAGACTTTCGTCCATTGCGGAAGATTCCCTACTGCTGCCTCCCGTAGGAGTCTGGGCCGTGTCTCAGTCCCAGTGTGGCCGATCACCCTCTCAGGTCGGCTACGCATCGTCGCCTTGGTGAGCCGTTACCTCACCAACTAGCTAATGCGCCGCAGGCCCATCTGTAAGTGACAGCAAAAGCCGCCTTTCAACTTTCCATCAGGTGATAGAAAGTGTTATCCGGTATTAGCTCGCGTTTCCGCGAGTTATCCCAGTCTTACAGGCAGGTTGCCTACGTGTTACTCACCCGTCCGCCGCTCGTTCCACGAACTTCCCTCCGAAGAGTTCCGTTCGCTTCCCGCGCTCGACTTGCATGTATTAGGCACGCCGCCAGCGTTCGTCCTGAGCCAAGATCAAACTCTCCATAAAAGTGTTTGAAACTTTAGCTTTCAGAAGTCAACTTCTGACTTATTTTTTAAGAAAAACGAGGTGTTTTTCTTCTTTCGTACTGGTTGTTTTGTTCAGTTTTCAAAGAGCAATTTGTATTGCTTCGCTTCAAGCAGCGACTCTATTAATATAACATGAAAGCAAATTCGCTGTCAACAACTTTTTTTATTTCATGTTAGCTGAGCGCCCGCTCAAATCAGCAACGAAATTAACTTTACCATGCTAAAAATAGAAAGTCAACGATTAATTTAAAATTTATCCGAAGTGGATTTTAAAAATAGCTTCATATTGAGGAACTGTAAGTTTAACAAATGGTATATAACGAAACAAAACGTTGCCATACCAGCTTTCAGAGAGTTCACCTTACATATTACAGCAATGGAGAATATACTTATTCTTTTTATTGCTATTTTGTTTTTTAATCCTTTTCTCTTTGCAGATGTTCCTTTATAAAGAAACAAATGGACAGTAAATAACTCCGTTCTTTTTAACTTTTCTTCTTACCATTTTAAAAAGCAGATGAAAAACAGTCCAAATTTTCTTTTCATCAAAAAACAAGTTACACTCTCTCCACACTTCAAGCATAGTCAGGGACACCTTTAAAATATAAATTTGTAATAAGAAGTCTTGCTCCCTTTCTAAGTTATTGTAATCACCAATTAGTTGTTACTCTTTTTTATCGGGGATTCCATTCAAATTCTCAGTACTGCTTATACAGTAAATCATTATTCAGCGCGTTTTTTACATTCTATACTGAATAATGAAGAAAAAGTTCCCTCTTCTATAATCTTATCCATCCCCAGATTCCTTTTATTCTAAAATAATCTTCTGCGAATATGAGATTATGATAGTAGAAACCAAAAATTACTTACGCTACAATTTCAAAAATTGCAGAATAAGTAATTTGTTTTCTTTCCGGAATGCTCCATTTAGAATCATCATTATACTTCTTCTAACTTCTTTACTTTATACATTCTCTGAAACACCTCAGGATTTTTGGTAGCGACAAGTTTCATATCAATAATATCCTTCTCTTCTAAATAAGAAATAATCGCATGTAAATCCAGACTGTAGTGTTCAATCTCCGGTAAGTCTTTAATCGAAGCATAGGACCAATAGTCCTCTTCTTTATTTAATAAATTTAACAAATGTGTTGAAGCAGATTCCGCTTTATTCAACAGGACAAAATCCATTGCTATCAGCATAAGCTCAATTCTTTTTTCTAAATTCTCTGTGCTGTCCATTAACTTTTCATATAATTTGTAGACCTCTAAATCAATCCTCTTTACCTGGTTCCAGACAGTTACTTCTGGATAATAGCCCTGATCAATTACGGACAATCTTGCTAAATAATGAAGTGCATTTAATATTTTACTGTAAGAATCCATCACTTCTTTTGCTTCATATAATGCTTTTCCTTCACTATAGTTTTTTAGAAGCTTTCCAAAGTCAATTATTTTTCTGAGTGTACGTTTATCCTTTGGAAAAGATTGAAGCTCATCTTTTAATTCTTTTATAAATTCATTTCTGTCGTAGGCTTTTCTTCCATAAATCACCCATTCTGCCGCACGCCGATATCCGCTCGTATCAATCCAATCCATCAGAAGCGATTTCGTTACCATATGCATTGCTACGGTCTGACCGTTTACTTCATAATGTTTAACAAACCAATCGACTTCTTGTTTTTCGACAATAATCAATAAGATACTATCAAATTCATCCGTAATTGGATGATCAAAAAGTGATTTCTCCACAATAAGTATTCCTAATGTATTTGGATTGCTTGCATGCTCCTGGTAAATCATTCTTTGAAAATTCTCCATGTTAATTGTTGCCTCCCTGTTTTGCCTCTAATAAACATAATTCGATATATACTTTAAAAAAACCTTTTTTGCATCGTAAAGAAAGGATAAAATTTTAATTTTTGATTTTCGCCGGGACCGGCAATACACCATACCGGATTAAACGGAAACAGATCGGAGCCATTGTATGGCTTATCTCGCTAAGTTTTCTTTATAATTCATTCTTCTAATATTCTATGATATACTAAATTTGAAACTTAAGGGGGATTTAAATGGCGAAACAATTAACTTATTCAAGTAAAATAAATAAAATACGCACCTTTGCCTTAATCCTTGTGTTTGCTGGTATCTTAATCATGTATGGTGGACTTATGGTTCGTAATATTCAGTGGCTGATGCTCGCTCTGTTTATATTGGGCGTACTGATGATTGTATTGAGCTGTGTTGTATACATATGGATTGGCACCTTATCCTTGAGAGCGGTTCCTGTCGTTTGTCCAAACTGTGAGAAGCCTACAAAAATGTTAGGGCGTGTAGATGCATGCATGCATTGCAAAGAACCGCTGACTTTGGATAAGAACTTAGAAGGTAAAAATTTTGATGAACGGTATAATCATCGCAAATTCCGTGAAGAAAACAAATAATAAAAAGGCACCATGCTTCGGAGGATTTCGTTAAAGGAACATCCCGCAAACATGGCGCTTTTTTATATAATAATTAAAAATCGGCCTCGCCTGCTTGCTTACCAGCGAACCCGATTTTTAACATTCTTCACTGTTCATTTGCTGCCTGCTGCTCTTTGCAGGCATTGCATGTACCATAAACCTCCAGGCGGTGATGGCTTACATCAAAACCAGTCACCTGTTCAGCCAGTGATTCCACTTCCTCTAAAGAAGGATAGTGAAAATCAACAATCTTCCCACACTGATTGCAAATGATATGATAATGATCTGAGGTATTACAGTCAAATCTGCTCGAAGCATCTCCATATGTGAGTTCTCTAACCAGTCCGATATCTTTTAATACACGTAAATTATTATAAACGGTCGCAACACTCATATTGGGAAATTTACCTTCAAGTGCTTTATATATATCATCCGCAGTCGGGTGAGTCATTGAATTAAGCAAATACTCCAGCACGGCGTGTCGTTGTGGTGTAATCCGGACGCCTGACTTTTTCAAAGTATCGATTGCTTGCCGTAATTTAACTTCAGACACCCTAAACACCTCTCTTCCCAATTAATAATATTATTAGATTATAATTCTTATAATTAGTGTATCGCCCTGTGTGCATAATGTCAATTAATTCACGTTTATCAAACATCCACATGAAGAGACTTTTCATCTCCGCCAAGCTGCTGATTGGCATACCTGGCAGCAACAAACAAATAATCAGACAGCCGGTTTAAATAAACGAAAACAAGCTTATTATCCACTTCATCTTCTAATCCTACAGTCAAACGCTCTGCCCGCCTTGCTACAGTACGCGCGTGATGAAGGGCACTCGCTGCTCTGTGGCCAGAGGGAAGGATAAAATTCTTTAAAGGTTCAAGTGATTGTTCCCATTCATCAATCTGTTTTTCCATCTCATCAATATGCTTCTGCTCAAGCTTCCAATAAACTTCCTTCCCCTTTGGCGTCGATAATTCTGCACCAACATGAAAAAGAATGGTCTGTACGCGGTGCAGCTGATCAAGAAAAGCAGCCTTTTTATCCCAATCCGTTTCTTCGATATAGCTTACCGCCAAGCCAATACTGGAATTCACTTCATCGCATGTCCCATACGCCTCTACTCTTAGGTGATTCTTTGGTACACGTTGTCCATAGACTAACGATGTCTGTCCTTTATCTCCCGATCTGGTATAGATTCGCAAGCTGCTCCACCCCAATCCCTCTATTTTTAATTCGCTGTGTTTTCCTTTAAATAATTTAACGCATCCACAACATGATCTTTAACCCGGACCTTACGATATTCTTTAATTAGCTTTCCTTCTTTATCTAAAATAAATGTAGAGCGCTCAATACCATAATATTCCTTGCCAAAGTTTTTCTTTAGCTTCCATACTCCAAATTGGTCAGCTGCCTGATGATTTTCATCAGAAAGCAAGGTAAATGGCAGTTCATGCTTGTCGATAAACTTTTGATGACGTGCTTCCGGATCCGGGCTGACCCCGACAATAACTGCATCCAGCTCGCTAAAGCTTTCATGATGGTCTCTGAAATCACATGCTTCTGTGGTGCATCCTGGTGTCATATCTTTTGGATAAAAATATAAAACAACGTACTTTCCTTGAAAATCTGATAAGCTGACTTGTTCCCCATTCTGATCGGGCAGGGTAAAATCATTTACTTTTGTTCCTAATTCGAATTGCATCCAATCCCTCCATTTAAACATTCAATCTTCTCCCTTCAATATAGCATATTGCAGGGTAAGATTCATTTATCATTGTCTCTGCTGCTGATCTGTACAACTTTTAATACAAAAGCAGCCGGCAATATGTAGCCGATCAGCGCTTCTGAGATAGCAATGATCCTGCCGATGCCGACCGGCGCTAAATCACCATAGCCGAGAGTCAGCAAAGTGACCCCGCTAAAATAAATAGAATGAACAACCGATCCCCATATTGTCACTTCTCTAAGCTCTCCATGCTCCACAATAACGATTCCTTGAAAAGATAAAATAAAATAGATTAAGCCGTAGCCAACCATTGTAATGCAATAAACAATCAGCATAGCAATAAAAATTTCTAAAGAAAAATGTCCTTCCTTCATTTGTATACGTGAATGAACTAATTTATATTGAATGAAATCATAAATGCTTTTTCCAATTAAAATGATAATCGTAATAAGGAATATCCAAGGGATACTCATCTCTTTTACTCCTCCCCTACTGCCTTCCCTCATTAAAAAAACAGCTAGATGCAAACGTCAAAATATGAGGAATCTCAATTTTTAATATCCGCTTTTCCTATGTATATGCAGAAACCAAAACAGTTTGTACAAGTTTTCTGTGTAATTTTTTGTTATATTAGTAACTGGGTAAAATATTACAGAAAACCAAATTGTTCATTTTACCTTTTAAATGAACTTGTAAAAACGTGTCATACCCTTTACAAGTTGGGAAGAATGAGGAGGAAACGAAATAATGAAATTTACAAATTCTGAGAAGCTGCATCAAGAAGCTTTACAACATATTGTCGGCGGGGTGAATTCTCCTTCCCGCTCTTATAAAGCTGTAGGCGGGGGCTCCCCTGTCTATATGAAAAGAGGACAAGGTGCTTATTTCTGGGATGTGGATGATAATAAGTATATTGATTATTTAGCTGCATATGGACCGATAATAACTGGCCACGCTCACCCGCATATCGCAAAAGCGATTGCTGAAGCAGCAACTACCGGCGTTCTATACGGAACACCGACGGAGCTGGAAAACACATTTGCGAAAATGTTAAAAGAAGCGATGCCTTCGTTAGAAAAAGTGCGCTTTAATAATTCAGGCACAGAGGCTGTGATGACGACTATCCGCGTAGCCCGCGCCTATACAAACCGTACAAAAATCATTAAATTCGCAGGCTGCTACCACGGCCATTTCGATGCTGTACTGGTAGAGGCAGGATCTGGACCTTCTACGCTGGGTACGCCGGATTCAGCCGGAGTTCCTGCTTCCAGTGCTGCAGAGGTAATCACCGTTCCATTTAATGATTTAAATGCCTTTAAACAAGCACTTCATCGCTGGGAAGGTGAAATTGCAGCTGTACTGGTCGAACCGATTGTAGGGAACTTCGGAATTGTCGAACCGTTCGAAGGATTTTTACAAGAAGTAAATGAGCTTACCCATCGTGCCGGTGCGCTAGTCATTTATGATGAGGTAATTACTGCCTTCCGCTTCACCTATGGAAGCGCCCAGCAAATCTATAATATCGAGCCTGATTTAACAGCAATGGGTAAAATCATTGGCGGCGGTCTTCCAATTGGCGCTTATGGCGGACGCAAGGATATTATGGAGCAGGTTGCACCGCTCGGGCCTGCCTATCAGGCCGGCACCATGTCCGGAAATCCCGCTTCAATGGCAGCAGGTATTGCATGCCTAGAGGTGTTACAAGAAGATGGGGTATATGAAGAATTAGAACGTCTTGGAAAACGGCTTGAAGAAGGTATCTTGGAAAAAGCAGAAGAATTTGGTATCCACATTACCATAAATCGCCTTCGTGGAGCTTTAACCGTATACTTTGGCGTTGATAAAGTAACCAATTACAGTGAAGCAGATGCGTCAGACGGAGAAGCCTTTGCAACCTTCTTCCAGCTTATGCTGAACGAAGGTATTAATTTAGCTCCTTCTAAGTACGAAGCATGGTTCTTAACAACAGAGCATACAGACTCTGATATTGAAAATACCATCGATGCTGCAGGTCGTGCATTTGCAAAAATGGCTGAGAAAAAATAATATAATGGCACGATAAAAAAGCATTTCCCGGAGAAATCAACCTCTGGGAAATGCTTTTTTATTCATCCAAATTTTGAATCTGATACAAATCATAATAATGACCACGGAGCCGCATTAATTCCTCATGCGAACCTATTTCTACAATTTCCCCATTTTCCACAACAACAATGCGATTTGCGTGAGTAATGGTTGCTAGACGGTGGGCAACAATAAACGTTGTCCGGTCTGAAGCAAGCTTCTCCAGTGTTTCCTGAATAAGATGTTCACTTTCTAAATCAAGTGCTGATGTTGCTTCATCAAAAATTAACAGCGGCGGATTTTTCAAGAAAACACGCGCAATAGCTATCCGCTGCTTCTGTCCGCCAGATAACTTCACACCGCGTTCTCCGACCATGGTTTCATAACCCTCGGGCATGTCATCAATAAAGTCATGCGCATTTGCTGCTTTTGCCGCCCGGATGACTTCCTCTCTCGTTGCCTCTGGGTTCCCCATCCGGATATTCGTCTCAATCGATTCAGAGAACAGAATATTATCCTGAAGCACCATTCCAATATTGTCCCGCAGCGCCCGGGCCTGCATATCCCTTAAGTCCATTCCATCGATTTCAATCGACCCGCCTGTGACATCGTAAAAGCGTGGAATCAAACTGATTAGTGTCGATTTTCCTCCCCCGCTCATTCCGACAAAGGCTATGGTCTCTCCTTTTTGGACATGAAGGTCGATATCCTTAAGCACTGACACTTCTTCCTCATCATATTGGAAGGAGACATGGTTAAAGGATACTTTTCCTTTCAGCCTTCCCGGATCAACCGCATCCTTTTTGTCCGTAATATCATACGGCTCATTCATTAATTCAAATACACGGTCAATAGACGCAATGGATTGTACTAACGTCGTCGATGAGTTGATCAGCCTGCGCAAGGGGCTGTACACCCGCTCCATATATCCGACGAAGGCTACCATCGTTCCGAGTGAGGTATTGCCCATAATAACCTGATAACCTGCAAAAGCAATGACGAGCAGCGGCGCCAAGTCAGTAATCGTATTGGTCACGGCAAAGGTTCTGGCGTTCCAATCCGTATGCTTTAAAGCCCGGTCCAGGAAATGACGGTTTCTTTTATCAAACTGCTCATCTTCATAATCTTCCAGCGCAAAGCTTCTTGTCACCGGCACCCCTTGGATACGCTCATGCAAGTGGCCTTGTACTTCTGCCAGAGCTTGTGACCTTTCTCTTGTCAGACGGCGTAAGCGTCCGAAAAAGTATTTGACAGAAATCCCGAACAGCGGGAATAAAATAATCGATACAAAGGTGAGCGGCACATCCATGGTAAACATAATAATGATAGCAATTAAAATGGTTGTGACATCCAGCCAAATATTCATTAACCCGGTCATCACAAAATTTTTCGTCTGCTCCACATCATGAATTACCCTGGAGATGATTTCACCTGTTTTGGTCTTCGAATAGAATTTCAGGCTTAGCTTTTGAAGGTGATCGAATAATTTTCCTCTGATATCAAAAAGAATTTTATTCCCGACCCACTGCGCTAAGTATTGACGAATATACTCAACCGGCGGGCGGACAATTAAAAATACGACAAAAGAAATACCCATAATCCAGAATAAACGGGTTATTCTCTCGGATTGGGTCATGTTTTCTACCGTAACAATATCATCGATAACGTATTTCAAAATCAAAGGCATTAACAGCGGAATACCAAATTTAACAACACCGATGAGTAATGTCCAAATAATCTTCCATGTGTATGGTTTTACAAATTTCATATACTGTTTGATGCTGCTCATTTATCAACTTCCTCTACTTGAAAAGGTATTTCGTTTTAATATCCCTCTAAATAAAAAAAGGATATCCTTGTTATGTCATCCGTAACAAGGATACCCTTTTACTCAGTCGAATTGCAATCAAACCGCTCAAACATCGCTAAAAATATTTGTTTTCTTTTCAAACCTAATGATACGTTAAGTACATTTCATACCAATCATCGACAAACCCCGGAGAAAAAGGACCCTTTCCCTGGCGAATCCAATGAATTAATAATTCTAATTGCTGATAAAGAATATGATGAATTTCTTCCGGGTATTTCATCAAAACTTTATTTTCTTCATATTCATCTTCATCAAGGAGGTTAAACGTCATATCTGGAAATACCTTCACGTCTAAATCGTAGTCAATGTATTTTAGCGATTCCGCCCCCTCATCGTAAACAAATGGGGAGCTGAGATTACAGTAATAATGAATTCCATCATCCCTGAGCATACCAATAATATTAAACCAATGCTTCGCATCAAAATAACAAATGGCCGGCTCTCTCGTCATCCAGGAATGACCATCGCTTTCGATGACTTTTGTCCGATCATTCGCTCCAATTATAATACTTTCCGTTCCTTTTAATACGACACTATTTTTCCAGATTCTATGAAGTTGTCCATTATGTTTATAACTTTGTATCATCATTTTGGAACCAGCGTTTGGAGAAACCATCCAAAATCTCCCTCTCCATTTTCATACAGTGATTTATGAATTATCTTATATTATAAGCCTTCAGCCATAAAAGTTAAAGGATAAGTCCTTTTTATTTCCATAATGGTTTCTTCATTGATATGTAGAATCATTAAAAGGGTTTCCGTAATTGGAAACCCTTTTGGGTAAAACAGATGTTATTGCTTGTTTTGTTGAGATTGTTGGTTTTGCTTTTTCACTTCTTGTGCATCTGTTTCTTGAGCAAACTCAGTACCATATTGTCCTTGAGCTGCTTGTTGGTTTTGCTTTCTTACTTCAGCTGCGTTTGTTTTTGCAGGATTTTGTTGGTTTTGTTGATTTTGTTTTTTAGCCATCAATATCACCTCCGCAATAATTAATTTGTCCCGAAGCGCATTTCTTTATCCAAACTTTTTTAAAGAAATATTTTTAGCATGTTGGAAACCCCGGCAGACAAAGCATTAAGGCGTATTTTTGATGACAAATATTTTTATCAGTATTTATATTTCGTCGTTACATTCGATAATATTTCATTTTTCCTCTAAGAAGGGTATCATTTTTTGATGTGAAACAGGAAAAGGATATTCTTTCATTTCTTCTAAGGAAACAAATTTTAAGCGGTCATCCTTTACTGTTTCCTGATTCGTGATTGCTTTACGTACATCTACATTCCAAATGATATGAGAAAAAACGTGTTTAATGGATGTGCAGGATTCTTTGATTTCCACATCTAACCCATAATTTTCTTCCAGCCATAGCTGCCAGTCTTTTTTAACGATATCATCGGCAGGTATCATAGGAAATTGCCATAATCCTGCAAGTAGTCCAGAATCCGGTCTTTTTTCAATAATATATTTCCCTTCTTGATTTTGGATCAGCAATGCAATATATTTTTTCTTTTGCTGCTTTTTTGCTTTCTTTTTCACAGGCAGCTTTTCCTGGATTCCATCAACATATGCCTGACAATGCTCCATCACCGGGCAGAACATGCACATAGGCTGCTTCGGCGTACATATCGTCGCACCTAAATCCATAATAGCTTGATTAAAGGAGGAGGGATCTTCCTTTGAAATCATTTCCGCTACGTAGTATTCAAACAACTTTTTAGTGGAGTTTAATGCAATATCTTCTTCAATATGCAATACGCGGGAGAAAACACGCATGACGTTACCATCCACCGCCGGAATCGGCTGATTATAAGCAATAGAAAGAATCGCCCCTTTTGTATATGGCCCTACTCCTTTTAAGTCACTGAGCTGCTTTGGGTCATCCGGGATTTTTCCATCATATGCTTCTACAACCTCGCGTACTGCTGTTTGTAAATTTCTTGCGCGGGAATAATAACCTAAGCCTTCCCATTGTTTTAAAACATCCTGCTGATCAGCTTCAGCCAGTTCATATACAGTTGGATATTTCTCCATAAACCGATTAAAATAAGGGATGACCGTATCTACTTTCGTTTGCTGAAGCATAATTTCTGAGACCCAGACGCGATAAGCATCATTATTTTCGCGCCACGGGAGATCACGTTTATTTTCTTCGTACCATCTAAGTAAATCTTCTTGAAAAGCGGAAATATTTATTTGTTCTAATCTTTTATCGTTCATGTTTTCACGTCCTATGTGTTAAAATAATATTGGAGTGCTTTGATGGAAGCAACTTAAGGAGGATATGTAACTATGGATACTGGTACGCATATCGTTATGGGTGTTGCACTTGGCGGTTTAGCAACGTTAGACCCAAATGTGCAAAGTAATCCTACTCTATTTCATGCCGTATTGGTTGGAACAGTCGTCGGATCACACGCTCCTGATTTTGATACGATTTTTAAATTAAAAAATAATGCAACGTATATAAGACAGCACCGCGGAGCATCTCATTCACTCCCTGCTATTCTTATGTGGAGCCTGCTTGTATCTGGAGCAATTTATTTATTTGTTCCAGAAGTGAGCTATTTGACTCTCTGGCTATGGACATTGTTAGCTGTGTCCATCCATGTTTTTGTCGATTTATTTAATGCGTATGGTACACAGGCATTTCGGCCATTCACCAAAAAATGGGTTGCCAAAGGGTTTATTAATACATTTGACCCTTACATTTTTTTCTTGAATGTAGCTGGTATCGTCGCGTGGGCATTAGGTGCCAATCCCGGATACACTTGGCTGATTATTTATACAGTCATTGTATTATATTACATCAAACGCTATATGGACAAAAGGGAAATCGTTCAGAAAATCAAAGAATACTTCCCTGATACAGAGATTGTCGCTACATCCCCTACGCTTAAACAAAATTATTGGCGCGTTGCTATTACGACAAGCGACCGTTATTATGTAGGCAGCGTTGAGAACCGGCACATTGAGATTGTTGATGAATTTTATCGAGTACCTTTACCCGATACAGATGTCATCAAAGCTGCGATAAAAGATAAAAATATCTCTTCATTTTTAAATTTTTCACCGGTGTACCGATGGGAAATAAATACGGATGAAGAGGATATTATAGAAGTTCGTTTTATTGATTTACGCTATCGCAGCAAAGGGTATTATCCATTTGTAGCTGTGGTAAAGCTGGATAAGAGCCTGGAAGTAATTACTTCCTATACAGGCTGGATTTTCTCAGAACAGAAGCTTCAAAGTAAATTGATACCAAGCGACTCAAGTCCTTAAAGCTTATACAGGACGTGAATACGGTAACTCTGCAAATGGTTCAGGCGTTTGAAACAGCGGTACCTTATTTCGATAACTAAAAGGAACAACTCAGGTGAAACGGATTTCGCCTGAGTTGTTTTTATTCAGTTCACTTTTTTTCCTAATAAAGAGATTGGCAAGGCTTCAATATTTTCACTTTCTTCATTTAATAAATCAATACGATAACCCCATGCAAATACCCCATTAATATAGGATATTCTGAATTTATAGCCTGTTTCCATTTTAAGCTGATAAATTTCCTCTTTTTCAAAATCATCCGGACTCATTGTGTAGGCAAGCGCTACTTGCATTTTTCTTTCACATATTTGCATCTCTGAAATATTCCCAAGCTGCTCTGCTTTTTGAGCCTGCTCTTTTAGTTTCCCAATTTCTTGATGCAGCTGTTCTATGGAATAATCACTATATCGAAATTTCATTCTTCTCCCCCTTACTGTCGATTCCTATTGTACCAAATATAACAGAAAAGTAACCCACATTTATTCTTGATTTCCCATGTATTCCTCAACAAATTGCTGAATCATATCGAAATGGAAGCCTTTTCGATATAAACCTTCCATTACTTTTTGCTTGAGCTGGAAGCCTTCATATTTTTTTACATGCTTTTGATACAGCTTTTCTCCTTGAAATTTCAAGGCCTCCCATTCCTGATTTGTATCCTCTTCCTGGTCCATGGTCTGAATTGCTTCAAAAACAAGCTGCTGATTAAATCCTTTTTGAAGAATCGTATTTTTGGCTTGGTTTATCTGTTTTTGAAAAGAATCCTTCGAGCTTTGCTTTATTTTTTTTCCCAGCAGCTTTTGAACTTTTTCTTTCTGCAAGGCTGGCGTATATTGCTCTAAAGCATTTACAGCAATTTGTCCGCTAATCCCCTTTTCAAAGAGCTCCTGTTCAATGACTTTTGGACCTTTTGAGCTTGTATTTATACGCGAGCGCACAAACATTTCAGCAAATTGCTGATCATCAAGCAGTTTTTCTTTCTTCAACCGCTGCATAATGACAGCAATTTGTTCCTCTTCCACTTCTTTTTTCTGTAAATACGTAATCACTTCTTTTTCCGAACGTATTCGATAGCTTAAAAAGTGAATAGTAAGGGTATATACTTTATGGAGATTATCTTGTTCCTTCAGTGTTTCGATGAGTTCATTATCTAATTCCATTCCTTTCTCCAGACGAAATTGAATGAGAATATCCTCACCGACACTAAACCCATATTCATCACCAGCTGATGTGTTTAAAAATATATTATAGCGATGCTTCTGTTTTTTTTGCGTTGTAATTCGGGTAATTTTCCGCAACATCATTCACCTCTCTTTTTATCATAGCAAAAAATGAAGCAAGCAGATAACATGAAATATATACTTTAAAATATCATCTAAAGGAGGTTTCAATATTATGAACATACTAATAACCGGAGCTACAGGATTTTTAGGCAATAAATTGGCTGCACACCTCACCAGCCTTAATCATAAATTATATATCCTGACCCGTTCTCCTGAGAAAAAAACAAATACATCGCACCTGACTTTTATGGGGTATGATACGACCGCAGATGAACTTCCGAGAATAGATGCTGTCATTAATCTTGCAGGAGAATCATTGTTTGGATACTGGACGAAAAAGAAGAAGGAGGCTATCCTTACCAGCCGTCTTCGTGTCACCAAGTATCTTGTCCAATTAATGAAAGCCATGAAGGAAAAACCAGATGTATTTATTAGCGGCTCCGCAGTAGGATTTTACGGGATGTCTGAAGATTTCATCTACACTGAGGCAACGACGCAGCCTGGTACCGATTTTCTTGCATCTGTAACAAGGCAATGGGAAGAGGAAGCGAGTGAAGCCGAAGAGTTGGGAATTCGAACAATCTACGCCCGTTTTGGCATACTGCTGGGCAAGGACGGCGGTGCATTTCCGCTTATGTCATTGCCGGTAAAATTATATACAGGCGGACACATCAGTGATGGCGAGCAATGGCTTTCCTGGATACATGTTCAAGATGCAGTAAACTTAATCACCTTTGGCTTAGAAAATCATACCTTAAAAGGTCCAATCAATATTACTGCTCCTACTCCTAAACGCAATAAAGATTTTATGAAAAAAGCAGCACAGGTATACAAACGACCGAATTGGCTTCATTTGCCGGCTGTATTCTTTTATCTTACCTTGGGAGAAATGGCGCAGCTTCTGATAAAAGGACAGTACGCGTATCCAGAAAAGGCGCTCGCACACGGATTCACGTACGATTTCCCCTCCCTCAATCAGGCTTTATTAGATTTGAAAAATAATTAAATCATGAAAATGCTTTTTTAAGTAAAAAAGCAAAGAAAAAATGCTGGTTTTGTATAGGAGCATGCCATGTTATTTTCCTGCATGCTCCTTGTTATTTTCTATTTTATCGCAGTGTAACTGGCTGGGGCTAGGGTTACCAATGTTGTCAGGTTAGTGCGACCGCTGCGACGGGTTATGGTGGGGTGAGTAATCGCAACCCCAGAAAAACACTACGCTTTCCGTGGGCTTGAACTCAGCATCCTCGATAAAGAAGACTTAGCGATTGGCAAGCCGACAGGCGCAGACAGAGCTAAAGCCGCACCTATGCCCCGAGGGTAAAAAAAGAAGTTCGCTTTTTTCTGCGGGGTCTTCCCTCCGCGCTTTCCCACGACGGACAGGACGTCCTAATGTCGGTCGTTGGTCACAGGATGTGACAGTTCTTATCCGACCAGGAGTCCCCGTGTTTTTCCTTCGCTAGTTAGTCTTGTTGCTATCTACTTGTATCAAATATAATTTTTATAAAATTCATTAACCTGACAACATTGCCGGGATTACTTGCCCAGTTGTAAAGAACTGTGCGTCGAAAAACCCCGTTGAAGGAAGTTTCACTTTATCAGAGCACTTTAATTCTGCTTATTTTGATGCCTCCTGCTGAATCATCTCTAATTGCTCTGAGGTTAAACCCGCCACCTGTAAAATGGCCGTTTGGCTTATCCCCTGCTCTAACATTTTGAGTGCCGTCTGTTTTGCAGATTCCTTTAGTGCGGACTCTGCTTCAAGCCTTTTTCGTTCCGCTTCTTTTCTTTTGATTTCCGCCTTTTCCTTCTGCTTTTCTGCCTCTTCCTTCTGTTTTTCCACTTCTTTTTTCTGTTTTTCTGCTTCATCTCATACAGACGAAAGATATTATAAAAGGCGTCCGTTTCATCCAGCAGGTTAAAATGCATGATATTAATACTGATGACAGGATACAATTCTTTATAGCTTTGCCCTTCTTTCAGCTGCTCTGAAAAAAGTCTTGACCAATAATACAGCAATCTTTTAATCATATTATACTCATTATTGATTTGAATTTCTATGTTGACCCATTCTTTATTCTCCGTCCTGGTTAAGAGATCTAATCTGGATTTCTTATCTTCTTCATACTCGCCGCCAATTTCGATATTTTGAAAGTAAAGCTGCTGAATCGGACTTCTTCCTGATTTGGCTAAAATGGCATTGAGAAAGACGACAGTGATATCCTTATTCTTTTCGTTTCCAAATAGTTGTTTAAAAGCATAGTCTACTTTTAAATCCATTAATTGGACATCCGGTATTCGATGCAGTGCTTTGTTGGTGCACTCTTTTCTTCTTTGATATTTGTTGTATGACTTGGATTCTTCCTGTACATGCAAAGGGATTATTTCGGATGAGGAGTATACTTTTCGGAGACATATTTGGGGCATAAAAACACACCCTTTTATTTTGATAAGGTGAGTTTCTAAGGTGACTATCTAAACAAAGTATACAGAACAAACGTTCTTTAATCAAGGTTTTTTTATTCTATTTTCTTATTTCTGTTTGGTAACCATTCTCTCCTGCTTTTTTACGTTTTCTCTAGTTTCGAATCGGCTGCAGCTAGACTGGTACAAAATAAACTTACAAAAATTTCATGCTTTATTATTAAAAAAACACTTGCATTTCCCCAAAAAAATCATACAATAAAATTATCAAAAATGAATTTGAAAAGAGCTGATGAACAGCCTATTCGGCTGTATTGATAGAAGATCAATTAAATAGGGAAGGCAAATGGTGCGCCACCGGGGTTTCCTGGTTCTAGCGGGTTCGATTCCCGCCCCGAATTTTTGTTTCCAAGCTACTTTAAAAATAAAAATTCGAGGGCGGGTGACTCACTAGCTGCGGCTTTTTTGCTAATGAATGTACCCGCCTGGAAAAAGGAGGGTATTTTTATGCTTAAAATACGTGATTTAATGGAAGTGCCAGCTTTATATGAATTGATGACAGCCCCTGAGGTATACCCATTTGTCAGGCAAAAAGCTGCAACCGTGGATGAATTTTACTTTTCAACCAAACAGACAATAGAAGCAGAAGACCGTGGAGAATTAATTTCCAGAACGATTTTAGATGAGTATCAGCAACCAATTGGTACGATCAATCTTTTTGATATAGAGGATAATTATGGATTTTTAGCTACTTGGATCGGTAAGCCGTATTTTGGTAAAGGCTATAATCGCCAAGCAAAAGATGCCTTCTTTCATGAACTTTTTACTACTAAAGGCATTGATGGTATCTTTATGAAAGTGCAAAAAAGTAACCAACGCTCCTTAAAAGCTGTTTTAAAGCTTCCTTACGTTACTTTTGCAAATGAATTATACGACTCTATATATAAACGCGTTAACGCACATTCTAATGAAGCAATATATGATTTATTTGTGATTACGAAAGAGCATTATTTGTCCTATCAGCAATTTCATTCAGAAGCTGCTGTCAATTCTGATGAGGAAGTATCCTAAATAAAAACAGCCTTAAGAAATCACAGCTCCTGATGATTTCTTAAGGCTATTCGTTCGGGATTTCCATCGAAATTCTTTAATCTTCCCCAATTTTCTTATCCTGTTTTTTCGGCAGTCTTCCCGCCCGTTTAGCAGATTCTCTCAGCAAAAATTCAACGTGGCTATTGACACTGCGAAACTCATCCTTTGCCCAGCGCTGCAATATATCATAAAGCTCAGGATCAATACGTAATGGAAAGTTTTTTTTCTTCGCCATAATAACCCCTGCTTATTGGTAAAGCGATCCTGTATTGATTACCGGCTGTGTTCCTTGATCGGAGACAATGGCAACAAGCAGGTTATTGATCATTGCCACTCTGCGTTCATCATCTAAATCCACTACGTTATCTGCTTCCAAGCGGGAAATAGCATCCTGGGCCATTCCGACAGCACCCTGAACAATTTGCTCCCGGGCTGAGATAATTGCACTTGCCTGCTGACGCTGCAGCATCGCCTGAGCGATTTCTGTAGAATATGCTAAGTGTGTTAATCTCGCTTCAATCACTTCTACACCAGCAACCTGCAGACGGTCCTGAAGCTCTGTTGTTAATTGGTTTGATACTTCATCTGCATTTCCGCGTAAGGTTAATTCTTCATTGGTAAAAGAATCATATGGATACGTTGTTGCCACAGCGCGAATAGCTGTTTCACTTTGAATCTCCACAAAATCCTCATATTGATCAACATCAAAAACTGCTTTCGCTGCATCTACCACCTTAAAAACAACCACTGCAGCAATTTCAATCGGATTTCCGTTCACATCATTCACTTTCAGCCGATTACTGTTAAAGTTACGAACTCTCAAGGAGATTGTTCTGCGTACAGAAAATGGTATAGTTACCAAAATTCCTTCACGACGCACCGTTCCCATATACTTTCCTAAGAAAATAACAACAACAGACTGATTAGGCTGCACGATCGTTATCCCGCTGATTAGAATACCCGCAATTAAAACAAGCACAACCCCTAAAACGACATACGATTGAACAATACTGAATACCCCTAATGCAAGTAAAACAACAATCAGGCCGATTCCAAGTGCACCATTAATGCTCCACGCTTTACGTTCCTGCATGAAATCCACTCCTTCATATCTTTATTATACTATAATGATATCATTTTTGTATTAAATTGTAAAAAGATATGATGTTAGCCTGCATGCTCTTCCACAAATTTCTGAATTGGATCCATTCTTGGGTTTACAATTAACGTCTCTCCATCTGTTTCAACTGTAATACTGTCTAATGCGGCAGTAGAATAAATCAGTGCATTGATTTCATATAAATGATCAATCACACGAGGAACAGGATGACCGTAATTATTATCTTTACTGTAGGTTAAAATAGCAATTTCAGGATCTACCGCTTCCAAAAAAGACATAGCCGTGCTTGTATTCGAGCCATGATGCCCTATTTTAATCAAATCTGCATCGACATCATGCTTTTTTTGTATCTCCTTCTCTTCCTTTTTACCAACGTCTCCCATTAAAAGCATGTCTGTTTTTTCGTAATTAAGCTTTAAAACTAACGAGGATGCATTAGGAGAAGTTAATGGCTGTGCTGCATTCCAAATATCCAGGGAAATCATTGGATCAATCTCAATCGGTGTATCTTTTTCAGCAATTGTCAGCGGTATTTGTAAATCACGAATCCGATTCATATATGCAGCAAATGTTTTTGTCGGATGAAGCTTGCCGATATCAACCACACCGCCTACATCTATCTCATCCAGGACCTTTACTAAACCGCCGATATGATCGACATCCGGGTGAGTAGCAATCATTAAATCAATTTCATTAATCCGCAGTTCCTTAATATAGTTAACGAGAGCATCGCCAGCCTCCGGAGGCCCGCCATCAATTAAAATAGTCCGGTCTAAAGGCGTCTCGATTAAAATACTGTCTCCTTGGCCAACATTAATAAAATGCACCTTCATTACAGGCATTTCTTGTTCTGCATGGGCGGTTGAAGGGGTATGAAATTGTATTGTTATCAGTATAAATAAGAGGATAAAAACACTTTTTCGCATACTTTAAATACCTTCCCTTCTTTTTCATTAGTTTGAGCAAAAAGAAAGCTCGATATGACGACAGGTGATTGGTAATTGTTGAAAGGAATTTCTGCCGTTGTTTTATGCAGGCGATATGTAAGCAAGACGCCATATTTAATTTTTTCTTTTTAAGACAGAAAAAGAGGCTATTACCTTTAATTGGCAATAACCTCTTTTTTTAATTAAATCCGTTCTATCTAGTGAGATGAACGATTACGAAGACGGTATACAATCATTAGAATTGCACCGGCCGCCAGTAAACCTAAGCTGATAAGCAATAAGTTGAACATGGATGTTGCTGTGCCTGGCAAGGTTTCTCCATCATCACCTTTACCGGTCTCAGCACCTTCTCCAACTTTAGGATCTCCTGCTTTTTCAACAGCATCTCCATCTGTTTTGCCTTTTCCATCAGCGGTTGCTTCACCAGAGTCTGTTGCTTCTGCCTCTGGTTCTTCTGGACTTTCTGAATCGGTTGGCTCTTCTCCTGGGTTGCCTGGAGTCTCAGGGTCTGCCGGTTCTTCTTCCGGCTCTCCTGGTGTTTCAGGGTCTGTCGGTTCTTCTCCCGGCTCTCCTGGTGTTTCAGGATCTGTCGGCTCTTCTCCCGGCTCTCCTGGTGTTTCAGGGTCTGTCGGCTCTTCTCCCGGCTCTCCTGGTGTTTCAGGGTCTGTTGGTTCTTCTGATTCTGCTTTCACAAAACCAAAATCTAATGTTGGGTCATGCTCTCCGTCTTCTGTTAAGTGACGAGATACCGCAAACCATGTAGATGAATCAATGGAATTATCATTTCCTGCTTCTTCCAAGGTTGGTACATACCCTTTCAAGGCTTCTGCAGATGCTTCCCGGTCAATTCGTACAATGTACGTTTTATCGATTGGCAAATTTTCAAAGATATAATATCCATTTTCATCTGTAGTAACTGGTCCTACAGGATTTCCATAAACATCTGTTACTGGATTTCCTTCCTCATCTTCAATCGTTAAGACGACTCCTTTAAGCGGAATATCCGTTTCATCTTGTAATCCATCTTTGTTCACATCAATCCATACATAATCTCCTACACTTACTTTCGCCGGACGATTGGTGATGGTGAACCCATCTGCCGCATTTCCTTCTACATTATCCGTTACATATCCGTTAACAGCTGCTTCTTGAACAGTATAAGTAACCTCTGTTCCAGCTGCAAATTTAGGCATATTTGTAAACTCAAATGTCCAATCCATGTCCGCAGTGACTTCTGCTGAATTCACTTTTTCTCCGTCTGCTAACAAGTTAACAGTGATGGAATCTGGGCGTTGATCCGTATAATTATTGTCATCCCAGATTTTGGTTCCTTTTACATCAATCCGTTCCGGTTCATGCGTGTTCGTAATGACATAGCCATTTTCTGCATTTCCGGCTGTTTCCGCTTCATAACCATCAACAGCTGCTTCTTCCACTGTATAGTCAATCAGCTCTCCATTATTGTATTCGTCTAAATCAGTAAAGTCAGCCTGCCAATTGTTATCAGCGCTTAATACCGCTTCTTTTTCTGTTTCTTCACCGTCAGCGATTAATTTCACTGTAATGGATTCTGGACGAATACCATCTTGATTGTTTGCATCTTCCCAATGTTTGATAACATTGATGCTTGTTTTTCCTGGTGTATAACTATTAGTAATATCCATACCAGTAATCTCTGTAGAATAATCTTCTACATTATCTTCTTGAATGGTATAGTTAATTTCTTCTCCATTCTCAAATCTCGGCAAGTCTGTAAATGCATAGCTCCAATCTGATTCCTCTGTCACTTCTGCATCTTCTACTTCCTCACCATTTGCTAATAAATGAACTGTAATGGATTCTGGACGTTTGCCGTCTTGGTTATCAGCGTCATCCCAGGTTTTGGTTCCTTCTAAATCAACCAACTCTGGCTCATGCGTATTCGTAATGACGTAGCCATCCTCCGCATTTCCAGCTGTTTCACCCTCATAACCGTCAACAGCTGCTTCTTCCACCGTATACTCGATTAATTCACCGTTTTTAAATTTATCCAAGCCCGTAAAATCTGCTTGCCAGTTATTTGATTCATTCAATTCGATGGAATCTATTTCTTCCCCATCAGCAAGTAAACTCACTGTAATGGATGCCGGGCGAATGCCATCCTGGTTTTCCGCATCTTCCCAAGCTTTAGAAACAGGAACACTGGTTTGTTCCGGTTCATGATGGTTGGTTAACAGGATATTTCCATGGTCGGCATCATTGACAGAGACTTCATAGCCTTCTGGCACAGATACTTCTTCTACGGTGTAATTAATTTCTTCGCCGCCATTTTGGTATGCATCCAGTTCAGACCATGTATGCATCCAGTCATTTTCTGCAGACAGAATAACCGTATCGCCAACTTCATTTTCCCCTGCATACAATTGAACCTCAATCTGTTCAGGGCGAATACCGTCTTGGTTATCGTTGTCGTTCCATCCTTTTGAAACAGTAACCGATGTTAGTTCTGGCGTGTAAGCATTAGTGACAGTCACATTGCCGTCATCTCCGGTTTCCAGTTCGGTTGAATACTCCGTAACGGAATCTTCCGTCACACGATATCCAATTTCTTCTCCATTACGATTTTTCGGCAAATCTTCAAACGAATGGGTCCAACCGTTTTCTTCATTCAATTCAGCTGTTCCAACAATTTCCGATGCATCATTGATGACATTTACAGTCACGCTGTCCGGGCGGACGCCATCCTGATTCTCTGCATCATCCCATTCTTTGGTAACAGGGATTTCAACTGTATCTGGTGTACGGTTGTTTGTAATCAACACGTTTCCATTAACTTTTTCTACCGTTGGCTCCTCATAACCTTCCGGGACATTTGTTTCTTCTGCCGTATAGTTGATTACTTGACCACCGTCTTGATAAACATCTAATTCTGTCCAAGTATGCGTCCAATCATTTTCTGATGATAAACGAACAGGTTTGTTAACAGGTTCTCCATCAGCGAATAATTGAACGGTTACATGTTCCGGCCGGACGCCATCTTGGTTATTGCCGTCCTCCCATCCTTTCATAACAGTCAATGATGTTTGTTCTGGCGTGTAGCTGTTGGTAATGACAAATCCATCTGCTTGTTTTACAGCAGTTGCCCCGTAGCCTTCGATGGCATCTTCTGTAATACGGTATTGGATTACTTTCCCATTATCATATTTCGGTAATCCTTCAAATACATGAGACCATTCTCCATTTTCATCTGCAGTTACTTCTGCTGTCTGAACAATTTCAGACTTTCCATTGATAACACGAAGCGTAATACTCTCTGGTCTGTTGCCATCTTGATTATTGGCATCTTCCCATACTTTTGAAACTGGAATATCAATCAATTCTGGCTCATAGCTGTTGGTAATCGAAATTGCTCCGTGATTTTCGTCATTTATATCTGACTCATATCCTGCTGGAACATCGACTTCCTCCACTGTATAATCAATAGGTTCTCCGCCATCGCGATTCGCATCTAATCCAGACCATGTATAGGACCACTTATCTGCTGCTGTGATGAGCACCTCATTTCCTAAGGCTTCTCCGTCTGCAAGCAATTGAACGCGAATACTGTCCGGTCGCTGTCCATCCTGATTATTTGCATCATTCCAGAATTTATTGACGGTAACAGAAGTCTGCTCTGGCGTATGTTCATTCGTTACAGTAAATGTTCCGTTACCATTATTGGAAATAGTAGTGGAATAATCTTCTACTGTATCCTCTGCCACGCTGTACGCAATTTCTACGCCGTCACGATATTTTGGTAAATTCTCAAAAACATGTGACCAATTCCCATCGTTATCAGCTGTTATTTCTTCCGTTGCCACAACGTTTGAACGATCATCATAAAGATGAATCGTAATGCTGTCTGGTCGTGCTCCATCTTGATTGTTGGCATCTTCCCATGCTTTTTCTACTGTAATATCCGTCATTTCTGGTGAGTAACTGTTTGTGATGGTATAGCCATTTTCAGTGCTTCCACTAACAGTACTTTCGTAGCCAGCCGGTATATTTGACTCTACAACAGTATAGTTAATTCGTTCTCCATTTTGATATTCATCTAAATCGGTAAAGATAGCTTCCCAATTATTGGATTCTTTCAAAATTCTTTTAGCTCCAAATTTTGCTTCCCCATCTGCATACAGCTGTACCATAATGGCATCTGGGCGGGCACCATCCTGGTTATTTGCATCTTCCCATACTTTTTCTACCGGGATATCTATCTTGCCTGGTGTATAGCTGTTTGTGATAACAAATCCATTTTCTGCATCTCCGGAAACATCACTTTCATACTGCTCCGGTACGTTTACTTCTGCGACGGTATAATTAATCTTATCTCCGCTATTATCCAGCTCCGGTAAATCTGTAAATGAACCTTGCCATTCATTTTCATTACTCAGAATAACGTTTTCTGTATCGGTTTCCTCGCCATTTGCAAATAATGCAATTTCAACGGATTCCGGACGATTGCCATCCTGGTTGTTCGCATCCTCCCAAGCTTTCTCCACTGGAATTTCAGTAGTTGGAGATACGAATTC
Organism: Oceanobacillus sp. FSL W7-1281; assembly: GCF_037969835.1. Classification (GTDB taxonomy): domain Bacteria; phylum Bacillota; class Bacilli; order Bacillales; family Amphibacillaceae; genus Oceanobacillus; species Oceanobacillus oncorhynchi. The sequence goes on along the minus strand of NZ_CP150214.1, from coordinate 1,775,040 downwards.
ATTTGTAATCGTTAATCCATCCTCGGAAACAGATTTCTCATAGTTTTCTGGGACAGTTACTTCATCGACCGTATAGTCGTACGCATTACCGCCCGAATCAGTTCTATCCAAGTCCGTCCACGTATATTCTGTTTCACCGTCTTCCAAGGTGACCGGATCTCCAAATGCTTCTCCATTTCTGAATAATTGCAGTTCAATGGATTCCGGGCGATGATTTTCGCCGCCTTGCCATTCTTTCGTGCCTGTTACATTAATTTTTTCCTTGGTGTTTTCGAAATTAACTTCAAAAACTTTTTCATTGCTGCCATATGGCTCATCTACATTAATTTCGATTTCTTTATCGGATAACACGTAGCCATTTGGTGATTCAATTTCTACCAAGATATAGGTTCCTAAGAATAAGTTTCCTACTTCTAAAATACCATTCTCAGTAGTAAATTCGCCCATTAATACTCTCTCTTCATTTACAACTCGATATAATTCAAAAGTTGCTCCTGAAGATTTGATTACTTCTTCAGTAGCTGAATCAACTTTAGAAAGTTGGATAGCTCCACGATCTTTTCGAAATTCTCCACCAACCCATGAAAATTGTCTTGCTGAGATTTCGTTTGTTTCCCTCGTTACTGTCTCAATTTCTTTACCCTTAAGGTCTACTGTATTATTAACAGTTTGCCCATTTTCGGCAATAACGATAGTGGTATAAGTGATTGTTAGAGCTTCAGTTAAATCCTCATCAAAAGAGATATTTAAAATTGTTTGGCCATCTTCAGTAGTTTCTGTTTCAAGCGTATAACCAATCTCTTCACCACTACTTGTAACAATAGTCAAGCTGTCTTCTACAAATGACAGACCAGCACTAATTGTATCTGTAAGTGTTGCATCACTTATTCTTGAAAGGCTTTCATTAGCAGTGATTTTCCATTCAAGTTCTTCACCAATATAAACTTCGCTTACATCAGGCAGAACTTCTTTATTCAACACTTTATCCCATCTGTCATAATGCACAGATGAAGAATAAGGATATTTTCCTTCTTCTGTTGTTACTTCCGCATGGTTTACATAATTTTCTTCTGAAATGTCTGGAACTCTTGTTTCAAACTGAATGACATATCTTTCAGTTACTTCACCATTAAAGTTAACAGTAAGTTCATTACCCTCAACTTCTACAGTATAATCATCATTAAGAGTTAATTCAGTATCAGTAATTGTTGTATTACCACCTGCATCTACTTCATAAACAGATACTGTGATACTGTCTTCAATGATTTCTCCGTCATAACCTAATGTATCAGTAACTGAAACATTTTCCCCAAGATTATGCTGATGATAGTTAAAGTACACTTGCCAAGCGATTCTTCTATCAGATGCATCGGACCAACTATCTGAATCAACAAGATTCCCTTCTTTAAAGCCACTATTCCAAGCGTTTTCTATTACACGTTGGCTAGCATCGTCTTCTTCGTTAATTTCACGATTATTTTCCGTTGTTCCTCCAAAATGTGCGTGGTTTCTATAAAGACCAGCTTCATCTTCATTAGAATGAGGAATCAATGAATTTCCGTCTTCATCCACAAATTGCTCGTCATAAGAAGTAGTATAGTTCACTACTAATTCTGCTTTTTCTATTTCCCGGTTGAATACAATTGTAAAGCCATTTTGGTATCCACCCTCAATTGGAGCAAGTGTATAATCTTCTCCTGAAACAAGATTTTCATTACCAAGAGTAATTTCAACTGTCCCTGGCAATAAGATTAGCCCATCATTTGTGAAGGTATCAGTAATGGTAAAACCTTCATTGATGTCTTCTCTCGTAGGATCGACATTTAAACGCCAATTAATTGTTTTCTCATTATAGTTAATTCCATCAAAACTCTTTTGATACGTATTTGCATGCGGACGGATTGTAGCATCTCTATCTCCGCCACCTTCACCAACACCGTCACCTTCCATACCTACAGTGTTTGTAAATGCATCCGCATTATTGAAATTATCAATACTAGTCGTATATTCAATTGTAATTGTTTCCGTACCAACATCTGGCAAATCAATTGTTAATAAGCCATCTTCTTCATCATGAGTCGCTCCAGGGAATTCATTACCATTTTCACCTGTAATTGTAATGTTTGTTAATGTTAATCCCTCTGGCAATTGGTCTGTTACGGTAACATCGCCCAATAGATGTTTTGCTTTGTTTACAGTAACTTTCCAAGTAACTGTACGATTTTCATAATCAATATTGCCCGCTTCTACTTTCTCAAGAATCGGACCTCTATCGAACTGAACTGTTGCATCATCATCGTTCAATTCTTCATCACCATCAAAAAGAATGGCTGTATTTGTGAACCCATTATTCTCTTGGTATTCACCCTCATTAACTTCTGACCAATTAATTTCAGTCAGGTAAGTGATTGTATATGTTTGATCCGGGCTTACTTGACCTAATTCGATTGGGAAATCATCTGCTTCAATATCAGTACCTTCACCATTTAAAGTGATATTAATAGATCCTGGAACAATTTTTAAACCATCTGGTAATTGATCCTCAATCCTGGCATCATCAATAGACATACCATTTTCATTAACGATAATGGTCCATTCAATCTGATCACCCGATTCTGAATCAACTCGATTTCCTTCCTTCTGAATCGGATTACTTCTTTCACCTCCAGAAACGGTTGCTTGTGCTTCCAAGTCAATATTATCACTTACAAATGTCGCATCATTGGTGAACTGTGCTACATTAATATCTTCAATTGATGTTGTATATTTGACCTGATAGCCGCTTCTTCCATCGATAGAATCGAATGTCATTTCAAATCCATCGTCAGTAAGAGTTGGGGCGTTAAAATCGTCAATTGGATCTCCTACGATCTCATTACCATCCACATCAATAGTGATTTCTCTAACTTCAAAATCACGTGCTTCGCCAAGACCGTTTGGAATAACATCGGCCAGCATTCCATTCTCTATTGCCTCGTCAGCACCATTCACAATATTAACTGTCCAATAAACTTCTCTTGCATTGACAGGGCTATCCGTACGACCGGATTTATCTAAATCTGTATTAACTTCTGTCGGTGTAACTTGAACAGTTAAATCTCTTTCACCATCGCCATCAAAATCAATCTCTTGCTCCCATTCCTCAGTGAATATTTCTCGGTCAAAATTTAATTGGAAACCTACGTATCCATTTTGAACACTTTGATCCTCAATGTTCTCATCGAATGTAAAAATCAATTCACCATCATTAATGGTAAATGTTCCTACTTGGGTACCTTCTACCATTATAGGTTGATCTGGCGTATTTACCCAATGTAGAAATACATCTGGCAATGGCATAGATGCTGTATCTCCAGCTTGAATGGTTTCATCTGTTTCCCAGCTATATTGAACCTCATAAGTTCCATCAAAATCAACTTCATGACCGTCTTCAACATCTTCACCACCTAGTCTAAACCACTCAAAGGTAAAGATATTCCCTAGCTCAGCCTGAGGTCCAACCTCCGATGCAGCAGAAGGCGCAATATTTTCTTCTTCAGCCGTTTCCTCCTCTACGGCTTCCTCGGCCTCTTCTTCAGTTACTTCTTCCTCTACAGCTTCTTCGGTTCCTTCTTCTTCAGCCGCTTCTTCCTCTACAGCTTCCTCGGTCCCTTCTTCCGTTGACCCCTCTTCTACAGCTCCCTCGGTCCCTTCTTCTTCAGCTGCTTCTTCCTCTACAGCTTCTTCGGTCCCTTCTTCAGCTGCTTCTTCCTCTACAGCTCCCTCGGTCCCTTCTTCTTCAGCTGCTTCTTCCTCCACAGCTTCTTCGATTCCTTCTTCCGTTGACCCCTCTTCTACAGCTTCCTCAGCGGTTTCCTCTCCTTCCACAACTTCTTCTTCCTTTTCTAAAGGCAATTGCAGCTTCAATGTACCCTCAGCTTCTGAATGCTCCAGTGCCGATTCATTAAACGTGACACGGATTACATCCTCTGTTGTTTCAAAGGAGGCAATTTCCACTTCTTCCCCTTCCGAAGATATTATGCCCTCCTGCTCTATTAGTGCTGCAGGAGAATTAAAATCTACAGGCTGACTTACATCCTCTAAATCATAACCGGCAAGCGACCAGTCTATATGTAGAAACCAGCCATCATCTTCCTCGGAAAAAGAACCTTCAGAAATGCTTTCAAAATCAAAAAACGTATCATTTTTGTTTTCTTCCGCGTATGCCGTTTGAATAGGTGCAATACCTGTTACAACGGACTGCATAACAAGAAGAAAAATCATAAATATACTGGCTCTTTTTGCTCTTCTCTTCAATTATTCCAGTCCTCCTTTTTTATTTAGTTTTTAATCACTGCTGGAATAGGGAAAACCGACACCTCCTAATATCTCTGTATCTTTAAAATGATTTCTGTTCTGCTGAAAAGCATAAAAGAACGTGTTCTAATAGATGAATAGATGCTTGCTATTCATGAAAACGCTCTGGCCTTAAACTTATCCAACTGACAGAAACATTTTAAAGTTTCATTTGACTACATACTCATCCTCTAATCCGTACCATTTTTCTAGTATTCATGAAGTAAAATTTCAATTTATCCCGTTATATTAGAAATGAGCTTTTGTAGTCATTTTTATCATAACTTACGGAGTATACTCAGAAAATAGTATGTATATATACAAATTCTATACAGCCTGATAATCCATAAATATTCCAATATCTGTATGAACCTAACTAAAGGAACCTCCCTTCTATTAAGCAGATAAAACACTTAATAAAAGGAAGGTTTCATGAAGGTTCATCCTATTCTGTTGGAGGCAAGTCCACCTCAAAAAATACTTTCAATCCTTTCTCCTTTGAGCTTATCATCTGCAGTCCCTTCCCAAAATGCTGATGCAATCGTTTATCCACATTAAAAATCCCAATACCTGATTTGCTGTCAGATTCTCTGTTTAAAATGGTTTGCATTTCCGCTTCTTCTATACCTGCCCCATCATCCTCCACCGTAATCACTGCTTTGTTACGGGAGATATTTTTTATACATCTGATGGTGACGGTTCCTTTGCCCTGTCTGTTTCGAATACCATGCTGTACCGCATTTTCCACTAATGGCTGGATGGAAAGGAATGGAACATAGACCTCCTCTTCATCTTCCAGATCCCACTTCACCTGTAAAGCTTCGCCAAAGCGTACCTGTTCAATATACAAATAGGAGCGGACGATATTTAATTCTTCCTTCAAGGGGACCAGCTCTTTCATATGCTGAAATTGAAATTTACTTCTCAATAAATTACTGAATTCGTTCAGGAGTATTCTCATTCCTCTTACGTCTAATTCGCTTAATGCCATAATAGAATTCAATGTATTAAATAAAAAATGCGGCTGTATCTGTGCCTGCAGCCAAGAGGTCTCCATCTGTACCTGCTTCTCGGCGACACGCTTCAGTGTTACCAAAGAATCCATACGTGCTTTCAGTTCAACCGGTTCAACAGGCTTTCCAATGTAATCATTTGCCCCAGCTAAAAAAGCGGCCTGTATACCTGTCGTTCCACCGGTAAGCAGCAGCAAGGGCAATTCTGTCAGAGAAAAGCGTTCCCGAATTATTCTGGCAAGCTCATATCCTGATATTTCCGGCATCATAATATCTGAAATAACGAGATCCCACTCCCGCTTTTTCAGTTCCTCTACAGCCTGTTTAGCATTGGAAACAAATACCGGATGATATGCATCATCGGGAATAATCGCTTTTAAAGCCAATAAACTTGCCGGATTATCATCGACAATCAGGACAGACGGCATCTGATTGTTTTTTCTATTTGGCTGTACTGTTTGTTCACTTTCTTCTTTTGGCATCTGCTTTTCTATTTGGCTTTCAGAGGTCCATGCTGCCGCTTCTTGCGCTGCCAGTGCTAACGTGAATGTAAAGGTTGTTTTTTCTCCTTTTTTAGAAGAAACTTGAATTCTCCCGCCATGAAGTTCTACTAACTGTTTCGTAATATTTAATCCTAATCCAAAACCGCCTTCAGACATTTCATTTTCCGGATGCCCCTGTTCATAAGGCTGAAAAATCTTCTTCTGCATCTCCTCGCTGATTCCGATGCCTGTATCTGTCACATGAATTTCTGCTTGATGATCTTTGACAGAAGCAGAGACCCTGATCGACCCCTGATTGGTATACTTAATGGCATTATCTACGAGATTAAATAAAATTTGTTTCACCCGATTTTCATCTGCATATACAGGAGGAAAATCTTTTGGAATCAAATGAACGATAGACAGGCTCTTCACATCGGATGAAAAACGCAATGCATCGATAATTCCTGTGACAATCGACTCTAACGCAATCACTTGTCTGTTTAATCTCGGTTTATTAATCTGTAAGTTTCTGGTCTCCAATAAATCTGACAACAGCAGATTCATTTGCTGCCCGACGTTCAAGACAGTGTTCAATTCGGTCATGCTCTGTTTGGACAAATTTGTTTCTTCCCTGTCCCGCACCGCCTCGGAAAGCAATAATATACTATTCAACGGATTACGGAATTCATGAGATGTATTTGCCAGAAATTGATCTTTTTCCTCATTCACTTTTTTCAATCTCTCTGCTAAATCCTTTGTCTCCTTATGCTTTTGAAAATATCTCTGAAACCAGACAATCGTATAGCAGGTTACAAAAATCAGCAGATCAAATGGATAAAAGGTCAAATAAATACTTTGTCCTTTCCATATAAAATTCCATATCGCATGATTGGTAATAGCAGCATAACTGCATACCAGAAAATACGCAGCTTTTTGGTTCGTCTTATACATTGAAACAATTGAAGAAATGGTAACAATTGCCGTAACAATACCAAATATATAATAAAGCGGACGAAGCGCCAAAATTTGCGGCATCGACAAAAAGATAGTGACCACAGCCAACACGGCCATCCCCCATTTAAAAAACGGAAAGATTTTATTCCAATAAGGCAGCTTTTGATGATCGGTACATTGAACCAATGCATAAAAAATGATTAAATACACCGTATGGATCATCCAATACTCTAATTCATAACTCAAATTAAAAAATTGCTGCAATAATTTCTCGCCAGTATGAAACAGAAAACCCGAAAACAAGCTAAAGGCCAGCAACGAGAAAGAAAGTACTTTTTTATCTCTTCCCCCAATAAAATAAATAATCAATGTGTATACCGTATGCATGAACAGAATAGCTGCAATGACAACTTGTGAATAGTTTGTGAGCTGTACTTCTCTCGTAATCGTTTCATCTGTCCCAAACCGAAGTGAGAGGTAAATACCGCCATCTCTGCTGTCGATAAAATTGGCAGCTTGAATCACAACATCTATATTGCCCTCTTCGTCCGCTTTAAAAGTCACTGTTTTAGGCATAATATCCGCAACATACGCGGCTTCCGTTTCCGCCAATCGGCCCGTCTCCGCTACTTTCTGCCCATTCACGTAGATTTCCGATGATGTACGGATGTTTGGGACGTATAATTTAAAATTCCGGTCATCCTCCGGCTGTACTCTTACTTGCAGCCTGTAAGTTCCATAACCAAAAGGAGAACCCAGATTATTCTCCCAGCCATGAGGCACTTGAATTGCTTCCGGCGCTTCAACAGTGGAGGCATCCTCCTGCATCAAAAACTGCGATGGGTAAAAATCCCACACCCCATCCAGCAATATTGATTGCCCTTCTTCTATTTCCCATGATCTTAAATCAAGCTTTCCTTCTTGAATATCAGGAGTTATATTTTCTTGAAATAAACCTGCCCAAATCAGACGCAAAGCAGACAAACTGATCATACAGAGAATCACAAAAATCGCCGTTCGGATATTATCTTGTTTCATTGATATCAACTCTTTTTTTCATGGCCATCCTTAACCTTAAATCCATGATTTCTCTTTTACAATCTCTGCTGCCTCTGCATCAAAATCGGTTAACTCTTTTAACTTCGACATATTATAGGACGACGACTTCTCATAACGATGTAAGTACGCTGCTAATCGAATGATAAGCTCCAGCCATAAATCTCTCAGTATGTTCCTCTCGTGCACAGCCCAAAGATAGTCAAGGCCGGCAAAGTACTCGTCTTGATACACATCCAGCACCTTGAAGTACTGCTCGGTATTTATGTTTTCTTTTTTTAATAAATCATACGCTGCAAACTTAAATTCACGCGATTGAATCTGTACATCATCATCGATATCAATTTGATAAAATTCTTTTTGACTGATAATTTTAATCGGTGCATCTATTTGCTGCATAACCTTTCTAATCTGATATACCGTTGTATACAACTGAGCATTCGCTTTCTCCCAGGGTAGGTTACTCCACAGCAAATCAATCAATTCACTTTTCCGGATAGTATCCTCATGATGATGAATAAAATAAGCAAATAATTCTTTTGCTTTGGACGTTCTCCATTTTACATCGATCCTCTCCTTCCCTTGATATATTTGCAAAGCTCCTAAATCCTTAATGACGGTCGCCTGATTTTCAGGTACGCTATTCTGTTCTGCCATCTTCCTTTCCATTATCCGCTGTATAGTTATGGTTAAACGCTCCTGTTTTACAGGCTTTAATATGTAATCTACTGCATTTAATTCAAACGCTTTAATCGCATAGTCATCATATGCTGTAACAAAAACTATATGTAAAGAGGGCTTGATATTTATCAGCTGCTCCGCTAAATCTGTACCTTTCATGGCGGGCATATGTATATCTATAAATACAGCGTCTATGTGTTCTGTCTGAATATGATAAATCAAGTCCTCAGGGTCCATATACTTCCCTGAAATATGTACTCCTTCTATTTTACGCAACAGTAAATCCAAATATTGTAATGCCAAAGGTTCGTCATCAATAATAGCAATTTGAAGCATAGAATCTCCCCCTGATTAGTTATCTTTAGTATTTCTAACATACATATAATTCAAGGATACATGATGATAAATAACAGCTATCTGATTTTATCTATACAAATTCTATACAAATACCTGCTTTTTACTCCATACTTTCGTTGCCTTTCACGAATGTGATTTATTCCAATCATTTAATTTTTTAATATTCCATAATGTCATGTTATACGATTCATAATTGCTTTTTAAAGGAATTTTGTATTGGTGTTAAATGGAATAGATACTTTTTTATTGTAAATTCAGCTTTTTTCAAAATCTGACGCATGATAATGAACGAATAAAACTTCAACCGGCTAGTTGTCCTTGAAGAAGGCAGTGCCTATCTTTTTCAATATCATTCCTTTGCAAATAAATAAAACTCCATTTTAAGCAGACGGGGGCTCCGCCGCAAAATGAAGTTTTGTTTATCTATATTGCAATGGATGGGGGTTACCTGCCGCTTCAAGCTTGGAGAAGACTTGAAATGAGAATCAGGATAATATAATGGTACGATTCGTTCACTGCATATAGTTTCACTTTATATATCTATTTCAAAGGATACGCTCGTTCCTTTATTCACAGTACTGATAATGGTTAATCCCTTTCCGTAATGCTGATGCAATCTTTTTTCTACGTTTAATACACCTACCCCTGATTCGCTATCCGATTCTCCTTTTAAAATGTCAGGAATGTCTGCTTCTTCTATTCCTGCCCCGTCATCCGCAACGGTAATCACTGCTTTGGAGCGGGAAGAATTTTTTTGAAAGCTTATAGTCACCGTTCCTTTTCCCTGTCCGTTTCTAATTCCATGCTGGACCGCATTCTCCACTAATGGCTGGATCGATAGGAAAGGCACATTGACTCCTTCTTGTTCGTCCAGCTTCCATTTCACCTGCAAGGCTTCCCCAAAACGGACTTGCTCAATAAATAGATAAGAACGAACAATGTTTAATTCTTCTTCTAAAGGTATCAAGTCCTTCATTTGCTGAAACCGAAATTTACTTCTCAAGAAATTGCTGAGTTCATCGAGAAGCCTGCGCATTGCCTCTACATCCCACTCACTCAAGGCCATAATCGAATTCAGTGTATTAAACAAGAAATGCGGTTGTATTTGAGCCTGCAGCCAGGCTGTTTCTAATTGTAATTGCTGCTCAGCAACACGCTTCATTGTGATTAAAGAGTCCATCCGGGCTTTCAGCTCTATAGGCTCCACAGGTTTGGTAATATAATCATTTGCTCCCGCCAAGAAGGCCGCCTGAATGTCAGCATTTCCTCCGGTCAGCAGCAGGACAGGGAGTTCTGTCAGGGTATAACGCTCTCTAATCATACCGGTAAATTTATAGCCTGATATTTCCGGCATCATAATATCGGAAATGACTAAGTCCCAATCCCGCTTCTTCAGTTCTTCGAGCGCTTGCTTTGCACTGGTCACCGTCATCGTATCGTATGCATCTTCTGACAAAATGGAGTTTAATGCTAATAAACTCGCCGGATTATCATCAACCAGTAAAACTGCCGGAGTCTGGCCGTCATGTAATGGTGCTAATTCAGCTTCTATCTTCTCTGAATACTTGACATCCGTCTGTTTCGTCTGATTGGAGAGCTGTACAGCTGATTGCGGAGAGGCTAATTCTAAAGTAAACGTAAAGGTTGTTCCCTCCCCTTCTTTCGAGGAGACCCAAACCCTGCCTCCATGAAGCTCAACCAGCTGTTTCGTAATACTTAATCCCAGCCCGAACCCGCCTTCCTGCATCCCACTTGTTGCATTATCCTGTTCATAAGGAAGAAACAACCGTTTTTGCATTTCTTCACTGATTCCGATACCAGTATCTGTTACATGGATTTCCGCATATTTTTCTTTTTTTGCTGCAGATATAATTACTTCTCCCTGATTCGTATATTTAACAGCGTTTCCTGCTAAATTAAATAAAATCTGCGTGACGCGATTTTCGTCCGCATAAACTGCTGGAAATTCCTTTGGTATCTTATTGACCATTTGCAGCTGCTTCATATCTGATGAAAGCTGCAGCAAGTCCAGGACGCCGGTTGCAATAGGCTCCAGAGCAACCGCCTGCTTGTTCAAACGCGGTTTCGTACGATTTAAATTCCTCGCTTCCAGCAAATCTGTTAATAAAAGGTTCATTCGCTTTCCGACGTTCAATACCGTATGAAGTTCACTTACACTCCGCTTTGACAATACTGCTTCTTCCCTGTCCATGACAGCCTTAGAAAGCAGCATGATACTATTTAAAGGATTGCGGAACTCATGAGAAGTATTCGCCAGAAATTGATCTTTTTCTTGATTCATCCGTTGTAAGCTGGACGCCAATTCTTTTGTTTCTTCATGCATTTGAAAATACCCTTTAAACCAGACAATGATATAGCATACGACCGCAACAATCAGATCAAATGGATAAAACGTTAAATAAACACTTTGTTCCCTCCATGTTAAATCCCATATATAATGATGAACGACAGCAAAGAAACTAAGTACAAGGAACATATTCGTTGCAGGATTCTGTCTATACAGCCGGACTACAGAACAGAAGGTAACGATAATAGCTATGAAAGCAAATAGATAATAAACAGGAAATAAAAATAGAATCTGCGGTATAGATAAAAATAAGGTTATTCCCATCATGGCAAATATACTCCATTTATAAAAAGGAAATATCCTTTTCCAATATGGCAGCTCCAGATGATTTGTACATTGCAGCAAAGCATAACATCCCAGCAGAAGCAAGGTGTTCGCTATGCGAAAATCGAAATCATAAGATATATTGAAAAACTGGTGAATCAATTTATCTCCATTACTTAAAAGAGATGTCATAATCATGCAGAACATTAATATAGAAAAATACAATAGATACTTATCCCGATTTCCGATCAGATATAAAATGAAGGTATATACTGCATGAATTAAAAAGATAACAATGATGCTGATTTGAAAATAACTGGACAGCTGCGTTCCGCTTGAGATAGCCTGCTCTGTCCCGAATCTCACAGAACGGATAATACCGCTGCTCCTGATATCTTTATAGTTGGCTGCTTGAATAACGATATCGATAATACCTTCTTCATCTGCTGTAAAAACGATTCTCTGCGGTAAATTTTTTGCAGTATATTGTTCTTCTGCTGCAGCTATCTCCCCAGATGATGCCAGTTTCCTTCCGTTCACATAGATCTCCGATGAACTGCGAATACTTGGTATGTATAACCCATAATTTTGTTCTGCATCACGATCCACTTTTATTTGCAGCCGGTAGCTTCCATATCCAAAGGAAGAACCTAGTATATCATTCCATCCTCTGGGGACTTCTATAATATCTGATTCCCCCTGCACCGAGCTCTCATCCATAATAAAGCGGGAAGGATAAAACTCCCACTCTCCATCTAAAACCAGTGTTTCTTCCTCTCCCAGATCCCAAGTTTGGATATCAAGCATCCCATTTTGAATATCGGGCTGTACCTCCTCTTGAAAAAGACCCGTCCAAATCAAACGGAAAGCAGACAAACAAAGCATAAAAACAAGCAAAATCACTGTCAGCTGAATCGCATTTTTTTTCATTCTTCTTCACTCTTCCAGACCCATTTTCTAATGCTATAATTTTTCATTTACTAATATTCGAGCTTCTTCGTCAAAACTTACCAGTGCACTTATTTGAGAAATTTTACGAGATGAAGGTGACTTATTGTGAAGGGTATCATTTATCAGATTATCTATTATTTGCAGCCAAATGTTCCTTATCTCATTTCTTTCTTTCATAATCCAATCAGCTTCTACCCCTTGCAAATAATCCCCTTGATAGGTTTCTAATAATTTCATATGTGCTTTAACTGATACATCATTCTCCTGCAAGGCCCTCCATGCTGCTTGTTTCCAGCTAATAGATTGAATATCCACTTCTTCTCCCAAGGTTATTTCATAAGATTCCTCCTGACTGACTATCTTAATTGGGATTCCTATTTGCTGAATTACCTTTCTTATTTGATAAACGGTGGAATACAATTGAGAATTGGCCTTTTCCCAGGAGAGGTGGGCCCACATGAAATCTATCAGCTTTTCCTTTCGAATGGTATTTCTATGGTTTTGAAGAAAATAAAAAAATAACTCCTTTGCTTTCGACGTTCTCCACTTTACTTCTATCGGGCTCTCTTCCTTATAAAAACGAACTGTACCCAGGTTTTTGATATGATACGCTGCATTTAACGGAGCTTTATGTAATATTTCATCCTTTTCTTTGATGCGTTCAATGGTCAACTCTAACCTCTCTAACTGTACCGGCTTCAAAATATAATCTAACGCATTCAGTTCAAATGCTCTGACTGCATACTCATTATAGGCTGTGACAAAAGCAATATTTAGAACGGGCTTGATATTTAACAGCTGTTCAGCTAAATCGATCCCCTGTATATCAGGCATATGAATATCCATCAATACGGCATCTACGTCCTCCGTTTGAACATGATTTATTAACCCTTTCGCATTATTAAATTTACCGGTAACCTGTACTCCTTCTATTTTGTTTAAGAGAAAATCCAAATACTGCAACGCCAATGGTTCATCATCAATGATACAAATCTTCACGCTTTCATCTCCATCCGTTTTTATCGTATACATAATATTAGAAAAACTTCCATTGCGGTTAAAGCGAGTTTGAAAACATCTTTTTGCTTTTTATACAGATGCTATCTGGTGATAAACGATTCTATTGCTTTGATTTTCAAAAACTGATCCTTATTCTTTTTATACCATATATCGAACAAAAAAACCTTACTTTCTCACACATTTTAATTCTTTTATACAGCGGGAATGAATTTCAAAGCTGGGGAGTAACTTAACGTAAGTTTTTCAAATAAAAAAAGACCAGCTAAACCAAATTCAATTGGTTTGCTGATCTTTTTTTATGCTTTATTTTATTTGATATGCCTAATACCATTTCACCTTATATTAAGATGCATTGGAAACAACAATTTCTTCGTCTTCAACATCTACATGAATGTCTGTTACATCTTCTCCTTCAAGAATCAAATCTGTTAATTGATCCTCTACTTTATCCTGGATAACACGACGTAATGGACGTGCGCCAAAGCGTGCATCATATCCTAATTGAACAAGACGTTCTTTTGCTGCATCAGAGATAGTGATGGTAATTTGATTTTCCTTCATGGTTGCTTCTAAATCATGCAGCATAAGGTCTACAATTTGCAGTAAATCTTTTTCTTTTAATTCATTGAAGTTTACAATCGCATCGAAACGGTTCAAGAATTCTGGTTTGAAATAGTTGCTTAAGTTTTCCATTGTCGCAACAGATTCATGTGTTTTCGCATTGAACCCGACACTTACTTTTTTCTCACCAGTTCCAGCATTACTTGTCATAATGATAACCGTATCCTTAAAGCTTACTCTTCTGCCGTGAGAATCGGTTAAATGACCGTCCTCCATGATTTGCAGGAACGTATTTTGCACATCTGGATGTGCTTTTTCGATTTCATCCAGCAACAGAATAGAATATGGGTTTCTGCGGATGCGTTCGGTCAGCTGTCCAGCTTCTTCATGACCGACATATCCTGGCGGTGAACCGATAATTTTAGACACCGCGTGTTTTTCCATATATTCACTCATATCCAGACGAACCAGCGCATCTCTCGTACCAAACATTTGCTCAGCCAGTACCTTCGTCAACTCTGTCTTACCGACACCGGTAGGGCCGACAAATAGGAAGGAACCGATTGGACGCTCTTTTGCTTTTAATCCAGCACGGCTACGGCGGATGGATTTCGCAACTTTACCTACTGCTTCTTCCTGCCCGATAACTTTGGCACGGAGATCGTCAGCTAAGTTTTTCATTTTTTCTTTTTCATCTTTTTGCATTTTTGTTACAGGTATGCCTGTTTTTTCTTCTACAATCAATTGAATGTCAGAAATATCTACATCCAGCGTTTTCTCACCATCTTCAACTTTATCCATCTGCTTTTGCAATTGAATTTCTTGGTAGCGTAGATTTGCAGCACGCTCATAATCTTCTTTTTCGGCTGCTTCCTGTTTTTGTTTCACTACTTCATCCAAGTGTTGCTGCAAGGTTTCAGAATCCTTCCCGGCATTTGCAAGGTTTAATCTGGAACCGACCTCATCCATTAAGTCAATTGCTTTATCCGGAAGGAAGCGGTCTTGAATATACCGGTTGGATAAACCGACAAATGCTTCGACGACTTCATCAGAATAGCGAACCTCATGGAATTTTTCATAACGGTCTTTGATTCCTTTTAGTATTTTCACTGCATCCTCTAAGGATGGTTCTTTTACGATAATCGGCTGCAGACGTCTTTCCAGCGCAGCGTCTTTTTCAATTTGACGATATTCTTTCAATGTTGTTGCGCCAATTACTTGCAGGTCGCCGCGTGCAAGAGCTGGCTTCAAGATATTGCCTGCATCCATTTGTGAGCTTTCTGCAGTACCTGCACCAACAAGCAAGTGAATTTCATCGATAAATACGATCACGTCGTTACGCTCTTGCAACTCAGCAATCAATTTATTCATCCGCTCTTCAAATTGACCGCGGATACCAGTGTTTGCAACTAAAGAAGCGACATCCAGCAAGTAGATTTCTTTGTTCATTAATTTAGTAGGAACATTTCCTTCTACAATATTGACAGCCAGTCCTTCTGCAATCGCTGTTTTACCAACGCCCGGCTCACCGATTAATACCGGATTGTTTTTATTTCTTCTATTTAATGTTTCGATAACTCGTTTAATTTCTTTATCTCTGCCAATGACAGGATCAATCTTTCCTGCTCGTGCTTGATCAGTAATATTTTTTGCTAACTGATCAATCAAGCCATTTCCATTGTTTGATTTTTGTTGTGTTCTAGTACGTGCATTTGCACCACTTTGCTGATTTCCTTGGAAAAAGTTGTTGGCAAATGATTGATCCATATTGCCAAATGGAGAATTAGAGAAAAAGTCGCTGTTCATCATATTTCCTTGTATTTCTTGTAAACATTCATGGCAAAGATGCACTTCCATACGCTGTCCATTCATTTGCATTTGTGCATTAATAGTTGCCTCATTTTGTCCACAGTTTTGACATTTCATTTCTCATTCCTCCTTATAACTTAGTCAGATAGCTTATTTATTCGTTGTTTTGACTTTGACTATCTTTGACTATATTTACATTATACTCTGACCTACTTTGACTTTCAAGTGTTTTGGTCAAATTTTTTTATTTTTTTTTGACCTTTATCTTTTATGCTAGTTTACATATAGGCTAAACCCTTGTCCCGCAAGAGATTTAGCAGCTTATATATTCGTCAGATTTTCGGTCAAAGAGGTCAAAACACACAAATTTATTATAAACTCAACTTTCGTACCTAAGAATAAGCATATATATCTTGCTATTTCAGGGTGAACATGTTCTCCATTACATACTTGCATTTTGGTTAAATATCCGGCCTTGTTGGAATTGGTGATGGTGTGTAGCTCCGCTCCGGCCAACCACTCCGCTTTCCATGGGGACGGCTTCAGCTAACTTGAAAAGAAACCCGCTTTTCAAGTGGATCTTCAGCTCGCCCTGTTCCCATAGGAGTCTGCGTGGTTGGCCTTCGCTCTGATAGGATGCAACAGCGAATGAAAGAAATAAGATTTTAATGGGCTGAAGGAAAATGCAGCTTTTGCCCGAATAACCAATCATAACAGCATGGATATGAAATACAGGGAATAGCTTTTATGCACAGAAAGTAATCTTGGTGGAACATTTTACCATGCAGCATGAAAAAGATGTTCTACCTGATTAGACATCTATTTGGTGAGTTGTTTTTTCACGTATAGAACGTCTTACTAGCGGAGGCGGACCGTTTTGACTCCTGAGGGATCAGCACCATCTGAAGATCCACTTTTGCCAAGTGCTCTTCTTAGCAAAAGTTAGCTGAAGAGCATGCCCCTAGGAAAGCAAAATGGTCCGCCGCAGCGGTGCTTTACACTTCGCCTTCTATATCTTTGTCAAGGAAGTTATCAAAGGAACGATCAACTCCTGTTTCTATGGAAATGAAGTTACTTTTTAATGTGCGAAAGTTGAATTATAAAAAAGAAGGCTTTTTCTTTCTCATAAGGATGATTTGTTTTTGCAGTATATCAAAAAAACTGTCCTTTTAGAAGCGTAACGGTTTATCAGAAATGTTTCTTCTGACTTTCATCCGTTTCTTCTATATAAGGACAGTTCAACTTAATACGGAAACTGTTTTGGCAATTGCTTGCTTAGCCATAAATCGTCTAAGCTTTTAAATTGGTAGCCTTCTTTCTTTAAATCCTGAATCACTTTTTCCAAAGCGGTTGCATTATCACTGGAAACTGCGTGAAGTAAAATAATTGCTCCTGGATGTATCTGTTTCATAATTTCATCGTAAGCATAATCTGCACCTTTTTGTGAGTTGGTTTCCCAATCTTTAAAGGCCAATGACCAAAATACATGAACAAGCCCTAACTCTGTTGACCATTTTAATGTATCTGTACTAAAAGTACCCCGCGGCGGTCTGACATAAATTAATTCATCCTGATCACTGACCTCTGCAACAGCTTGTTCTAAATCGGTCAATTCTTTGTTGATGGCTTCTTTATCCATCACAGTAAAGTCCGGATGATGATAGGAATGGTTGCCAATAATATGTCCTTCATCGACCATCCTTTTGACCAAATCAGGCTCACTCTCCACGTAGTGCCCTGTTACAAAGAAAGCTGCAGGAACCTTTTCCTGCTTTAATACATCTAATATCTCTGGCGTAAATCCTTGTTCATAGCCATTATCAAATGTCAGATAGAGATTTTTCTCACCGGAATCGTCCAGATAAAAAGCATTGTATTTATCTAATACCTCTTGGTAAGTGCCAATTTGGGGCGGTGTATGATTCGAGTTCTTTTGATACCCCCATCCATATGCGTTACCTGTATCCATTGGAAATGCACATAAGAAAAAGGCAAGTGAAAGCAGCAAAGTGATTGTTCTTTTCATTTCAAATTCACCTACTTTTTCTCTTACCTTTTCCTTTATATCTTTATTTTATTCACTTTTTAAAGAACCATTGCAGCAATCCATCCGAAAATAAATAATGGAATATTGTAATGGATGAATGTCGGTACACATGTGTCCCAAATATGATCATGTTTTCCATCTGCATTTAAACCAGAGGTTGGGCCAAGTGTACTGTCTGAAGCTGGTGAACCAGCATCTCCCAATGCTCCGGCTGTACCGACTAAAGCCGCTGTTGCTAAAGGAGAAAAGCCGGCAGCTAAACAGATAGGAACAAAGAGGGCTGCAACAATCGGGATTGTTCCGAATGACGTTCCAATACCAATCGTAATAACCAGACCTAATAACAAGAGAACAAATGCAATTAACGGTTTATTATCTCCTAAAGCAGAAACAGATACCTCCACTAATTCCGCTACAGCACCTGTTTCCTGTAAAACATTCGCAAAACCGGCAGCTGCAAAAATGATAAAAGAAATCATCCCCATCATGGAGATTCCTCCTGACATCACAGAATCCAGATTTCTAAATGGTAATGCTACCAGAACGAACATAGCGATAATTCCAGTCAATGCACCTAAAATCAAATCTTGCGTTATAATTTGAACGATAAGCGCCAATATAATGGCAATAATCGTCATTACATGCTGTTTACTGAAAGTCACCTCTTCGACTAAATTCTCTGGTTTTATTTTTTCTTCCTTCATCAGGTCCTTAGATGTTTTATCTTTTCTATACGTAAATAATATACCAATTAATAGACCAACAATCATTCCGGCACCAGGAATCAGCATAGATAAAGTTACTTCATGTAAAGTGATTTCTCCTCCATTAGAATTCAGTCCATCCAAAATCAGTGTTTGGAAAAGCAAACCAAAACCAGCGGGAATCATCATATAAGGTGCTTTTAAACCAAACGTCAGAGCCACTGCTACAGCGCGGCGGTCCATCCGCATTTGATCAAATAGTTTTAATAAAGGAGGGATTAAAATTGGAATAAAAGCAATATGAACCGGAACTGCATTTTGTGATAAACACGCAACCCCAGCTAATGCGAATAGCATCATTGTTTTCTTCCCTGTTAATACGCGAATAATAAAATTCACTAAAATTTTTGTAATGCCTGTGTAGCTGATAGCCACTGCAAAAGCACCTAATAATATATAGCTTAATGCTGTATTTGCGGCATTTCCCATCCCTGCCACCATTAATTCAACAGAGTCAGTAAATCCTAATCCGGACATTAAGCCGGCAGCAATCGTTGAAATTAAAATAGATAAAATAACATTTACCTTTAATAAACATAAAACAGTCATTAATAGGACTGCTGAAAGAACAACCCATTCCATTTTTCTTCCCCCCAATAATCATTACATTTTCTCTTTAATACTTTATCATAATAAAGCATTAAAGAGAAAATTGCAATATATTTTTGCTAAATATGTAAAAAGGACTGTCTTTTCGACAATCCTTTGATGTTTATTTTACTTTAAAGGAGAAAGATAAATAATCCTGTACAGGGATCCAGGCCCCGATTCCTTGCTTGGTTACATTCTTAATTTGAATGGTTTTATTGGATCCTTTTAATTCAATATATACTTCTCCGAATGTCACCTGCCCTTTCTCATTAACGGCCGGCGCATAAGCATCCAGTATCCCGTGCTTTTCCGTTGGGATGTTATACGAATTAGTTAATTTTGTATTATGACCAATAACAGCTTGATACGAAAGAGGAAGCTTTGTATTTTCGCTGGCTTTTAACAGCATCATCGTTTTTATTTGTTCCGGATTACTTATTTTACTGGTCAGGGCGCCATTTATTTCTTTTTCTTCCTGCTGATAATAGCTCATCTCCTGGGCTTTCTCACCGCCAACATTATTCATTTCATTTTTATTGATATGCTGGTATTCCCAATTAATATTTGATTCCGCAGATTGATAATTGATTGGCCACCTTCCCAGATAGACCATACCGCGATATCCGATTGCTATAGGAGATGGTTTGATACTGCTTTCATTCAAAATCTTAATCAGCTCCGGATTTTCGATTGGAATGCCGACCTCTTCGATCAACTCTTTCGTTAACTTGCTGGGTTCAATAATCTCCTGGTCTTCTGTTGAATTCGGAAATGTGTTTTCTTTTGAGATATCCAGTACATGGCTAGGTATATTCAATCCTTCTTTTATTTCTTCAGCAAAGCTGCTGATTGGCATCAAGAGCCAGATTAAACATAAAAGAAGTGTAAAAAAATAAGCACGATTGCATTTTTTCATTCCCGTACCTTCCTTTCTTTTTGTTTTATTTTTTCAGAAAGGAAGGAAACTATACACCAGAAGCCTTGAGACTTTTTGGAAATTATAAAGAATACAGGAAAAATAAACTTTTCAATGCAAAAAAGAGACACCGGAATGTCTCTTTATCATTTGTCAGATGCTGTTGTTACATGCAGTAAACCTATTTTACAAAAACACTATATTTTTTCTCTAAACGGTCCTGAAGCATGCCGATTAAAATACAAACCGGCCAATAAATAAGTGCCGTCAAGACGTACATGGTCATTGCATCAAATTCTCTTCCAGCGACAATTTGTGCTTTTTGGAATAATTCCGGCACTGTAATCACTGCAGTCAAAGACGTCGCCTTCACAATATCCATAAAAACATTTGTTAAAGGCGGTATGGCAATTCGGGTAGCCTGGGGCAGAATAATTTTACGCAGGGTCAGCCAATAAGGCATATTTAACGCCCGAGAAGATTCCCATTGGCCTTTCTCCACGCTATTTAATGCCGATCTGTCGATTTCCGCAATATATGCGGCACTATTTAAACCCAATCCAATGATTGCAGCATGGACTGCGACAAGCTGGATTCCGGCAGAGGGCAAGCCCAGATACAGGATATATAAAAATACAATAATTGGTGTTCCCCGCATAAAGGATATATAGAGCCTGGCCGGCCATCTCAGAAGAACGTTTTCAGACCCTCTTGCCAGCGCTAATAAAAGCCCCAGGACAAGCCCAATCAGCATACTGCCGATGGAAATCAGTAATGTTATCGGCAGGCCGCCAAGAACAAAAGGCAGACTCTCCCACGCTAATTGAACATCAAAAAAACCGCCAAAATCAATATTTGTTATATTCATTTTAAACCTCTAAAAATCCAGACCTTCTACAATTTCGACTTCTACATCCGGTTCTTGGGAAGCGTCTTCTTCGTAAAATTCTTTTGCCAGTTCACTTAATGTTCCGTCTTCACGCATATCATTTAAAGCACTGTTCATTTCCTCCTGAAGCGTGGTAGATTCTTTTGGCATCATTAGAGCCTGCTCCGTTGGATTAAATTTTAAAGTCGGGTGCAAGTGCAAATCAAAATCAGGAAATGCCGCTACCCCGAATTTAGTCAAATAATAATCATTTAATACTAAATCCGTTCTCGCTGTACTGATATCACTTAGATAAGCTTCATTCGGTGCATTACCATAGGTTTTTACTTCTGCTCCATAATGCTCTGCGATTTGACTGTAAATAGTCGAGGCTGCCCCGCCGGCTTTTTTACCCTCTAAGTCTTCCAGTGTTTCTATTCCTGAATTATCTGATTCTCTGACTGCTGCGACAATATACGAATATTTATATGGATCCGTAAATCCAAATTTTTCTTGATTGGTTTCTGTAATCGTAGCATCATTTGCTCCTACATCAATTCTGCCGCTATTGATTGCAGTAGCTAAATCATCCGCGCCCATGATTTCAAATGAAACTTCTAAATCTAAGCGCTCCCCGATTTCTCTCATAATCTCTACGGTATAGCCTGTCAACTCATCATTTTCATCGTAGTAGGATGCGCCAATCAATGTTCCAGAAGTCCCTGCTACAATTTCCCCTTTTTCCTGTATGCTCTCCCAATGTTCATCTGTTACCTCTTCCTGGTCTGCAGACCCGCAAGCAGCCAGCAACAATGCCGCTAGAAGAATAAAGCTAAAAACAAATATGTTCTTTCTCATTCTAAACCCTCCCTGTATTATACTTTTTACATAAAATCAGTATAACAAAGAAAGATTTGTATGAAAACACTTTAATATCCTGTTTATGCTTTTCAATTTATTATATTAGTACAGAAATAAATCGGAAGCACATGCTTTTTAATTTCATTCTTAAAAAAAGAAACGGCAAGCTGACTCGCCGTTTCTTTTTAACGTCTTTTCCAATTTAGAAGGGCTGCATTAAAAATACCGCCAATAATAATAATGATTCCAAATAAATAAAACCAAATTAATAAAATAATGATGGTGCCCAAACTGCCATAAGTCGCAGAAAAATTCCCCAGGTTATGTACATAAAAAGAAAATCCCCAGGAAACCAGCTGCCACGCAAGCGTTGCGAATGCAGTGCCCCATACAACCTGTGAAAATTTAAGACTCCGGTTAGGCGCCAGCTTATACAAAAAGAGCAGTACAATAAAGAAGATAAAAGAAGACACAACCCAGCGCAAGGTTCCCCACGCCGCTAAAAATGATTCCGTAAATCCGATCCATGAAAAAAGATACGTGCCAATCATTTTTCCGAAAACCGGAAGCAGTAAAGCTAAAATAATAATTAAAACCATTCCTATGGTAAGCACCATCGCCACAAGCCGTGAAACGATAAATGACCGGTCTGTTTTTATCCCGTAAGCGTAATTAAATGCTCTTGTAATTGCATTGACACCATTGGATGCTGCCCATAATGTTCCAATAATACTGATGGAAAGCAGTCCGCTGTTTTGTACAGTCAATGATTGCAGATTTGTTGTAATCAGCCCCATCACCTGTTCCGGTGCAAAGTCGCCAATCGTTTCTAAAATTAAATCCATATCAATTGGCAAATACGGAATCAAATTAAGTAAGAAGATTAAAAAAGGGAATAAGGACAAAATAAAGAAGTAAGCAAGCTGAGCTGCTAGTCCAAACACATCTACTTCTCCATAATGCCTCCAAAAATATTTACCTATACTCTGCAGATTTCGAATATTTCCCAACCTCCCCTTCCCACTTTTCAGACGGCTTGTTCAAAAAAGGAGAAGGCGGATGCTACTAAAGATAAACATTCCATTTTTTCACTTTCACTTTATGCGGATGTTCAAAAAGTCCAATACAAATAACACGCCGAATTTCTGCGTTGGCGGACTTTTTGAACACACACTTTAATCCTTCTATTTGAACATCCTATACTATTCTATTTCTTTATTCGAAAATTTATTCGTTACTTTATCTAATGTTTGTTCTACTTGCTCTAAAGCATTCATCGCATTAGCAGAGCCGCTTTCAAAGGCTTCGTTTACCTTATCCACTGTACTTTGCAGCCCTTGGATTGCTTCAGAAGGATTGCTGATATAATAAGACGAAGCAGATTTTACCTCTTTTACTTTTCCGCAGGCATAACTGCGTGCCTCTTTATCCAATAACGCTACTGCGCCTCCTGCTACTGCTCCTGCAACAATACCTAAAATAATTTTACGTTTTCCCATTAGTATCTCTCCTTTAATCTAAATGATGCTTTTCTTTTAAAAATTGAAGCAGTCCGTGACAGCCCTCTGAAACTAATCGATATGTCTGATCGAAATCCCCGGTATAATATGGATCAGGGATATCCTCTTCTTCTATGTTTTCCACAAATTCCATTAATTTCACGATAGCTGCACTTTCCTGATTGTTGGACCCTGTAAGTGTATTATAATTATTCTGATCCATCGCAACCATATAATCAAATTGCTTATAATCATCTGCTGTCAGCAATCTTGATTCCATTCCATCACAGGAAATCCCCTGCTGATCAAGTATCTCCTTTGTCCCGGAATGCGGCGATTCCCCAAGATGCCAGTCACCGGTTCCGCAAGAATCGACCTGAATCTTCTTTTCCAGATGCTCTCTTTTCACAAGGTCACGGAATATCGCTTCTGCCATTGGAGAACGGCAGATATTCCCTAAACATACAAATAATACACGCACCAATCCCTACACACCTCATTACTTATTTCTCGTCTGCTTCCAAAGAAGCTCTTCCCATTGTATATCCCAAATACCTGAATAAGTTTGGGATATTCTACATTAACTCCATTATAAGCAACTTAGCCTGATAAGCAAAGACTAAATTGCAGAAAGTTGTTATTCCGTTTCCATTTTTGTCGAAAAATATTTAGTTAAAACAAACTCAAATCCCAGCTGTTCGCAATATGACGGAGTAATTTAATTCCTGCAACACTATTTCCCTGCTTGTCCAAAGCTGGTCCAAATACACCAATACCACAGCCGCTTAAAAATGGCAACTCATTTTCACGCACTCTTGGAGGGACAACTGCCAGAATCCCGCCTGAAACACCACTCTTTGCAGGAATACCGACATAAGAAGCAAATTTCCCTGAAGCATCATACATCCCGCATGTCAACATTAAAGATTTGGCAATACGCACGATATTCCTGGGAATAATTATTTCTTCTGTTTCAGGGTGAATGCCATCATTCGAAAGAACCAGGCCTATACGGGCTAAATCATCTGTCGTAACATTAATCGAGCATTGCTTAAAATATGTTTCTAAGGTTACTCCTAAATCGGATTCTAAATATCCTTCTTCTAATAAGTAATAACCAATGGCTCGATTACGCATGGAAGTATCACGTTCCGATACATATACATCAATATCAATTTCCGGACGGCGGCCAATCATTTTTTCCATTAATTGAAATAATGGTTCCAGCTTTTCATCTGATGTGTTCCCGCTTAATAATGATGAGGTAGTAATTGCTCCTGAATTGACCAGGGGATTAAATGGCCTCTGGTGTCCCTTAACTTCTAAGTGCATAATAGAGTTAAACGCTTCCCCTGTCGGTTCCACATCTACTCTTTGCAGAACATAAGCTATTCCTCTGTCCATACATGCCGTAATAAAGCTAAGAACTTTAGAAATACTTTGAATAGAAAACTCATGCTCCACGTCACCAGAGCGGATTTCTGTTCCTTTCTTCCCAATAATCGTAATGCCTAAAGAATTGGGATCTGCTTCTTCTAATTTTGGTATATAATCAGCAACTTTTCCAGTGTCTGTCTGCTTTTTAAAAAACTCTACCCAGCCGTCTACATATTCTTGAATCCATTGCTCCGTTTTTTCTGTATTTAAATTCACATGTCCTTGTACCATTTTGACACCCCTTTACTATAAATTGAAACTATCTTCATTCTAAAACTTCTTATAAAAACTATACCCCGTAAAGCATCATTTTAGCCGTCAATCTTTTCCATGATGCATTTATTTTCTTACCTGACAGAGAGTTTGGCCGGAACAATCAACCATATGATTAAAAAGCACTCTTTTTTCGGAAGCTAAAAACCACAAAAATTTCTGTCATTACAGCATTTTTGTGGTTTTCACTATTGTAGCATGAAGCATCTTATGTAAAAAAACCTCCCGTATGAATGGCTCTTCAATAAAAAGCATTGTCATTCACGCGGAAGGTTTTTCATTTATCTTATTCTATTAAAAGAATCTGTTTATTTTCCAATAAACATTTGAGTCCAATAGTTTCCATCTTCTACATGACCAATTCCGATGTGAGTGAAATCACCATTCATAATGTTTTCACGGTGTCCTTGGCTGTTCATCCATGCATCTACAACTTCTTCTGGAGATTGCTGACCTTGAGCAATATTTTCACCAGCAGTATTGTAATCAATACCGAAGCTTTGCATCATATCAAATGGAGAACCGTAGTTCGGGCTATTATGATCGAAATAGTTATTTTCTTGCATATCTTGTGATTTCGCACGAGCTACTTCACTTAACTCTGTGTCTATTTCAAGCGGTGCAAGACCTTCTTTTTCTCTTTCTTGGTTAGTTAAGTCAACTACTTCTTGTTCAAATTGACTTACCTCTCCATCTGCCTGATTGTTTTCTTGATTTTGCTGATCTGCTTCCTGATTTCCAGCCTCTTCTTGATTTGCTTCTTCAGATGACTGGTTTTCAGCTGGCGCCTCAGCTTCTGTATTTGGAGCTGCTTCTCCGTTTATCATATTAAAGCAATCGAAATTGCTCGTATTTAATGTGTCCCAACCTTGACCGTTCACAGAATAGTCGTTCTGTGCGGAATTTTGAGGAAAGGCTCCTGAATTTGCAGATGCTTCTACATCTGAAACGAACGCTCCTCCAAACAATACGGTTGCTGACAATGCAGTAGCAATGCCTACTTTCTTAAACATGCACATACACTCCTTTTTTTGTTGTTTTGTTTTGTGCGAAATCATCATAACACAGGGTTTTCTGTAATATTTGAAATAATCAAGGCAAGGTTTACCAGAGCCCTTTTTCCCACTCTATTTTTTTGCTTCTAAACTTGTAAAACCTTATCAAATCTACTATTCTAAATGAAGTATAATTCTCCTGCTTTGGAAATTAATCAATCGACAGGAAATCATTTCTATAAAATGAATATTGACAAGTTTCTACAGCAGGTCTAATGTTACATCATAAGCACATTTGTAACAGAAATGTTACTTGATTTCATTTCGCTTATGTTTTATTTTAAAAACTAGTTCTTTCTATATAATAAAGGGAGTTCAATACCCCCAAAAAAGCAATCATTTGATAGAATAGTATTTTAAGAAAGTGAAATAATTTTGTTATTATTTATCGATAACCAGCAGACTTAAAGTAGCAGCCGATTTAAAATAAACGCTGCGCCGGTTACGATATTTTGTCGTGAATTGTACATTATTACTATAAAGAATCAAAAAATGGAATCATTTAAATTAGATATGTATATGTATGAAATGTATAAAAGCGGATATGTAACGGACTGATATGAAGTAATGATTTTTCATTCTTTTTGAGGTTTGTTGAATATTCACTTACAGAGGAAAATTAAAAACCCAATAAAAATGAGGCGTTGGAAAAGGAACTTCTTAGTCTTATTTACTGGACTTTTTGAATACGTACTTATACGGAAAAGTGCCGTAGTTTATCTTTTCTGTCTACAATCAAAAATAAAAATTGGAATTATAATGGAGGATTTTATATATGTTTTCAAGTGCTGAAATTGGTATTGATTTAGGAACTGCAAATATTCTGGTGTATTCAAAATCAAAGGGAGTTGTTTTAAACGAACCTTGTGTAGTAGCAATTGACGT
This sequence comes from Oceanobacillus sp. FSL W7-1281, assembly GCF_037969835.1. Lineage (GTDB taxonomy): Bacteria > Bacillota > Bacilli > Bacillales > Amphibacillaceae > Oceanobacillus > Oceanobacillus oncorhynchi. Next base: position 1,747,990 of record NZ_CP150214.1, on the reverse strand, counting down.
GAATACAAAGCAAGTAATGGCTGTCGGAACAGAAGCAAAGGAAATGGTCGGTAAGACGCCGAAGAATATCATCCCGATCCGTCCTTTAAAGGATGGGGTAATTGCAGATTATGACGTTACTGCTCAATTACTGAAAGAATTACTTAAAAAGGTAAGCAAAACATTGGGGATGTCCATGCGCAAACCGAATGTCATTGTATGTACCCCGTCAGGCAGCACAAGCGTAGAAAGAAGAGCCATTCATAATGCGGTCTCAAGCTATGGCGCAAAACAAGTTCATTTAATTGAAGAACCTGTTGCTGCAGCAATTGGAGCAGATTTACCGGTAGATGAGCCTTACGCTAATGTGATCGTGGATATCGGCGGCGGTACCTCAGAGGTTGGTATCATTTCCTTTGGAGGTATTGTATCCTGTAACTCTGTACGTACTGCAGGAGATAAAATGGATGAAGAAATTATTCAGCATATCCGGAAGCAATATAATATTTTAATTGGAGAACGCACTGCCGAAAATATTAAAATGGAAATTGGGTATGCACATCCAAATCATAAAGAAGAAACAATGGAAATCCGCGGCCGTGATATGGTTACTGGACTTCCAAAAACAATCGAAGTTACTTCTACCGAAATTTATGCGTCCTTAAAAGAATCTTTAGAACAAATTTTAGAAACGATTCGTTCAACATTGGAAGAATGCCCGCCAGAATTGAGTGGTGACATCGTTGATAACGGGATTGTTCTTACAGGCGGCGGTTCTCAACTAAATGGAATGCAGGAGTGGCTTGCAGAAGAGCTTAGCGTTCCTGTTCATATTGCTCCAAATCCGTTAGAATCTGTTGCTATTGGAACTGGACGGGCGTTGAAAATGATTCACAAATTACAAAAAGCAGCAAAATAGAATTTATTTTTCTCTGAGGTGCACCCAGAAATAGAATAAATTGCGATATTTAATTCATTTTTGCTCTATCATAATCATATACGGGGACTTATAACCCCTGTATATGATTAAAATAGCTTTTCCTTTTAAAAATTAGAGTTTCAAGGGCTTTTTAAAGCTGTCTAAAAGAATGTTAGAAAGAAACGAAGCAACGAGCTCACTTAGTTTCTCTCTCCATCTTTTATATTTAAAGTACAATCGTCTCTTTTGAGTAAATCAACCAAAGGTTCTTCCTTTTTTTAAAATACCGAATGGGAAGTTCTTTTTGTCGTGCTCTTTAATGAAATCGTTTTCTATATTAACTTATCTTTGTCAAGAAACTGTGGATTGTGTTTCCATCGATATTTTTTCTTTAATCATTACTCCCCTTTTTGCCATCTCGTTAATATAAGCTTTTCCAGGGATGATTTTTTCAGGCGGGTATACTCCTTTTTTTGTGATGGTCCCTCCAGCAATCATCTGTGCAGCAATAGAAATGGTATTCGCTGTTGCCCGTGCCATCGCCGTCACACCAGTCTCCTGATCTTTATATGTCACCATTTCATAGGTGAATACCGTTTTTACACGCTTGTTATAGCCTGTAATTACAGCACGTAATAAAACGACATCTTTTTTATCCTTTAAATCGACAATAGGATCAAGCACCTTCAGCAAAACCTTCCGGGGGCTGACTTTTACACCATCGATAACCACCTCATAATTGTTCCTGGTTAAATTCAAATCGACCAGCAGCTTGAATTTTTCTGCATGCCCGGGATAACGTATTGTTTTATATTCCAATGTCTCTAAATAAGGAAAAGACTTTGTCAGTGTTGACGTTCCGCCTGAGGTGTGAAATGCCTCCAACTCTCCAAAATCAGCAAATTCTATCGGCTCTATTTCAGATAAGGATGGCACGGTGATTAATTTATGATTCCGGATAATCTCTGATGGATCGGTATAATGATCTAATACACCTTCCATAGAAAATACATGATTATATTTTAAAGGAGCTTCCGGCTGGACAGGAATCCCGCCTACAAATAATTGAATGGAAGCTGCTTTTTCTAATTTGCTGGCACCATAACCGGATAATATATTGATCATACCGGGGGCTACACCTAAATCAGGGATAATCGTTACACCGGCAGCCCTCGCCTCTCCTTCCAGCTCCAGCACTTTATCCGTAATATGGTCAATATGACCTCCCAGATCTACGACCGAGGTGCCCACTTTGATGCCTGTTTTCGCAACCGTCTCATTAAAGGTATAAAATAAAGCATTCACTACTACATCAAAACGGCTCATAAAATCAGCGAGCTCCGCTTCATTTTTTGCATTTACCTGATAGGCCGTCATCAGAGGCGATTGAAGCTGATAACAAATATCCTGAGCCCGCCCTAAATCGATATCTGCAAGACCAATTTCTTTGATGCCCTCACTATTTGCCAAATCTCTTGCAACCTCTTTTCCCATGAGGCCGGTTCCTAACACTCCTATTTTCATGCTAATTCCTCCTTTTCGCTTCCTGCTTTTCAAGGCAACCTATCATGATAGTCTATGCATCTGTATCAATTTGGGCACGCTGCAGCTTCCCGCTATAATCGACATAGACTGCCTTCCATTCTGTAAAAACATCAAGCGCCTGCACACCGGAATCACGATGGCCATTCCCCGTGCCCTTTGTTCCTCCAAAAGGTAAATGGATTTCCGCTCCTGTTGTTCCGGCATTGACGTAAACAATCCCCGTATCTAAATCACGCTGCGCTTGAAAAACTCGATTGACATCCTTGGTGAATATAGAACTGGATAAGCCATACTTCACCTTATTATTTGCAGCAATGGCTTCTTCAAAATTATTTACTTCAATGAGTGAAACAACCGGCCCAAAAATTTCTTCCTGTGCAATTCGCATATCTATCGAAACGTCAGTAAATAGCGTCGGTTCAAAGTAAAAGCCTTTCTCATAATTTTCTACAGTAAGCTGTTTGCCGCCAGCAGCTAATTTTGCTCCTTCTTCTTTCCCAATTTCTATATATTTTAAGATTTTATCTAAGCCGGTCTGATTAATGATTGGACCAATCTTATTATTGGAATCAAGTCCATCTCCTATCGTCAGGTTTTTCATCGCTTTTAATAAACGTTCTTCCAGTGTTTTTCGAACAGCCTTATGGACAATAACGCGGCTGCAGGCGGTACAGCGCTGGCCGCTTGTTCCAAAGGCGCTCCAGAGAATCCCCTCTACGACTAAATCAATATCTGCATCTTCCATTACAATCACAGCATTCTTCCCGCCCATTTCAAGGGAAACCTTTTTCAATTGTTTCCCGCATTCCGTTGCTACCTTTCTGCCAGTTTCATTGGAGCCGGTGAATGAAATAACACGGATTGCATCATGCTCAATCATTGCCTGCCCGACGATAGCACCAGAACCATAGACAACTTGAAGAATTCCTTTTGGCAGTCCTGCTTCCTCAAAAATCCTTGCTAATTCATTTGCCATAAGCGGGGTTTCCGAGGAAGGCTTCCAGATAACTGCATTCCCGGAAACAATTGCTGGAAACGATTTCCATGTCGCAATTGCAATCGGGAAATTCCATGGCGTGATAATCCCGACCACCCCGACTGGGCATCTCTCGCTCATCGCAAATTTATCCTTTAATTCAGAAGGGGTAGTCTGCCCAAATAAACGCCTTCCCTCTCCTGCCATATAAAAAGCCATATCGATTCCTTCTTGAACCTCTCCCCGTGCTTCTTCAATGACTTTCCCGTTTTCCAATGTTAATAGCTGAGATAACCTTTCCTTCCGTTCCTTCATCATTGTTCCTGCTTTATACAATAGTTCTGCACGCTGCGGCGCAGGTACCAGTGCCCACTCCCTTTGTGCAATACGTGCTGATTCTGCTGCCTGTGTAATTGCTTCTGCACCGGAATTAGGAACTTCTGCAATTACTTCTCCATTTGCCGGATTATAGACCTTTTCCTTATTTGTTACCTCTGTCCATTCACCGTTAATAAAGTTTTTTAAATTTCTCTCTTCTTTTGTAAGCGTTATCATTTTGATTTCCTCCCTTTTAAAAAATGATTCAATCACATTTCTCAGGTAAGTTCATTCATCAAATTGATTTGAGATGATTATAAAATACATATAGCTTGAAATACGCTGACCGTTTCCCGGACTCTTTGAAAGATTCAAAAAGATTAATTTGGTCTTGCGTTCTTCTTTCTCACAAAATAATTTACTCTTTCTAATTTTAGTATAATGGAACTGCCAATATGTTTACAACTAATTTCAAATAATTTTCAGAAATTGACATATATACTTACATTGACTTATGTTTGACGGATAATAGACAGTCTTCATCTTCATCGTTAAAAAAATTAGCTGGATAAAGTCCGGTTAAAACCAAACTGCATCCAGCCAATCAAACGCTTTTTTAGGTTGCTTCAATTAAAACATGATTTTTTTTATTTTTTCACGAGGCATTTCCTCACCAGTGAATTTTTCGAATGCAAGCGCCCCCTGCCAAAGCATCATGCCAAGGCCATTAATCGCTGTACTGCCACCTTCTGCTGCTTGCTGGAGCAGCTTTGAGCGCTGCGGGTTGTACACTACATCGGTAACAACAAGATCATCACGAAGCACGTCTAACGTATCGTCGATAATGCTCAGATCATCAAGCGGCTTCATACCAAGGCTTGTAGCATTAGCAAGAACGAGGCTTTCAGCAACTTCGCGGCGAAATGCTTCTTTATCCTCAAGCGGTAAAATATTTGCTTTTACTTGGTATTCTTGCATTTCTTCATTGATGTATTTCACGTTTTTTTCTGCATTGCTGAAAAATTTATCATCACGGGCGAAAACACTAATTTCCCGGATACCTGATTGAACAAGCTGCGTGGCAATTGGTGTAGCAACCCCGCCAGAACCAACTAATGTGACTTTTTGTCCTTTAAGTTCGACGCCGTGTTCAAGCAAATTAGACACATAACCAAGCCCGTCTGTGTTATATCCTTTTAGCTTGCCGTTTTTGTTCACAACAGTATTGACAGCACCGGCATGCTTCGCACCTTCATCAAGCTCGTCCAAGTATTGAATCACTTCCATTTTGTTTGGCATCGATATGTTAAACCCAATAGCTCCTATAGCTTTCATACCTTCTACAGCCTTCTCTAATTCATCGTTGCCTACTTCAAATGCAAGGTATGCATAATTTAAATCTTTCAGCGTATAGCCTAAGTTGTGCATACGCGGAGATAAGCTGTGCCCAATCGGTGTAGCGAGAAGCCCAACCAATTTCGTGTAACCATCTATTTTTTCTAAGTTTTTTTCAAAATCTGCTGCCATCCTATCCATCTCCTCTATTTTATTCTTACCCTTAAGAAAAAATCTTTTTTCTTCGGGAAGCGATATAAAGTGCTAACAGAATACCCAGTACTGCAATCACCATATCAAACACAAGGGTCATGCTGATTCCAATATAACCAACAAGTGACCCGGTAATGATTGGAACCAAAATAAAAGCGGCACTTGATGCAATATTTACATAAGCTGTTGTTGTTCCTTTGTTTTTCCGGAAAAAATCAGTCATGATACTTAACGCCAGCTGGAAAAGTCCTGAGGTAAATAATCCTAATAAGAAGGTGCTGACCAGAACAACCGGGTAGGACTCAACAAAGAACAGTAAAAGCATTGCAATAAAAGCTATAATTGGATAAACGATTAAAACAGTAATCGGCTTAATAAATCGATCCAGAACTACAGCAAGCAATATTACTGAAACCAGAGCACCAACGCTGAAATAGCTGAGCAGCTGAACAGAATCATGTTCACTTAAGCCGATAAACTGTTCGCCAAGTTCAGGTAACCATGTTTGCCAAACAACAAATAATGCCGTTGAAGTAAAACCAATTAAGATAATAGCAAGGCCTTCTCGCATCATGGATGGCTTGGCTTTTAATGCTTTCTTATCCTGTTCTTTATCTGATTCCTCATCTTCTGAAGCATCGCCATTTTCTACGTCAGGGAAAGGCATAAAGAACAAGTAAACGCCGCTAATGACATAAAGAATACCGAGGATAAAGAATGACCATCCCCAAAATATGCCATTTGCTGCTAAAAAGGAAATCAAGAATGGTAAAACGGTTGCTCCAATAGAGACAAAAGCTTTAACTAAAACAGTTGCTGTGCTCGATTTTTTCGGAAATGATTCAATCAGCGCCGGGTATGTCCCAGAATCCAATAACGAGTTAGCAATCCCAGCAGTAATCGCGAATGCAAATGCTAAATAATAGCTTGATGTCAGCGGCATACCGAGCAAAAACAGTAAATACAAAAAACTCGCCGCAATAATAATTGGCTTACGGCCGATTTTGTCAGAAAGCCTGCCCACAAAAAATAAAGCCGCTAATTTCCCAATACCGATAGCTGAAACGAGAAAACTGACCTGAGAGGGAGTCACATCATACAGTCGAGATAAATTACCCATATTAGAAGCAATAATAATATTGATCATGCCGAGCATGAAAAAGTTTAAATAGAGGCCGATTGAGGTCTTTATATAAGGGTTGTTCAACTTTTGTCCTCTCCTTTTGTTGTTACTAATTGATATACTTAGAATTAGTATGAGCGGCTTAGAAAAATCTATTCTCCTTCATTAATGGGCTTTTCTTGCTTTATATTGGAAAGACTAAGAAAACCAAAAATATCACTTAGTTTTTTAAACATCCGTATTCTTGCTAAGAAGATGTCCACTGCGGGAAGCGAAGTGTATTTCCGCGGCCTAAGATTACTCACTCCAAAAAACCTGTTGGAGCGGTTATATCCAGCTATTTCTATAACCATTCTTATTCTTTAGGAAAGGTTGTCCTTTATTAAAAGGCTCTAAAGGATATCCCAGTACTCAAAGGAATCGATAAAGTTATGTTTATGCCAGAATAAAACTCCCCGCTGAAGGAAGCTCCGTTTTATGATATACTGGACATTGATTTTATAGAGGAAGGATTTTACGAATATGGAAAAACAGACAGAACAATGGTCAACAAGACTTGGATTTATTTTATCCTCTGCCGGTGCCGCAGTCGGTTTGGGTGCTATCTGGAAATTCCCTTACATGACCGGGATGAACGGCGGGGGAGCATTTTTCTTTATATTTATATTATTTACTGTTCTGATTGGCCTTCCGCTGCTTATTGCCGAATTTGTTATTGGCCGCGGCGCCCAGAAGGAAGCTGTCAGCGCTTATCAAAAACTAACCCTCAAACGGAGTATCTTTTCATTTATTGGGCATTGGGGCGTTGCCGGGGCTTTTATTTTAATGTCCTTTTACAGTGTTGTCGGGGGCTGGGTACTGATTTACAGTCTGATGTCTATCCCAGGTATGGTTATCTCAGATAACGGTGATTATGCTGCTTTATTTGATACCATTACCGGAAACCCGCTGCTTACGATTGCAGGACTCGCATTCTTCGTATTTTTAAATTCCTTTGTTATCTCTAATGGGATTCAGAATGGTATTGAAAAATATAGTAAAATACTGATGCCTTTATTATTTCTTTTTTTCATTATTATCGTGATTCGTGCATTAACCTTTGAAGGTGCCATGGAAGGCGTACGTTTCTTCCTGCAGCCTGATTTTTCCCAGTTAAATGGTGAAAATATTTTATATGCATTGGGACAGGCCTTCTTTTCACTGGCAATCGGAATCTCTGTAATGGTAACCTACAGCTCGTATCTGGATAAAAATGTCAGCTTAACAAAATCAGCAGCTTCTGTTTCTGTTATGAACATTCTGGTATCCTTACTTGCCGGATTAGCGATCTTTCCAATTGTATTCTCATTTGGTCTTGAACCGACGGAAGGACCTGGATTATTATTTATCGTTCTTCCGGAAGCATTCTCGCAAATGCCTTTTGGTGAATTATTCTTGAGCTTGTTCTTGTTCTTATTCTTATTTGCGATTTTAACTTCTTCGTTTAGTATGCTGGAGATTATTACCTCTTCAGTGAATGAAAGAGTAAAAGCTTCCCGGAAACAAATTGCCTGGGTTGCCGGAGTGGCCGTATTTATCTTTGGGATACCAGCCGCTTTATCATCCAATGCCCTTGCTGATTTTCACATTTTCGGAAAAACAGCATTCGACGCAAGTGATTTCTTAGTCAGCAACATTATGCTTCCTGTCGGCTGTTTATTTATCGCCTTATTTGTAGGATTTAAAATGAATCGTGCATTAGTCGAGCAAGAATTTCATGCAGGAAATCCTTTTGGCAACGGAATGTTCCAAGTATGGTACCAGATATTACGTTGGGTTGCCCCAATTACAATCGTGATTGTTTTCCTTTATTCACTTGGAATATTCGAGCTGTTTTAATAAAGCGAATAAAATCTCTCTGCTTTTGCAGGGAGATTTTTTTAAAGAATAAGAAAGCATATAAAAAAATGCTGAATACAGCCGCTCCAGAATTTGTGTTATTTCTTTATAAAAAAGTAAATAAAACATAGTTATTCTTAGATGAGAGCGGATGTTGTCGACTCCTGCGGGAAAAGCAACAGGTGAAGACCCCGCAAAAAAAAGTGAACTTCTTTTTTTCTACCCGCGGGGCATAAGTGCGACTTTGCTTCTGTCTGCGCCTGTCGGCTTGCCAATCAGCAAGTCTTCTGTAAAGGAGATGAGCTCGGGGCCCATGGAATGCGTAGTGTCTTTCTGGGGTTGCGATTACTCACCCCACCATAACCCGTCGCAGCGGTCGCATTAACCTGACAACATTGAAGATTACTCGCCCCATCGAAAACTGTCGGAGCGGACATCTCCTTGGCAAGAACACCGATGTTTTAAGTGGTGTTCTTGTTTTTTTATTGCATAAACACTTTTTAAATCGGACAATAACGGGAACTATATAGTAATGAACTAATACTATGCTATTTTAAGAAGCCATTTGGAAAGGAGCCATTTGAGTATGGTAAATAAAATTGTTATTGTCGGCGGTGTCGGCGGCGGTGCTACGGTCGCAGCACAAATACGGAGAAACGACCCCAATTCTGAAATTCATATTCTTGAACGATCTGGTTATGTATCCTTTGCTAACTGCGGAATGCCCTATTTTATTGGAGGAGAAATTACGGACCGGGATCGGGTGATTTATTCTGAAAATGATTTTGCAGAGAAATATCAGCTTTCTATTGAAACCTATGCAGAGGTTACACATATTGAAAGAGAAAAGAAAACCATTTTCTTTGAAAAAAATAATAAACCCTATGAGATGGACTATGATACATTGATTCTTTCTCCCGGAGCACGGGCTGTTATGCCGGATTTAGATGGTATGGAATCCAATACGTTCACATTGCGGATCATCGAGGATATGGACCGGATAGAAGCATTTATTTCAGATAAAAAACCAAAAACAGCAGCCATTATCGGCGGCGGATTTGTCGGCTTGGAAATGCTTGAGAATCTGCATAGAAGAGGACTCCAATGCTCGCTTGTCGACCATTCCGAGCATGTCATGTCAAGGTTAGATGCTGATATGGCAAGCCATGTCGATGAACATATAACAGAGAACGGGGTAGATCTTTATCTGAATGATAAATTGGAAAGTTACTCCAATCACGGCACTACCCTGCATCTTCAAAGCGGAAAAAGCCTTCAGGCAGATATGACATTAATGGCTGTCGGTATTACACCAAATATTGAGCTGGCAAAAGATGCTGGCTTGGAATTAGGAGAAACCGGGGCAATTAAAGTGAATGATGTCATGCAGACCAGCGACCCTGCTATTTATGCGCTGGGAGATGCTGTCGAGGAAGTTGATTTTATTACAAAAAAGCCAGCACATGTAGCATTGGCATGGCCGGCGCATCGTCAGGCTTTTGTTATTGCATCCCATTTAAACGGCGAAAAGATTCAGCGTGACGGGATTTTAGGTTCATCTATTTTCCGTGTTTTTGATTTAACGGTTGCTATCACCGGGCAAAATGAAGATGCGTTGGATAAATTAGATATCCCTTTTGAAGCAGTTCTGTCCAAAGGTTATTCTCATGCCGGCTACTATCCCGGTTCGGAAAAGCTCTGGATGAAGATTGTATTTGACCCGAAATCCGGACAATTATTAGGAGGCAGTGTTATCGGGCCAAAGGGAGCGGATAAGCGCATGGCCGTATTAGCCACAGCAATTAAAGGAAAACTCACTGTAGATGATTTAACCGACCTGGAGCTTGGCTACAACCCGATTTATTCAGGCTCTAAGGATGCTATTAATATTTTAGGATATAAAGCAAGGGAACAATGGAAAAAAGCAAATAAATGACACAAGCCGGCTGATAACATCCAGCCGGCTTGTTTTTAATGATCTTCAAATTGATAAACTAATTCATATCTTGTTTCATCTAATAATTCTGCAACATGCACACGGACGCCGTGACCAAATACAATCTCATCATCCGTCATCGCTACAATCATCGCCCGGGTATTATTATGGATATCCAAATAAATATCCCCGACAGCAGGCTGTAATGCATCATCATTCTCTGCTAAATAAGAAATCGATTCATCCTGCAGCTGTTTTTCTTCCGGAACAAGGGATTTATCGAAATAAGCAATTTCTTGGCTTGCCTCGGCTTTCCCTGGAACCATCACAACATATTCACTATGTTTAACACCATTATCGCGTGTTGTAATTACATTTCCGTCTTCTACCCGCTCTACCTTCTCGATTTCATTTAATGAATAATGATCTAAAAAGTCCGGAGTAGGCTTCACAATCAAAATATAATCACCAGCTTTTGGTTTTGCATATTGATCAATCGTATATCTTTTACCATAAAAAATAAATGTATCATTATGTTTAGGACGGTAAAAATTAATATCTTTTGCGGTTGTTAATACTTGTTTCATATCCTTTAACCGATACATGTGAACAGATTTTTTGAACATTGGTTTGACAGAATATACCTTATGCAATTCATTTTCATAAAATACAAACTGACCTTTTCTTACTTGAAAAAGCTTCATTTAATGACCTCCTTGATTAATCAATTCCAAAATAAGGTACGCTCTTCTTCTCTATATTCCCTTATACTCGTAAAAATGAAACATGTAAAAACTTTTCTTTTCAATTTGAGAAGTGATAGATTGTTTTAATTGAGGATCAGGGACTAATATTGCTATGCGCAATAAAAGAAGCTTTAGCTAGTTACAGGTGCGTTCAGCGCCTTCACACTAGACTTTTTTAACCTATCTGGTGATTTTCCAACGTAAGTATAACACGCGAAACAACCGAATGCTACCCAGTTTTTGTATAACTTCAAAATTAATTTCACCAAATCATTTTCCTGATTCAAAGCTTTCTTTCAATAATGATAATTCTTCCCAGCGTTGCATCTTTTCTTCTAATTTATCTTCTACCTCTTGCTGTTCTGTAAATAAAGGCTGTACCTTGCCAATATCACTTCCAGCTTCCGCAATTTCCTGTTCAATTTCGGTCAATCGTGATTCGAGCTGAGTAATTTCATCCTCTATTGTTTCCCACTCACGCTGTTCCATGTAAGATAATTTCTTTTTCGTTTTTACAGATACAGCCGCTTTTGATTCTTTCGGAACTGAAGCCTTTGTCTGCTTTGGAATCGCGTTGGTTTCCAGGAATTCGCTGTAGTTTCCATAATAAACAGAAACCTCCCCTTCCCCTTTGAATACAAAAAGCTTGTCTACAATACGGTCCAGGAAATAACGATCATGCGAAACGGTAACTACGACTCCTGGAAACGACTCCAGATATTCTTCTAAAACAGCCAGCGTTTGCGTATCTAGATCATTTGTCGGTTCATCTAAAAACAAAACATTTGGTTCATGCATCAATACTTTGAGTAAATAAAGGCGCCGTTTCTCACCGCCTGATAACGTGCGTATATAAGACCATTGCTGTGCTCTTGGAAATAGAAATTGCTCCAGCAGCTGCTCTGCGGTAATTACCTGACCATCTGCAGTATGCATGACTTCGGCTACTTCTTTAATATACTCGATAATACGCAAATCTCCATCCAAATCTTCGTCATCCTGGGTATAATAACCGATTCGCACTGTCTCGCCGATCTTTACCTCTCCCTTATCAGGCGAAATACGCTCTGCCATCATATTGAGCAAGGTTGTTTTACCTGTACCATTAGGACCTATAATACCAATTCTGTCCCCAGGAATAATCTGATAGGAGAAATCATGAATCAGTGTCTGCCGGCCAAAATCCTTTGAGATTTCCGTCAGGTCAATAACGTCATTTCCAAGCCGCTTCGAGCCCGCTTGAATAGCAAGATTTTCTTTTTTCGTATCAAATTTCTTTTCCTTCATTTCCTCTGCCCGTTCGACCCGGGCACGCTGCTTCGTCGACCTCGCCTTAGCCCCTCGTTTCAGCCAGGCAAGTTCTCGCTTTAATGTATTGCGATGCTTTTGCTCATCACTTATTTCCTGCGCTTCTCGTTCTGCTTTTTTCTCTAAAAACAGTTCATAATTCCCTTCATAAACATAGAGATTTCCTTTATCCAGTTCAAAAATACGATTAGTTACCCGGTTCAGAAAGTAACGGTCATGCGTCACTAATAAAATCGAGCCGCGATAGCTCTGTAAATATTTCTCCAGCCATTCGACCGTTTCGTGATCAAGATGGTTGGTAGGCTCATCTAAAATAAGCAGATCAGCAGGCTGAATCAGCGCTTTAGCAATAGCAACCCTTTTCCGTTGTCCGCCAGATAACTCATGAACCTTCTTGTCAAAAGCTGTAATCCCAAGCTTCGTTAAAATTGTTTTTGCATTAGCATTAGCCTCCCATGCCTCTGCCTGATCCATTTTTTGCTGCAGCTGTAACAGCTTCCCCTGAAACGACTCGTTCTCCGGTTCCTTCTCCAAATTTAACAGGGCTTGTTCATAAGCACGCATCAGTCTCATTTGCTCTGATTCTCCATAGTAAATCTGCTCAATCACCGTTAATTCCTCATAAAGATCCATTTCCTGTGCAATATATTCAATCTGATAATCCTTTGCGTGTTTTATTTCACCTTGATCCGGATCATCTATTCCTGCAATGACTTTTAAAAAGCTGGACTTCCCTGTTCCATTCACGCCAATCAAACCGATTCGCTCCAATTCACCGATGGCCGCATGGATATTTGTAAACAGATTTTTATCTCCATAAGACTTGCTGATATTTTCAATACGTAACATCACGCATCACTTCCTTCATAAAAATATGATTATGATTTATCAGACTCTTTCTTTTCCTTAATCCACGTCTTAATCATTAGAACGATAAGTAATAATAACCATGAAGTAACCAAGTAGAAAATAAGCTGACTGGCTTGACTCATCTCTTGAAAAAATGTAAGCAGGCCAACCCACACAATGAGAATAATCACAAATTGTCCAAGCAGTAATTTCATTTCTAACGCCTCCTTAAAGTTTAGGTTATCTATGTATTCTTGATTTTACTATCTATAAAAAAAACGCCTAACGTATATTTTATCGCATACGCAGGCATTTTTCTATCTATATTCATTATCTTTTCGTAAAGGAGACGTTCATTTATTCATGTTTAATTAAAAATCCTGTTCCTTATCGATGTTCAAACGCAGCCTCTATTATAATGCCATAAAACGAAACTTCACTCCGTGGGAGTTTTACGGACAGTCCTCCGTGATAAAACAAGTATTTCCGCTTATAGATAAAGATTTCATGCTTGTTTTTAAATCTTTACGAATTATTCTTTCTTCATCTGCTCAAACTGCTTCATCATCTGCTCATAACTTAAAGCGCCAATCGATTTAAATTGAATGATTCCTTCTGCATCAACCATATACGTCACGGGAATCGGCTGAATTCGATACAAATTACTGACTTCACCTTCTTTATCTAATAAAACAGGAAAGGTCAGTTCAAGTTCTTGGATAAATTGCCCCACTTTCTCCGTACTCATTTCTTCATCCGTTAAGTTTACGGAAAGAATGATTGGATCATGCCCCTGATAAAACCGCTCCATATCCGGCATTTCCTGCTTGCAAGGCGGACACCAGGTTGCCCAGAAATTAATCATGACCCGCTCGCCTTGAAAGTCAGACAATTGCAGGGTTTCCCCGTCTAGTGTTTCCAGCGTGAAATCCGGCGCTTTATCCCCAATCTCTGTTCCCTCCTGCACTCCCTCTGCATATGCAGGGTGTATTGTTAGTAAAAAAAGAAGCAAACTAATCATTAACATGTTAATTTTTTTATTTCTCCTCATTTAATCACCTCTGTCTTAATTTCTCCGATACCGTCTATGCCATACAAACGTTATCCCGTTTGTTATAATTTACTTAAAAATGAAAGGTTTTGAAGTGTATGACATTACCAAAAGGAACAAAAAACTGTATTACAGATGTCCCCGACGTGCAAGTAGGTCACGTGACGCTGTATGAGCACCTGAATGAAACAGATACGATTTGCACGGGAGTTACAGCTATATTGCCTCATACCGGAAATATATTCAGAAAAAAAGTTATCGCTGGAAATGCTGTTATTAATGGATTTGGGAAAACAACAGGGTTAATGCAGATAGACGAGCTTGGTGTTTTAGAAGCCCCTATTATGCTGACAAATACCCTAAGTGTCGGAGCAGTGATGCAGGGAACCTTAGCTTATATGCTGGAGGAGACAGAAGAAATCGGTGATACAGCAGGCACAATCAATTTAGTTGTGGGGGAATGCAATGACGGGTACTTGAACAGCATCCGCTTACAAGCTGTCAAACCGGAGCATGCTGGAAATGCTATTCAAAACGCAACATCCGAAAGCAGTCTGGAAGGAGCAGTGGGTGCCGGAACCGGCATGCAGTGTTTAGGATATAAAGGAGGCATTGGCACTTCTTCCAGAATCATCTCTGCTGAAAACAAAAAATATACGCTTGGCACACTAGTTGTAAGTAATTTTGGCAGACGTGAACAGGCTTTATTTCCTGTGAATTCTACAGAAAATCCGGATACACCTGACGGATCGATTATGATGATTCTTGCTACAGACGCTCCATTTTCCGACCGCCAGCTTAAACGGCTTGCCAAGCGTTGTGCAGTTGGGCTGGGGAGAACAGGGAGCACGATAGATAATGGAAGCGGAGATATCGCTATCGCCTTTTCCACAGCCGCAAAAATTGAGCATCATGCCAATCAGATAATTGAGCCTATGACAATGATTCGAGACGATCATCCAATCATGAACCAATTTTTCCAGGGTGTTGCAGAAGTGATTGAAGAAGCCATTTACCGTTCCTTACAGCAGGCAGAAACAACTGTGGGACGCGGAGGGAGAACATTGGAAAGGGCACCGATTTAAGAATTCTTTTTATTGGGCTGTATTTCTTCTTCCTATATGAAAAAAAGCCATTATCCATGCACAATTGGATAATGGCTTTTATGATTACTATTTCGATTTATGATAGAAAGATTTAGGAACATCTGAACGGAAAAACATCAGTGTATTTGTTTTCGGATGGTAAAGTGCCAGCGCTTTTGCGTGCAGACCCAGCCGGCCAAGTATACGGCGATTTCCACCGCCATATTTCTTATCGCCTACTACCGGATGGCCGAGCTCCTGCATATGGACCCGGATTTGATTCTTTCTGCCCGTTTCCAGCTCTACCTCCAGCAATGAAAATTGTTGATTGGATTGAATAACCCGATAACGCGTCGCGGCCCGCTGCCCATCATTTTTAACTCGGCTGGAATACATTTTATGTGTCGGGCTTTCTTTTAACCAGGAAACGATATACCCTTTTTCTTTGGCGACCTTTCCTTCCACTAAAACAACATAGGTTCTTTCTTTCACGATATCCTTCCAATTATCCTGGAGTTTCCGTTTCACTTTTTCACTTTTTGCAAAAACCATTACTCCAGACGTTTCCTTGTCCAGTCGATGGACGACAAAGATACGGTTGGCAGGATCCTCCTGTTTTACATAATCCATCAGCTGATGAAAAGCAGTTTGTCTTCTCTCTTCCTTCGTCGCAATTGAAAGCAATCCTGCTTCTTTATCGATGACAATAATATCTTCATCCTCATAAACGATTGACATGCCAATAAAGACTTCCTGCTTCACCGCTTCTTTATTCTTTAATATTTTAACAACCTGTCCCTTTTCCAGCATGTAATTATGCTGCGTTTGAATGCGATCATTCACAGAAACCTGTCCTCTGGTTAAAATAGACTTTACGGAATTACGGCTGCGGTTCGCTAAAACCCCTCTCAGAAAAGAAAATAGTTCTCCCGGCTCCGTCACTTCGTAAGTCAAAAAAGGGGCAGCTTTTTTCGATCGGGGACGTTTTTTGTTTTTCATCTTAAATCTCCTTTGTTCTTACACACCGTATAGAATTTCATTTTTTACAAACCTTTTTCATTATATACACCCTTGGAAATAGAAGCTAATCCTCGTCCTTCACATCAATATCCTCTGGGATTGGTTCATCTAAGTATGCTTGAATGACCTTCCTATACTTCTCGACCTGTTCGAAATATGTTGTAAATTGTTCTTTATTGATTAAATAGTTTTCCCCATCATAAATCGCACGTATCTTCCCTTGTAAAACATAAGTACGCACAATGGATTCATCTATTGATAAATACGCTGCTGTTTCTTTGATTGTTAGATACATTTAAATAAATTGCTTTTGAAGGACGTCATGATACGCTTCATTTTTCTGCATTTGTTTTTTTGCAAACGGGCATAAAGGGATAATATATTTGTCGTTTTCTCGTGCATATAGAACAACTTGCTCCAGCAGCTGTTGAGCAATCCCCTGGCTTCGGAGTTCTTTTGCCACATACGTATGATCAATAACTAAACGGTTCGATCCTGATTGTACAAAAGTAATTTCTGCTTCCGGATCCTTGATATCCTCCCCAACGTAAAATTTTGTTTCTCCTTTATGAATGGTAGCCATGTTAGCCCTCCTAAATATCTACATTTCTTTCATTATACTCTTTCAAGTTTCTGGTCTCAAGACATTATTTTTGTAAGCGTTTTAAATATTAAGAAATTAAACTCTTTTTTTAAAATAGATTGCTGGACGAAACCAGATACTTCTTTCTACAATGAACATGAGGTGATTTTTTGAATACTTATATCCGACAATTATTACCATCCGATAAAATATTAATGGAAAATATGCAGACAGAAATAGAAGATGATTATATTACATTTTTGAGATTTTATGTACTGGAAACCACGTACTTTTTGGACTTTTTTATAATAATCAATTAGTCAGCACAGCCGGCTATTCTGTTTTCGCATCCGCCTATGCCATGCTAGGCAGATTAAGAAGCGATATTCGTTATCAAGGAAATGGGTATTCCAATCGGATAACTAAATACGTGCTGGATCAGGCATTCCAAAACAAAGACGTGGAATGGGCAGGTGCAAACACACAAGCTCATAACGCTCCGGCACAAAAGGTATTGAACCGTATCGATTTGGAAAAGCAGACCGAATTTTATGGATGTACAGCAAAAACATTGGATGGCATATCAGGTGCAGAGGAAACTTGGCGGGAAATAACGCAGACAGATGAAAAACTGAAATTATTAAATACATACCATGTTCATGAAAATACGTTTTTTCCGCTTGAATGCTATTATCCTTTTCCAAGCTCGCCTAAGCTTTTTCAAGAAGATCAAATAAAGAGCTGGCGATTCTTTCAAGAGAATGGCCATCCTCCATTAATTACAAAGAAAAATATAAAAAAAGAGGTGTATCTTCACGCTATTTACCCATATAAAGATTTATTTCAGCGCAGAGGGTTATGGAATACTATTGCGAAAGCGCAGCATGCGTTACAAATACAGCATCCAGATAAGAAAGTCCATGTATGGATTGATATTCCCGCAGCCATTATCGACCAGCTGCCTAATGCTCATCCATTTGAATTAGATTCTCCATGGCTGCTCTATGGAATAGACAGAGAAGCGTGGGCAAACCTCTAAAAAAAGCAGGCGATGCATTTAAAAGATACATCGCCTGCTTTTAGCCTTCATGCTTTTTAATATTCGTGAAACCTGCTTTCTGCATAGCCGGGAATTGACCAGATATTTTCTCCATGTTCTTTTGCCTCTTCCTGCGCTTGCTCCAGCTCTTCTAAGTACTTTGTATTCGGCTCATACACAAAGCCGACCCTTGCATACCCTTCTTCGACTAATAACTGGTTAACATTATCACCATCTGCCCAGATATAGGCAAGCATCCGGTCGTAATCGTCTCTTTCAGGATTTCCTCTTTCTAACTCGACCGTTTCCCCTTCCGGCATCAGTTCTTTGGCAAAATCACTTGCTTCCTCGCCAAATGGCTGTACTTCCGTATCAGGCTTCACACTTTCCGGGGTATCAATCAAGAGTAAGCGGACCCGCTCTCTTGTTCCATCTTCCAGATGAACAATCACAGTATCACCATCAACGACCCGTTCCACAGTGACTAATTCTCTTCCTTCTGCCGGTTCATTGTCTTCTAAAAAATCCAGCAGCTCGCATCCTGTTAAAACAAACAGCGACGCGAACAGAATAAACAGCTTTTTCATTTCTTACATCCTTACCATTATCCATATTCTTTTTTTTGAATTATTTATTAATAACCACGTTCATGCTGGTATAGATTAATCGACGGCGCTTTCCCATCTAAATAGTTCTTTAAATTCGGAATAAAAATATCTTCAATCACACGCTGATTATAAAACTCCGTTGCTCCTGCGGTATGCGGTGTCAAAATGACATTTTCCATCTCCCAAAGCGGATTAGATGCTTCTAACGGTTCCTTTTCAAATACATCCAGCCCGGCACCGGCAATTTCATTATTCTCTAACGCCTCAATCAGCGCTTTCTCATCAACAATTGACCCTCGTCCGATATTGACAAAGAAAGCATCGTTTTTCATCTGTTTAAATTGCTCTGCGCCAATCAGACGATGGGTATCCTCTGTTAATGGCAAAGTAACAACTACATAATCACTTTGCGGAAGTACTTTATCTAATTGATGCGGCTGATACATTTCATCCACATTTTCTGCAGCTTTCCCTGAATGACGGACTCCAAGCACCTTCATCCCAAAGGCTTTTGCTATTTTAGCTGTTTCCTGTCCTATTTTCCCTGTGCCAAGCACTGCCATTGTCTTGTTATGGATTTCCCCGCGAAGTTTTGCGTGGTGCCATACTTTTTCCTGCTGCTGTCTGACATAAGTATGAATTAACCGTGTAAATCCTAGAATATACGCAAAAATTGTTTCGGAAATCGGATAGCTGTGCACCCCGTTTGCGCTTGTTAATTGAATGTTCTTTTCCACAATTTTATCTAAGTTTAACGAATCGACCCCTGCACTCCAGGATTGTACCCATTTCAGCTGATTGCTTTCCAGATAGGTACTTTCTTTATCCTTGCGCCAATTAACAAGGATTTCTGCTTGCTTCAGAATATCATCAGAAAGTTCTTTGCCTGTATGGATTTCCCAGTCTGGAGCAGCCTTTTTTATTTCTTCTACATACGTATCCTCCAGATTTAAATGAATTGCCATCGTCCTTTTTGCCATATATCCTCCTATCCGACACCATTCTCATAAACATCGATGGTACCTGTCTCTATATTCTTATCATTATCTTAGCAATTGCTCAGCCATATCGCAACGACTGCGCATTCTTTGTATTTTTCGAGAACAAGTAATACAATTGTGAACGGAGCCTATATCTATTTAAAGACATTGATAAAACGGAATCACAGCAATGGATTTCGAAAGGAGAAACAATAATGAATGCTATTCAATTACCTGAGGCAGTCCAAGAGCTGCTTGAAAATAATAAAAAAGAAGTAACAGATCGCGAGGAATTGATTCGTTCCGGCGGATACCTCCCGCCAAGCGATGATTTATTGATTGATGCCATTGTCGCATTAAGTATGGGTAAAAATATATTATTAAAAGGACCGACCGGCGCTGGGAAAACAAAATTTGCGGAAACCCTCTCCTCTCTTTTTCAGCGGCCGATGTACAGTGTAAACTGTTCCGTTGACTTAGATGCAGAAAGCTTGATGGGGTTCAAAACGCTTGCTTATGAAGAAGAAAAACAGACAATTGAATTTGTTCCGGGGCCAGTTACCAATGCAATGAAGCAGGGAACATTTCTTTATATTGATGAAATTAATATGGCTAAGCCGGAAACCTTGCCGTTGATTAATGGTGTTTTAGATTATCGCCGAACGATTACGAACCCTTTCACCAACGAGATTGTGACTGCTGCAGACGGGTTTGGCGTTATCGCGGCGATCAACGAAGGCTATATTGGAACAGTTCCTTTAAACGAAGCATTAAAAAACCGTTTCATTGTCATTGACGTACCTTATATTCAAGGAGAACAGCTGGAACAATTAATTACTGAATCGACCAAACTGACAGACAAACAGCTGATTGGGCGTTTTGTGACACTATCCAATGATTTGATCACAGCGGTAAGTCAAGGAAAATTGTCAGAGGATGCTGCTTCTATCCGCGCCCTGCTGGATGCTTGCGACCTCTCAACCTATCTTCCGCCTAAACGCGCTATTTTACGCAGTATTGTGGATAAGCTCGAAGAAGATCGTGAGAAAGCGTTTGTGGGGAATTTGGCAGACACGTTATTTTAATTAAAGAGGAGTAACTTTGATATGTACCGATTTCACCAAACAAAGGTTGACACCCATTTATTTATGCAATTGCAGGATTTAACGACTGTTTTGGCGAAGAATGAACAATTGCAATTCGAGTCCAGCTTTGGTTCCTTTATTGATATAACAGAAAACAAAGTAACCGCTGGCCGTTTTTGGGACCGTCTCCCGGCTGAAATGCAGGAAGCGGGCGCGAAATCAGATGTCATCCTGCGCACATTAGGCACCCTGCATCAGACCGATGTAAAAATCCTGCAGCAATTCAAAAAGGATTGGGAAGATTCCCTTCTTCCCAAATTCGCAATTCAGCTGATGACATTATTAGAAGACATTCGTTTAGAGGACGCAATCCGGAAAGAACGTCCGGGCACGAAGCGAAACTTTTCTTACAGGCGAGCGTATTTCCATCACTATTTCACGACCCAGCTGCAGTCCAATGTCACACGCAGCTATGCAACCGATGAAATATTTTGTATGATTTATTTATTGCTTTTTGCCAATCAGCCAGACCCGGGGTTTCCTCGTGTGGAGAAAGCACAGCTGGAGATGCTCGACAGTATAAAAGGGCATCTGTACAGCGTCTTTGAGACAAAGCATACACGTGATAATGTGGCGTTGACCGAACAAATCATGCGGAAAATGCAGCAAGCAGGCTATACAGATTCAATTCACGAATACTTCATCCTGCCAATCGGGCATGTCGAATCGTATGAAAAAAATACGCTGTTTGATGAATTAACACGTACCGGTCCGTTAGTGAATGACGACCAGCAGGAAGAAACAAATGAAGAAAATGAATACTTCGATGAAACCTTCTCTACCTGGCATCGTGAAAATAAAAATGATGACCGCAAGCAAAACTTTCTGCAATTTGAGTTGGAGCAAGGCACAAAAACCTCGATGCTTGGCGGCGGTGCCCGTGAAACAGAAGACGGCGATCAGGCGATGGCTGCGATTCAAGGGACTTCCGGTCAGAGCAAGCAAAATGATTATTCCGATAAGGAAACGCTAAGTAAAGAAGAAAATACATCTGAAAACAGTGGCGAATCAAGCTTTGGGAAGGAAAATGAACATGCGCAGATGTTTACAGAGTATGCAGAAGCACCTACAGAGGACGAAGAATTACAATACCGGCAGTTAGTAGAGGAAATCGACCCTTTTAAAAGAAAACTTGCCAAAACCATTCAATTAACGTTAGAGCATAAACAGGATACACCGAGAACAGATTTATTATTTGGCAGGCTCTCTAAAAAACTGCTTCCTATCTTTTTAGAGGATTCTCCACGTGTATTTTATAAAAAGGAACAGGAATCAAAAGAATTCGATGCGGTCTTCACCCTATTGATTGATTGCTCTGCCTCGATGAAGAACAAGATGGAAGAAACAAAACGCGGTGTGACCCTGTTTCATGAAGTGTTAAAAGAGCTGCGCATTCCGCATGAAATCATCGGTTTCTGGGAGGATGCCAATAAAGCGAGTGACAGCTACCAGCCGAATTATCTGCAATATATCCAGACTGTGGAGGATTCTTTGTATAAAGAGCAAGGAGCTAAAATTATGCAGCTGGAAGCACAGGAAGACAATCGAGATGGCTTCAGTATTCGTCATGTCACTAAAAAATTAATTCCCCGCAGCGAGAAAAATAAATTTCTGCTGATTTTTTCCGACGGACAGCCGGCAGCTTCCGGCTATGACCAGAATGGCATTGTGGATACGTATCAGGCTGTAGCCGATGCCCGCAAGCATCAGATTGATGTAGTTGGAATGTTTCTCGCAAACGGTCAGATTGAAGAAAACGATGATACAATGATGCAAAATATTTACGGGAAAGAACGCATCATGGTTCCAGATGTGAGCGCCCTGCCAGAGCATTTCACTCCGCTGCTCAAGCGTTTATTACTGAAAGCAATTTGATAAAACGAAACTTCACTCAGTGGGAGTCTTTCGACGCACAAATGTTTCCGATGGGGCGAGTAATCGCAAAAGCACTTCGATGGGACGAGTAATCGCAGTCCCAGTCCCAGGATGTGCTAGTGCAGACGTTGCGACAAATGTTTTCGGTGGGGTGAGTAATCGCAACCCCAGGACGTCGCGAACTTAGTCTGCTTCCTTAATTCTCCCACTGAGTGTTAGCTGAGTGATTCAGGGAGTTAGCGTCCGTTATCTCCCGCCTAAATAAATTTATTTTTACGCTTTATTTTGAGGCGGGAGTTTTACGGACGGTTCTCCGTGATAAAGTGTTTTTTCCCCATATAAAAGGCGAGCATTTTTCGGAAATGCTCGCCTTTTATGATTAAATGCAAATATATACTATTTTTCTGAATTTTATTTCCAAACCAATATAACCTGGATAGCTTTATTGAACTTCCATGTGCAGATCGCCTGTTTTTGCCCAGCCTTTCATCTGCAGTGCCTTGTAAGTCATTACAGAAATAATTGCCGGCGTAATCACACCAACTACAATATACATGACTAAAACGCCCGCACCTTGGTTGGCTAAAATATTTAATGGCGCAATAAACGAGTTTAATCCTAAACCGGCTAGCTCATAGGGTACTTCAAAATCAAATATTAAAATAGCAATGGGTGCACAGATAATCGATGATGCAAACGGTCCGATAACTAAGCGCGGATTCTTCACAATATTTGGGACCTGCACTTTCGGCGTTAAGAAGAATTGTGCAATATTTGCACCTAAATTGTTTTGTTTGACCGACATGGCAGTGAACCCTACAAATTGAGCTGTGCAACCAATCAATGCCGCAGCACTTGATACGGGATCAAGCTGTAGTGCAATGGCTATAGCCGCGGAAGATGCCGGCGACATTAAAAAGATACTCCAAATTAATGAAATAACAATCGCTGAAATAAACGGAGACCCTGTAGTAGAGCTTGCGATGATTGCACTGATTTTCTCAAGTAATGGGGTTGTCACGGCCGCTAAACCAACACCTGCAACTCCCCCTACAAAAATAGAACAAAACGGAATTGCCATCATATCAAGCGATGTTTTCCCTGTTACACGCTTTCCGACCCAGGTAGCAATAACAGCAGCCAGTACTGCGCTGATAGGCTGTCCTGTAATAAGCGTCCAGCTTCCGTCAGCCGTCATAGATAAAGCATTCGCGCCAACCGTACTGGAAGCCATCGCTCCAAAAATAACTAATGTATTTCCCCCAAGCTGATAGGCTATTCCAGCTCCAATCGCCGGCGCCAGCATCAGCTGAGCTGCATTACCAATCAATAGAAAACCTTCCCACCCTGTAAATGTTCCGATTGTTTCAATCAACAATCCGATACCAAGCGTCACTAAGACGGCGTTCGCCAATCCTTGTGATGCTTTGTACATTCGATCAATTATGTATTTCTTTGTTGACTCTTTCACTTTTCGTACCTCCTAATAATTCACTTAAATTCCTTTTCTTTAAATTAGTGGGAAATGTTATTTAATTCTAAACAGAAAGTGCTATTTATCATAAACCCATTTCTTTTTTGCGTCAATAATTATTTTTTTCTGAATGTTTATCTTTCCGATGAAAATGAACGTTTTTGGTTGTTTCCGACTGAATTTGATGATATTCTATCATTAAGAGGTGAAAGTAATGCTGACAGATGAACGCCATCAATTTATTTTACATCGTCTAAATGAAAGCGGTGTAGTTAAGTCTGTAGATTTAATCGAGAGACTTAACTGCTCTGAGTCCACTATACGTAGGGATCTTGCTCATCTAGAAGAAAAAGGGCTCCTGCTCCGCATCCACGGCGGAGCAAAATTGAACGCTACATTTGGAGCGGAATTGACCTATCAGGAGAAAACAGTCAAAAACAGTCAACAAAAGAAAAATATAGGAAGGCATGCTGCCTCCCTTTTAGAAGAGAATGATGTGATTTATTTAGATGCAGGGACGACAACACTGGAGATGATACCGCATCTTGCTAATTTGTCGATTACCGTTGTAACAAACGGTATTGCCCATGCTTCGATGCTTGCAGACAGACAAATTGAAGCCTATCTCGTAGGCGGTAAATTAAAGCATTCCACAAAAGCAATGGTGGGCGCGCCAAGTCAACATTCTTTAATGAATTATCAATTCACTAAAGCCTTTCTCGGCGTAGACAGCATTGATATGACATATGGCTGTACCACGCCGGATCCGGAGGAAGCAACAATGAAACAGCTTGCTATTGAAAGAGCTTCAGACACATATTTTCTTGCAGATGACAGTAAATGGAACAAAGTCAGTTTCGCAAAAATATGTAATTTCTCGGATGTAACGTTTATTACGGATAAAATATCAACGATTCACCAACCCTATTTAAATCACACAACTATTTTGGAGGTAGATTAGATGATCTATACAATCACTTTAAATCCATCGATTGACTATATTGTTCCGGTCGACAAATTGGATTTAGGCGGGCTGAGTTATATGAATAATGATTATAAGCTCCCCGGCGGAAAAGGCATCAATGTATCACGAATTTTAAAGGCACTCAGGGCAGACGCTGTTGCTCTTGGATTTGTCGGAGGCTTTACCGGAAAATTTATTGAAGATGCTTTAGACGAATTAGATGTTCGGACAAACTTTGTTAATATCCAGGAAGATACCCGCATCAATATTAAGCTGAAAGCTGATCAGGAAACCGAAATAAATGGACGCGGTCCTGCTTTATCGGATGAAGAAGTGGCAAGGTTCCTGAAGCAATTTGAAGAAGTGAAGGATGGAGATACGGTAATTTTATCCGGAAGCAAGCCCCCTTCCCTTCCAGACAACTTCTATGAGCAATTAATCCAAAGAGCAACCGATCAAGGTGCTGCGTTTGCGATTGATACAACAGGTGCTGCCCTTGAAGCATCCTTGAGCTACCAGCCGTTATTAGTGAAGCCGAATATTCATGAGCTGGAAGCATTATTTGATGTGAAGCTGCAAACAGATGAAGAAGTCATCGCTTACGGGAAAAAGCTCTTAGAAAGAGGGGCAAAACACGTGATTATTTCCATGGGTGGAGATGGTGCATTACTTATCACGAAACAGGGAAACTATAAAGCAAAAGCACCAAAAGGAAAGCTGATTAACTCCGTAGGTGCCGGCGACTCCATGGTTGCAGGATTTATCAGCTCCTTCTTAAAATCGGGAGATCCGGCCGAATCATTTAAAACAGCAGTTGCTTCTGGCAGCGCTACTGCTTTTTCAGAAGACCTGGCTACTGCAGAAGCCATTGAAAAGCTGCGTTCCCAAATCCAAGTAGAAACCATTTAATTTTTAAATAGAAAGGATGAGAAACATGCAGGTAACCGATTTATTAAAAAAAGATGTTATGATTTTAAACCTTCAAGGCACATCGAAAGAAGCTGTCATTGATGAAATGATTTCAAGTCTTTATAAAAATGGCATTATAACAGAACAAGCATCATTTAAAGAAGCTATCCTGGCTCGCGAAGACCAATCCTCCACCGGCCTCGGTGACGGAATCGCCATGCCGCATGCGAAAACAGCGGCAGTAACCCAACCTACTGTCTTATTCGCTAAAAGTGAGGCAGGAATCGATTATGATTCCTTAGATGGACAGCCTGCCCACCTCTTCTTTATGATTGCTGTTCCGGATGATGGAAGTGATACACACTTACAAACCATCGCAGCGCTATCCCGTCTTTTGATGGAACCGGATTTCACAGGTAAATTAAAAGAAGCAAGCACTCCGGATGAAGTACAAGCGCTTTTCGCAGAAGCAACCAAAGAAGAGGACGCTCCGGAAGAGGAAGCAGCTGAAGAAACAAACGAAGAGATGAACGTCACCGATCTATTGAAAAAAGACGTCATGCTTCTTGACCTTCAAGCTTCATCCAAAGAAGCAGCAATAGATGAAATGATTGCAAACCTTTATAAGCATAATGTCTTAACAGAGCAGGAATCATTTAAAGAAGCTATATTGGCTCGCGAAGAACAGTCCTCTACCGGATTAGGTGACGGGATTGCGATGCCGCATGCAAAAACAAAAGCAGTAACCGAACCTACTGTCCTATTTGCCAAAAGTAAAAATGGAGTAGATTATAATTCCTTAGATGGACAGCCTGCGCACCTTTTCTTTATGATTGCTGTCCCTGAAGGCGGAAATGACACGCACTTACAAACACTGGCTGCTCTTTCCAAACTGTTAATGGAACCTGTCTTTGTAGCAAAGCTGAAGGAAGCATCTACACCTGATGAAGTGCAGCAGCTGTTCCTTGATGCAACACAAGAGGATGCTGCGGAGGAAAAAGCAGAGGCGCCCGAATCAGGCAGTTCAGCCAGCAGTGATGAAAAACCTTTCGTCGTAGCAGTAACGGCTTGTCCTACTGGTATTGCCCATACCTATATGGCAGAGGATGCTCTCAAGAAAAAAGCAAAAGAAATGAATGTAGACATCAAAGTAGAAACAAACGGTTCAGATGGTACGAAAAACCATTTAACAAACGAAGACATCGAGCGTGCTTCCGGCGTTATCATTGCTGCCAGCAAAAAAGTAGAAATGGCACGTTTTGATGGCAAACACGTTGTTGAGCGACCGGTTGTAGACGGCATTAAAAAAGCAGAAGAACTAATTACCAAAGCATCTACACAGGATGCGCCCGTTTATCGTGACTCCGGTGAAAAATCGGATGACGATGGAGAGTACGAAAAGCAATCCGCTTGGGGGAAAATCTATAAAGATTTAATGAACGGAATTTCCCACATGCTTCCATTTGTTATTGGCGGCGGAATTTTAATGGCTATTTCCTTCCTGTTTGAAAGTTTCTTAGGAAGTGAATCAGAATTCTTCTTATTCTTTAACAGTGTTGGAGATACAGCATTTAATTTCTTAATTCCAATTCTTGCTGGTTATATCGCCATGAGTATTGGCGACAGACCTGGTTTAATGCCTGGTATTGTAGCTGGTATGATGGCAGTACAGAGTGATGCCGGTTTTATCGGCGGTCTTATTGGCGGTTTTGTAGCTGGTTACTTGGTCGTATTAATCAAACACTTATTAAAAGACCTGCCACAGTCTTTAGCAAGCCTTAAACCCATTTTATTATATCCTGTGCTCGGATTACTTGCCACAGGAACAGCAATGTACTTTGCAATTGGACCAGTTTTTTCTAAGCTAAATAGTTTCATCCTTAGTTTCCTTGAAGGTATGGGAACAGGAAATATTGTTATACTCGGTATCCTTCTTGGCGGCATGATGGCTATCGATATGGGTGGGCCATTTAATAAAGCTGCTTATACTTTCTCTATCGGAATCTTTAATGATACAGGAGATGGAGCATTTATGGCAGCTGCCATGATTGGTGGTATGGTTCCTCCATTAGCAATCGCTCTGGCAACAACGTTCTTTAAAAATAAATTCACCCCAGATGAGCGTAAATCTGGAACAGCGAATTATATAATGGGGCTATCCTTTGTTACAGAAGGCGCTATTCCATTCGCAGCTGCTGATCCATTACGCGTGATTACCTCATCTGTTATCGGTGCTGCAATCGCTGGAGGATTGACTCAATTCTTCCATAGTACCATTCCAGCACCACATGGCGGTATTTTCGTTGTTTTCTTAGGTAATGCATGGTGGTTCTTCTTACTATCATTACTTATTGGTACAGTTATCTCAGCGTTAATACTTGGTATATGGAAAAAACCAGTTTCCAAATAAGAAAGAATCCATACCTGGATTTTCAAGGGGCGAGTTCGACAAATGTTGAACTTGCCTCTTTTTCTAATATATAAAAAAGCTCTGGCATCATTGCGATGCCAGAGCTTTTTATTATATCGAAACTATTTTCTCTTGTAATTTTTATGGTTAACTACGGTTTTGATCGGTTCCCCTGTAGATGGGTGATTTCCGATACGGACAATAACTGAATTCTCGCGGATAATAAGCACTTCTGCTTTCTTACCTTTATATTCACCGCGAACAATACTAATCGTTTCACCGACCTCAGCAATATCCTCCTGCTTCACCGGTTCTTGTTCTAAATTTTCTTCTTCCATGTTATAACCTCCCTGTATCAATAGCGAACTAGTATTTTACCTCATTCATCGTACCACAAGTGTATAAGGAATTATATTTTTTTTCAAAAGAAACGCTAAAAATTTATTTCTATGCTCGAATCTTATATAATCAAGGTATCTTAAGGAGGATTTGTTATGAACCTTGTTTTTGACCCCAAATGGGATGAAGCGCTTCCCGATAAGGACCGTCGTAAAATTGAACAAACGTTCCAACGATTCGTGCTGCCAAATACTGCTGGAAAACAAATGACATTTACCCCTTTATGGCAAGCAAGAAATCACCGGTCTGATTTATTGGTTACTGTTTTAATTAATAATTATAGCAGCCAAGCGTATTCCTTTGGAAACACCACACTAAAATACGTAGAAGACGACGCAGTAAAAGCCGAAAAGACATTCACTTTAGAAAGGGTTTATGTACCTCCAGACACCAGCATGCCCTGGACATTTATTTTTCCGGAATTCAGCTTTACAAATAGCTCTATTAACTTACATGGCAGCTTAATTTGTCACAATTTAAATGACCTTGCTTCTCATGATTGATTATGACGGATAATGACTAATTGTGGTGAAAAATAACTGCTGTTATATTTCCTGGTTCAACCTGATATTGGAAAATAGATTAAAAAACGTACCCTTTGAACTACATTTCGTTTTATAATTAGTATATTACTTGGATATTCATGCATAGGTAGGTACTTTTTCTTTTTTAAACCGGGATTTAATTATCATTTTTTATTAAAAAACTATTACAAGATTTTATTTCATACAATCCTATGCTATATTTGAAGATAGGTTTCATCATGAATAAGTTGAAAATCCATATCCCTGCCCTTATAGTATTAAAAGCTCGAACAGATTAGTCGAAACCTGTAAGTCAGCTTCAAGAATCAACATCGCATAATTATTCATTTTATATTGACATCACGAAAATACTTGCTCAAATGACAGGAGAGGATAATATTGAGTATGACACCAACTTCGAATTCAACTTTGAATTTTATTGACGCATTTACGTTATCTGAAAAAACAAATTTAAATATTTCAATCCTATCTTTAAGAGATTTGGATGATTTTCAACTTGATTCATCAAATATACCGGATTTAATTATGATTCCAATTTATCAATACAACGATATTACACGCATTCTCGAACAGGAACAGTTAAAGGATGTGAAACTAGCAATCATCCTGCCTAATTTGCATATGAAGGATATTATCCGCTTGTATGAATTTGATATAGATGGATATTTTGTTAAAAATATGAGCCTGAATGAAATCATATCAGGAATCCGCTTTATTAATGAAGGATGCATTTATGTTTACCCCGAATTAGCTAAGGCATTACACGATGAATTTTTAACGCTATCTTCTACGTTACAGTCCCGTCCGGATGGCCTTCTTACCAAACGGGAATGGGATGTCTTACTTGAAATATCCAGAGGAAACAACAATGAAATTATCGCCAACAACTTAGAAATCTCTGATAAAACAGTGAAAAACCATGTAACCACCGTTTTACGCAAGTTAAATGTTAATGATCGGACGAATGCGATGCTGTTAGCATATCGTAAAGGCTGGATCTAAAAAATAAAAAGTATGACTAAAACGAGAAGCCTATGAAATATATAGACTTCTCGTTTTTATAATGGATAGTTTGTAACACACTCAGGCATTCTGAAACTGTACTTTATGCTGTACACACGCTCTTTCCAGCTATTAGCTGCTCTGAGATAATTCTGTTTGCACTTGCTGTACTTCTTGAGGAGTTGCCGTTTGACCAGGCTGATAATAACCATGCTGCAATGCATATTGGTATACTTTTAATTGGCGTGCTTCATCCCGGTTTCTTAGTTCTACAAATTTTTGGCGCAACGCAGGGTTATTCGATTCAGAAATATAACCGGCGTAACCTTTCAAACTTGCATTAAGACCATTTAAATAATCATTTACCATCTCTTTATCCTGAAACATTTTCAAATCACCTTCCTATTGTTGTAAAAATGACATTAATTGTTGCTGCGCATTGCGAGCATCCTGTGCATCAAATTGCAGGATTGATTTAAATTCCGGATCCTGTGCCTGTTCAGCATAGGCCTCCAGCTTATTCACAATCATTCCATGCTCTCCAATAACCTTACGCAATGTTTCCAGTTCTGTTTGCGTTAATTGGCTCATCAGACAAACCCCTTTCCATAAATTTATCAAGGTTATTATGCCCGGTGAATGAATTTATATGCTTTTGGATAGGTGCGATAAAGAAATTTTTTACTGTTTTATTTCATTTTAAAACATATTAAGACGGAATCCATTTCTATATTTTCTTTCATAGCAAATACAGTTCTCGTTCCAAAACAATGTAAGACAGTTCTCATGTTAAGCCTTTAATCTCAAAACATCGCTTGTCAGCTTCGGATCAAACCCGTAGATTTCTTTCTGCTTGTATGAATGGATTTCCTCATAAATAGTTATCATATGCTCCAATAATTGTTCATCTGTTTTTCCTTGTTCATCCCAATACATAATATCCAATTCTATTTCTGTATGAGATACTAATGCCTGGAATCGATAAGAAATCCTTTCTGAAACCTTAAAGCCTTCACGGAAATAAAAACGCAGGCGTTTCTCTGTATCTTCATCCCTTTCATCGACTGGCTCTACTTCCAAAATAATCGTTTTCTGTTTGTTTTTTAACTGTTGGATCAATTTTTTACCTATCCCTTTCCCCCGGGCATTTTCAGAAACCCATAAAAAGTCAACAAAAACAAAATCGGCATCCTCCGCATACATCATAATGTGCAAATCACTTTCATCCTTATGATAATGATTTGGCTTGTCCTTCAGCAAAGCTTTCAATTGCTCTTCCGCTTTCATTTCTTCCACTGGAAAATATCCGTTTAAACGTTGAAACCAATCCACCGTAAAACCTCCTGTTACTTTTTTCACTTTGGCACTGCCCTTTTATCATTCTTTCCTTGTCCAGATGCTGTTGTGGTAAAAAGCCGATGACTATATGAAATCATCGGCTTTCATGAAAAATACTTATTTTGCTTCTAACAACAGCACTGCTTCTTCTTCAACAAATTCACCGGTCCGCTGGAAGCCGCTATGTTCATATAAGGTGGTGGCTACATGATTTTCTTTTACAGCAGAGGTGCGTAATTCTTCTTCCGGATAATCTCTTTGAAAGTCTTCTATAAATTTCTTTAAAGAAGCTTTTCCATATCCTTTCCCTTGAAAATCCTTCGCAATCATAAATCGTTCCATCCACCATGAATCCTTATCATAAATATCATCTGCCGGGTAATAACAGAACATGAGAAACCCGACCATTTCCTCCTCATGATAAATTGCATAGGGATGTTTCTCTTCCACTTCATATACTGCTTCCAAAACAGAATACCAATTAGGAGCTACAAAATCTTTTTGATTATCATTCACCTTTAATAGCGAGCATTTTTTATAGTTCGAGCTGTCAATTTCCTTAAATGTAATTGTCATCCTCACTCATCTCCCTTAGTTATAGATGATACCTCCATTTTATACGAAAGGAAAAAGAATGGACAGTAATTACTCAAAGATATCTAGTTTAAAACTCCTAATTCTGTAAAATCAGGCGCGCTTTTCCGCAATTTCTTTTTCAAGATGTTTCTGTACGTCTATCGCCGATAAGCTCTGACTCTGCTTTTCTCCATATTTTCGGACGTTTATTGTCTGGTTCTCTTCTTCTTCGTCACCAGCAACAAAAATATACGGTATTTTTTTCATCTGTGCTTCTCTTAATTTTAGTCCCAGCTTTTCTTCCCGATAATCTGCTTCGATACGGATACCTGCTTCTTTAAAAGTATCTATTAATTGATTTGCATAGGAATGATGAACAGAAGAAACTGGTAAAATAATAGCCTGAACAGGAGCCAGCCAAGCAGGAAAAGCACCTGCAAAATGTTCAATCAGAATGCCCAAAAAGCGATCGATGGATCCATAAATTGCCCGGTGTATAACAACAGGGCGCAGCTTTTCATTTTCTGCATTGACATAAGTTAAATCAAATTTTTCCGGCATTTGAAAATCAAGCTGGAGTGTCGCGCATTGATGACTGCGTCCCAAGGCATCTTTGATATGAAAATCAATTTTCGGGCCATAAAATGCACCGTCTCCTTCATTTACTTGGTAAGGCAGCTCCATCCGCTCTAACACATTTTCTAATGCCTGCTCTGAGGCCTCCCAAGCAGCATCTTCTCCCATTGATTTTTCTGGGCGCGTAGATAATTCAACCGCATAGCTGAAGCCAAACACCCCATAAATCTCATCAATTAAGCGAATGGCTCTTTCCATTTCCGCCTCTACCTGATCTTCCCTTACAAAAATATGGGCATCATCCTGACAGAAAGTACGGACCCGGAGCAATCCATTTAAAGCGCCGCTGTATTCATGACGATGGACTTGGCCGAACTCAGCCAGCCTGATCGGCAAATCACGATAAGAACGCAGCTTTTGTTTATAAACCAGCATATGTCCCGGACAATTCATCGGCTTTAATGCAAAATTAGTATGATCTACTTCCGAAAAATACATATTTTCCTGATAGTGATCCCAATGACCAGATTCTTCCCAAAGCTGTTGGTTCATCAAAAGCGGTGTACGCACTTCCTGATAGCCTGCTTTTAATTGTGCTTCTCTGGAAAACTGTTCAAGCTCCTGACGGATAATTTGGCCATTCGGCAAATAGAACGGCATGCCAGGCGCATCTTCAGAAAACATAAACAGCTCCAGCTGCTTTCCTAATTTACGATGATCTCTTTTCTCTGCTTCCTCTAAGAAATGCAAATGCGCATCTACATCTTTTTTCTTCGCAAAGGCAATGCCGTAAATACGCTGCAGCATCTCATTATTACTGTCGCCCCGCCAGTATGCTCCTGCCAGACTTGTAAGACGAAATGCCTTCACGAACCCGGTAGACGGTAAATGAGGGCCCCGGCATAAATCAGAGAAATCTCCCTGTTCATAGATTGTGATTGCTTCCTCAGCCGGGATACTTTCTAACAGTTCAACCTTATAAGGCTGGTTCCGTTCTTTGAAATACGCTTTCGCCGCTTCCAAGGATAACTCATACGAATAAATTGGAAGATTTTCCTGTATAATCTTTTGCATCTCTTTTTCAATTTTCGCCAAATCTGCCTGTGTAATGGATTCCCGACATTTCATATCATAATAGAACCCATGTTCAATCACCGGACCAATACCAAACTGAACGTTTCCTTTTCCATAAAGCCGCTCAACAGCCTGTGCTAAAATATGTGCAGCAGAATGCCGCATGACCTCCAGTCCTTCGTCTGAATCCAGTGTTAACAATTCAATCGCACTTTCTTCGGCAATAGGATAACTTACGTCCACCAGCTTGCCGTTCACTTTTCCAGCAACAGCCTTCTTCGCTAAGCCTTTTGATATTTGTTCAGCAATTTCTTTTAAGGAAACTCCTTTGTCTGTCTTACCTTCTCTTCCATCTGGAAATATAATTTTCACTTCATTTTTCATTTTTTACATACTCCTTCTTCATTTTAGGCAAATAAAAAAACATACTCTTCCCTCTCATACAAAGGGACGAATATGCTTCTCCGTGGTTCCACCCAGATTCCCGCCAAGTGATTGGCAGCTTCATTTTGCAGTAACGTTGCATATCACGGCATCAGTTGTTACCCTGACGCAGCTCGGAGGCGGTAAATTACACTTCTTGGTTAGAAAGCTCTCACCTTCTGCTCCCCTCTCTTTAAACCTTCCAAGTAATTCATGTCCTCTTCTTCGCTTTTCATTGTTCCAAGCTTTTTATTGTATTAAAAAAACACATCCTCCCCTTCCTAAGAAGGGGCGAATGTGTTATCTTCGCGGTTCCACCCAAATTCCCGTCAAGCTGATTGACGGCTTCATTTTGCAGTAACGTTGCATATCACGGCATCAGTTGTCACCCTGACACAGCTCGGAGGCGGTAAATTACGCTTCTTGTTTAGAGAGCTTTCACCTTCTGCTCTCCTCTCTTTGAACCTTCCATGTAATTCATGTCCTCTTCTTCGCTTCTCTTGAATAAATTATAGAATATCATACTAAAGTTTTTTCATTTATGCAAGCGTGTTTTTTTAAATAATAAGCTGAGCCGAAATTATTTATTCTCAAAAACATCCACTGCTGCCTGCGCTACCTGCATATCATGCTCTACAGAGCTTCCGCTTACGCCTACAGCACCGATAACTTGATCATTCTCTACTAATGGGATTCCTCCTCCGAAGAGTACAATCCGTCCATTATTCGTTGTGTTTAATCCGTATAGTTCTGCATGCGGTACTGTTGCCTCTGCTAAATTAGAAGTTGGCATTTTTAACGCAACGGAAGTCCAGGCTTTATTTTGTGCGATATCAATACTGGCCAGCCAGGCGTCATTCATCCGGTGTACAGCAATGAGATTTCCGCCTTCATCGACAACCGATATAACCATCGAAACGCCAATTTTTTCAGCTTCTTTTTCAGCACCCTCAATCAGTTTTTTCGCTAATTCAAGATTTACATTAGTCATCAAATGATTCCTCCTTATAAAAAATAGGCAGATGATTCTCCAAAATTATCGTAATGCACCATGCGGGTCAATGACGAATTTCTTCGCGACGCCACCATCAAACTCTTTATACCCGGCAGGAGCTTCGTCCAGTGAAATAACCGTTGCATTGACTGCTTTGGCAATCTGTGCTTTTCCGCTTAAAATCGCCTGCATTAAATCTCTGTGGTATTTCATGACAGGTGTTTGCCCGGTTACAAAGGTATGCGCCTTGGCAAAGCCTAAACCGAACCGGATTTTTAACGCGCCTTCCTGTGCATCTTTATCTTTGGCACCCGGGTCTCCTGTTACATAGAGTCCCGGAATACCTAAACGCCCGCCAGCCCGGGTAATATCCATGATGGAATTTAATACAGTAGCTGGGGCTTCGTCTGCATTTTCTCCATGGCCGCTCGCTTCAAAACCAACCGCATCAATTGCGCAATCCACTTCTGGTGTTCCAAGAATTTGTTCGATCTGTTCTTCTAAATTAGCATGCTCCCGCAGGTTTACCGTTTCGCAGCCAAAGCTTCTTGCCTGGGCAAGCCGTTCTTCAATCATATCCCCAACGATGACAACAGACGCACCAAGTAATTGAGCAGAGTGAGCAGCTGCCAATCCAACAGGGCCCGCTCCTGCTACATATACTGTTGATCCGGTTTTTACGCCTGCACTTACCGCCCCGTGATAACCGGTTGGAAAGATATCAGACAGCATCGTTAAATCCAGGATTTTTTCCATTGCCTGATCTTTATCAGGAAATTTCAACAGCTGAAAATCCGCATAAGGAACCATTACATATTCCGATTGGCCGCCAACCCAGCCGCCCATATCCACATATCCATAGGCGGAACCGGGACGATCCGGGTTCACATTCTCGCAAATATGTGTATCCTGCTGCTTGCAATTTCGGCAGCGCCCGCAAGCAATATTAAACGGAACGGAAACAAAGTCCCCTTTTTTAATAAACTCCACATCGCGACCTGTTTCAATGACTTCTCCAGTAATTTCATGACCAAGAACCAATCCGGACGGGGCAGTTGTTCTGCCTCGAACCATATGCTGGTCACTTCCGCATATATTCGTTGTAACCACTTTCACAATAACACCATGTTCACATTTTCGGCCAACATTCAGGGGATTGACACCGGGGCCATCCCTTAAGACAAGATCTGGGTATCCAATTTCTTCAACTGCGACTACTCCCGGTTCCTTATACACAACGCCTTTATTTGTCATCTTTATGATTCCTCCAATCTTTTGTTTGAACTACCGATTGCAAGCGATGTCATAATAGGAAAATGTGAATTCAATCCCCCCTTTTAATTAATAATCAAGCAGGTTCTGATTTTCAAAAAATTTCTATTTATTCCTATAATAGATTCTAATTGCCAGCAGGTAAAATATCTAATATTGATAAGACCCATCTGTAAAACTGATGACAAAGGGCGTTCAAAAAGGAACAGGGAAAGTATATGATTACAATCTCCTTTTGGCCATTAAACCCTGAGTCTATATCATTTACACTGCTATAATTTTCTTTTCAGGTACTGTTCCCGCTGTAATATTTGGTAAACCCAAAATAATAATTTTAGTAGAATCTCCTCTATTCTCCATATCTATTGTTCGGTGATTATGAATTCTATCATGGAGAATCGGCCGTAAAGCTTCCGTTACATGAAGTTTCTTTTTATGTTATTGGATCCTTCAGACTTGGGCGATTCAATTTAAAAATAGAAATATCATGCGTTGTTTCGCCAGTCACAGCTAATTGAGATAGTATTTCTCCTACTGCACTTGCAAACTTGAAACCATGCCCTGAAAACCCAGCAGCAATAGAGATATGGGGATAGCCAGGATGTTTATCAATGATAAAGTGACCGTCTGGCGTTCTGGTATATAAGCAAATCATCCCTTTCTTTAAGGGACCGGATGCTTCCGGCATGAACTGATTCAGAAACTCCCGGAGATGCCCCTCGTCGTTTTCATCCGTTCCGAATTCCCGATTCATTGTGTCTGGATCTATCGCATGAACATAATCATGTCTTCCCACTTTTACTCCGCAGCCATTAAAGGTAGGAAAACCGTAATAAATAGCTCTTGTATCACCTGCTGGCACCTCTACCATAAACGCAGGGAATACATTTGAATTAAATAAAGCTTCATTTGCTTCAAACCAGGCAACAGGCTGTCTTGTTGGAACAATGGGGAGTTTTAACCCTACTTTGTCAGCTAATTTCCCGCACCAGGAACCGGCACTAATAATTAACTTATCTGAAGTGAACAGACCTTTTTCTGAAATCACTTTGACAGTATCTTCATAGGCCTCGATATCTTTGATGGGATTATTAAATGAAACTTCTGCTCCATGATGTATAGCCAGCTCCTTATATGCCTGCGTGCAATTTTCACTAAATAAAATCCCTGAGTCCGGCTCAAAAAAACCGCTATAGTTATCTGGAACATGCAGCCCTCTAAATTGCTCTCTTATCTGTGTACCTGTGAGCTGCTCAACCTTTAAATGGTATTCTTTCCCGCTGGCAATTGCTTCCTCAATAAATGGCGCATTATTTTCAGGACCAAACCCCACAGCTCCAACCTGGGTAAATATTTTATGATGGGTTTTCTTTTCCAGCTCATTCCAAAGCTCCTGTGCCCGAAGAGCAAGCGGCACATACTCTCTTCCTTCTCCATAAGCATGGCGAATAATTCTGGTTTCCCCATAATGACTCCCTTGATCATGCGGCGGATCATAGGAATCAACGAGCAAGACCTTCACCCCCTGCCTCGCCAAATAATACCCCGCAGCCATTCCCATCGAACCTGCACCAGCCACAATGACATCATAATGTTTCGTCATCTGACAACCTCCCTTAAATTTATAGGAAATGAAATATCCATTTTTTAAGAAATACCTTATCCGGAAGTAACTAAACCATGCTATTCATCTTCATGTTTTCAAACACCAGGGTTGCGACCATCACTATCATCCGGGCCAAAAAATAATTCCTCTTAATTTTCAAATATTTCAGCTTGTTTCTTATTAAGGTATATTATAAAATGAAATCGCAATCATGAATAATGATTTAAAAAGATAGCTGCTATCACCAGTAATGAATGGAAATTGGAGGAGGCTGGAAATGGAGATTAAAGACTTGTTAATTTTTCAAAGCGTTGCCCAGAATGGGAGTATCAGCAAAGCCGCAGATGAACTTAATTATGTTCAATCACACGTCACAGCCAGAATAAAATCATTGGAAGCAAAATTACAAACCCAGTTATTTGATCGCCACAGCAGAGGGACTACGGTGAATTCAGAAGGAAAAAAGCTTCTGGGCTATACAGAAAAGATATTATTTATGATAGAAGAAATGAATAAAGATTTTCGGGATTCTGCCCACCCATCTGGTACGCTTGAGATTGGTACGATCGAAACGATTATGAAGCTGCCGATGATTTTATCCGCCTATCATAAAAACTTTCCCAATGTGGATTTAACACTGAAAACCGGCGTATCTCAGTATCTTATTAACCAGGTATGGAAGCATAAACTGGACGGCGCCTTTGTTACAGGCTTTGGCGAACACCCGGAAATGGAGCAAATTAACGTTTTCCAAGAAGAGTTAGTTATCATATCCGATAGCAGAAAAGCGGACTATCAAGAATTAAAAAATAGGCCCTTACTCGTTTTCAATTCAGGATGCAGCTACCGGGAGCGGCTGGAAGGCT
The DNA here is from genome assembly GCF_037969835.1 of Oceanobacillus sp. FSL W7-1281. Classification (GTDB taxonomy): domain Bacteria; phylum Bacillota; class Bacilli; order Bacillales; family Amphibacillaceae; genus Oceanobacillus; species Oceanobacillus oncorhynchi. The sequence goes on along the minus strand of NZ_CP150214.1, from coordinate 1,709,051 downwards.
GGCTGCACGACGAGGGGATAATGAATCCGAAAATTATGGAATTCGGGACATTGGACACCATTCTGGGGGGTGTTGCATCAGGACTCGGCATCAGCCTGGTTTCTAAGTCAGCAGTCAGCCATCTGGAGGAATTAGGAACCATTCAATGTTATCCGATTCCCAAAAAGTACAGTGATATATCAACGGTTTTTATCAGACGGACCGATACCTACTTAACAAATACGATGGAAAAATTTATCGACACCATACATGAATATAAACATACACCTTATTCTCCTTTCGTAAAACCGGTTGTTAATGCTTCGGAACGTGAAGCCTATTCGCTATGACAGAAATTAATTACTGCAAAGAATAGCGTCATGAATCATTATCTTATTTTTTAAGCCTTCTTCTCTTTTTCACCGATATCCTATCTTACGTTCTGCACTCAAAACACAAGGGAGTCAAGTAGTAAAAATACAGATCTCCCTTGTCTTTATTATATATTTGAGTACAGTGCAACAGACTGCAAAGATTCCTGCTTCCAACAGGGGGGAAAACCCCAAAAATTCCCCTCCAGTCTTTTTAATATCTCTGCATCACAACAATGCATGCAGCTTTTTTTGATAACTCCATTTACTATCCCGCCTTATTTATTGCCTTTTATGCTCATAATTATCTTCAAATAACCATAGTTATAAAATAAAACTCCGCTCTGTACTGCAATGGAAAAAGGGGCTGGAGCTGGAGGAATTCCCCATCAAAACCATACGCGACGACGTCACATATAAGGATAATCTAATGGCCCTTGATGCAAGTAAATTTAAATGGTCACAATAAGGAGGTTTCTTTCTTGAGTGAAAATCTGGCAAAAATAAATAATAAATGGATTCGGCTGGCTGTTTTAATCATCGTATTCATCAATACAGCTGCCATGCTTTTAGGCTACAAACTCATTCCTTTGTCGAACGAAGAACTTGTTTCCGTACTATCTCTCATCGCTTTATTCATATCCGAAATCTGGAATCATTGGAAAAATAACAGCTATACCCCCTCTGCAAAGGAAGCGGATAAACTGATGGAAAAGCTGAAACGTTAAGATAGAAAAAGCTGATGGACAAGAACCTCCTCCCTCTATATTTAGAGCAGGCGTCCCCTTATCCTTCAGCTTTTGTTTTTATTTCATCTCTCCATAAATCATATCCAAATGTTTCGGGAGCACTTCAATCGTTGCTGGTGTTTTATTTAAAAATTCGCCATCACAATCAATATTTTGCTCCGGGGAAGCTGATACTTCTAAACGGTTTGTCCGAAAATAAATAATATCATCGTCTTTTTCATTTTCTGGATAATCATCCTGTATCTTAGCTTCCAGCCATTTCTTTAAATACTTCAGTTTTGCTTCTTTGACAATCAAGACATCAAATTTTCCGTCCTCTACATCTGCATTCGGAAAGAAGGATTGAATTCCGCCGAGAAAGGAACCATTTCCAATAACCAGCAATTCTGCGTTTTCGTCGTAATCGAATTCCTCGCTATGTAATTTCAATCCAAAAGCTTCATTTTGGAAAGCAAGCTTTGAAGTGTTCAAATAGTAAGAAACTCTTCCAAAAACCTGCTTATTTGCTTCATCCATTTCTTCAGCAACCTTGGTAATAATGCCAATTCCCCAGAAATTTAAAAAGTAGTTCTCACCGTATTTACCTACATCGACCTGCATTCGTTTCTGCATGATAATTTGCTCTAACGCTTCTAATGGCTTTTGGCTGATGCCAAGCGTCCGGGAAAAATCATTGCATGTTCCGCCTGGCAAAATAGCGAAAACTGGCCTGTTTTTCAATGGAACGATGGCATTCATGATTTCAAAAACAGTTCCATCTCCCCCGCCTGCAATCAGTAAATCAACTCCTTCTGCATGCTTTTCAACAAAGCGTTTTCCATCCCCTTCCTTCTCGGTCTGAAAGATGGTTACCTCTTCAAATATTTCCGTTAATCTAGATTGAATTTTATCTAATTGTTGTGCCAGCTTTTGTTTTCCGGCGTTCGGGTTTATAATTAAAGCGACTTTTTTCACCATTTCCGCTCCTCCCAAATCCATATTTTACTGCATCGATATGTTTAAAGTTCTCCATTATATTTATAAATAACTCAACTTTCGCACCTAAGAATAAGCAAATATATCTTGCTATTCCAAGATGAACATGTTCTTCATTATCATACTTGCATTTTGGTTAAATATCCGGCCACTTTGGAATTGGTGATGGTGCATAGCTCCTGCAACCAACCACTCCGCTTTCCGACGTACAAATGTTTTCGATGGGACGAGTAATCGCAGTCCCAGGACGTACTAGTGCAGACGTTGCAACAAATGTTTTCGATGGGGTGAGTAATCGCAACCCCAGGACGTTGCGGTCATAGTCTGCCATGGGGACGGCTTCAGCTAACTTGAAAAGAAAACCGCTTTTCAAGTGGATCTTCAGCTCGCCCTGCGATGCACAAATGTTTTCGATGGGGCGAGTAATCGCAGTCCCAGGACGTGCAAGTGCAGGCGTTGTGACAACGCTTTTCGATGGGGTGAGTAATCGCAACCCCAGGAGTCACGGGTTTAGCCTGCAAACCACTTAGGAGTCTGCGTGGTTGGCCTGCGCTCTGATAGGATTCTACAGCGAATGAAAGAAATAACATTTTAATGAGCTGGGCGTAATATCAGCTTTCGTCTGAACAACCCAATCATGACAGTATGGATATGAAATACAGGGAATCGCTTCGATGCACAGAAAGTAATCTTGGAGGAACATTTTACCATGCAGCATGAAAAATACCTTTATTCCATTGTACATGAGACCTGCTGTTCTTGCTAAAACACAGCTTAAATTATTTGTAAGATGTTATTCCTTCAAAAGAAAAAAGCTGGCGAAACTTTTTTTCCAGAACATTCCACCAGCTGTTAATCTATTCTTATTTAGAATTCTGTCTCTTTTACTTCTCCGGTAGTCTGATCTACCGTATACCATCCATACGTAGCGGTATGTGCTAAGTCGTCATCCTGATCAACAAGCTCATATACCTGCACCACATAGTTTCCTTCTTCATCCTGATGACTCGTAACAACCTCTAAACTATCATCGACCATATTTAAGTGTTCTTTGACTAATTTTTCAGCTGCTGCAGCATCAATCGATGAGGCATTTTCATCTGTATTCTCTTCTTCGTTCTCTTCTGATTCCGGATTCTGATTGCTCTCAGAGTTATCCATATCGGTATCTTCTGAAGTATCACGGTCACTGGTATCTGTATCGCCCTGGCCAGAATTATTTTCCTCACTGTCAGAACTTACCTGATCATTTTCTTCTTCCGTTGCATTTGCTTCATTATTTGCTGTATCTTCATCTGTTGATTCATTTGTTTCTTCTGCTGCTCCATCTGCTTCCTGATTTACAGTGTCATTATCTGTATCATTTTCCTGTTCGTTTTGATTCGTATCCGCTTCACTATTGGAAGCATCCCCATCATTTTCTTCAGCTGGAATATCCTCTGTTTCTACATCAGATACAATCCACTTCTCTTCATCCCAGGAAATAGAATAAGTAACGATAAGCAAATTATCTGTCTGTTCTTGCTCTACTTCATACACATCATCTTCTGTTTTCTTCAATTCATACGTTTCTTCTTCATCAAACCAGACAGGCTCTTCGGAAGTAACTATGTAGATGGATCCCTCTTCATTCTCTTCAAAATAAGTATCCACCATGTCTGCTGCTAAATCATCTGACATAATGGTCAAGAATTCCTCCTGAAGCTCTTCCAGAGAATTAAAATCCGTTACTTCTCTGTCTTCCGCTGCATTTTCAATCACATTTTGGAATGCTTCTTTGTAGGTTTGTAATACCTCTTCTGCTTCTTCTTCCTCTAATTCAGGGATTTCTTCTGTCTGTTCATCCGGTTCTGGCGCTGGCTCTTGAGCTTCTTCATCATTATTGCTGCAGGCTCCCAGCAATAATACGATAGCTGCGGCTACAGCCATCAGCCTAAACAATCTGCTTTTCACTATATTTTCCCCCATTTCTAATTTCTTCTTCTTTATCATACACCTTTTCCAGTAAATTAGAAATATCTTCAAACAGGGAAAAGTCATGCAAGCCGCTACCTTCTTTTTTCAATCGTTAACCAGGGTCTGCCTCCGCCCCAATGTACCTGAACAGGGATTTTAAATGTTTCACTTAATAAAGCATCGGTTAAAACATCCTGCTTTTCTCCAGTCGCTACTAATTTCCCATCACGAACTAAGGCCACATGAGAAATGGCTTCTGTAATTTCTTCAATATGATGCGTTACATAAAGCAGGTGCGTACTCGCTTTTATATCGTCCATTAATTCCAGCACTTCTTCACGCGATAAAATATCTAAGCCGGAGCAGGGTTCATCTAAAATCAAAATCTCCGGTTTACTCATTAATGCTCTGCCAATAAGAACTCTTCTTCTTTCTCCTTGCGAAAGCACTTGATATTTCTTCCCTTTTAAGTAGTCTAATCGAAGGTCTGAAAGAATCTGATCAGCCTGCTGCCAATCCGCTTCAGATACCTCTTCATAAATACCAAAGGAAGCAAATTTACCGCTGACAATCACATTTCCAACCGGCTCCAGCTGGATTGTCTCTTGAAAACGCTCCAGCGCACTGCTTACATAGCCAATTGATTTTCGTAATTCAGATAAATCTGTTCTTCCAAAAAGCCGATCCAGCACGGTCATTTTCCCAGACGTCGGATAATTATAACCAGTAATAATATTTAAGAGTGAGGTTTTACCTGATCCATTTAAACCTAAAATCGCCCAATGCTCTCCCTCTTTAATTTGCCAATTAATATCCTGTAAAATTTCCTGATCATTTCTGCGCCATGTTATCTCATTAAAATAAACAATGTTCTCCATTTCTTATCCCCTCTATCTAATTGAAAAGTCTGTTAATTATTCCGCTAGAATACTATAAGATGTGCTGCTTTTCTAGTAAAATGCCTTTTATCATTGTAATTTTATATAACCTATTATCAAAGGAATAACGGGAATAATGCGGACAGCAAGCAATGCATTCGTTAATCCTAGATAATCTGCCTAAATAATACTATATAAATTGAAGTAAGAAATTACACTTTATTTTTCTTATAAAAATGACGAAATAATGATTGAAAACAGTAACTAGCGACGGTTTTTGATGGGGCGAGTAATCGCAGTCCCAGAAGAAAGACACGGAGACTCCTGTGGGAAAGCGCGGAGGGAAGACCCCGCAGAAAAAAAGCGAACTTCTTTTTTTCTACCCGCGGGGCATAAGTGCGACTTTGCTTCTGTCTGCGCCTGACGGCTTGCCAATCAGCAAGTCTTCTTTAAAGGAGGCTGAGCTCAAGCCCACGGAAAGCGTAGTGTTTTTCTGTAGCGGTAGCTATTAATATTAATTACAATAACAACGAATAAATTCCCTTGCTGCTAGTTTTTCGGTTGATTCTATATCATAACAATTTATCATTATCAGAATATCCAAATCATAGCACTAAGCCGCTGTCAGTTCAATCTTATTTATTGAATTGCTAGTCAGCAAGCAGATTGATAATTCTATGAAAAGGAGTGATTTCATGCATTTATCCATGTCTTTGCAATGCAGCTTTATATATCATATCGCCTGCTCCAAAGACCAATAGCCGTACCTGTCAGCCAGATATATACCGAAGCATAGAGAATACGCTGAAGCAAACCGCCGGGAAGTGCGGTCAATACAGGCTGTAAGAAAAGACTGAATAAAGCTGCTGAAGTGACTGCCGTACAAATTATCGTCCACCAAAATAGACGCGGCATTTTTTTATAAATCGCAATACTGATTAAAATCATCGCTGGAATCTGCACAACCATTCCCGGGAGCGCGGTGAACGTATGCCAATTAAAGTGAATATCTGCAGGAATGATACCAGAGATACCATAGCTCACTCCAAAAATACCAAGAAAAATACTTGCCATTTTAGCAGAGCGAACCTTTGGCCATAGCGGGTACACCAAAACAGCCCCCGTCAAAATAGCTAAACCCGTTAAGAAAAACGTCCAGTTCATCAGCCAATGATAGGGTGAACAAATTGCGTAGCTTGCAAGTACATACGTATCTGTTCCACAAGCCGTTACGCCAAGGTCACTCATCGGCTGTTTCATAAAGCTATAAGGAGCTGTAGTCGCCCTGATGACAACCGCTTCAATAATAAAATAAGCACTTAAAGCAATCCAGCTGAGCAGACCAATTAGAATAGATAACCTGTTAGATTTACGTAATAAAAATATTGCCGCGACTCCTGCTATTGCAACAATCAGCATTGTTATTAAGTGAAATTCATAATGCATTTACTTCTGCCTCCTCTGCTAATTGAATATATAATCATTTGGCAAAGTTGTATTCACTAATTCATATCCCTTTCTTTCTACTTACGTTGCTTCCCCCTCTAAGGATTCATTCCATTTTGTTGGAAAGGTTTCTTATTTGAAAAGGCCACCCTTCTTTTACAAGGATGGCCTTTTCCAGCAACGTATCGTTAAAGTGAAACTTCCTTCAACGGGCGAGCCTTTCCGCCAGTCATGCAGCGATAAATTAAACCTGCAAATATCGCCCGGTAAATGAAGCTTTGTTTTCCTTTATCATCTCCGGCGTTCCTACTGCAATCACCTTTCCTCCTTTTGCGCCGCCTTCAGGACCTAGATCGACCACCCAGTCTGCTGCTTCGATTACCTGACTGTTGTGCTCCACCATAATCACTGTATTTCCTGCATCCACCAGCCGATTTAACAGCTTGAGCAGCTGAATCGTATCATTCGGATGCAATCCAGTGGTCGGCTCATCTAATAAATATAGTGACGTCTTTTTCCCTTGCTTCATTAACTCTTTGGCCAGCTTTAATCGTTGTCCTTCTCCTCCAGATAAAGTGGTTAAGGATTGTCCCATTTTCAAATAGCCTAAACCGATTTCTGTTAAGAGCTTTAAGATAACTTGTATCTTTTTCTCCCCTTCAAATATAGAAAGGCATTCATGGATAGAGCTTTCTAAAATATCATTGATGGAATAGCCCTGGTATTTTACTGCTAATATCTCTTGTTTAAACCTTCTCCCCTGACATTCCGGACAAACAACCTCTAAATCAGGGAAAAAGAGCATATTGGTCGTTACATAGCCAAGTCCCTGACAATTTTCACAGCGACCTCCTGCGGTATTAAAGGAGAAATGCTTTGCCGAGAGTTTCTTTTCCTTTGCTTCCGGCAGCTTCGCAAACAAGGCTCGAACGGGGGTAAATAAATCAATGTAAGTTGCTGTATTGGAACGTTTCATTCTGCTGAGCGGAGACTGGCCGACAATAATCATCTGATCAAAGACATCCAGACCAGTTATTTTTTCAAAGCCTTCGTGGATAGCATCATTCGCTTTTGCCAGCACTTCAAATAACAGCGATGACTTGCCTGAGCCTGAAACACCGGTTACTGCGGTTAAGCAGGCTGTCGGAAAGGTTACGGTCACATCCTGAAGATTATTTGCAGCAGCATGATGTATTGTTATTCCTTCCTCTTTCCCTGTCCGATCATTCGTTTGCCGAGGCTTTTCTGCACGCAAATATTGCCCGGTAACTGATTTTTCCTGCTGAAGCAATTCCTGCAGTGTTCCTTGACCAACCACAGTGCCTCCAAGCTTTCCAGCTCCTGGTCCAATATCAATAATATAATCCGCCTCCCGCATGACATCCACATCATGCTCAATCAACAGAACGGTATTCCCTAAATCACGCAGATGCTTTAAGATACTAATCAGACCGGCTGTGTCCTTCGGGTGCAGACCAACTGTCGGCTCATCCATAATATACAATACACCGGTAAGTGCAGAATCTAAAAGTGCAGACAACCGTATCCGCTGCGCTTCTCCCCCGGATAGCGTAATGACCTGTCTATCCAGCGTCAGATAGCCCAGCCCTATTTTGATAATGCGGGAAAGCTTTGTTTTTATATCTTCCATAAATGTTCCGACAAGCTGATAACTTGTCTGCTCCAGTGAAGCTTCTAATTTATCTATCCAAGCTGCCATTTCCTCTAAGGAGTGGACAACCAGCTGAGGAATTGTCCAGCCTTCAACAGTAACTGCTCTGCTCACTTCATTTAAACGTTCTCCATGACAATCTGGACAGGTCTGCGAGTAGAAAAAAGCATCTGCTTCAGCTGAAGAACCATCATGCTCTGCATAACGGCGCCACATCGAGGTTAATACGCCGGGGAATTTTCCTTTCTCTACTGTTTTGGGAGGCTTTACGTTTGGAAACAGCTGCTTCACCTCATCACTTTCTACACCATAGTAAAGAATAGCCTTTTGACCTTCATTAAAATCCCTGATAGCTACGTTATCCGCATCCGGAAGCTGATAATATTGAAAGGCTGCTTTTAAAACAGCAATTTGATATTCGCCATAACGTCCGGCAAAAATTGCCACAGCGCCATCTTCTAAAGAAAGCTCCTCATGAAAAACCGATGGCAGATGAATAGCTACTGTTTCTCCCAATCCTTTACAGGTCGGACAAGCTCCTTCGGTTGTATTATAAGAAAAGTGCGTCCGAGTCAGCTTTTCCATTTTTTCATTACAATTCGGGCAAAAGATATATTCTGTAAAGCTATCCGCTTCTTTTTCCACGCTTCCTTCATAAGTCATTGGATTAATGCTATATTGACAGCTTGGGCATGTTCTTTCTCCAAGCTTTTCAAATACCATTCTCAAGCTGGTATACATATCTGTCATCGTCCCCACTGTCGAACGTGGATTCCGATTGGTGATATGCTGGTTGATACTGATTGCAGGAGATAACCCGCTGATAGTGTCAACTTTCGGCTTATTAATTCCCTGCATCCCCATTGATTCTAAATATTGACGCTGGCATTCATTGAATAAGGTGTCCAGAGCAAGCGTGCTTTTTCCAGATCCAGATGGCCCTGTTACCACTATCAGTTTGTTTTTAGGGATAGACACAGAAAGATTCTTTAGATTATTCTCCCGGGCTCCTTTTACAGTCATTACATTATGCATGTTGATATTCCTCCTCCGTGATTTTTGTTTTCTTCCTTTTTTCTGTTTGCAAGTGCAATGTTTTTTTCATGGTGACATGGTGAACGATAGTTTTAATAACTAATTGCATCTTGATATCCCTCCTTTCAAACATCTATTACCATCATATAACATTTGTGCAAGTGCAAAGTTTTACTTAAAATGATAAGCTATAATAACGTTGAACAACCAAAACCCGTCATGGGTCTATAAGGTTTTAGTCTAATCTTTGGAGGTAATCATGGAACTGCGGCCAATCGATATTGCTAAGAAACTAGATGTAGGAACAAGTGCATTACGACACTATGAAGAATGGGGCATTGTGCCAAAAGCGATTCGGAAAGCAAATGGATATCGTGTGTATACCGAGGTTCATGAAGCTTATTTTCAGTGCATTCGGGCTATGTACCCTGGTTTTGGGATGGGGACTGTCCGCAGAGTGATGCCTCTGCTGCAGGAAAATAAATATATAGAAGCATTATGGGAAGTCAACCAAGTACAGGCTGAGTTATTTGAAAGAAAACAGCAGGCATTGGATGCTGCTTCTATCTTAAGTCCAGATAACATACAGGACTTTATGAAAAAACAGCAAAAGAAATATTATTCGATTGGGGAAGTAGAAGACGAATTACATGTTGCTGCGACCACCCTCAGACATTGGGAAAAGGAAGGATTAATCGCTCCTGAAAGAAATCCGGAAAATGGCTATCGATTATATACGCGGGAGGATATGAGGAGAATATTAATCATCAAAACGGTACAATCCTCCGTTTATCTGTTGGACACCGTACGCGATATACTGGATAAAATACAGCATCACAGTTTAACAGATGCCAGAAAAATTGTGATTGATGCGCTGGATTATATGGATTATCAAATCGAGCAGCAATTAAGAGGAGCTTATTATCTATATAAATTGATTGATTTGTTAAAGAGCAAAAATACAGCTGTTTGATCTATCTTTCTGAGAACGCTTCGTATTCTTTAACGCTTTAACACAATGTCCATAAAAATAGAAAAAAGATATTCCATTTTTATGGAATATCTTTTTTCTATTTTATTCAAATTCCCAATCTAATTGCGGATTTTTGGTAACACAATCAATATGCACATCTGCTTTATTCATTCCGCCAAAAGTATGATTAGAACCAAAAGCAACATGAACCGTTTCATAAGCTTTTTCATCTTCTAAAATGTTTCCAGTGATTCTCGCAGCATGGTTCGTGCCAATTCCAAGCTCAGCTGCCAGACGCCCATTTCCTTCTCCAAGAAGGGTTAATAGCAATTCCCCCTGTTCTCCGGTTGCTTGAACAAGTCGTCCTTTTTCAACTGTCAGAACAACAGGCTCATCTACCAATCCGATTCCTGCCATGGATCCATTTATCTCTATTTTTCCTTCAGCCAGTCCTTCTACAGGAGCAATATATGCTTCCCCAGATGGAAGATTTCCTGATGCTGTTTTACCGCGGAATATTCCTGTGCTTGCTATTCCATCTCTGCCTTCTAGCGGAATACGGAGTTTAAGATTTTTTTCTGTTCCAGTTGTAATGGTTACTGCTTTCGCTTTTGTCAGCTTAGCGGTCATTTCGTTTGTTTCTTTTTCTACGCGCTTGTAATCTGCACTCATTGCTCCTTGAAGAATCATATCTTCCGTAATTCCTGGCATCGTAATCACACTTACCCCATGGGCATTTGCATTTTTTCTTGCAACCGTATGAGTAAGGGAATGCTTGGTCAGGCAGAATACAAGATCATATGAAAGCATCGCTTCAGAGATTGATTCCGATGGTTCTTCTCCCGATTTACTGCGGTCCGACATTATTTGTAAATTTGTATTCCAGCCATCCTGCTCCAAAGCCTCATTAAATTTCTTTCCCAGAGCTTCTGTACTATGATCTGTTACCACTAAAATTTTCGTATCTTTCTCTGCAAATACATTATTCTTCATTAATTTCGCAACGGTTTGCTGAAAAGAATTCATTTTACTGCCTTCTTTCTATGCCTTAAAAATTATAATCTATTTAAGTGTGCTTTTGCTGCATAAGCAGCGACTTTTCTTGGCAGAAATACCTTTAGTCCACTTGCATTTACTGCTCTCTTCTCATGCTCTTCATTGTAACCCATACAATCAAGGACAATCAAATCTGCTCCCCGGTTTTTTAAAGCTCTTGCAGCTCCTTCTATATTACTTTTTTCATAAGGAGAAGCTACTTCCACAAGCTTTTTTATTTCCGGATGATTCCACTTTTCAATCAACGAATCTCTTTGCTCTTCTAAAGGAATAATTAACCCCAGATTTCCTGACGGCATTACCTTGTGGACAGCTTGGTTTAACTCAACGTCTGGATAAATAATTGGCTTGGTCCCTTGTATAGTTGGAAAATCTCCTGTACAAAGCATAATAATTACTTCTGTCTGTTCTTCCAACATATCTCTTTCTTCCTGGAGCAGTGGAAGAAGTTTTGATTTTCCCATTTTCACAGAGCCTCCGTTTCTGACTCTGGATATATACGTTATGTCCGAAGCATCCGGAGCAACGGTATGAAATGAATCCACATCAAGCCGGTCCAATGCTCCTTTTTCAATGATTTCTGTTTCTGATCCAAGAATTCTCTGAATAGAAGGAGTAACATCTGTACGCGGAGCTTGTCCGATAGTTAAGACGCCAACGCTTCCTTTTACCATCTTAGGCTTTCCCCAATGTTTGCAGATGTTTCATCGATCCATAAAGTTCTTCCAAACGATTATACTCTGCTTCATCATAAAATTCGATTTGCTTCTGAGTAAATTCTTTAGCTACTTCAATTGAAAAACGGACAGCCTGTGCAACATCCACTTCATGGCTTGCTCCTGTACCGCTTCCCGGAACAGCTGTCTGCGCAGTTATTGCTACACCAATAACTGGTGCATCTGTCGCAACTGCTGGTTGGAGGATACTGTTAATATGGAAAACATCATTTCCATATGGAGTAATATCCTGTGTGGTGACCGCAAAAGTGACTGGTAATTCTCCCGTTGTCATCTCCATAATTCTTATTAAGTCATCGTTGAATTTTAAAACATATCCAGACTTCACAGTTGGTGACAATGCTATTCCGCGGTGATTAAATACTTTATTTCCTTTTGTCGTATCGATAGATAATACTGCATCCATCTCTGGGAATACTTCATATTGATTCATCGTCAAAATATCAACCGGTGATCCCATAAAATCTACAGGCTTATGTGGCTGAGTTGGTGCATTTGGACAAATATGTGTGGTGATATAAATATCTCCAGGCAGGCGATCTCCTTTTTCAGCCATCGTTGCTAGTTTCAAAGCTGTTGTAACTGCTGCAGCCGCACCATCCCCATCAGAGACAAACCCGATACGATTTGGACGTGCACCAAGTCCGCCTAATCTTCCAACAATACCTAAAGAAGGCGCTTCCCCTCCGTCTATTTTTCCATTTGTTCCTTTAATCACTATTTTAATGAAATCAGTCGAACCAGCTTCTCCATTTACTGTCTCAAAACCGGCATCGCAATAAGTCATTTCATCGAACAGTTTTACAATTTTTTCACCATTGATACTTGGATTATCTAATAATTCCATAACTTCCATTGTATATTTTAAAGACATTTTATCTTCAGCTCCTTAACGTGTTTTGTATATTCTTTTAAATAATTGATTTATTGATAATTGGCTCTACCGCTTTTAATAGCTTCTGATTGTACATGGTAGAACTTAAAAGTAAGTTCTCTTTTGGTACTGACATAACAGCTATTTTTATGCCTTCTTTAATTTCTGCACTAACTAGCGGTTTCCCCGTCTCGACATCGAAAGTCATAATTAGATCAGGAAATGTTCCTTTACGCTCTCCGTTCTTTTCTGCGGTCATATATTCGTTCCAAAAAGTAAGCTCTAAATCATCAATGCGAACATAACCAACATCAAATCCACCTGTTTTATCCAATTGAAATTCATTCACTTTACCAGAATGAATAATTCTTCCTTTTAAGTACGTCACTGCTTTTTCAATCCGTTCTGGACCCTCAGGTACAGATAAAAATTCATTACCTAGTTCAATTGCCTGTGTTATTGCTCCAACTGCTGCATTTTCCTTAATATACTGCGTATCGACTGGATTTCGGCAAACACCAACCATGCCTCCTGCTTGCACTGAGATGGAGCGGACTGCACTGGAAGTAAGGTCTAATGTACCTGTGATGGAACCAGCTGCTTCTTTATCACCTTTCCCTCCAGCAAAGGTTTGAATCGATTGATAATCCGCTACTTCGGAAAGATTCATTGACCCCATGGAACCTGTTGGATGTGCTCTCCCATTGGAAGGGGCGTCTACTACTGGCAAGCCAGTAGCAGCAGCTTGCAGCCAGCCATTAATCGTTGTTGAAGCACCATTTTCATTTGTCATTAATGCTGCAATCGGCTTGTCAAATTCCATTTTCATTCGATGAACTGTATTAACTAATTGATCGGAATCAACATACATTTCTTTAGCGGAAGGAGCTCCTACTAAGGAAACACAAGGAACAAATTCATTGTCCTGTAATTCATCGACTGTAATCAGCTCCGGATTTCCCAAAGCAAAAGCAAGGTCGGCCTTTTCTAAGCCGTCAGCGATCCAGCCGCCTCCACCTCCTCCAAGAATACATCCTCCATATACAGCACTAATTGCATCTTCTTTTGTTAACTTTTTTCTAACCATTGTCCAATCCCCCTAATTATCTTGCTTTCCATAAAGATGAAAAGAAGCTATAAATCGCATCACCGGCGATAAATCCGGCTGCCATCGTATACATTGTATTTTCTGCCTCCTGGCCTCGAAGCTTGATAATTGCTATTCGAATAATCAGTCCGGCGATAACAGCCCAGCCGGCAAGTGGGTTAACAATCAGCAAGCCCGTCGCAAATAAAACTCCCATTTGACGTTTTGGACCGCCAATAAGCTGGATAATTGCACCAGGAATGGCCCATATTAATATCATCATGCCTACATTTCCTGTCAGACCCGATTCAATTGTTGCTGCATAAACTGCATCAACAGGTGGAATGAGTCCTTGTTCAAAGAAACTCTCTGCGAATAAAAAAACAACAACAAATGCGACACCAAATCCGATAAACGCACTTTTAAGCTGTTGCTTCCTTCCAAACAATTCCTGCTCCAGGGTGGCTCCTTTTCGTAAAATAACACCTGTTTTCAAATCAAATCCCAAGTCTGCAAAAGCAGGTCCAGTCGAAGCGGTATATCCTGTTAGTAACGCAAGGGCAATCGGTGGAAATCCAATCATCATTCCGATTAATAAGAAAATCAGCGTTACTGCAAATGCAGGAAACCATCCAGAGTGCATAGCGGCAATTCCGACAATCATCTCACTGATGATAGCAGCAAGTGCAGCAAATAAAACAAATACAACAATCTGCCATACTGGCATGTCTGTCATAATTCCACCTAAAATTGCGACTACCACTGCACCTAGAGCATAAAATAGATAACCAAGTCCAAAACCAGTTTTTATATCCTTTTCTGTACGTGTATATTCATGCTCTGGAATCTGTTCATTTATTTTTCTCTGTTCTTTTCTTGATTTGACAAGGATGAAAATAAACTGTAACAGTGCTACACTTCCCGCACCAATCATCATGCCATGTGGAATATAATATGCATTTAAATCTAATCCAAATAAAGGATCAGAATATCCCATAAGTAATAAACCTATTCCAAACATGGCAAGAGCCCAAATATTACCGATAAAAGCTACACCAAAGGCTGACATCGAGATGCCAAAGTAAGAACCAATTACCCCGCCAATAATGCCCAAACTTAAATATTTGGCTTTCTTTCCACCTTCATCTCCTGCTTTGATAGCTTCTGCAGTTGCTATTCCTGATGGCCAAGCTTCATCTGAACCAAATAACTTTGTATCAAACACTTTATATAAGATTAAAGCATCGATAGCAAGAGCAATTCCTGAACCAATCAGCATAGGAATTATCAACTCAGGAACTCCCATTGCATAAGGTAATCCAATTGGAATCAATAAACTGTTTGCTGCGCCAAAGGTTGCGGCAGATATCGTTGTTTGCACCAAATTCTGGTTTTCCAATGTACGATATTTATAAAACATCTGCATCGGAATCCTCGCAATTAGCATTGCAATTAGAGCACCAATAATAGAGGTATTCGGAGTAATCCCCAGTGACGTAATTAACTGCATCCCAATAATCGCACCTAAAAACGCGATAATAATAGAGAATATAATAAATGTAGGATCAAACGTTTTATTCTTCATCTTTTTCCCTGCTTTCTATTAGCTGATAGGCTATCGCCTGCGCTTCGACTAAATCAATCACAGGAATTTTCACCCTTTTCTGTAAATAGTTCTTTAAACGTATTGTTGAAAAGCCTGTACAAGCGAATAAAATAACATCAGCACCCGATTCTATCTGCTCATGAACAAGTGTCAATAGTTCCTGTTTTGCGTTCTCTTTGAATAAATCTGTTGTTTTACTTAGTTTTGGTGAAGAAGTATAAGCGTGGAAACGACTTCCGAGCTCTTCTTTCATTCTTATTGGCGCCTCTTGGGTTATCCCAATAATTCCAACCTTACTCCCTACCATACTGGCAGCATGTGCACCTGAGACTCCTGCACCGATTATTGGAATATCTGTTTCCAAACGAGCTTCATCTAATGCCGGATCCGCCGCACAGCTGATGGTAATTGCATCAATATCCCTTTCTTGGGATAGCTCTTTTGCCAGAGAAACAATTTTGGGTATCGCTGCTGCTTCCGATTCATTATCATATATACCATTCGGCTGCTCTCCGATACATTTTGTTTTTGAGGCAATTTGATACAACTCTTTCATTCTTGTTCCATGCTCCATCAAAATATTTTCATTATCTGTTGATAATACTCTGATAATTCCTAACATTACTTCATCTCCTTTCCGGCTATTATAAAGAGTTATAAATTATTTTAGAATGTTAAAAATGTGCAATATATTTACAATAAATTTTCACACTTTTTTCAACTGCATAGAAAGTGCACACGTTTTATCTTTCTAAAAATGACTAAAAATAAACCCATTATAGCTGTTATGAAATCAATTGAATGGCCTGGTTTCCAAAAAAACTGGAGCAACACTCAGATTCTATCAGTAGAGTCTGAGTATTGCCCCGGTTTCTTTAATTTCCACAATATTTTATTCATAACAATATTTTTTATCGTTTTATCTTTCAAGATAATTCTTTTATTTTCAAACAAAAACGCAATATAAAACCTGCTTCCGGATTACTGATATCCATATTTAACTCCTCTTCAATTTTATTAATTCGGTAATTTAAGGTACGTCTGTGGATAAATAATTTTTCAGAAGTTTTAGATATATTTCCGTTATTATCCAAATAAACGATTAGCGTATGCAGTAAATCATCATTTTCTTCCCGAAGCAAGGGAGACAGAACTGTGTCGGTATATTTTTGCACAACATCTTCTGAGGTTAAATTAATCAATATCTCATAAATTCCTAATTGGTCTTGGATATAAACATTTTCTTCCGGTTTTACCTTTTCCCCTATTTCCATCATTTTTGTAACAGAATGAATCGACTGATCGAAGTTTTGAGAATCTGATATGCAAGAACTTATTGAAATACGAATCGGTTCTGCGCTGTTTCTTGCATTATATTGCACAACAATCTGCTGCCATGCCTTAACAAGCATTGAATAATTCACCTTTTCCCCATAATGAAATGCATAAAAATAATTATGTTTTTCAAAAATTAATGTCTGACCAAATTCGAATTTCTTTATTAGAACGTCCAATTCTTTCCTGATGAGACAGGAGGAATCCACCAACAAATTCGCAGGCTGGTCCGACTGTCTTATCCATGGCGCTTGAAAGTGTACAATGGTTATTCCCTTATCTTCATTCTCCTTCAAATCATTTAAAAAAGATTCCATTAACTCTATTTCATATAGTCGATTTTTTTGATAATAAATCTGATCACTCATAAATAGTTCACTCAATTTATTACTCATTTTCTTCATAGTGACAGAATCTGTTTCGGCTAATTTTTCATCTGCATAGAGTACATGAATAATTCCAAAGATTTGATTCTTTGACGTCAAAGGAATCAGCATCCTATTTTTATATCCTTGCATTTTATAAATAATAAATGATTGATCATTGAATTCCGTTATCCATCCTTCAATGACTTTTAAATAAGAAGCAGCTTGTGGAGGAGAAAATAAAGCGTTCTTTTTCCTCCATCCATCTGTTTTAAAATAAGCAGAACGATACAAAAGTTTTCCTTCCAGATCTTCCACATAGACAGAAGCTTTCACGATTTCTGCCATATTTTCAATTGCCTGCTCCATGGAAATAAAATTTGATTCTTGTATTTGAGTAAATGGATGATGGGTTTGAATTTGCAGTTGTTTCTCTTCATATAATTTTTCATATAGAGGCATCAGAATATTGATATACGAAATATTCTTTGGAATAGATATAATCGGAAAATCTCTTCTGCTTGCCAATTCAATCATTTTTTCTGGAAGCTTATTAATAAACCTTCCAAGCTTGACTACAATCCCAGACGCACCTTTCTCAATTAAAGTACGGACAATGTCAACTTGCTTTTCTTCGTCATCCTTAATCGAATAGAAAGTAGTCATAATCAATATACCGGGTGTAACCCAATCCAGCACTTCAGGAACCTCCATTACTTCAACAGAATTAATTATATTATTTAAACCTTCATGCCCTGTAATTAGTGTTCCTTCTGATAACTCTCCAATTTTTAATGCTTCTGCAATTCTCATAAACGTACTCCTAACCGTTTCCTAATCTCATTTATAATTTTCAAAACAAATTATTGGTTCACTATCTGAAATAGGATATTACAGTATCTTACCTCTTTACATTATTTGAAGTCAAATACATCAAACACTTTTATATCACATTAATAAACAGCCATGAACCTCAATAATCCTGAGTTTATGGCTGTTAGTTTCTTATTATAGAGCTGCACTAAAAATTATCCTTTTAGACAATTCCTATACTTTTTTATAAACTTCATCAAGGGAAGCCAATGATTCATTTTAGTATAACTTTAGAAAAAACCTCTCAAACTCCTTCTTCCTCATCCGGCACATACTCTAAAATATCCCCTGGCTGACATTCCAAAGCCTCACAAATCTTTTCCAATGTAGAGAACCGAATCGCTTTTGCTTTTCCATTTTTTAGGATAGACAGATTCGCCATGGTAATACCAACCTTCTCTGTTAATTCCGTCACACTCATTTTGCGTTTTGCCAGCATCACATCAATATGAATCACTATTGCCATATCATCACCCCTCACACGGTCAAATCATTTTCTGTTTTAATTTCTAACGCATTTTTAAACAGCTTCTGTAAAAGGGAAGCAAATACAGCAACAACAAATGAAACAAACAATGGCACCATGCCAATTATAATTACACCTGGAGCATCATCCTTCTCGGCAAACAAATAAATAAACGGCATCGTCAGAATATAAATCCCAGTAATTGTTAAAGCACATTGTTTAATCCTTTTCAGAGTAAAAACAGCCTCTTCTGAAAAGGTCTGATTTTGGTCAATCAGCCTCAGTAGTTTTAAGGCTTGGTAAAGTGCCAGATAAAATGGAATCGTTGTAAAAAAAACACCAATTACAATTGGATATATGATCCATTTAACCATCGCAGAACTATCCGAAATATGGATGATAATTTGCGGAATTAAAATAACTGATAGGGCAATCATTATTAATCCCATTAAATAAATAACTGTTTTCAAAAATGTCGTTGAGCTTTTCTGCATCATAATCACCTCGTTTATATATATAAAATACTTCTCTTAATTAACTTTTACTTCTGGCAATTCCTTGATTACTTCCTTCCAATAATCCTTCTATCTTCGCTTGCGATTGCTTTAACATGGCTACAATCAAGAAGCTGACAATGACTAATAACAGCCAGGAGCTTACTTTTCCTAAATGTACCATACTCCATGCTTCTGCCTGATTTGGATATTCCCACGCCTGGAAGAAGGTTGCTATATTCTCGGCTATCCAAATAAAGAAGCCTATCAGGAAAAAGGAAAGGACGATGGGCATACGATAACGTTTATTGCCGACCTTATAGTCCACCCATGCTCTTAAAAATACGATAAGCACTAATGCAGACAGCCACCATCTGATGTCCAGCCAATAATGATGGGTAAAGAAATTCAAATAAATCGCAGCTGCCAGCGGTCCTGCTAAAAAGATGGATGGCCATTTTACCAGCCGAACATCTAATCTTCTCCAAGCCTGACATAAATAGCTGGCGACACTTGCATACATAAACCCGCTGTATAGCGGAACTCCAAAGATCTTCGTAAACGCTTCTTCCGGATAGACCCATGAGCCCATATTCACTTTAAAAATTTCTAAAGTCAATCCGATGATATGAAATAAGGTAATGACGACAAGCTCTTTTTTCGTTTCCAATCCGGAGGCTATCATAAAAACCTGTGCGACAAGACAGATAATCAGTAGCCAATCATATCTTGACAGGAAAGGTAAATCAATAAACTTTGTTATCGCTAAGGACGCAAAAATAATGACAGGAAAGATACAGGATAGTGCCTGTTCATAACCAAATCGTATAAGCTGTTTGATTGCTTTCATTTTTTTAATCTCCAATTTAAAATTTCATTACTAACATTGATTATAGATAACTATTTATCGAAAATCAATAAAAATATTCCACTTAAAGATAAATCTCTTCATTCACCCTGTTATAACAAGCTATTACATCTATTCAAAATTAAATGGAATTTTCCCGATAAAAATTTTAATTAAACAGAATGCCCGCTATATGTTAAAACTATATCTACCAATATGTTTTAAGTATTTTACAGACTTTTATTATTCTGTATATAATTAATCTATTAAGCATAAGTAAATACATAACTTACGAGGAGTTGCAGCGATGTTAAACATAAAATACGATATTGTAGGTTCTTTTTTAAGACCCGATGAAATTAAGATTGCCCGTGCAAAATATTTCAATGGAGAAATCGATTTAACCGCATTAAGAGAAGTAGAAGATCAGGCCATTTCTGATTTGGTGGAAAAGGAAGTAGCGCATGGTCTTAAGTTTGTTACAGACGGCGAGTTCAGACGCAGATGGTGGCATCTTGACTGGCTGAAAGAGTTTGACGGTTTTACTACAAAGCATTTTGATAAAGTAATCAACGGCGTCACGAACAAAATTGAGCTGGGGTGTATTGAAGGAAAAATTTCTTATGACAAGAATAAGAATCATCCAGAAATAGAAGCCTGGGATTATTTACATAGCCTCGCTAAAAAATATGATGGTGTGGAAGCTAAGAAATCTATCTCCGGACCTAATATGATTCTGGTTGATCATTTTCTTCAGCTCGGCATCAAGGATACGCCCTATTATGGCATCGATATTGACCTCGTTATTGAGGATATTGGAACAGCCTATCAGGAAGCCATCCAGGATTTATATGATCATGGATGCCGTTATTTACAGATCGATGATACGTCATGGACCTATATGATTGATGACACATTCAACGAAAAAGTATCCGCTCTGGGTTATACAAAAGAAGAGGTTTTAGAGTGGTTTAGACGAGCTTCTGCCAAGGCTTTGGAGAAAAAACCCGAAGATATGACGATTGCAACACATTTCTGCAAAGGAAACTTTAAAGGGAACCCTCTTTTTTCTGGATTTTATGATTCGGTTGCCGAAGTTATCAGCACGATTCCTTATGACGGTTTCTTTGTGGAATATGATGATGCTCGTTCCGGTTCCTTTGCGCCTTGGGAAGTGCTTAAAAATACCGGCGCTACATTTGTCGTCGGTCTTATCTCTACCAAAAATCCGGCATTGGAAGCACATGATGATATCAAGAAAAGATACCTGGAAGCCAAATCCGTCGTTGGCGATAACATTGCACTGTCTCCACAATGCGGTTTCGCTTCTGTGGAAGAAGGAAACTCGATTGATGAGGAAATACAATGGAAAAAGATTGACCTGTTAGTTTCCTGTCAGGATTTTCTCTAAATGAAGGATAATCTCCAGCAGCTGTGAGATGGAAAAAGCATTAGAAAGCTTGGCTGTGCCAGACTTCTAATGCTTTTTCTTCTCTCCGTATTCTAATAGATGCTCTAAGCGCTTATCTCCGCTCCAGCTCTAATAAACGTTCTTTCATCGGAATACCTCCGCGAAATCCTGTCAGCTTGCCATCCTTTGCAATCACACGATGACACGGGACCAGAATCATTACTGGATTGGCGCCGATTGCAGCACCAACAGCTCTTACCGCTTGCGGCTTTTCTATTTTTTCCGCTATATCCATGTAAGAAACTGTCTTCCCATAAGGGATGCTTTGCAGCGCTTCCCAGACAGCTTCCTGAAAAGCAGTCCCTTTTATATCAATGGGTACATTAAATTCTTTTCTTTCTCCGTCCAAATAAGAAATCAGCTGCTCCTTATAAGCATTTATTTTCTGTTCATCATGTACCAGCTCTGCACCTGCTCTTTTTTTCTCAGCCCAGCTTTCTATCTCATCTATTTCTTTCTTTTGAGATCCGACATAGCATAATCCATTATCAGTTGCTGCAAGATAGAACGACCAGCCGTTATGCTCTAATTTCCCATAATAAAGTGTTTCTTCTTGATTATCTTTCATTACAGACACCTTCTCCCTGTTCTCTTTTCTGAATTGACGCGGTGTTTGTTGATTCTTTTCTTTAAAAAGTGTCGTAAAGCGAGTTGGATTTGTTATTCCGATAAGATGCGCTATCTCCTTCACAGATAAATCCGTTTCTATTAAGCACTCCTTTGCTTTCTCCATCCGAATCTGCTGCAAATAAGCCAAAGGGGTTATTCCTTTTATCTTTTTAAACACGCGATGCAGGTGATAAGGGCTGCCATGAACCGCTTCACCCAGTTCACTTAAAGTAAGGGGCTTTGCATAATTTTCCCGGATATAATTTTCCGCCTGTATCACCCATTCTTCATCCGGCAGACTGCTTCCTCCAGATTTACACCTCTTACATGGCCTGTATCCAGCCTGTAAAGCATCTTCTGCCCTTTTGAAAATGGTAACATTATCAAAGTTGGGAATTCTGGATTTACAAGAAGGGCGGCAAAAGATTTTTGTTGTTTTCACCGCATAAAAGAATTGCCCGTCATACGCTTTATCATTTTTTATAATTGCCTTTCGCTGCTCTGCAGTTATTTTTGTATCCAACGGCAACCACCTCTTCTTTCATTGTACACCTGAAAGATAAGAAATAAAGAATAATCCAATTAAAAAGCAAGATATGAAAGCTTCTACTTTCCTCTTACAACTTGTTTTTGCCTGACTTTCTGCTGAAATAAAAAGGGAATTACTAAATACAAGGCATAAGCAAAAGACATCCAGGATGAAAAAGCAATGATCTGTGGCTCGTTTAAGTCAGGAAAAATCATTTGATAATTTGAAAAAACGAAGCTATCCAATACTAAACCAATCATGGTGCCTACAATTCCAAATCGTATCGCGGCATAATCTTTTTTATCAAATAGAGTATAAAGATAGATGACTAGCGTTAATAGAATGGCTGTTCCAACGAGAAGTGCTCCGGAACTATACATAAATGCATCTGTACCAGGCGGAAAAAGAACAGCTTCTCCAAAAATCCGGAAAAATAAGGTAGCTGCGCCCCAAACGATGGCCCCCCATGCTGCTGTGAACAAATAGGTTTTCATTCTGCTGCCTCCTTCTCGCTTAAATTTGTAAGAGCCTCTATAATCTGTTCAAATTCCTGATATACTTTTTCAACTGGAAAATCTTTTTGCAATAAAGCCTGCATCGCCAAGCCATCCACCATGGCATTAAACATAATTCCCCATGCTTCCATGGAAACACCCTGCACCGGAGATGCCGGCCAAATTTTTAATAGATTCTCGGATAAAGCTTGATTTTCTGCCTGCATAATCTCTGACAGCTGATTTCTGATCGTATCATTTTTAAAACTGGCTGCTGTCATTAAAATAAACAGCTGATGAAAAAAGGAATTATAGGAACAGCGGCTTTTAGCCGAAGCAATCGCCTGCTTTAGCACATAGGTATTACTTTTAGAAATTTCATCCCAGCTTTTTTCACATATGTCCTCGACAATGCTCAAGAGCAGCTGTTCCTTGGTCCGAAAATGGTAATAAATCGTCCCTTGAGTTACTCCAGCTGTATCTGCTACCGCTCTCAAAGTAAACTTCTCCGTCCCCTTCTCAACCAGACATTCCTCGGCATATTGAATTAACTCCTGCTTGCTGACTCCATTAGGTTTTGCCATTCGCACACCGTCCTTTTAGTTATTCAACTGACTAACTTTAAAATATCATAACCAAATACTTTTTACAATGATTCTTCTAGATGTTATTACACGACATAAAAGCCTGTTACTATACCGAAAAAAGAATACCTTTTCGCATTGAATGTTTATACAAATAAATGTATAATAATTCAAAAGCTATCGGAGTGATATTATGCATGATAAGACGATTGAAGAATTATCTTTAAACAATTGGCAGCCTTTATCTACATTACTTTATGACGGCTGGGTGCTGCGATTTGCGAATGGTTATACCAAACGGGCAAATTCCATACAGCCTATCTTCTATTCCACTTACGAATTGGAACAAAAAATTGACGTTTGCGAGAAAATCTATTCAGATAATAATTTACGTCCTACGTTTAAAATCACTCCTTTTGTTCAGCCAGAAAACTTAGATGATATATTAAAGGAACAGGCTTATTCAATGGTGGACTATACCAGCGTCCAAACTATAGCTTTAGATACTATCAGCGAGCCGGCTCTACATAGGGTAATAATAGATGAAAAGATAAACAGAGAGTGGCTGGATCGTTTTTGCCAACTTAATAATGTAGAAGAAAAAAATAAGGATACCATGATGCAGATGCTATCCAATATCGTAACGCGAAAGTGCTTTATATCCCTCTATTATAATGAAGAAGTGATTGCCTGCGGTCTTGGTATTATCGAAAGGGAATACATAGGGCTTTACGATATTGTCACCGCTAGTCAATACAGGAATCAAGGATTCGCTGAACAGCTGATATTGCACTTACTAAAATGGGGAAAAGATAAGGGAGCAAAATACAGTTACTTGGCTGTGCTGCTGAATAACGAACCTGCATTAAGACTCTATTCCAAAATTGGTTTTTCAGAAATTTATAGATATTGGTACAGAGTAAAAGAAAATAAGTAAACGCCGGTTCTTCTGCCGGCACTGTAGCAACACGTCAATAAGCATAAAAAGGGATGATTGCATCTATTTTCATAAATACAATCATCCCTGCCTTTCTTTCTAAATGGATAAATTATTTTTTATCGCAGTGTAGCTGCCATTTTACCGCTTCATAACGTTTTGAGGCTCTCCTTCTAAAAACGCCATCGTATTATCAAAAGCAATTTTAGCTCGTGCTTCCATGGCTTCATCTGTTAAAAAGCCGACATGAGGAGTTAAAATGGCATTTTTCGCATGCAATAATCTATAATCTCCTGGAATTGGCGGTTCCATATCAAACACATCAATACCAGCTCCTGCGATTTTGCCGCTGTTCAACGCATCTGCCAACGCGTCATTATCCACAATCGGCCCCCGTGCACAATTAATTAAAACAGCTGTTTCTTTCATCAAGCTTAGTTTTTCTTTAGAAATCAGCCCCTTCGTGTTCGGCACCAGCGGCACATGTAAGGTTACAATATCTGATTGAGCCAATACCTTATCTAAATCCATATACTCCACGCCCAGTTCTACTGCTTCTGGATTGATGCTCGCCTGGTTGGAGGCAACTAATTTAGCACCAAATGCTTTGAATAAACGGGCAGTTTCGATACCAATTTTTCCTGTACCGATAATACCGACTGTTTTTCCTTTGATTTCTTTTCCCTGAAAAGCTCCAGGATAATCTGCAGCACGGATATCACTATTCCCCTGCGTTATGCGGCGATACAAATCCATCACCAGGCCAATGGCTAATTCAGCAACTGCCTGATTGGCATATCCGGCTGCATTACATACGAGGATATCTTGATTTTTTGCATCTGCAATCCCTACATGATCCACTCCTGTAAAAGCAACATTGATTAATTTTAAATTGTCATTTTGATTAATTACTTCAGTCGGATACGGATTATTTGCAATCATGACTACATCTGCACCCTCACTCCGTTTTGCCAGTTCTTTCGTATCGGTTGTTTTTTCATTATAGTAAACAAATTCATGCCCTTTCTGTTTAATTCGTTCTGCTAATTTTTCAATAAGTGAATCTGGAACATTTAGCGGTTCTAATAATTTGACTAACATACCTGTCATTCAATCCTTTCTGCTATCCTTCTTAGCTGCTGGTTTAGTTTTTTTGTCTACATTTTAAGCTATCTATTGTTTCATTATAATGATAAACATTATGTTAACTCAAGAAATGACCATCATTCTTTTCGGTCACATCTAATTCATTTTGAACATTTCGTCCCTTTTAATCCAGTTATGCAGCTAAATTTTAACTTCTGTTCCTGTCACTTGAATACAGTAAAAACTAGCCCGTCTTCATCCCTCTATTCTGTCGAATAACTGTAAATAACTATTGTATAATGATACACTTATTAGATAAAAGCTGGAAGTACATAACATATATTTAAAGGGGATAAAACCATGTATTTTGATCGAATTGATTATCATCACGCGTCTGCTTACGAACCGTATATGCAAAAATTTCAAAAAGACGAGGAAGAACTGACAGAAACAGATATGGATGTAATTGAATATTATGCTGGAAACCATATCGGCTTCTTTCTGACCTGGATTATTCAACATCAGTTTGAAGGGGAATTGTTAAAAAGAAATAGCAAATGAAGATCTCCAGGCTGTACGAAACGAAACAATGTCCGGGATAGAATTTTTTATTAAACATTGTGATGGAAAATTCACAGATGAAGATGTCTCTAAAGAAATTTTTCCGTTTGTAAATGCTTATTATGAAAGATACTATCTGACTGATTATGGATTAAGGTTAGTAGATGATTTAAAAGAAGTACCATTTGGTTTCATCGGTACTTGGGAAAATTATCATGATTTTGAGTATACGATTGATTATGCCTATCAAGACTACAAAGATCAGAAACTCTATTTAAACTAAAAGAAGAAGAGCTTCGCTTAAACATATGTCTAAGCGAAGCTCTTCCATTCATTGATGCTTTTTTGAAGTCTCTTGATACGCTTCGTTTTACTTGAGATTCCTAAAATAAATTACTTCACCGTTTCTTTTTGACTTATCAAAGCATCCTCCAGCCGATTCACAGCTACCACTAAAGCATAAATAGATGCCGCGGTGATATCCTCATGAATGCCTGCTCCCCAATAAATCTCACCTTGATGGGAAATACCAATCTGTGCACAAGCCTCTGCAGAGGAGTCCTTGCCCAAAGATTGCTGCTCATAAACTTCTAAAGCATAATCGATATCAAAGTGCGCTTTCAACGCATTGCTGATCGCATCCAGACTTCCGGCTCCTTTTCCTTGCAGCTCGATTTGCTCATTTTCTTTTTGGATAGTTAACGTAACTTCCTGCCCTGTTCCTTTATTGAAATAGTAATCTACTAATTCAAAGTTTGGATGATATTCCACATAATTTTCTCTAAAGACCTGATAAATTTCTTCTGCAGAAAGCTCTCTGCTTGTTTGATCAGACACTTTTTTCGTTGCATATCCCATTGCTTCGTTCATTTTATACGGAAGCTTTACACCAAAGTTCGTTTCCAGGATATAACCGATTCCGCCTTTTCCAGACTGACTGTTGACCCGAATAACATCTGCCTGATAATTTCTGCCGATATCTACTGGATCTACTGGAATATATGGAACATCCCACTTTTCCGTATTTGTTTCTTGGCGGTATTTCATCCCTTTAGAGATTGCATCCTGATGTGAACCAGAAAAGGCTGTAAAGACAAGATCGCCGGAATACGGATGTCTTTCATGCACTTCTGTTCGAGTAAGCTTCTCATACTTTTCGCGGATGGCATTCATCTGACTGAAATCCAGTTCTGGGTCAAACCCTTGGGAATACATATTCATTGCTAAGGTAATCAAATCGACATTCCCTGTACGCTCACCGATGCCAAATAACGTACCTTCTACTCGTTCTGCACCAGCTAAAACGCCAAATTCAGCATCACTCACGCCGCTTCCACGGTCGTTATGCGGATGAATCGATAAAGTGACTCCATCCCGATAAGCCAGATTTTTGTGAATATATTCAATTTGATTAGCAAAAATATGCGGCATCGCAATTTGAACAGTGGTCGGGATATTGATGATTGCTTTATGATCAGGTGTCGGCTTCCAAATATCTAATACACTATTACAAATATCTAAAGCATAATCTACCTCTGTTCCTGGAAAGCTTTCCGGACTATATTGGAAATAGATATCTCCTCCTGCTTCTTCCGCAAGCTCTTTCACTAAAACAGCTCCATTTAGTGCAATTTGTTTAATTTCTTCTTTAGATTTCTTAAATACTTGCCTGCGCTGAGCTTCCGAAGTGGAATTATATAAATGCACGATGGCTCTTGGTGCACCTTGAATTGCTTCAAAGGTTCTGCGTATAATATGCTCTCTTGCCTGCGTAATTACCATAATTGTTACATCATCTGGAATCATATTATTATCAATTAATTTCCGTAAAAGATTAAACTCTGTATCAGAGGCAGCCGGAAAACCAACTTCGATTTCTTTAAAGCCGATATCTACTAATAACTGGAACAATTCCAGCTTTTCTTCCAGATTCATTGGAATAGGCAACGCTTGGTTTCCATCCCGCAAGTCCACGCTGCACCATGTTGGAGCTTTCTCCAAGGTTTCTTTCTTCACCCAGTCATAAGATACTGTCGGTGGCATAAAATATTGTTTTCCGTATTTTTGATGATTAAACATGATACATTCCTCCTCAAATTAAATTGAAATAAAAAAAGCCTCTCCTCTCCAGCAAATTATTTTGCTAGGAGACGAAAGACTTATTCTTACGCGGTACCACCCCGGTTTCATGATAAACCAAATTACCATGCACTTATCCAGATACAGACAAAACTGTCTTATATCCTTCCCGTGTAACGGCGGGGTTCCGTCCTTAATTACTTTCTTAACTTGATTTCACTAAGGCTGCTCTAAGGCGAGTTCCCTGCTTCCCTGTCGTTGCTTCTCATCAGCCAGCAACTTTCTGTAAACAAGTCAGTCAAGTACTATTCCTTATCCTTGCATTCCAATTTTGATATTTTCACTATCTTATCAGATTTATCAAAGAATGGGAAGGGGGAATTTTAAAAATATTTTTTGTTGCTTGTAAATTCATATTGAAATCATCAACTTGGCACTATTTGTATCAGGTGTTTAAGAGCCTGATTGGCAACATTTCGATTTCATAGAACAAAATTTCATTCAGGCAGTTAACGCCCGTAAAACTCCGGCCTAAATAAATTCGCTTTTACTCTCTGTTGGGAGGAGGAGGTTTACGGGCAGTTCTAATAACAGAAGATACCTAACCTTTTTTTATAGCCAGCACAGACAAATAGTCAGCTTACTTTTTCCTGTTTCTAATCTCTTTCTCCACCTTCCGCAATGCTTTTTTAGATCCCCGCTCAAAATCATGCTGCATTTTCAGGGAATGATAATCCTCGAATAAAGTTTCCATATCATAGCCTGCCGGATATAAATCCTTCCCTTTAATCTCTAAGGAGATTCGTTTTACATTCACCGTAATCAGCTCATTTTTATAGAAAACGACCACATTATATTGTGAATCAGCTCCTTCATAGATAATTCCAAAATCATCATATTCCAACAGCTTAACCCGATCTCCTTTTTCATACTCCGTAAATACAGCTGATTTCTGTTTAACTGTCTTAGGCTTTCTAATTTTATTATGATTAACAAGCTCGAAATGATATTCTTTATTATTCATATAATCCTTCGCTTTTTGAAGAACTTGTTCTTTCATATTCATTTTTCTGGAGATCCACAGGGCATTACTTTCTCCTGATTTCCCCATAATCAATTTATACAGCGGCTCCAATGTCTCACTATTAAATTGCATGGCGGCATTCATGAAGTCCGGATGCATTTCTGAAAAACGCTTGATTTCACCGTAATGAGTTGTAGCAACAGTAATACTGCCCATCTTATAAAATTCTTCTAAAATAGAGATAGCAAGAGCGGCTCCTTCATTCGGCTCTGTTCCGCTGCCAATCTCATCAAAGAGCACTAATGAACGATGATTCGCCTGCTGCATAATCTCAGCTATATTTTGCATATGAGAAGAAAAAGTACTTAGCGCATTTTCCATACTTTGATTATCGCCAATATCCACAAAAATAGTTTCGAATAAGCTGATTTCCGTTTCCTTATTAGCCGTTATATGAAACCCTGACATCACAGATAATGTCAGAAGCCCAATCGTTTTTAATACAACGGTTTTTCCGCCGGCATTTGGTCCGGTGATAATCAGGCTCCTGAAATCTTCACCTATCTCAAAATTCAAAGGCACTGCTTTCCCTGTTAACAGCGGATGTTTACAATCGATCAGTTTCATATACCCATGGTCATTCAATTTGGGCTCAATTCCGTCCATCTGCTTACTAAATTTAGCTTTGGCAAACACCATATCATATTGGCCAATCAATTCCATATTTATTTTTAACTCGCTGATATTTTCTAAAATCATCCCCGATAAAGTTGCCAGAATTTGATATTCTTCCATTTGCTCCTCTGCTTTTAGGACGGCGAGTTCATTATTTAATTTACTGACTGCAGCAGGTTCAATAAAAACCGTAGAGCCTTTGGAAGAGGTATCTACAATTACGCCATCGACATGATGCTTATAAGCAGATTTGATTGGAATCGTGTAACGATCATCTTTTTTACTGATAAACGCTTCCTGGATATATTTTTTATACGCACTGCTTTTCAAAAATCGGTTTAAACGTTCCTCCATCTTCGCCTCAACAGCTTGGATATGATTTCGAATTCGTTTTAATTCTTTGCTTGCTGCGGAATCGATTCGATTTCCTTTTATCGAAAAGTCAATCTCCTCTTCTATACTTTGAAATACAGCCATTGAATTTGCATAAGAGGCTAAAACAGGTGCAAAAAATGCTTTATCGAGCATATATTTTTTGATTTTCCGGCAGCCCCGCAGGAAATCCGATACATTCACTAGATCATCCGGCTGTAAGATGATTCCCTTTTCTAGATTTTGCATGATATTTTCAATGTTGGAAACGCCCAGGAAAGGAACACGGCTATTCGTATTCAAAACGGCCACCGCTTCCGTCGTTTCATTCAATCTGCTTTTCACCACATTGATATTTGAGCTGGGCTTTAAATTATCCATCAACTGCTTTCCCAGCCCGCTGATACAATAAGATCTGATAATTTGTTTTAATTCATTATATTGCAGTTTCTCAAAGGTTATCTCATTCATTTTTTTGTTCTCCTTTACGATATACGTTGAAGTAATCAAATTCCTCTCTTGTTTACAAGGGAGCGTATGAATGAAGATACCTGCCCATTAGATTTCAATACGTATCTTCTCATCCATTTTGAGAATGAATTTTGCCAATAAAAAAAGCCGCAGGAATACCGCAGCTTTTTGACATAATAACCCATCTGTCATATACATCTGTTTCAGAATAACAGCAGATAACACAACGAGACAAGACGATTATGATGAGGTGCTCATAAGTTCAGCAGGTATCTTCATAGGTTGAAATAAATACATTACAAATAAAGGGTCTACTCACCCTAATTATTTCCATATTTATTTCGTTTTAAATTATCCTATTTAGAACCTACTACAATACTCACACAGCACACTCCTTATTTATTTAAATAGCATTGAAATCTAATTTATAATCACATTATACAATATTTAAAAATGAAATGGAACTGCAAATTTATATGAGATGTATTTCTTCTTAACATCAGGTCAAGACATCCCATCCCTTTTCTATTTCAAGTATTGTTTGACGTCTTCTATGGTTTTCAATTCATCTATATGATCCACTATCGCTTCCAGTGTGCTTATTTCCTGTTCGTGTATCTTTTTCTTTATATCTTCTGAAGGTGGAGCTACGAATTTTGTGATTAATCGAATTGTGGTATTGGCTATACCTTCTGCTCTGCCTGATAGATGGTATTTACCACGGCGTGGATATCCTTTTTGCGGATATCCCGAAAACACCATCAGAATAATCCGCAGGAACACATTCAATTGGACATTTTCGTCTTTATAACCAGATACATCGTATAGAAAAAATTCATAATCAGGGACGTATTTCTGCAGATCGGGCGGGAAATCCTTATACTCTTCCAGCAGGTACAAACAAAAGTTCGCTGACCATTAAAATTCCCTCTCCAGATTGAATAATTACATGTTTCATAAATACCTTGCAGGGGTATAATAAAACTAGAAGGAAAGGAGTGGATTACAAATGCATGAACAACATAATCATCACAACGCGCATCATTCCGACCATGAACATCATCAAGAGGAGCAGCATACTCATTCCCATCACGATCATCATGAGCATATGATTGCAGATTTTAAAAAGCGGTTTTACATTTCGCTTGTACTGGCGCTGCCGATTATTCTGCTTTCGGATATGATTCAGTCGTTCTTTAATTATTCGCTAACATTTGCTGGGGATCATTGGGTGGAGCTGATTCTGGCATCTATTATTTTCTTCTACGGCGGCTGGCCATTCTTAACAGGTGCTGTGGACGAATTAAAACAAAAATCTCCTGGAATGATGACGCTGATCGGATTTGCAATTACTGTAGCCTATGTTTATAGCGCCGCTACTGTATTGGGTTTGGAAGGCCATGATTTATTCTGGGAATTAGCAACACTGATTGCCATTATGCTGCTGGGGCATTGGGTAGAAATGAAATCTGTCAGCAAAGCCTCTGACTCCTTGGAATCTTTAGTAGAGCTGATGCCGCAGGAGGCAACGAAAATAGATAAAGCAGGAAACACCGAAGTCATAGCCGTTTCAGAGCTAAAAAAAGGGAATCATGTGTTGATTAAACCAGGCGAAAAAATACCAGCGGATGGTATCATTATTAACGGACAATCCTCTGTGGATGAATCCATGCTGACTGGCGAATCGGTCCCTGTTGAAAAACAAGTAAAAGATGAAGCAATCGGCGGTTCGATTAACACATCTGGTTCATTGACAATTGAGGTTTCTAAAACAAGTGAAGAAGGCTATCTTTCACAGGTGGTTCAGCTTGTTAAAGAAGCACAGGAAAGTAAGTCAAAAACGCAAAAGCTTTCCGACCGTGCAGCAAAATTACTGTTTTATGTTGCTATAACTGCCGGAATCCTTACATTTGTTATTTGGATTTCCCTTGGCTATGGAATGGAAGAAGCGATGACACGAATGGTAACAGTTCTAGTCATTTCCTGTCCACACGCCTTAGGGCTGGCAATTCCTTTGGTAGTTGCCCGTTCCACTTATCTGTCAGCTCAAAACGGTTTGTTTATCCGTAATCGTGCAGGCTTTGAAGATGCACGAAAAATCGATACAGTTGTATTTGATAAGACAGGCACATTGACCAAAGGGGAATTTGCTGTAACAGATATTATTCCCAGCAGCAATATAACCGAAAAAGAGCTCCTGCAAAAAGCAGCTTCTATTGAAGCACAGTCAGAGCATCCGATTGCCGCAGGGATTGTTGCATCTGCGAAGAAGCAGCAAATAAACTTGACCACACCAGAAGCCTTTGATTCCATAACAGGCGCAGGTGTAAAAGCGAAATTGGAAGGTTCCTGGCTTTTAGCAGTAAGCCCCGGTTATATGGATAAAAACGGAATCCCTTATGATAAAGAAGCTTTTAACCAGCTTGCTGATGCAGGTAAAACAGTAATTTTTGTTCTGGAGGAAGAACAGTTCATTGGAATGATTGCCCTTGCTGACCAAGTAAAAGCTTCCTCCAAAGAAGCTGTACGCCGTTTACATGAGCTTGGCATTGAAGCACAGATGCTGACTGGTGATAATCAGACCGTAGCGACCGGCGTGGCCAAAGAAATCGGCATTGACCACGTTATCGCTGAGGTGCTCCCAGACCAAAAAGCCGATCAAATCAAACAGCTGCAGGCAAATAAAAAAAGAACAGCGATGACCGGTGATGGCATCAATGACTCCCCTGCTTTAGCCACTGCTGATTTAGGCGTAGCAGTCGGAGCCGGGACAGATGTCGCGATGGAAACAGCTGATGTTGTCTTAGTAAATAGTGACCCGGTCGATGTTGTTTCCATTATAGAGCTTTCCCGCTTAACCTATCGCAAAATGATTCAAAACCTTTGGTGGGCAGCAGGCTATAATATTATTGCCATTCCATTAGCGGCAGGAATACTAGCCCCTTGGGGCATTGTCCTAAATCCTGCCGTTGGCGCAGTATTAATGTCACTCAGTACGATTATTGTAGCGTTCAATGCCAGGTTATTGAAAAATAAACATGCCTAAAGAAGGCTTTCTCCATGTAGAAAAAACGCAAATCAGCTGGCGCGTCTGATTTGCGTTTTTTCTATTCGTTCAATAATCACCTTATATCAGGATTGTTTTTATATTCCAGCCCCTTTTGATATTCCGCTTCCTGAATGTCATCTGGCACCATGCTCCCGCCGGTAGCCCAGATTAAATGCGTATCTCCATCGGTCACTTTCGAATCATTTTGAACGACATAGGAAGGTCCCATCAATCCGGTTACAGCTGAAGGTTCCAAATGAATGCCCTCTGCATCAGCCATTTCTGCAATTAGACGAAACATTTGCTCATCACTCACCGTATAAATTCCTTCTAACAGCGGCTCCATGACTTTTCCGACAAAACCAGAGGGTCTGCCGACAGCTAGCCCATCTGCGGCTGTTTGATTATCTAATCCAAAGTCATTGACGGAAATCTCATTATGCAGTCCTGTCATCATTCCGACCAGCATACAAGGGGAATGGGTCGGTTCTGCAAAATAACATTTTACAGCGTCACCAAAGATAACCTTCAAACCAAACGCAACACCACCCGGGCCTCCGCCGACACCGCAAGGCAAGTAAACATGGAGCGGCTTCTCCGGGCTCACTTGAATTTCCTGTTCTTCGAATTGCTTTTTCAAACGAATAGCTGCCACCGTATATCCTAAAAATAAATCCTTAGAATTTTCATCATCGATAAAATAGCTTTTCGGATCATTTTCAGCTTCTTTTCTTCCCTCTTCCACTGCCTTGCTATAATCATATGGATGCTCCATAACCTGAACTCCGCGCGATCTTAACAAATCCTTTTTCCATTGCTTTGCATCTGCAGACATATGGACAATGACTTGAAAACCAAGCTTGGCACTGATGACGCCGATACTCAGACCCAAATTACCTGTGGAGCCTACAAGAATCGTATACTGCGAGAAAAATTCCCGATACGTTGCTTCCGTCATTTTACTATAGTCATCTGTTTCAGATAACAAATGATGCTCCTGTAACAGGGTTTCTGCATATTTGAGCACTTCATAAATACCGCCTCTTGCTTTAATCGAACCGGAAATTGGTAAATGACTATCCAGCTTTATGTAAAATGCACCAGGAATTTTTTGACCTGTAATCGTTTCGATTCTGGCCTTGATTTGCTCCCCTTCTATCAGCGGGGATTCAATAATTCCCCCATCCTTTTCCGTTTCAGGATAGGCCTTTGCTATAAAAGGCGCAAATCGTTTTAAGCGTTCCTCTGCATCTTTCATATCTTCTAATTGAAGCGGCTGGTCTTGCAATGCTTCCTTATTATCCTTCACATTTGGATTACTCCAATAAAACGGGGTGTAATTTAAGATGGGGCCCAGATCCGGAAATTCTCTGATCCATTGCTCCATCGGTTTCCCCTTTACGATTGTCATTATCCTGTCACCTCTTTTTGAAAATTGTTCTGTTAAGCTAGATTATAACACTCTCCACTTAAAACAAATAATTTGATGGCAGGCATTCTGCTATGTTTTTTCTTCGCTTAACCACATTTCCCTCGTTAATTTCATTTGCATAGAATCGATCCATTCCCCTTCAATTTCCAGCTCGTTTTCATTGATGCCGACTTTCACAAAACCAATTTTTTCATAAACATGCCTCGCCCTTGGATTAAATTCCAAAACGTCCAGCGTCAGATAATGAAGTGTCGTGTTTTTAAACACATAATCGATAAGAAGCCGTGTCGCCTCTGTTCCTAAGCCGCGATTTCTCCCCTGTGGACCAATAAGTATTCTGAAATTCATACTATGCGTGGATTCGTCGTATAAATTGATTACTGCTTCGCCCACCAAAATGTCTGGGAATGGATCAATAATAGCAAGGTCCAGACGGTCCGTTTGAATATGCCTTGAACGGTACCAGCCAAGAATATTTTCTTCTTCTTCTTCAAAATCAAAATCCATATCGCTTCCGGTTAATTTTAAAACTTCCTCATCCGTCAGGCATGCTTTTATATGAGGAAAATCTTCTTCCTTAAACGGCCGAAGCGTAACTTTTTCACCTTTCAGCCAAGGTTTATGACTTAAATCTATCATACCGAAGCTCCCCCTTTTTCATTAACATACATGGATATAGTCCTAATTTCCAATGAAAGCAAATCTTTTTCAATCGAAATAACGCAAAGAAAGTCATAGAAAAAGCACCTTGTTATCTGCCTGACTTAACAAGGTGCTCTGCTTATTTCTTGAACGCTTTATATATAAAATAACCAATGATACCAATCACTGCATAAACAGCAAAAAAGACAATAAAGCCCCATAAGCCCATGACGGCATCAGCGAATTCCATATTTCCGCGTTGTGTATAGGCCTGCTGAATCTCCACAGCAAATACAAGGACAACCATTACGGTAAAGGTGTAGAGAAAAGCCAAAATGGCAATACTCCACTTTATTTTAGATAGAATTTTAAAAACAACATAGACAAAAAAGAAAGTTACGATTCCCAGGATGCCAAAAATCCAGAAATGCAATTCTTTATCTGTCATATTCGAACCAAATGTATTGGCAATCACATCATGCATATCATTAATTAAATCGACAATCAACATAATTGCTTCCCTCATAGCAGACTCCCCTCTGTCAGAAAATGCTTATAATCATAGCCTACACGAAAACAAAAAATAATTCCTTCCTTATCTCTTTAAATTTATACAGCTTTACGCAATCAAAGGAAGTATGATAATGGGGAACGTGTTCATCTTGGAATAGCAATATATATGCTTATTGTTAGGTGTGAATGTTGAGTTATTTAAAAAGATTATTTATGCCGTACACGATTTATACATAACTCGCTGTATTCATTAAGACCGTATTCTTTAAGAACAGCGCTACTTATCATTTAAATAATTCCTTGGAATCGTAATATAATTTCTGCAATCAATGCCGAACCTATAAATGTTCCTAACATGACTAAGCTTGCCACAACAATCGTTTTCCATCCTAATTTCACAAAATCTGTCCACGAACGGCCGATGGCAATACCGGCATAAGCTAATATAGGCGTTGCAAGTGCGAGAAGCTCGACCTGACTCGTCCATTCAACAATTTTCTCCGAACCGGGCATCCATGGCATAGATACCAGGACGCCTATCAGTGAAATATAAGCAATACTCGGAAAATTAACCGGGATAAGTTCTCTTAAAATAAATCCAGCTAAACAAATCAGTATGAGTGTGATCATCCCAGGAAGCGCTGCTAATGGCATAATTTCATAGCCTGCCCAATTTCCTATAAGGGCCGTAAACCCAAAAATAACTAATAATAATGTCCATTCTTGTATGTTTTTTAATAACATCATTAAGCCCCCTCATCATTTAGACGATCTATTTCGAGTCATCACACGGTATATTTTTTCTGTCAGCGGCAAACCGATAAACAGGCTGACCCATAGTCCAGTTGAAAGCGATAATAAATTACTTGCTCCAGCGAATGCGACAATTTGAGTTTCTAAATCTGGAAATGCAGCTATAAGCGAACCGCTGGCTGCTGCCATCATGCTGCCGCTTCCCACACCGGATGCCATGGCAAAAGAAAGCGGACTAAGTGGAGTAATCGTCGCAAGCAGACCGGAAATCAGCCCCAAGAATACGGCTCCAAATACGGTTCCAAAAATATACATCGCCATAACACCGCGGCCTTCTGGAGAGTTAATACCAAACTTGTCCATAATCAATCCAACGTTTGGTTCCCGTCCAATCGAATGAGTCATTCCAACAGCTTCCCGTTTCATCCCCAGCCAAATGGCCACAGGAAGCGCAAATAATATTGTCCCTAGATTTCCTAATTCTTGCAGGAGTAATGCCGGGCCAGCTGCAATTACTTCCGGCAAAGATGGACCAATGATTACTCCGATTTTTGCCAATAATAAAGCAACTCCGAGCACAATAATAGGCTCTGCATTTTTTGATTGCTCTTCTTTAACCAATGGAGTAAAAAATAAAATCAGCCCGATAATTAAGGCATATAGCATAGGTAAAAGTAAAATGACTCCAGGGCCGACCGTGATACTGAATTGTCCAATTGCTTCTGTTATCAAAACAATGACAAGTACGATAGCGTGCAAACGCCAATCCTTCCATAACCCCATAACTGTAGTGGATTTTTTACTCATTTTGGAACCCTCCTTTTTATTAATTATTCAGCAATTCTCCTTTTCTTAATTGCCTAACCATTTCATAGACAGCTGTAGAATCTTTATGATTCTTCCCGTTAAAGCTGGCGAGTTGAAATAATTGATGGGCGGACTGGCTGGAAACCGTCGGGATTTGCTGGCTTTCAGCAAGGTCCCGGTATAAATTCATATCTTTCATCATATTCGCTAAAGAAAATTTCACATCATTGAATGTATCTTTTAACATATTTGTCCCAAAAACATCCATTACACGTGTTTGCGCAGATCCATTTTGTAAAACAGAAGCAATTTTCTCCTTGGAAACACCCGCCTTTTCACCAGTAATAAGCGCTTCACTTAACAAGGTGATCACTCCTCCAACAACCATGTTATGACACAATTTCACAATTTGACCTGCACCACTTTCCCCTACGTATTCGATATTCTCCCCCACCGCTTCTAAAACAGGTAATACCTCTGGAAAAGCTTGTTCGCTTCCCCCGGCCATAATCGTCAGCGTGCCGTTATGAGCACCTTCCGGACCGCCGCTTAATGGACAGTCAAAATATTCGATTTCATATGTTTTAGCGATTTCATGCAATTGTCTTGTGATTGCTACATCATTTGTGCTCATATCTAAGATATAAGCCCCTTTTTTCATTACAAAAAATGCCCCCTGCTCTTGATCTGTCATCAATCGCTGAATAACTGAAGGGGCTGGCAGGGATAAAATCATAACATCAACCAATTTTGCTAATGTTCTAATATTTTTAGCACCAATGGCGCCTTTATCCGTCAATGCCTGTACAAGTTCATCATTAATATCAAAAACATGTACATGATAATCTTTTTTTAATAAATTGGAAGCAATTCCAGCTCCCATTAATCCGCATCCGACGATTCCTATATTTTTCACGAAACTCTCCCTTTCCTGGTTGACTTCATTTGAATAATAGACAGACGGAACATCAGGTTTATTAGAATATAGATGTGCATTCCAGGATATGAGCCGTCTATCTATTATCGTTTTATGCTTTAATATAAACAGTTTTATACTCTGTCCAAAAATCCAATGCTGTTGACCCTTGTTCACGAGGACCAATGCTGGATTCTTTTTTGCCGCCAAAAGGATATTGATTTTCAAAATAATTAGATGGGATGTTCACATGTGTAACCCCTGATTCAATTTCACGAATGAAATGAAACGCTTTATTCATATCATTTGTGTATATTGTTGACGAAAGCCCAAATTCATTATCATTCGCCAGCTCAATTGCTTCCTCGTACGTATCTACTACTGTAATTCCTATTACCGGACCAAAAATTTCTTCCCGGTTAATCGTCATTTCCTTTGTCACATTACTGAATATGGTCGGCAAGACAAAATATCCCTTGTCCTTTCCGTCGTCTGTCAAACGCTTTCCTCCATATTCCAATGTGGCTCCTTCATCTATAGCAGAGTGAACGTAATGTAAATAGGTGTTTAACTGCCCTTCATCAATTACCGGACCATTGTCTACGTTCTCTGTAAATCCATCAGCAATAACTAATTTTTCTGCCCGTTTTACGAGTTTTTCAATTAATTCTTTTGCGATGGACTTTAATACAATCACGCGGCTGGTTCCTGTACAACGCTGTCCATTATCTAAAAACCCGCTAATCACCAGATTTTCAACCGTTTCATCCATATTGGCATCTTCAAGAATAATAGAAGGATTTTTTCCGCCCATTTCTGCCTGCATTTTTGCTCCGCGAGCTGTTACAGCTTTTCCAAGTGCCAATCCTACATCCGTTGATCCTGTAAACGATACAGCTTTGATTTTCGGATGATTTCCAATAGCGCTCCCAATCACCCCGCCGGGTCCCGTCACCATATTAATTACTCCAGCAGGTACCCCAGCTTCTTCAAATAATTCCATGATTTTCACACTAATTAGCGACGTATTACTTGCAGGTTTAAAGACTACAGTGTTTCCTGCGATAATTGCTGGAGCAATTTTCCAAATCCCGATACCTAACGGAAAATTATAAGGAGCTATCACACCAACCACCCCAAGCGGTTCCCGAACAGTGTAGCCGAAGATATCATTATCCTGAGAAGGTATGGTTTCACCTGTCAGCCTGGTTGCTTCTCCGCTAAATTGCTTCATCGCCTCAATCGTTTTACGTACTTCTCCATGTGCCTCCCGGAGTGACTTGCCAACTTCTTTTGTAATAATGACAGCCAATTCTTCCTTATTGCTTTCAAGAAGCTGAATCAAATTAAAAATGACATCCCCTCTTTTCGGAGCTGCTGTGCGCGACCAGTTTGAGAAAGCGTTTTCAGAAGTTTGTATAGCTAACTCGACATCTTCCTCATTAGATTGTTGGAAAAAGCCTAGTATTTCATCTGTTTTTGCAGGATTTATGCTTGCGTATGTTTCATTTGTTTTTGATGGAACCCATTCCCCATTTATAAAATTAAAATACGTATTGCTCATTTCTAAATAGCCTCCTTTGAATGCTTGATATATTTCATCTTAAAATGAAAGCGCTTAAAATGAAATAGGGCGAGCAACAAAGATTACCCATCTTTTTTGTTGCTCGCCACATATAGACGAAAGGCTATCACGAAATCAATCCAATCCTTCTCATCATCAAATTGGATGTCTAATGCTTCCTCTATTTTTCGTAAACGATAGTAAAGTGTATTGGCATGTATATGCAAATGCTCAGCCGTTTGTTTATGATTTTTATTTAAATGGATAAATACTTGAAGTGTTTCAATAAAGCTTTCATCCAGTGAATATAAATGCTGCAGCTTATCATGCATAAACATTTTCAAAACATCCTCGTCTACTTCATATAGAAGCCGCTCAACTCCCAGCATAGCATATTCAACTATCTCCATCTGGTGGTGTTTGGCATATCCAATGGAACGGATT
The DNA here is from genome assembly GCF_037969835.1 of Oceanobacillus sp. FSL W7-1281. GTDB lineage: Bacteria > Bacillota > Bacilli > Bacillales > Amphibacillaceae > Oceanobacillus > Oceanobacillus oncorhynchi. The sequence goes on along the minus strand of NZ_CP150214.1, from coordinate 1,668,265 downwards.
GCTTCCTGATAAGAAATAGACAAGTCTTTTATGTTTGTCTCTCTGCCAATACCATAAATAATCTCCATGTTGCTCCAATACATTTGTGTTTGTTTGATAAGCTCGTGTAAACGAATCTTTTTAGGTTCCGGTACAATAACAATTACCTGAAATGTACGCGTAAAGATTAAACTGTCTATTCCCAGCGACTGACTAATTCGCTCTATTGATTGGATAAATCGTTCCTTTTCTATTAATTTATCTAACTGCCATAATGATTTATCCTTCCCTTCCATTATCATACATTGCACATTCCAATCTTTCTTCCATTTCACATATTGTAAAGCATGCTGCAAATCTCTATCTGAAATTCCTTCCATTAATTGATTAAATACTTCTTCTCTGAAATGGATTTCTTTTTCAAAAAGCGCATTATTCTTAATCAATTCTAATGCAATGGGAAGGCTTGCCTGTTCAATAGCAATTTTGCTCATATAAGAAAAATCATTAAAAGCTTTTTCAAATTTCAGTAATCCCAGTCTCTCATTTCCTCTTACGATAGGAAAAATATTTTCTTTGTATGGTTCTTCTATCTCACGATCAAACTGAACCGGTGATTCAATAATTTTTTCTAATAAAGCAATGACATTTTCAATTCCTCGCCCTTCAATAATTAATGCATAAAATTGATTATGAATAGCATACGATTGTCTAAGTAAATTATTTTTCTCTTTTAAATCCTGATAAACATTTGAATTATCTATTGCTATTGCCGTTTGATCAGCAACTGCTTCAATAACCTGCATATCCTCTTTAGTAAATATATTATTTCGGCTGAAATTATTGACAACAACCATGCCATAGCAGCGGTTCTTATTTACAATCGGAACAACAAATGTGCTTTTTATTTTTCTTTCTTTGATTCCTTTATAATAATATTGATAATTTCTGGCGGTCATATTTTTCATATAGTCGTCAATTTCTTTCTCCGAAGTGAATAGTTTTGACTTCTTTTCTTGAAATACCCTGCCAGCAATCGATTCACCGGGAGCGAATGCAATTTTTTCAAAAGCTTCCTTATCCACATCCTGCCCTTCAGCAAATTTAAGTGTTTTCGTTTTTTCATCATATAAATAGATAATAAAAACCCCTGACACATCAATTAACTCCGTGGCTGCTATAATAACACTTTTTAGGATTTCTTCTATTTTTAATGACTTTGTCAGCATTTTATTTATTTCCAGCAGTTTTTTTGCTTTATGAATATCCTTAAAATTTTCGTCCATTCATTTCACCACTTTTCTAAAAATCTAAATAAATAATTTATTTATTATCTTATCACAATTACTATAAAATAATTGTGATATTCAAAGCCTCACGATAAAACGCCTCAGTAAATACAAACGCCCCTGGTGTTAGATTTTTCCTTCTTACACCAGGGGACTGAATTACTCTATATGATTATTATTTTCCAGTGGATGCATACCATTTTTGGAATAAGGTAAAGGTTTCTTCGTCATACGCAATAAGATACACACACATCTCACTCTCTGATAGAAAGTTATCAATGACTGAAACAGCAATATTAAACGCTTGTTCCTTTGGATATCCATAAACGCCGGAAGAGATAAGCGGAAAAGCAATACTTTCCACTTGATACTCCTTCGCTAAAGCAAGAGAATGCTTGTAGCAGTCGGCCAATAGCTTTTCTTCATTTTTTTGCCCGCCATGCCAAACTGGTCCGACAGTATGAATAACATATTCAGCCGGCAGCTGATAGCCTTTTGTTATTTTTGCTTGACCTGTTTCACAGCCGCCAAGGGTCCGGCATTCCTCATACAGTTCAGGTCCTGCCGCCCGGTGAATTGCTCCATCAGCCCCGCCTCCTCCAAGCAATGTAGCGTTAGCAGGATTTACAATAGCAGCTGCATTGACGTTTGTAATATCACTTTGAATGATGTTAAAAGGCATAAGCGTCCCTCCAGGTAAATTATTTATCCTTCTATTCTAGTTATTTCTCATTTCCATAATAGAGAAATAACTGTATGGAACATACTAAAAATAATATTAAATGGATAATTCTTACTGGTAGCTCAATGATTATAAAGCGTCTGTATCTGACTTATGTAATATAATTATAAGGAAGTGAGATTTTCGTTGCAAATAAAGATGAATTCATTTAAGAATTCTCTGGATTTGAAATCAAAAAAATCGTTCATTATTTAAATCCTATTAATACAAGGTATCTAAATAATGAACGAATCCACTACTTGGCTAAGGTATAGTTGTTTACAATTCCTTTTATATGTTCCATCGTCTTCTCTGCTGCTTCATCTGCATTCAAATGACGCCGGTTATTCAATACAGTGATTAACATCCCCTGCCATACCAGCACTGTTCTCTCATTAATAATAGCAGCTGCTTCTTCAGATAACATACCTTCCTGAACAGACTTATACAATTCATTTCGGCTTCTCGATGAAAGGTTATAATCCGTTATAATAGTCTTTATATCTTCTGAAACCTCTCCGTATAAATCTGATTGGTAGACATTATAATAATATTTCAATAATTCTTCTGGATTTTCTCCCAGATCAGCTAAAAAGATAGCATAATAAATTTCCGGATCTTCAAAAGAATGTTTACAAAAGCTTTCCCAGCTCAATAAGTATTTATCCAAAGGATTTTCTTCCTTTTCCATATATTCAGGAAGACCTTCAATATATTTATTTAAATATTTCAGTGCTGCAAAAAAGATGAGGTGAGAAACTTCCTGAAAATAATTATAGATAGTGGCACTATTATATCCTGCTTTCGTAGCAATCTCTCGTATAGTAACATTTTCAATGCCCTTTTGCTCAATAATTTCAACTGTAGCATCCACGAAATATTGCCACATGCGCTGCATTTGAATTTCTTTGTTTGACATTTGGAATCCCTCCCTTACTCTTTATTAATTATGCAGAACTACGTTACTACTATAAAGGTTTTTCAATTTGGAATCAAGAATAGTCGGGAAAGAACAAACAAATGACACAAAATTACCTATAATAACCTTTCTATAAAAAAAGCAAAGCAGCATACGCTTTTTTTGCGAATGCTGCTTGTCTGCCTTTCTTAATTGAAATTTTAATAAAATAGGCTATCTTCATTTATTTCTGCATAGACACACGCTTATAAATTTATCTCTACATTTAATAATGAATCAGAATCCGCTACTTACTATTTAGTTGAAAACACAATCGGCACTTTATCTCTTTTAGCCAGTTTTCGATTTAACATCCTCTTTTGTTTCTGAATGTTTAAATTCGCTTCTTAATGCTTTTAAAACTGTATAAACCATAAATAACATCAATATAATAAACGGGGAGGATACTACGATTACAATTGTTTTTATAGTTTCTAATCCCCCAGATATTATAAATACGATGGAAATACTAAAAATAATTACTGCCCATATAACCTTAAACTTATTGTCAGGATTAATGTTTCCTTCAGAACTAAACATTGACAGTACATAGGTTCCCGAATCTGCTGACGTGATAAAGAAAATAAAACTTAATATCATCATTAAAGTGCTGATTAAAAAACTCATCGGATAATACTCAAGGAATGAAAATAGTGCAGAGGTAACGTTTGAATTGACGGCATCTCCTAATGCCATGTTACCCAGATCGTGTATAAGATGTATGCCTGCACCTCCAAAAATTGAAAACCAAATAAAACATAACATGGAAGGGACGAATAAAACTGCAACAACAAACTCTCTGATTGTTCTGCCTTTCGATACTCTAGAGATAAATACACCAACAAACGTAGCCCAGGTCAACCACCATCCAAGATAAAATATTGTCCAGTTCGAAATCCAATTTTGCTGGTCTCCGTCAAAGGGTGACAATCTTAAACTCATTTGCAATATATTACTAAAATACCCTCCTGTACCATTAATGAAAATATCGATTATCTGTTTCGTAGGACCTAAAATAAAAATAAACAGCATCAGGCTAAATGCTAACACCATATTAAAATTAGAAAGGTTTTTTATTCCTCGATGGACACCTGAAATAGCGGATACCATAAATACCACCGTACCAAAAATGATAATATATATAGAAACAGCCATCGTATTAGAAAAACCCCAAAGAAAATTTGCACCTTCAGAAATTTGGATTGCCCCTAAACCAAATGCTTGTGCAAGTCCTATAACTGTGACAAATATGACATAAATATCGATTGACTTACCTATTGGACCATAAATTCTATCGCCTAAAATAGGATAAAATATAGAACTTATTCTAGCAGGCAGATCTTTTCTGTACTGAAAATAAGCCATCCCTAAACCAATTAATCCGTATAATGCCCACGGATGCAGCCCCCAATGAAAAAATGTATGTTGTATTGAAAGATCAGCTGACTCAGCAGTCGAGCTTGCACCAAACGGAGGTGACAAATAATGCATAATTGGTTCAGCAGTAGCCCAAAATACCAACCCGATTCCCATCCCCGTAGCAAATAACATGGATATCCACGATAAAGTACTAAATTCAGGTTTATCAGCATCCTTTCCTAATTTTATAGAACCATATTTTGAGAACATAAGATAAATGCAAGTAATCACAATTAGTAAAGTAGCTACAAGGTAAACCGGACCAAAATAATTTACATTAAAACTTAAAAAAGCTGGGGCAGTTTTTTCTAGCCAATTCCTGAATACAACGCCAAAGACTATAAAAATTAAAGAAATAATTAAAGAAATACGTAAAATTACATTATTTTTAAACATAGACAGTCCTTTCTAATACTTTTTTAATGTAAACAAAGACAAGTTTAATAGCACTTCTAAAATAGTAAGCGTTTACAATTAAATGTTCCTTCATTTTATTTTTAAGTCAGCTAACTTCCTTCCCCTCTTCTGCATACTCACTTTTTATTTCAGTCTCATCTTTTATTAAACCTTTTAAAATTGCGTAACACATGATTAAAATTAATAAAGCAAGCGGCGACGTGAAGACTATAAGTACTGATTTCGCAGTCTCTAATCCTCCGGCTATAACTAAAATAATTGCATAGCTAAAAAGAACACCTCCCCAGATCAGCTTTATTCTATTAGGCGGGTTAAGGCTCCCCTCTGAACTGAACATAGCTAACACAAACGCTCCAGAATCTGCTTGTGTGATAAAAAAGACTAAGCTTAACAGCATAACTAGAATGCTTGTGAAAGAACTCATTGGAAAATAATCAAGAAATGCAAATAACGCAGTAGTAACATTTGAGCTAACAATATCTCCTAACACCGTATTCCCCAATTCATGTATCAGGTAAATACCTGTCCCTCCAAATACAGAAAACCATACAAAACACATAAGTGAAGGCACAACGAGTACTGCCAGCACAAACTCTTTAATTGTTCGTCCTCTGGATACTCTTGCGATAAATGCCCCAACAAACGGCGCACATGACAGCCACCATGCAAGGTAAAACACGGTCCAATTTGAAATCCAATTTTGTTCTTCACTATTAAACGGAGCCAATCTGGTGCTCATGGATAAAAAATCATTTAAATAACCGCCAGTACCAGTAATAAACACATCAATTATATGTTTAGCCGGTCCGAAACCAAATATAAATAATGTAACGAGAAGAGCGAGTAGCATATTAAAATTAGAGAGATACTTGATGCCGCGTTTCAGTCCGGTAACTGCAGACATCATAAATAATATGGTACCAATGATTATAATTACTATGGAAACAGCTGTTGTATTAGATAATCCCCATACTATATTAGCCCCTTCAGAAATTTGTAAGGCTCCTAATCCAAACGAATTCGCTAAACCGATAGCAGAGATGATGATTACAAATATATCGATGGCGTTTCCGATTGGACCGTATATTCTTTCTTTTAAAAGCGGATAAAAAATAGAACTAAATCTAGCAGGCAACCCCTTTCTAAATTGAAAGTAAGCCATACCCAGCCCAATAATCCCATATAACCCCCAAGGCTGGAGTCCCCAATGGAAGAAAGTATATTTTATTGCAGTATCTGCAGATTCTGCAGTAGAGCCTTCCCCTTGCGGCGGATATAAATAGTGAGTAATTGGTTCAGCAGTTGCCCAAAATACTAAACCTATCGCCATACCGGCTGCAAATAACATTGAGATCCATGAAACAGTGCTGAACTCAGGCTTCTCGGTATCTTTTCCTAATTTAATATTTCCAAATTTCGAAAAAGCTAAATATGCGCATATTCCTACAACGATGAAGCCTGAGAATAAATAAAAAACTCCAAAGTAATTAACGTTAAAACTTAAAAACGTTGGAGCCATTTTTTCTAACCAATTTCTAAATAAGAGACCCAGAACAATTAAACAGCAAGAAATGATTATTGAAACTCTTAAAACGATATGTTGTTTGATAATAATCCTCCTAAACCAATTTAAAAAGTCCTAACTTTCTGATTTATCGTTTTATAGTACAGCTAGATAAATGAATATATTTAGCTAGGTAATCTACTTGAAGTCATGGTCTTTCTTATTTCATTCTGCTTTCCTGAAATAAAATGAATATTAAAAGATTTTACCCTCAAGCCATCTGTGAAAAAATCCTATATTTCTTCCGCTTGTATGCCAGTTGTGATCAGTCCAACAGCACCAGCAGCAATCATTGTTTCTCGTTTAATTGCTTCACATCGCGGCACTTGATAACCGGGATACGGGTTGATTTCGGCTGGCACAACACCGTTTGCAGGGGTTATAATTGTAACCCCTGCATCTAGATATTTTTTAGCGCTTCTTTTATTTCTGTCTCACCTGTAACAAGGTCAAATGCACGATGATATGTTTTTTCTTCATTTAAAGCTGCAATAGCAGTCTGTGCCACGTCTTCTCGTGGAATTGTATCTCTAACTACATAATCTGCTGCCTTAATTTTTCCTGTACCCGGTTCATTTAACAAACCGCCCGGGCGGAGAATCGTGTAATTCAAACCACTCGCTTGAAGAAACCTGTCCGCATAATGTTTTGCCACTGAATAATGGGCAAGTTTATCCGGCCAGTTTTCCCTTTTATTTCTGTGGAGGGCACTAACCATAACAAATCGTTTTACCTTTGCTTTCTCAGCAGCTTCCACTGATTTAATAGCTCCATCCAAATCAATTAACATCGTTTTATCCGGTCCAGTATGGGCTCCTGATCCAGCTGTAAAAATAACTGCTTCACAGCCCTCAGTCGCCTTGACCAGTTCATCCACACTTCCTTCCAAATCTCCCACAACCGCTTCTATTCCTGCTTGCTTCAATGCCCCCAGCTGTTCTTCCTTCCGGACCATTGCCCGTACCGTATGCTCATTATTGTTTTGCAACTGGGTTACGAGATGCTTTCCAATTTGACCATTTGCTCCTATTACAAGAACTTTCATGTAATCCCCCCCTCCGCCTCTCTCTTTAAATTCAGTTTAAATATGAGGTTATTTATGCCGGCCTTTGATTCATCCTTTATTATCTCTCCAGTAATACCAGAATTTATTATTCTTAGCTAACAGATCAAAATGAACTGGCTGTTATTATTTAATTAACCAAACACCATTCCCAATATTCCGAACATTCACCATAAATCTCCTACGGTATATCCTTCTGTGAATGGATCCGTTTCATCTAAAATATACTTTGTAAATCCATAGATCCATGCTTGCCCCCCTACTTTTATGTGGACAGCATCCATCTCCCCAACTTTTGAAGTTCCTGAAATCTTTCCTTCAAAAATAATACCGATCAGCCCTTCATTTCTCCACCTGTCGCCTACTTTTAATTCTCCCTTAGCGTGTTTAACAGCTATTAGAGCAGAAGTTCCGGTTCCACATGCACATCTATCCAGAGCACCAGTCCATGTACTTTTGTCATTAAAATCAATTTCACCGGTATACATCGTATTTACAATTTTAGAATCTGCATTCGGATTATCTGTTGGCCCGTGCATTATGGAAATCGTAATCCCAATACCTGGATAATCCGGATGTTCAGGGACTTCAAGCTGCTCCTTTGCTGCTTGTGTACAAAGAGCGGAAATTCTTGTTATTTCTTTCCCTTGATCTGGTACAAGTTCAAGCCAATCAAATTGTCTGCTATCTATAATACAATAGTACATTCCGCCCCAGGCCACATCGACTTTTACTTTACCAAGGGTAGGAACATCAATCTCTGCATCGATATGGACCGCATAAGATGCCACATTATCAAAATAAACCTGCGTTACTTTACCATCTTTACAATCTGCTGTAATGGGAATGACTCCTGCAGGTGCTTCAAGAGCAAACTCTGTGACAGGCTCCTGCATTGGTATCATACCAGTTTCCAAAAGTGCTGTTGCAACACTTATTGTATTGCCGCCAGACATCATAGGATATTCCAGCTGTTCCATTATAATATATCCTACATCTGCATCTGGATGCTTTGCAGGCACAATAAGGTTACAACAAATAGGCGGGTACCCTCTAGGCTCCCTAAGCATCAATTTTCTCAGCTGGTCATCATTTTCTTCAAGCCAAAGCGCTTGCTCGTATACTGATTTTCCCGGAATTGTCGGAATCCCTGAAGTAACAACCCTCTTAGGTAACCCGGCATGCACTTCTATCGCATCAAACGATCTTTTAATTCTCACAGGAAATCCCCCCTATAGACAGCTTTTTCATTCTTAATTATTAATCGCGTGTAACTATTCCGCAGTAACATCGATTACAAATTTACCAGCTAGTGTTTTAGATAAGAAAGCTTTTTGAGCTTCTACAATATCTTTTAATGGAAATTCTTTTGCTACGGCTGGTTTGATTTTCCCTTCTTCAATATAACGAATCAGATTCTGGAAAGCTTCTTTTGTTTGATAGGTACTACCAAACAAACTTAAATCTTTTAAATAAAGATCCCGAACATCAAGCTCTACAAGCGGTCCGCCAATTGCTCCAATAACGCCGTATTTTCCACCTTTCTTCAAAACGTCTAAAAGCTCGGGCCACATCTTTCCGGCAGCTACGTCTAAAACGACATCCACCTTCATTTTTCCAATTTTTTCAACGTAGCTGTCCCCTCGATAGATAATTTCATCAGCACCGTAGCTTTTAACTCTTTCTACTTTATCACTGCCGCAAACAGCAATAACCTTTGCACCTCTTACTTTCGCTAACTGTACGAGCGCAGCGCCAACTCCCCCTGAAGCACCAGTTACCAGAACGACATCATCTTTTTTGACTCCCACTCTGGAAATAAGGTTTTCAGCGGTTCCATATGAACAAGGAAAAGTGGCAAGTTCCTTATCAGATAAACTGGAGTTGATTACAAAAGCTTCTTCTGACAATACAGTTGCATATTCGGCAAAAGCTCCATCACATTCTGAACCAAATGTAATTGATTCTAACCCATTTTCACTTGTTTCTCTTTGTTGCACGGAACGTATTAATATTCTTTCGCCAAGTCTGTCTTGACTGACACCTTCTCCGACAGCGACTATAGTGCCGCAGCCATCTGCCCCCTGAATCCTCGGGAACTCCATCGCCTTCCCGAGCCATGAACCATCATCTGTCACTTCTTCCTTGAATCCTGATGCTCCTCCTTCATTCGTTTCTGATTTTACACTTTTTGAATACCACCCTATACGTGTGTTCACATCTGTATTGTTTACAGCTGCTCCGCCAATTTTCACCAGTACTTCTCCTGCTTTTGGAGTTGGTACATCAATATCTGTACGGTATTCTAACTTTTCAAACCCGCCATTCCCTGTTAAATATACTCCACGCATTTTTTTTGGTATTGTATTCATCGTTTCTCTCCTTTTAAAACATTTCACTGTACCAGCTAGTATTAATCTAAATTAAAAAATATTCTAAATACTTGGATGACAAAATTTCATCCAACGTATTTCTTTTCAATTCTGAGGAATAATATAAATAATATTGTTCCATATTTTCTACACTTTAGGAAGTTGTTTTTTGGAATTTATTATTCCTCAGAGCTGCTTTTTATTTTCGACTTTATGAAGAAGGATAACCCTAATCCACCTCTACATACATACACTCTTTCAGTTTTATATCCGTATTAGGTAATAGCTCTGGAACTACAGGCTTCTGCTGGTTAATTAATCTGCGCACCGCCAAAGCATTTTTGGGTTGATTTACGAGTAAAGCCGCCTCGATTACATTACTTTTATTTAGATAAAAATAGCTAAATTCCTTATCTTCTACATTTCCCCGTAACACTGTCGTTTCCCAATTTTTCGTATGTCCAAAATATTGTAACCGGTAATCGTATTGATCGGACCAAAAATATGGAACGGTAGAATAAGAGGTTTGCTCTCCTCCCAGCATATTTTTCGCAACACATTTACCATGATTGATTGCATGATCCCAATGTTCTATGTGAATGTTATTTCCTAAAAATGGCCACATCGCGCAATCCCCGGCAGCATATACATTTGGTAATGACGTTTCACCAAATTCATTAACAATATAACCACGGTCAATCTGTAATTCTTTATCAAGCAATGCTGTATTTGGGATAACTCCGACACCTACAATAACTGCCTGGCAAGGAATCGATTTCCCTTTCTCTGTCAAAACTTCTTCAACCTGTGTCTCTCCATTGAATTGTACAACGGTATCTTCCATAATAGCTTCTACACCTTCAGATTGATGCATTTGAAGGAAGTATTCTCCCATTTCGTCACCTAGAATGTGAGCTAAAGGGAGTGGTGCACGCTCCAACAAAGTTACTTCTTTACCCAGCTTTTTGAATGAAGATGCAAGCTCTGCTCCAATAAAACCTGCTCCAACAATAGCAATCTGTTGAATATCATCCAATTTCCCCCTTATTGCTTTTGCATCAGACAATGTCTTCAAATAGTGAACACCTTCCAGATCAGATCCTTGTATCGGCAACCTTCTTAAGCTGGAACCTGTCGTTAATAAAAGCTTATCCCAGTTTATTGTTTCTCCATCTGATAAAACGGCGCTTTGCTTCTCTGAATCAATCGAAACGATTTCAACACCAAGCTTCAAATCGATTTGCAGCTCTTCAAGATTTTCTTGCGTATGCAAAGCGATATCCGTTTCTGTGGATTCACCCAGCATAAATTCCTTTGAAAGCGGCGGGCGGTCATACGGCAGCTCTGTATCTCGGTCAATTAACACAATTCGGCCTTCATACTCCTCATTACGCAGCGCTTCGGCTGCATGTATTCCTGCTATACCAGCTCCGACAATCATAATCGTTTCAGCAGAGTTAGTCATCATTCATCCTCTCCAATCTTCTTTAAAACGGAATATATTTTACATTTCTGTATCATATTAAATTATTTCGCTTCATCATTCTCCATATATATCCAAAGCTTTTATCCATATCGAGCCGTCTTGTTCCATTACGTCATAGACAGACAATGGCGTAACAGCTGGCCCCTCTAATACAGAGCCATCACGAATGTCAAAACAAGCAAAGTGAAGCGGGCAATATAAACAATGGTCCTCTAGTTCCCCATCCACCATTTCTGAATAGGCATGCGAACAAATGCCATCTACCGCATACACGGAACCGTCTACTCTTGCCAGAACTACGGTTTCTTTTCCAAGAAATATATCAATCATTTCCCCTTCTTTAACTGAATCACTTGCTGCTGCAAAGGTATACTTATTTTCCTCTAACGGAAGGTTTTCTGTCTGATTTGTCATTTTCTCATCTCCCTCCTCGATAGCTTCTCAAAACGAAAACAGCGTTTTTGGAAGAAGGGATATAATGATGTTAAAATCGTTTCCCACCATTATATCCCTACCTATCGTTTAGTTCTTTTCCATTTCGTTTTGCACGTACTTTTTAAAATTGGCAACTCGCCAATCGATTGGCGTCAGCGTACCGCCATTTTTATAGGAACGGGATTCATTCCCTTCCTGTGCAAGTGCACATGCTTCCCAATCCTCTTGACAGGTTACATCCCAAAATTCTACTGCATCATCGATATATGCGTCATCTTTTTCTAAAACATCCGGGTCAAACAGCCAGTACCCTTTCACCACAGATTCATCTGCTTTAATCGGGAAGATTGCAGCAATAAATACATAGTCAGAAGCCATGCAGATATAAGAATGCGGGAAAATATGCAGATAAGCAATTTTACGCTGATCCTCTTCACTTAATCCCGGGAATACAGGCCGGTAAGCTTTCCCGTCTACATTCACGCGCTCGAATCCAGGATTTAATCCCATCGAGCCGACATGTTTGATAACCTTTGTTTCCGGCACCTCTTTATCAACCCATTGTCTAGGCTGCATCGGAGGTGTTGCTTTGCTTAATTCCGGGTGAATCGTGCCGCAATGATAACATTCCTCTGCGTTATCCATTAACAATTTCCAATTTGCTTTTACATTATAGGTTCCTGTTTTACCAATTTTCAGTCTATGCATTTGGTATTGCTCATAAATCGACCATGATTCTGGCAAATTAAAACTCTCTTTTAATGAAGGAGCCTCTGAATCAGCATTGATCCAAATAAATCCATCCCATGTTTCTGTTCTTATGCTGACCAGGGAATGCTCACTTCTGTCAAAGCCTTCATCTTCATCCGAAATATTTGGTGCTTTTGTCAATTCACCAGTATCCCCGCTATACATCCAGCTATGATAAGGGCAGATGATTCTTCCTCTAGGGAAGTTTCCTGCCTCTGTCGTACACAAGCGGGAACCGCGATGGCGGCATACATTATAGTACGTATTGATTTCGCCATCTGAACCGCGGGTAACAATGAAGTTCTCATGCGCGACCTGGACGGTCTTATAATCGCCGCTGTTCGGAATTTCTTCTTCTCTTCCTGCAAGCAGCCATGTCTTAAACCATATTTTCTCTAACTCTTCATGAAAGTGATTCGGATCATAATAATCACTCCCTGGAGACGTAGGTTCAAACTTTGCGTAACTTGGAAAACCGCCTTCAATTGATTTCATACTATTAACCTCCCATTTTAAATAGATTTATAAGTTAAAAATTTTCAGCAATTGTTTTTGCTTGCACAAAGTGCAATAAATACTCTAAAGTTCCTGTCTTCTCCCCAGTACCGGACATATAATAACCGCCAAATGGCTGGATTCCTACTAATGCTCCTGTACATTTCCCGTTTAAAAATAAGTTGCCGCATTCCATTTTTCTTCGGGCATAGGAGATTTGTTCACGATTGTTCGTATATAAAGCTCCTGTCAAACCAAACTGGGTATCATTATATACATCGACTCCTTCTTCAACACTCGCTGCTTTGCATATAGCCAGAACCGGACCAAAAATTTCCTCTTTCATTATTCTTGATCCTGGAGCGACATCCTTAATAATGGTTGGCGTAATATAATACCCTTCCGTATTATCACTGTTACCGCCAAAAACCAGTTTCCCTTCTTCTTTCCCAATTTCTATATATTCGTTGATATTTTTAAATGCTTTATCATCAATGACAGGACCAATTGGATTATTTTCAGTACCTGGGCCGACATGAAGTTTTTTCGTACGTTCAACAATTTTATCAACCATTTCATCGTAAACGCTCTCATGAATGATAGCTCTGGAGCCCGCAGAACACTTCTGTCCTTGATAACCAAATGCGGATGTCACAATTCCATCTGCAGCAGCGTCTAAATCTGCTGATTCATCTACAACTACGCCATTCTTTCCGCCCATTTCAGCAACAACCCGTTTTATCCAGCGCTGATTTGGTATTCTTTTATGAGCCAATTCATCGATATGCAGACCTACTTCCATGGAACCGGTAAACGAAATAAAATTGATATCTCTGTGTGTTACTAAATCATCACCAATTTCTCTGGAGGAACCTGGAATATAATTAATAACTCCGTCAGGAACGCCTGCTTCATGCATGATTTCCATAAATTTAGCTGCTACGATTGGAGTCAAGGAAGCTGGCTTCAATAATACAGTATTGCCGGTAACGATGGCAGACACAGTCATCCCCGTAACAATCGCCAACGGGAAATTCCAAGGAGAAATGACGGCCCCAACCCCAAGCGGCTTATATTCAAGATGATTTTCAACACCCGGGATGGTAACCAGATTTTCTCCCTGTTCAAGCTCTATGGCTTTACGGGCATACATTTCCAGAAAATCAATTGCCTCGTTAATTTCTCCATCAGCTTCCGCCCAGTTTTTACCTGCTTCATATATTTGCCAGGCAACCAATTCCGGTTTGCGCCGCTCCATGATTTTAGCCGCTGTGAATAAATAACGTGCTCTTTCCAGGAAAGTTATAGCGCCCCAGCCTTCATGTGCTTTTTTGGCAGCAGTTATTGCTTCTTCAATATCTTCTTTACCAGCTTGGCTAACATAACCGATCACTTCATCATGTGAAGCCGGATTATAAGAAGCCAGTTTGTTTTCTTTTGAAACTTCTTTTCCTCCAATAATCAGAGGATATTCCTTGCCAAATTCTGTTCTTACATATTCTAAATTTTTATTTAATGCTTCTCGATTTTCAGATTTTCCCCAATCTGTCGGCATATCGTTTTTAAATGGTGTGATAGGCAATAAAGACACCTCCTAAAGATTAATACATTGCAGGCTCAGACCATAATTTTACTGAAGTACCTAATCCGCGCTCCTTCGCATTTTGATAAATCTGATAGCTGTTTGCTGTATCAGTTGCGCAAATACCAAGCGTTACAAAGAAGATGCTGTCGTCGTCATTTTCGCGAATAACTTTATCTCCTTTAATTACCTGACCTAATTCAATAATATCGTCCTGAGCTAATTTCCCAGCTTTCGTCAATTCAGATAAAGGATATTTATCATCTTTTAAGCGGAGCTTATAATCCATGCAATATTTATTAAATCCTTCTAAAATAGCATCGTTTTTATGATCCCACATTGATACTCCAGAATGGAAGGATCCTTTTTTAATCCATTCTTTCGGGATATATTCATTCCCTAAGTTGACATTTGTTGCTGTATATACAATATCAGATTGCGCTACCGCCTGTTCTACATCTTTACAGATTTCAAAATTATAGCCTAAATGCTTCCATCTATCAGCGAATTGCTTTGCGCGATCCTCATTCATATCATATAGTCGTACGGTTTTAATATTTTTCATTACTTTGCTTGTTGCTTCGATATGAGCATTTTGAATAACACCGCATCCTACTAACCCAAGTACTTCTGAGTCTGGACGGGCACAATATTTCGCTCCTAGAGCACTGGAAGCCCCTGTGCGTAAAGCGCTTACAATCGTATCGTCCATAACCGCAAATGGATATCCAGTATCTTCATTATAAAGAATAATCATTCCATTTGATCTTGGTGTCTGTCTTTCTACCGGATTCAAAGGGTTACTCGGGATACCTTTAACAGCAGCAACTCGCATTTCTTCTGAACGGATTAAAGCAGCGTGTACACCAATTCTTTTACCTGAGTAGTTTCCTTCTTCCCATAACAGGTGTAATAATTCTGGTTCAACCACTTTATCTTCTGCCAACCATAAATTTACTTTTTCTACATATTCCAGAATCATATCCATATCTTTTGCGCCGCTTTCAATACATTCCTCTTGAGACAACCATAAAACGTCTACTTCTTTAGAATTACTCATTAAACAAACACTTCCTTTTTTTGTTTTTTAGTTAACTTTCATTTAAGTAAAGATATTTCGTTCTTTTGATTAATGTTCTATGCTATTTTTCATAAACCCCTTCTTTCAGATAATCAAGTTTGAAAAGTTAATTACGATTATATTATAATCATGATTATTAATAAATGCAATACTTTATTTATTAAAAATTTATAAAAAATTATTTGTATTCAATCATGATTATGATATAATCTTGATTGTGTAAGCGATTCCAATTATATCTATTAATTACATTTAAGTCTAGTATTTGTTTTTTAAGGAAGTGATTTTAAACTTATAACTACTACTAAAATTTGTTAAAATTACCATGAGACGAACTGGGATAATTTGTCGGATTACTTTAGGGAGTATTGAAACTGGGAGGAGATTTTTTGTTTAAGGAAAATAGCGTTCTTAGTATATCTTTAATATTAAGTATTTTGTTTGTAATCATCGGGGTTGCTTTTAATGATTGGCTAGGGCAGAAAGCATCGGCTTTTTTGAACTTTACAGTTACTTATTTTAACTGGTTTTATTTACTTGTAGGCACTATTTTTGTAGGGTTTTGTCTTTTTCTGATGTTTTCAAAATATGGAAAGACACGGTTAGGAAAAGATACTGATAAGCCTGCTTATAGTACGTTGTCATGGATTTCCATGCTGTTCAGTGCAGGCATGGGGGTCGGTTTGGTGTTTTGGGCAGTTGCTGAACCAGTTTCACATTATATAACGCCTCCAACTGGAGAAGGTGCAACAGCAGAAGCTGCCACCGAAGCAATGAGAGCCACCTTTTTTCATTGGGGGATGCACCCTTGGGCATTATTCGGAACTGTAGCTTTAGGTTTGGCTTATTTTCATTTTCGAAAAGGGCTTCCACCTTCCATAAGTTCTATTTTTTACCCATTGTTAGGTGACCGGATTTATGGAACTCCCGGAAAAACAATTGATATTGTTTCTGTATTTATCACTGCAGTTGGTGTAGCGAGTACATTTGGATTAAGTACTTTACAAATTAACAATGGAATGAATGCTCAATGGGGAGTACCAATTACCTTCCCTATTCAAATGCTTATCATCGGATTTGCTACTTTGATATTTATTATCTCCTCGTGGTCAGGATTAAATCGGGGATTGAAATATTTATCTTACTTCAACATAGTACTTTTAGCTTTTGTTGTGTCTATCATACTTATCTTAGGGCCAACCAGACAAATCTTTGAAATACTGATCTCCACTACAGGAAGTTATGTGGGAAGTATACTGCCTACGAGTCTTCGAATGGAACCTTTCAATAGCGAAGGAAGCAATTGGATAGGCACCTGGACCGTGTTCTACTGGGCCTGGTGGACCACATGGTCTCCTTTTGTAGGCTCATTTGTGGCAAGAATTTCGAAGGGAAGGACCATTAAGGAATTTGTTTTGGGCGTATTATTAGTACCCTCCTTGATATCCTTTATCTGGTTTTCAGTTCTTGGAGGCAGCGCTATCCACTTAATTCATGATTTAGGCAACAGTGAATTAGCGGAAACGATAAACGCAAATGTAGACGGAGCTTTGTTTGCTTTTCTAAGCGAATTTCCACTGGGTAACTTTTTAAGTATATTGGCTCTCTTGCTAATTTTTATTTTCTTTATCACCTCAGCGGATTCCGCTACATTTGTATTAGGGATGCTGAGCAGTAATGGTAAATCAAATCCGTCAGGAAATCTTAAAATAACATGGGGACTAATCACTGCAGGGTCTGCTGTCGTTTTCCTATTAGCCGGCGGACTGGAAGCAGTCAGAACAATAGCTATCGTCATAGCCACCCCATTTACCATTATTACTGTTTTTATCTGTTGGGCGGTGCTGAAAGAGTTAAGAAATGAAGATAAAATTAGACACTCTAAAATCGCAAATAAAAAATATAAAGTGGCTCGATATAGTGATTATAATTATAAATCCCGCGCTAAATAAGTGTACAAGTTATACAGAGAACATTTAGGGTCAACATTGTAAAAAAAGATTCCTTCTATCATATTTTGATAGAGGGAATCTTCTTTGTGTTCACCATTATTTTTTGGATTGAACAAATAACAAAGCTGACACAGCTCCAACGAAAGCAAACATACCTGCCCAGAAGAAGCCTTGCTGGAAACCTTCATTCAGAGCAACGACTGAATCAGCAGCGTCACTCGCTCTGGTTGCTGCACCGGCAATCGCAACCATAATTGATAGACCAATGGCAGAGCCAATTTGGAAGTTCGTATTGTATAAACCGGAAGCAAGACCTGATTTTTTGGGCTCTACTTCTGATACGGACGCTGTTGTAGACGCTAAATAAGCAAGTGCATTACCCAGCGCTGCAACAAATGAAGGTATTAATACACTTATAAAGTAAGTGCCATCCACTGTTGCAAATTGTGAAAATAAAATATTACCCAATCCAAGAATCACAAAACCTGTAGCCATCGTCATTTTTATACCTAACTTTGCCAATACCTTTTCAGCTACGACGATCATGAAGAATGCCATAAATAAAGGCACAGGCAATACTGCCATTGCGCCGGCTGTCGGAGAGTACTGTAACACTTGCTGCAGATAAAGGATCAACATATAAATTAATGGGAACCATGCTGCCTGTGTTAAAAAGACGCCGATATTACCAATACCTAAGTTAGGTGTTTTAAATATATTAAGTGGTAGTAGCGCTTCTTTCATCTTGGATTCTACGATAAGGAAAATCAGAAACAGAACAACACCTGTAATAAGCGAAATCATAACATTACTTGATGTCCAGCCGCTATGTTCCGCTGATACAATACCATAAACAAGTAACATCAAAGATGCTGTGACTAAAATAGCACCGACATAATCAATACGCCCTTTTAATCTTTGTCCGGATTTTTGTAATAGCTTAGGGCTGAAAATCAAAACTATAATACTTAACGGTACATAGATGAACAATGTCCAGCGCCAGCCGAGTGATCCAGTTAAAAGTCCTCCAAATACAATTCCGAATGCGCCCCCTGCTGCACCAGACAAGCCCCAAAAGGCTAGTGCTTTTGCTTTTTCAGACGAGCTGAAATTAAACAGCCGCATGACCATAGATAGAGCTGAAGGGGCAATTAAAGCGGAACCCAAGCCTTGAATTCCACGGAATATATTTAGACTTAGCTCGCTCCAGGCTAAACCAGCAAATAAAGATGAAACTGCCAAAATTAGAACACCAGTATTAAAAATACTGCGGTTGCCATATAAATCAGCTAATTTCCCTCCTAATAAAAGGAAGCCTCCAAATATGAGCAGAAATGCGCTCATCACCCATTGCAAACTTTCTTGCGTATAACCGAGTGACTTTTGAATGGACGGCAGTGCTATCTGAATAATAGACGCGTCCATTATGACAAGGAAGTTCGCAAAACATAATAAAAACAGTGCTTTCCACCGTTTAGAGTCTGGTTGTGAGTTTATATTTGTATGTGTAGACATAGATGTATTGCCTCCAATAAATAGTACTTGTATTTAATCACCATAAAGATGTTATTTATCACGGGGAAGTATCCGTAAAACTTTCATTGAGTGAACTTCATTCTAAATATTTACCAGCCGCTCTTTTCCGATTCTTCTCCAGAATTTAAAGAAAGTCTCTCTTTTCTTACCAAGTTTTGCATAGCTGTCAATAATCTCAGCTACTAATTCGTATAACTCTTCCGGCTCCAGATTCTCTTTCAGAAGCATCCCCACTTCTGCATCGAACCCCTTGCCCTTTCCGCCTACATATAAATTGTACTGATCCTTAAATTTCATAACGCCTATATCGCTTACCATTGGTTCTCCACAGCCAATCGGACAGCCTGTATAAGCCATCTTTAAGGTAAAAGGAACTTGTTTGCCGGCAAATCGCTTATTAAGCTCTTTGGCTACAGGCATCCCTTCCCGCTCTTCTCCTTTACAAAAATTGCAGGTTCTCAAGCTCTTAACGTAATTTCCTACTGGATAACAAGCCAATCCGGCACTTTCAAATTCCTTTATAATTTCTTCTTTATTACTTTCCGGTATTTCAATATAAAGCTGTTGAAAAGTGGTTAATTCCAGCTCTTCGTTTTCATCCATATATTTGGAGATAGTCAGCAGCTGGTTGGCATTTAGTTTTGATCCGAATCCAATACCTCCATTGACGGCGATTTTAATCTTTTTTCCATCACTCTCCATATAAACTCCCCCTCTTTATCCTTTTTCATTACTTTTATACAATACGCAAGTAAGGTATTTTTAATGACAAAAAATAAATAGATTCCATAAAACGAAACTTCATTCAATGGGAGTTTATGCCCTTCTCCCACTGAATGATTAGTTGAGTGATTCAGGGAGTTAGCGCCCGTTATCTCCCGCCTGAATATATTTATTTTCACTCTTTATTTTGTGGCGGGAGTTTTACGGGCGGTTCTCCGTGATAAAGAAATAAAATCTCTTTACGGAATCCATTTCTCTCTCTTAGCTGACTTCTAACAGCTTTTTGATTTCTTCTTTATTTTGCTCAAACCCAGTCATACTTTTCGCTTTTTTCCTTAAACCCAGCATAGAAGATTGAGAAAAAACAATGCCGGGAACGATTCTATTTCCTGTTATCTTTTTTAATTCCTTCTCTTTTTCAGGCTGTTTTGCTAAGTCATATTGCTTATGCTGGATTTGATGTTCTTCCAAGAAGTTTTTCAAATCCTGGCAATCTGAGCAAGTTGGTCTAGTATAAATTTCCAAATGATATGCAGCCATTTATTAACTTACCTCCTCCAGGTATGATGATATCACTTATTTACTTACTTCAATATTGAATGAATAAGTGTGTACCTTATTATTAAATTCAAATTCTGACCAAATTTTATACATGCCCTGCTTTGGAAAATGAGCATGGAATGTCGTTGTGTCGTCAGAATCTGGATGAACATGGATATATTGTTCTGCTGCTTCATCTACAATGACTACATGCCCCAAAGCACCTAAATACGGTTCAGGAGTTTCTCCATGCATATTAAAATCTAAAGGTACTGCTTTTCCGGTCTCTGCTTTGACGTCCTCTAACGTAACAGTTTTACCATCTACTTCTTTTGTCCAATCATCGTCAGGCTTTAAGACAGCTTTTCCTGTTTCCTCCGTTCCAACCTGAACTGGACTTGGAGCTACCTGATATGCTTTTTCCTTTGGTGTAATATCAACAAAGGCTTTGTACGTATCATCCTTTAAAGGCTGGTTAATAGTATAAAGTCCTTCCTGCTCTTTTTCCGGATGCAAATGATAATATTGCTCCAAATCATTCGATACCATAATAAAATGCATTTCTTTTTCATGTGCCAAAGCCAGCTCCGGCGCTTTTCCGGCATTATCCTCTAAGGCGATAGATATTTTTCCGTCCTTATACGTTACATTTACTTTCACCTCTGATTCACCTGAATGATGATGGTGGTGATGACTATGATCTATATTTACTTCCTCCTTTGATTTTTTCATATGATAATTCACAGCATTTCCGTTTGCCTCGACAGATTCTATGAGAAGAACTTTTTTACAAGAGGGTAACTCTTAATCTGCCGGTGCTAACTCTTCCTCTGTTACCCATTTATGATATTGAACTTCTTCTCCAGTATCTGTGGTTTCAAAATCAACCATATAGACAGTTGTTTCATCTGCCGAATCGATTTCCGCATGAGCACCGTCCATTCCTTCCATATGATCGGCATTCAATACAACCTCCGTGCCAGGATCTAATAGAGCAGCATCTGGATTTTCCAACTCTTCATGGATGACCCACTTATGATTTTCGATTTCCTGCCCATCTTCTGTCGTATAAGATACGGTGTAAACCGTCGTATCAAATGCGCCGGAGACTTCCGCAACAGCACCATCCATTCCTGGCATGTGATCGGCACTTATGATTGCCTCACTGCCGATTTCAAATATCGGGTCCTTTGCTTCTTGAAGACCTGCAGGGATGTCTCCAGAACTGGACATTTCTTCAGCTGAATGCTCCATCCCTTCATGCTCATTTTCATCTGCGTGTTCATCGTGTTCCATTTCTCCGCTTGCCAGCGGATTTTGCCCGGTAATAATCGCAAACGCTGCGAAAACAGCTACGACATAGATAATCCCTAAGGAAACCCACTTCTTAATGGACATATTATTGTCCTCCTTTTAATTTCAAGCGTTGTAATCGTAAAGCATTTAGTACAACGGATACTGAACTGAATGCCATCGCTGCTCCGGCAACCCATGGAGCGAGCAGTCCAATTGCTGCGACTGGAATGGAAGCTGAATTATAGAAAAATGCAAAGAACAGGTTCTGTTTGATATTACGCATTGTTTTTGCGCTAATTTGTACACTGTCTGCTACGCTATTTAAATCGCCGCGCATCAGCGTAATATCCGCTGCTTCAATCGCTACATCTGTTCCTGTACCAATCGCCATACCGATATCTGCTACGGCTAACGCTGGTGCATCATTGACACCGTCACCGACCATGGCGACTTTTTTGCCTTCCTGCTGAAGCTTTCTAACCTCATCTGCTTTTTGCTCTGGAATAACTTCTGCGATAACACGGTCGATTCCCACCTGTTTTCCGATTGCATCAGCTGTCCGCTGATTATCTCCAGTCAGCATAATAACTTCCAGTCCTTGCTCGTGCATTCTTTGGATAGCCGTTTTAGAAGTCTCTTTTACAGTATCAGCAACTGCGATAACACCTGCTAATTGATTTTCCAAACCAATTAACATCGCTGTTTTTCCATCTGATTCAAGGTCTGCCATATTATCTTCTACAGAAGAGACATCAATACTCTCTCGCTTCATTAACTTTCTTGTACCGACAAAAATCATTTTCCCATCTACAGATGCTTGAATACCGTATCCCGGTATCGCTTCAAAAGAATCGGTTTCTTGAATCTGAACGCCTTTTGCTTTTGCACCTTTTACAATTGCTTCTGCCAATGGATGTTCAGAATTATTTTCAGCAGAAGCGACGAAAGCGAGCACTTCTTTTTCTGTAAATCCTTGCTCAGGCAGAACATCTGTTAATTCAGGTTCTCCTTTGGTTACTGTTCCTGTTTTATCTAAAACAATTGTGTTCAGGTTACGTGTATTTTCTAAATACTCTCCGCCTTTAAACAAAACTCCCAGCTCTGCTGCTCTGCCTGAACCGGCCATCACAGATGTCGGAGTAGCCAGACCAAGCGCACATGGGCAGGCGATGACCAATACCGTAATCGCAGGGACTAAAGCAGAGCGTAAATCGCCAGGTGCAACAAAGAAATACCATACAAGTCCCGTCACAAGTGCTATTCCTACAACGATGGGAACAAATACGCCAGACACTTTGTCAGCAACACGCTGAATGTCGGCTTTACTTCCTTGTGCTTCCTCAACAACCTTTACAATTTGAGACAGAGCTGTATCCTTACCAACCTTGGTAGCTTCCATCGTCAGCAAGCCATTTTTATTAATAGTCGAACCAATAGCTACATCTCCTGTCTTCTTATCAACAGGAATACTTTCCCCAGTAATCATCGATTCATCAACTGCTGATTCCCCTTTTATGATTTGACCATCCACAGGGATTTTTTCACCAGGACGTACCATAACCACATCACCAACGATTACTTCTTCAATTGCAATTTCTTGTTCTTCTCCGTTTCTGATGACGCGGGCAGTTTTTGCCTGCATGCCAAGCAATTTTTGAATTGCCTGACCTGTTCTTCCTTTGGCACGAACTTCAAATAGTTTTCCAAGCAGGATTAATGTGATAATAACTGCCGCAGCTTCAAAATAAAGCTCTGGCATACCCGCCTGCCCTTGTACCTGCCACTCGTAGCCGAGGAAAATACTATAAACAAAAGCAACCGTTGTTCCCAATGCAACAAGGACATCCATATTCGCACTGCCATTTTTCAATGCTTTATATGCGGATTTATAAAATTGTGCACCGACAATAAATTGTACGGGCGCCGCTAATGCCAGCTGCACCCATGGATTCATCAGCATATCTGGTGAATAGATGAACGACGTAAATTCAAAGTGTGTTACCATCGTCCATAATAAGGGAAGGGTTAAAATGGCTGAAAAAATAAATTTCCCTGTCTGATGCCGAATTTCTTCTTCTTTATTATTTGCTGTTTCTTCTTTAGATGATTGCACTTGTAAGCTGTAGCCTAATTTTTTTACAGCTTCCATCATATCGCCTGCAGTAACTTGGCCTTGGTCATAATCTACTGCTACGTTTTCTAAAGCAAAGTTGACAGAAGCGTTAGAAACACCTTCCATTTTATTTAATCGTTTTTCAATTTTATTGGCGCACGCTGCACAGGTCATACCCGATATATCAAATGTTTGCTTATCATGCGCAACATGATAGCCTAATTTTTCAATTTTATCTTCAAAATCCTGCACATTTGTTTTATCAGGATCATAAACAACCTTTGTTTTTTCAATTGCAAAGTTGACATTTGCATTTTCCACGCCTTCTATTTTGTTGAGCCCTTTTTCAATTCTATTGGCACATGCTGCACAGGTCATGCCTTGAATTTGTAAGTTTACTTCCTTTTGTGCTCCCATTTTCTCCACCTCTCTTATACCCTTAAGGGGTATTAAAAATTCAAAAAGGAAATCGTGCTGCTGAAAGCACGATTATCCCCTTCTTATTTAAGCGACATCATAGCCTTGTTCTTCAATCACTTCTGTAATTTCTTTTAAATTTACTTTATCAGCATGGTAGGTTACGTCTACTTTTCCATCTTCTAAATGTACTTTGACAGATTCAACTCCATCCAATTCTCCTACGTTGCCCTCAATTGAGTTGACGCAATGGCCACAAGACATTCCTTGAACATTTAACGTTTTATTTTCCATGTAAATTACCTCCTAATTTTTAATTCATCTTCATATTACCATACCCTAGATAGGTATTGTCAAGTTAAAAATTTTTACTTCATTATTTTTGAGATAGTTGTCATAAACTCTGCAACAATTTCTGGGTCTTTACTCTCTAACCTATCCATTACACATGTGTTTATATGGCTTTCCAGAAGCAGTCTTGAAACAGAATGCAATGCAGATTGCACCGCTGACATTTGCGTTAAAATATCATCACAATATACATTCCGGTCAATCATTCGTTTAACACCTTTGACCTGCCCTTCAATCCGGTTCATGCGATTCATTAAATTTCGCTGAAGCTCATCTGTCATATGCGTGCTGGAATCTTCTCCATCTTCAGCGCAACACATTTTCTTCTGTTCGATCGGAGCCATTTGTTCAGTTGTCTTACCCATATCTATTCTCCTCTCTTGTTCCAAGGATTATTCAACCTAATTTGTTTCTAAACCCATCATACTATACCCCTATAAGGTATGTCAAATTTGTTTTTATAATATTTCACATTCCTGTTGACTGATTTCCTGCCAATTACACTGTAATAAACCTCCTGCATCTTAACTTCCTTGATCTGGATAACCCGATTTAAAATAATAAATCAGGTTGCGTTCAACGGATTATGCTGCTTTATTTCTTTTATGGATAAGTACAGCATATAATTCCCAAAATCGAGAATCTTATTAAGGATAAGGTTTAACTGTTCTTGAGAACGAACCTTTATTTTCAAATGGTAACAGCCTTCACCTGATACCCGGTGAACCTCAACAATTTCCTTTTGATTATTGGCGAAATAAGTAAACGAGTGATGATCAGTAGTTTTCATATAAATGATAACAAAAGCTGTATAAGATAGTCCTAATTTCATTTCGTCGACAATAACCGAATATGCTTTGATTACGCCATTATTCTCAAGTCTTTTAATACGATTTCCTACAGCTTGTCCTGTCATATGAATCTGCTTTCCTATGTCTTTCCACTGCATACGCGAATTTTCAGACAGTATCTGAAGTATTTGAAAGTCAATGTTATCAAGTTCCATAGTATATTCCTTTCACCGTGAAATGATTTGCTGTAAAAGTGTTTCAGCAACGTATCGATAGAAATCGAAGTATCGTTTATCATGATATTGTAACAAAATTTTTAATGAGGTGATAATAATGAGCACAGCTTTAATTATTGTAGATATTCAAAACGACTATTTTCCAAACGGAAATATGGAATTAGTCAATCCTGACAAAGCAGCTGCGAACGCTGCTAAAGTACTGGAATGGTTTAGACAGCATCACAAAGAAAATATTTTTCACATTCAGCATATTGCTGGCGACCCATCGTTAGGATTCTTTCTTCCAGATACGGAAGGGGCTAATATAAATGAAGCTGTTCTTCCATTAGAAAACGAGCGTGTTATCACAAAGCATTTCCCTAACAGCTTTTTAGAAACAGATTTAGAAAGCAAGTTAAAAGAAAAAGGGATAACCAACGTCGTTGTTGTGGGCATGATGACGCATATGTGTATTGATGCTACAGTTAGGGCTGCAGTGGATTTAGGTTATGATACGACACTTATTGAAGATGCATGTGCTACCAGAACCTTGGCCTATAATGGAAAAGAAGTTCCAGCTGAACAAGTTCATTATGCTTTTGTCAGTGCGCTAGATGGTATGTATGCTAACGTCATTTCTACTGGAGACTTTCTCTCCAATAACTAAAACAATTTAAGAAAGTATTATTGGTTGCTTAGGCCATGTAAAATCAATAAACCATTCCCGACAAAATTTTCAAGTTATCCATCATCAAAAAATGGAGATTTCTCTAATTCCTGAGAAGTCTCCATTTTTATTTAAACTCTTACATTTCCGCCTTACCCCCTGCTGAATCAATGACTATGCCCATGATGATGATGCTCTTCCCCCGCATACTCTGCCTGACACATAATCGTATCTTCATGAGGATGCTCCTCTGTTTCTACTTGAATCGTGACATGACCGATGTTCTCATGCTCCAATTCATGTTCAATTTTCCGGAGCAGCTGCTGACTTTCTTCTACAGTCATCTGACCATCTACAATAATATGGCAGGAAAGCACATTCTGTCCGCTTGTTACACTCCATACATGCAGGTCATGAATTCCCTCGACACCATCTATATCACTCATCTTTTTAACGACATTTTCTAAATTCACATTAGCAGGTGTGCCTTCCATCAATACATGGATAGAGGCTTTCGTTACACGCCAGCCGCTGACTAAAATAAGCAATGCTACCAGCACACTCGCCACCGTATCTGCCCAAGTCCATTGAAAGAAAATGATAAGAAGTGCTGCAATAATTGCCCCTACTGATCCTAATAAATCACCTAAAACATGGAGGAACGCAGCTCGCATATTCAAATTATTTTCTGTATCTCCGCCGCGCAGCATAATAAATGCTACAATAATATTGACAAGTAAACCAATAACAGCAATGATTAACATTCCCGTTGAAGCTACTTCCGGCGGATCAAACAATCGTTGATAACCTTCATAAAAAATGTAGATAGATACAATAAGTAATGTGGCACCATTAATGACCGCTGCCAGTATTTCAAAGCGCTTGTATCCATATGTCTTCCCGTAATTGGCAGCTCTCTCTCCTAATTTAAAAGCAATCAATGCAATTAATAAAGAGATGGAATCACTCAGCATATGCCCCGCATCAGCTAAAAGAGCTAAGCTGTTTGTCAGCAAACCACCTATAACTTCTATAACCATAAACACCGTGATAACAAGAAAACTAATCAGCAATGTCTTTTTATTTGCACCATGTGTATGGTCATGGCCGTGATGATCGTGTCCCATGTTAAAACCTCCTTTATGTTTATATTCATATATACGCATATAGATGCTTACAGAAAT
Source organism: Oceanobacillus sp. FSL W7-1281 (assembly GCF_037969835.1). Classification (GTDB taxonomy): domain Bacteria; phylum Bacillota; class Bacilli; order Bacillales; family Amphibacillaceae; genus Oceanobacillus; species Oceanobacillus oncorhynchi. Next base: position 1,640,866 of record NZ_CP150214.1, on the reverse strand, counting down.
CTTCCGCCTGCCTTCTAAGTTAAGAAGCACCGATACTTTTTGGATATGTCTTTTCATCATTAGATTAATATGTAATCATATACAAATATTAAAACGATTACTTTTATAACATCAATGATTTTGATCCTAACTATGACAAGCGTGGTCTATCATTTGTTTTAATATCAGCATAACGTGTTCATCATCATGAGAATAGTAAAGCGTGGTTCCTGCCCGGCGATATTTCACAAGCCGAAGATTCTTCAAAAACCGCAATTGATGAGATACGGTCGATTGCCTGATATCCAACGTATCTGCAATTTCATTAACGGAACATTCTTTTTGAAAAAGCAGATGAAGAATTCGGACTCTTGTCGGATCTCCTAATGCTTTAAAGGTCTGTGTAACGATAAATAATGTTTCTTCATCGATTTCCTTAGAAGGACTATTTTCAAACTCCAGCTCTTCCATTGTTTTATGAGCCTCCCTTTTAACTATTGTTATTTATCAATTTGCTTATATGAACATATTAACATATACTCATTTAACTTTCAATGAGAAGCCTTTTTGTATTCTTCCTTTAAAGAATGTTAAATACAAAAAGGCAGTTCCCATCACCCATTCAGCAAATTTCCTGTTTTCAGCAGGTGATGATATGTAGCCCCTACAATCCCTGAGTGATTTTTAAAATAACAGGTGTTGATTTCTAACCAATCCTCTTTTAATTCATATGCTTTTAACTGTGATTTTAATTCACTAATAAACGAATCACGATTAGAAATTCCTCCCCCTATTAATATTTTTGCTGGATTAATAACATAAAAAATATGATATATTAAATTCGCAATACGGTCATAAAATGTGGATATGATTTCTATTGCGTCTGCATCGCCCTCATCAAAGGCTTGAAACACTGTTTCTCCAGTTACCTCACTTAGCGGGATTCCTTTCACGGAGGAAAATTGTTTTCGTATAATTGCCATTGTAGCTTTAAGATTTAAGGAATTACTGAAAAGATTCGGTGTTTTGTCCGGGCTGGTCTTCATATATCCAAATTCACCCGCGCGGTGCGAGGCGCCCCTATATAACTGATTATTAAGAAATAAGGCTCCTCCGATCCCGGTGCCAATGGTCATACATACAAAATCGGTATCCTCTCGAGCATTTCCCAGCCATTTTTCTGCATAGGCCACGCAATTAACATCATTTTCAATTGTAACTGGAATAGATAGCTTCTCATCCAGATAGGTTTTCATATTGAAATGATCAAAATCTCTATAAGCCCCTCCATTTTCGATATAGCCGCTTTCCGCATCGATAAATCCAGGAGCGCTGATGGCCAGTCCATTGATTTCGTTGTATTTAGAAGATGCAATCTCTACAATCTTGTCCAGTACAAAGTTACCGTTTGTATTTTTTGAAGAGAATAATTCTACTTCTAATATATCTCCCTGTTCATTTAATATGCCATATTTTATTTCCGTACCGCCTATATCAAATGCTAAATACTGCTTCATTATAAATCCCCCAATATGAACTTATATCAAACGATGCTGTTCTACAATCTTGTAATATAATTACTTCCCCTGCAAGCTCCTTATACATTACGAATAAATTCTTATTGCATTTCTTGCTTCTTTTGCCTGATACAGAGCCAAATCCGCCCTTGCAAACCACTGCGAGGTATCTATTCCCTCTTTATATACCGCCATTCCAAAACTGGTTGTCAAGCTTAGCAGGGGCAGCTTTTTAATCTTTATTTCGAGCAGCTTCTCTTGTATTCTTCTGCAAATTCCTGCCGCCTCTTCTATACTGATATCTTGAAAAATCAAGCAAAATTCATCTCCGCCATAACGATAAGGCGTATATTTTCCGCTGTTTTCTTTTAAAATTTGTGCAAATTCAATGATGCATTCATCTCCGCTATAATGCCCCCATGTATCATTGATTTGCTTAAAATTATCAATATCGACGATGGTCAGAATATACTTTCTATCGGAAGTGCCTTCTATGTTTTTTAAATGATGATGAAACGCTTTGCGGTTATGGATACCTGTCATCTCATCAATTTCCAGCTTTTTCTCTAAATGATATCTTTCTAATTCCAGCTGGATACTGGCCATGTTTTTCTTTCGTTGATAATGAATAAAAACCATACAGGTAAAAGAAAATGCAAGGAGAATAAATAAACCGACTAAAAAATCTCCTAATCTTAATGCACTGTTAAAAATAATACTTTTTTCTGTATCCCATACAATAAATAATTCCGAAACGACAAAACCAAGGATACTGGCTGCAGTTGTTACTGCGGTGACCCTATAGCAGGTGTAGCCGGCGGTCAGCAAAATAGCGATAGCAAAAATAAAATAACTCGCTGCAAATATCGTATGGACAGTGAACAGAACAAAAGCGATAGCCACTAAAAGCAGGGATATCGTATACATCTTTCCCTGGTGTGAAATGCGTTTAGAATACATCACTGCCGTACCAATCGCGAGGAATATTACATTTAGAATGCTTGGTACGGCAATAAACCTCCAGATATAGATTGGAACAGACGTGCTAAGCAGATCCGTCCGGACAATGATGATGCTGAGAAGGCATTCAATGATAAAAGTAAAAATCACAAGCCAAATGGATAATTTATAATGAAACCGGAGCCAGTCCTCGTCCAGCCTTGCATATTCCTTTTCAATTTCAGGAATACTGGTGGCTTTTCTTTCATCTGGATCTAATGTTATTTTATTCTGTCCCATATCAGCCCTCACACTTTAATTATCTTTTTCTGCCATGGAGCTGGTTCAGCGTATATGAAAAATTCCATTAGATACTAAGAAGCTATCATGCTTTTCACTAACGTCTAAAAACTGCAGAGATAATGATAATTTAGTTTATTTTAATCAAGCTAGTTCTTATTTCATATTAGCATATATGGAAAAAATAGTTGTAATTTTTGTTTTTTATCCAATGATTCAAATTAAAAACAGCCTTTATACTTTTTGTTATTGAAGTATAAAGGCTGTCTTCGAATTTCTCTAAAGCTTTCTAGATTCATTTATACATATCAAACTGCAGAAGCGTTAAAACCACTGAGAAACTATTATTAAAAAGAACAATGAACTGTAAAACGAAACCATTAGTCAGCGGATACGCTTTTTGCTGCGCCGCCTTATCAGCTTGGAAATTAGTAAATATATCATAATTCCTGTACTCGCACCAGCACTATCAATCAAGACATCTCTTGCCTCTCCGGATCTCCCGGGGATAAATAACTGATGCACCTCATCTGTGATGGCATACAGAATACAAATCAATAAGGCAATACCTATACCTCGCTTGCCAAATACACCGCTTCTTCTTAATCCGTTCAAGACGAGCATGCCCAGTATTAAATAAGCAAAAAAGTGCGCATTTTTTCTAATGATATGATGCAGTTCTTCTATATGGAACTGGAATGAAGAAGCAAGGTTCTCCAAGGTATTTATAATCATTTCGGTAATTCCTGAACTGAGTTCATTGGAAATGGCAGCAGGCTGATGGGATAAATAAAAAATAAGCGCCATCCAAAATATCACTGCGATCCAGGAGAGGATTTTGTACATGTAACTAGCTCCTTATATATGTGTTTTATCTGCATGAAACATGCACTTATTCAAGTGGCACCTTTCTAAAGCGTATCAGACGGATACTACTCGCTTCTTATGTATGAGAAAATAATAAATGGTAACCCCCCTTTAAGAAAGGAATTATTTCCCTTAAACTTTCTATAATAACATTTTATCGCTACAATAATGTTTTTACAGAAACCTTTTGCGCACTCCAGCCAAGGCTTTTTGCCCAAGCCCGCATCTCAGACTTTTCCAGCCTATCTTCGCTTTCATAAATAGTTCCTAAAAAATTGGCAAAGCCGCTTAAGCCACCAACATCATCACATACGGAGATACCTTGTTTATGAATACAAACTGGTTTATGCTTATCCAAAACCATTGCTTCTGCTTCCGCCAACTCCTCTTGATCTATCAAATTTCGATGTAATAAATCCGCACAATCCTCATATTTGGTGATTTTCACCGTCCAATCATCTCCAAAATCATACTGATAAATGAGTTCATCTGTTACGGGAAACAATTTATTGTCCTGTATTTCTTCCGCTTTCGCAGCGATTGTCTTATCCACTTCCAGACGCTCCAGTAAGTTTTCTACATCCCCCTCTAAAGTAAACGCTGAGCGCATTTCAGCAAGAGTTAATTCAACTAATGGCGCTTTCCGGATGGTTCTCATTTCTGTATCAGGATTTTGCTTTTTCCGTTCCAGATAATCAGTAAATGATTCTTTCACTTCAATCATTGTAAAATAATCTAACATTTCCTTCATATCCTGCTTCGCTATTTCCGGCTGCTCCAGTGTCCCCTTATATATGAAAGGCCCTGTATACTTCTTCCTCAACCATGTATTGATACTTCCACTTTTATAATCTTCATCCCAAAAAAGATCACTTTCTGCTTCAGAAGGAGGTTGAAATAGCGTACCTACTAAATCAGACCAGCCCTTTACCGTGCCTCCGGTCAGTTTCTGAAATACAGGATCAGGAAGTTGAAATTTGCGCAGATGCGCGTTTTGCCATCCAAATAGTTTTTGAATTGCATAATGAAGGTTGTGCAGCGGCATATCAGATGGAATTAGAATGTCTCGGGATATTGATCCACCAGTTAAAGTCTCCCCATACCGATTCAGCATTCTTTTTTCATAATCCGATAAATAAGCGTCTGTTAATTCCAGATGCAGACGTACGGGGGTAATATTTTCATTTGACTTGTCCATATTATATTCCTTCCTTCTTTTAAATAGATTAAATTATATAGAGAACTCTAATATTAACGCTTTTCTATCATCCACATGATAAAATACGCTATCATTATGATAATAAAAAAGATTATTATTCCTGTAAGAGTTTTTAATAAATTCCCTATAATAACCAGCTCCTTCATCACATGATGTCATTATTATAGCATTCACAAAAGGAACGTTCCTACGATTGTTATTTATTTCAGGGTCATAAGTATATAGTGAAGAATATTAAAGAGCACCATACCTAGAACAAAGTCTGTTTATAGATTAACGGGTTTGGAATCTCTGTTATTCATATATAGAAAAAACGTTCCTATTTTCCCTAATGGAATTAGTAAACGTTTTGTTCCATTTATATTTGACTGTCATAAAGATTTCAGATGTGTGAGACTTTTTAAGTAAGCATCTCTACAAAATAGCGCAGATATTTATTCAAAATCTTTACTTAGAATATCCACGCGTTCTTCAAAGGATACTTCGCGGTGAATCTCATGTAACATCCATACATACCCATAGCTGTCAGCAAACATCGCATTAGAGATACCCATTTCTTCCATCCTTGTAACAGGCTGTATTTCTGTTGCATTCGCAGCCATCGCTTTTTCATATGTTTCTTGAATGTCCGGAACTGCAATATTAAACCAAAAAGATTGTGTCTCCCCTTCTTTCGGGGCAAATAATTGATATTCAGGATTCTCATCAAGCATGTGAAAACGCGTCCCGTAAATGGTAAATACTGCTTCATTATTTCCTGCTTTAAAATTTGTTTCTTCTACTACTTCTACATCAAAAATAGACTTGTACTGCGCTAAAGCTGCTTTGCTGTCTTTTACAACAAAATCAAATTCCACTCCGTTAATCATTTGGCATTCTCCTAACTTTTAATTAATTCCTATCTTCTACAATACGCATATTTTTATTCTACTTTGTCAGTACCTTTTCAGCAATCATCGGAGCACACAGAAAAACCAAATTTCTTCAGCGCTCACGCTTTAAGCAGATATAATGATTGGTTTAAAACGTGATTTAATCTGGTCTAATCATGGTGTATCAGGAGACACTATTCATTATAAAGTTTCCTTATTAATTTTGAATATATTTTTTAAAGATATCACCAAAATCTTTTCGTGTATTATTATTGTATGTCGTATTTAACCAATCAAAAGCAAATTTTGTAGCTTTTTCAATTTCATTAGCAATGGCCCCTTCTTAGAAACGATTGTCAGTGAATATGGTTTTGGATAAATCAAGACTATCTTTTGCATAACTTTTTACACGTCCATCACTGTCTTGAATATGTGAAATAGTAACTAATGATTTATATAAATCAGCACCTTCTTTTTTCTCAATATCTACGGAAATGGATTGTCCGCCAATCGTAAATTTTATTTCAAGATTCAGATCAATCGTACCAGCCGTTTCTACTGTGACATTTTGTAGGATAGTGGTAGTAATCATAGCGATAAATATTCCGCTTACTGCTTGTTGACTTCTCCCCATCTCAGTCGATGAGGAAACATAAAGCAGTATTCATCTGATTTCGATTTAATCAAAAAATGAATTTGTTAACCTTCTTCATGCAATACGTAGTCATCTGATTCCTTTTTATGGAAGTCATCCGGTTGAATAATTTTACCAATATCACTCTATCCTAATGCATCACTGGCAATCTTTTTAAACATATAGCACATTATCCTATAACAAATCTCCCCTGAGCAGAAATTTTTTCATACAGTACAGGGAGTTGATTCTGTGATAATTAATCCTAACAATGCTATTTTAACGTAATTATCTAATAATAGGAATTTTACAAGCGAAAGTATATGAATAGGTATAAGCAGATGAAAAAGGAGCTGTCACAAAATACATGGTTTGCATTTGATGACAGCTCCTTTTTTCTACTTGCATACTTCATCATCTTGTTCTGCCTTTAGAAAGTTTTGTTCTCCAGTTAATGATGATATATCAACTTGTTTTTGTTGTGCGACACACTTTATAATAGAAAATGTGGAAGCAGTTTCGCTAAATGTATTCATCCCGCTACCGAGGTTATTTGAATTAAGAATCATATAACCAAATTCCCCGCCATGTAAATGACCGCCCTTATGAATGCTGCCGTTTTTAATGAGTGCCCCTCCAATTCCCGTGCCCACCACGACAACGGCAACATCGTTTTTTTCCCGTTGCAGCTCCTTTCCATACCTCAGAAAGGGCAGCACAGTTAGCATCATTTTCGATATGGACCGTCAATCCTGTTTCCGTCTCCATATGTTTTTTTATATTTGGTCCGTGTATATACGGGATAGCGCTGGATCCATAAATAATTCCTTCTTCTGAAACAGAACCGGGAGAGCTAATGGCAATCCCCTTTATATCTTCGTTTGAATACTGCTTTAATTGATTTTTAATAAAAAATATTAAACTTTCAAGCGTCTTTGGAGTTTGCTTTTTTTCTTTAGTTATTATCTTTCCATCTGTATCAACCAAACCATACTTTATATGTGTTCCTCCAAAATCAAACGAAAGAATACTCGTCATACCAGTTACACCTCTATCATTAATATCGGATTATCAACTTCTGTTTACTGGAATGGTCATTAAAATCCATTTTGCTCAGCAACTTGACTGAACCATTGGCCACTCTTTTTTAAAGAACGCTCCTGCGTATCAAGATTAACACGATATAGACCATATCTATTTTTATAAGCATTTAACCATGACCAGTTGTCCATAAACGTCCAAACATGATAACCAAAACAATTTGATCCTTCCGTAATTCCTTTATGCAACCATTTTAAATGCTCTTCATAAAATTCAATTCGATAATCATCTTGAACCATGCCTGCTTCATCTAAAAAACGTTCTTCATGCTCGACGCCCATCCCATTTTCCGCAACATACCACGGTATATTTCCGTAACTGTCTTTTATATTAATTGCGATATCATAAATTCCCTTTTCATAAATTTCCCAGCCTCGATATGGATTCATACGGCGTTCTGACCAAATATACGAGTCAAAAAAGTTTTCTGGCAATAGAGTGTCAGAATCAATTGACATTTCTTTTTCTTTAACCCGTCTAGGTTGATAATAATTAACACCTAAAAAATCAACCGTATTATCGTCGATTAATTCTAAGTCACTTTCTTTTACTGCAGGAAGCAAATCATAGTCTCGCAACAATTCTATAAGTTCCTCAGGATATTTACCTAGAACAGACGGATCTAAAAAACTTCTATTAAAAAATAAATCAACAATCCTTGCGGCTTTCACATCCTCTTCAGAGTCACTCCGTGGATAAGATGGTGTCAAATTCAAAATAATTCCAATCTCACCTTCTAAATCCATTTGTCGATAACTTTTAATTGCCTTGGCACTTGCCAGCATAGAATGGTAAGCAACAACCACAGCCCGCTTCATATCTACGACACACGGATAATGATAATGATTTAAATACCCCATCTCAACAGGGACAATAGGCTCATTAAAGGTTGTCCACCGTTTAACTTTTTTACCAAAAAGCTCAAAAGCGGTCTTTGCATAATGATTAAACGTCTCAACAACTTCTAAGCTTTCCCACCCGCCTTTTTCCTGCAATCGTAAGGGCATATCAAAATGAAAAAGGTTAATTATTGGTTCAATGTCATGTTTAAGAAGCTCATCAAAAACGTCATTATAAAAGTCAACTGCTTTTTCATTAACATTGAATCCATCTGGCAACAAACGTGACCATGAAATAGACGTACGAAATGAATTAAAATGAATAGCTTTCATACGTTTAATATCGTCCTTAAACTGGTGATAAAAATCGGACGTCAACATGGGGCTAACACCTTCATGAAAACGTTCCGGTTCTATTTCAAACCAATAATCCCAAATGTTTTTAGCTTTTCCATCTTGTTGTGAAGCACCTTCAGTTTGTGTAGCAGAAGCGGCAGCGCCCCACTTAAAATTATTTGGAAATGTATAATCATTTGACATTGCTGTCACCACCTCTTTATTCATAACTTCATTGCATCTAGTATGCAATGACTAAATTAGATATAATTACGAAACATATACCTGACTACTAAAATGGTTCGTATTTTGCACTATTAATAAACTATATAGTTTAAAGATAATGGAATGCGGTCTATATTTCCCGCTTACTATCAGCACACCTCTTTCTCTCTATTATTTCGTAATATAGTCAAACATAGATGTTACTTGGACCTTGGCAAGTTCAGCTGACTGCTGGTCTTGCGGATCTAGCGATTGTCGGAAAGATACAAATTTCTTGACACCTGGTATCAAGGAGAAATTGTTGTCATCAAAGTGACCAGTTTCATCTGTATCTAACCAGACATTTAAGGCTAAGGAATCTGTTTTAAGTTCAATACCGCCTTCGATTATTTCATACGTAATATTTGGATTCTGTAATTCAATGTCCTTAGTTTTAGAAAAGAGATGAATGACTGTATCAATCGTTTCTTCCGCTTTTACCAATTCACAGTGTAATATCGATTTGCTCCAATCTGCATGCTCGAAAGCAGATAAAGCTTCTTCTTCCAGTTTGTTTGACGTATTCGCTTCAAGCACAACTGAAGTAAGTGTTTTATCAATCATTTTGCCATTGAAATCATATAGCTTACATACCAATTGAGCTTCTTGTTTTTCTACTGCATCAGATACCGCATAAATCGTTAACTGTTCTTCTGTTTGGTCAACAATTAAAACCGTTGACTTAAAGCGATCTTTCATCACAAATTGTAATGCTTTCCACCTGCCAAAGTAATCCATACTGGACCACGAAGCTACTGGCCAACAATCATTCATCTGCCAATATAAAGTCCCCATACAATCCGGCATATGCAAACGGTGGCCTTCTACTGCCTGCTTAATCGCATCGGCCTGTAATACATGACTAACACGTAAAAAGGCTGAGAAATCTTTCGGTTCTTTATAATACATCTCCATATAGTTCTTAATTAAACGGTTACCTGAACCATTTTTCTGATGATGGAGCATCACTTCTGACTCTAATTCCAATTCTTCTTCTTTAGCATATTCCCTGACTGTCTTCTCTTCTGGGAATGATTGAAAGCCGTATTCACTCATAAAACGTCCGACACTCTCTTTATAGGCTTCCATTGGCTTTAATCCATGCCAGACATCCCAATAGTGCATATCACCTTTGTCTAGGGTATCAAAGGTAGCATGGCGCCCCGAAGTATTGGATAGATCCTGCATTGGCGAGCTTGGCCAATAAGAAATCGCTGGATTATATTGTCCAATTACAGCAGGCAGTAATTGATGGAATAACTTCTCATAACCCTCCCATAACTGTTTACGCTGTTCTTCATTATAGCGCTGCTTCCAGCCCCATCCTGCTTCTTCAACATATTCCGCCCATGCTTGATCAATCTCATTATTACCACACCATAAGGCCAATGAGGCATAGTTCCTTAAGCGCTTGACTTGGTCAATCGCCTCTTGCCTCACATTCGCAAGGAAAGCTTCGTCTCCAGGGTACATACTGCAAGCAAACATAAAATCTTGCCAAACCAAGATGCCGTATTGATCACAATATTCATAGAATGCTTCATATTCATAAATACCACCGCCCCAGACACGAAGCATATTCATATTCGTATCGACTGCCGTCAGCACTTCGTGTAAATAGCGTTCCTTCGTTATTCTTGTTTGGAAGCTGTCATTCGGGATATGGTTTGCCCCTTTTGCGAAAACAGGAACACCGTTTAATTCAAAATAAAAACTTTCACCCTTTTGGTCTTTTTCCCTTACAAAACGGATAGATCGAAGACCTGTTGTAAGCTGGTAACTGTCTAACAATTGCTGTTCAGCTGAAAGCACCTCGATATCAAATTGATACAGGTGTGCCTCCCCTAAACCATTAGTCCACCACAATTTTGGTGATTCTTTGATAAACGGTACTTTTACTAATTGTATACCTTGCTCTACTGCTACAGTTTGCAGGTGTTCCCAGCCATATTGATCGCTAATCTTAATGGTCACCTCTTGTGCTTTCGTAGTTTTTAACTCTAATTGAGCCTTTACTGCTGCCTGCTCTGTTGTCACCTCTTGCTGTTCAAAGTAAACATCTTGAATCTTCAAATTAGACCAAGTTTCAATATAAGCCTCTTTCCAGATACCTGATGTAACAAAGCGCGGTCCCCAATCCCAGCCATAATGAAAAGGGGCTTTACGAGTAAAAATACTGAGTTTCTTCTCACCTACTTCGCCATCTTCTGAGTGATCATTATCTGCTGGATAATTGAAGCCAATTTGATCTGGTTTATCGATATCATGCTGAATTGGAGAATGGAAATAGACACGGAGGGTATTCTCACCTTTTTTCAACTGATTCTTGATATCTACTTTCCAAATACGGAACATATTACTTGCCTTAAGAATAGCAGTGTCATTCAAGATCACATCGGCATAGGTATCTAAACCTTCAAAGGTGAGCACAATATGTTCTTCTTGCAAAGTTTCTTCTAATATGTTAAATGTTGTTTGGTACTCCCAGTCCTTCTTATCAATCCATTGTACATCAAGCTCTTTCTTTCCAACAAATGGATCTTCAATAATGCCATGATCTAATAAATCCGTATGAACACACCCGGGAACAGTTGCTTTCTTCCAATCATCCTCTGCTGCTTCTTTAAATCGCCAATCTTCTAATTGCCATTTTTCTTTTCTGCTCATTCACTTCTGCACCACCTAAATATCGAAATGTATTTCTTTTTGTTCTAAACTTGATTGATACACACCTGTAAGGATCTTCATCATTTCTACCCCGTCTTCCACAGGAGCAATCGTTGATTCTTCGCCTTTTACACACGCGATAAAGTGATCAATTTCTTTTTGGAATCCATGAACGAAATCGAAAGATAAATGATCAATTTGCGGTGTGCTGTTTAAAATAATGTTATTCTTTTCTGTAAAAATTTCTAGTGCCGGCTCAATAACAGCCCCGCCTTTATCACCATGTAAGCTTACATTAATTTCTTCTTTTTTGGCATGTAATGCAAAGCTGACATCCACAACGATGGACGCGCTATTTTCAAAACGAATAATCGCATTAGCAAAATCCTCAACGTCATTCTTCTCTGCATCATAATCAGCCGCTTTATAGAAAGATTTGAATTCTACATTCGAACGATTTCCCAACTTCTGATAGGTGTTCCCGCTTACTGATTTGACTTTCGGTTTACCCATTAGATACCAGCAAAGGTCAATCACGTGGACACCAAGATCAATTAAAGGCCCCCCTCCGGAACGCTCTTTATCAGCAAACCACCCACCCGGGTTACCTATGACACGAATACAAGATGCCTTTGAATAGTAAATCTCACCTAAGTCACCACTATCAATGAATTTTTTGAGAACTTTGGTATTTGTACCAAAACGGCGCACATAACCCACTTGTAAGAATTGTTCGGGGTTAACTTTTACTGCTTGCTGAACAGCCTTCGCTTCTTCTATCGTTTTACATAAAGGCTTTTCTGATAACACACTTTTTCCGCTGTTTAATGCAGCAATTGCAATTTGGGCATGGGTGTTATTCCATGTACAGATGCTTACTGCATCAATTTCAGGATTGGCTAATAATTCGTGATAATCGGTGTATGTATGTTCTACACCCAATTTTTTCGCCTGCTTATGGAGACGTTCTTCATTAATATCACAAAGTGCAGCTAGCTCTGCCTCATTTGATTTCTGATAGGATTGGATGTGCATTTCCGAAATAGAACCTAATCCAATCACACCTACTTTAATTTTGCTCATTTGATTATCCTCCCTTAAAGTGATTTCCATAATTGTTTGATATTTTTAAATGAAATGGCACTCGCTTTCTTGCACTCCTCCATTCCTTCAAATTCAATCGATACAAAGCCTTGGTAGCCATTCTCTTTTACAATCTTGAGAATATCGGCTAATGGCAGATCACCATGTCCTGTAATAGCGCCTCTTAAGTAATTACCTGCTGCAGATCCGAACCAGCCTTCCCCCGGATTAGCATGAGAACCTGGATGAACATAGAAATCCTTTACATGCAGCATAGAGATATTATTTAAGCATTTCTTGATGGCAGAGACAGGATCTTCATCGACACAGACGAAATTACCCGTATCTAAGGTATGCCTGAAGTTAGAACGATTTACTTTCGCTATAATAAGATTAATACGATCACTTGCTTGTAAATAGAAGCCATGATTCTCAATACTAGTTACAATATCATATTGCTTCGCATAATCCGCTATGATTTGGCAGGCTTTCACAATCTTTGGCAGATCTTTGTCAAACTGCTCAATGCCGGCTTCATGAGGAGGCTTGAACGATACATCGTGGCGCATTCGTTTCGCACCTAATTGGTTGGCAATATCGACTTCTTTCTTAACCCTCTCCACTTCTTGTTCAAAAGCTTCATCATCCCCAGACAAGAAGTCCGCACCAATGGCATAGTTAGAGATAGCTAAATCTAATTCTTTTGCCTTGTTGACAATATCTTCTATCAATTGAGGATTATTGGTTAATGTATAACCGATCGGTACGATTTCAATATGTTCTCCACCCAAATCTTTAGTCCATTGCATCACATCTAAAATAGTCATTTCTCCAGAGTGGAGAGCATTTGCTAAACTGTATGAGCTCATTCCTAGTTTCATATAGAGACTCCTCCTCTAATCGCTTCAATTGTTATTGGTTTATTTTCTTGGTTGGAGAGGCAGGCTGCTTTGACAGCTTCCAAAGTTCTTAAGCCGTCTATTCCTGTAATAGATGGTTCACGATTGGTTCTCACGCAATCAATAAAGTCCTCTACTAGTGCCTGATCCATATCATCTGCCCAAGTCTGTTCTTCTAGCTTATTCTCTTTATCATTACAGAATAGATGGTGCTGTTTAAAGGCATCCACCTCCAGCATACCTTCTTCACCAAAGATAGACATCGTCACATCTCCCCATGTCGGGAAAGTCTTTGGCCTTGACTAGCTCGGATTGATGGTGGCCATCATACCAGATTGTCACTAATTCTGCTTGGTTGCTTTTGGTTAGAGCGGCAGCATAATTTAATGCATGCATATGGGCAAAACTTATGATCCCTAACTTAGACATGGCTGGCTAGATCTTTGACAATCCTCGCTAGTCTTTAAGTAAAACTATTTACAAGCTCCTTACTTTATCAAGCGGACTCCCTTTGATAACACGTCCTATCCTGCTCAACAGGAACTCACTAAACATCGAATTTGCCCAAGAGAACCATGATCTTGTATATTGACTTGGGTCATCTACGTGAAAACCTTCATGCATTAAGTTCTCATTTGCATCTGTTGTTTTAAATAATTCAGTGATTTGTTGCTTTTCTGTCTCGTCAATCGATGTCAATCCTTGAATAGCCAATGCAATATGCCATATATATTGATTAGGTGTATGTGGACTGCCAATCCCACTTGCTGCTTTTCCTGTGAAGTAATATGGATTCTCTTCGCTTAAGAGAAACCTTCTGGTATTTTGATAGATTTTGTCATCAAATGGGCGGTATCCTAAGTAAGGAATAGATAACAAGCTTGGCACATTGGCATCATCCATCAGTACATAGTTACCAAGTCCATCTGTTTCATAGGCATAGATTTTACCGTATGTCGGATGATTCACTGTACCGTATTCATTGATTCCTTTATCGATTTCCTCTGCTAATTTCTCTGCTTGTTCTGCTAATAAGGAATCACCTAAAACCTCATTTGCAATCTCAGCTAACTGCTGCAGAGATACAACAGCAAACATATTCGCTGGTACTAAGTAACCGTATTCACAAGCGTCATCACTAGGCCGGAATCCGCTCCAAGTCATACCAGTATAGACAACTGGTGCTCCGGCACCTTCATGTGACAGTGTATCTTGTACAGGACAATTATCTCTCACAAAATGATAATCGGAGTCTTCATGATGGCGTTGTTCGGTTTTCCATACTGTTAAGATCTTTTCACCGGCACTCTTAAAAGTATCGTTAAAATGGCTGACTTGACCAGTCGCTTTCCAATATAGATAAGCTAATTGAATAGGGTAACATAAGGAATCAATCTCATACTTGCGTTCCCAGATCCAATCTGTCATTTTCGTTTGGTCTTCATGGTATTTATTTCCATTAGGTTCTTCGTTAAACGCATTTGCATAAGGGTCATGATTAATAAAAGCAAACTGTTTTTCGATTACCCCTTTTATTATATCGGCTATCGCTTGGTCTTCACCTGCTAACATAAGGTATGGGCGTACCTGTGCAGCCGAATCACGTAACCACATCGCCGGTATATCCCCCGTAATAACGAAGGTAGTGCCATCCTCTTGCGGGCGGATCGTTGTCTGATACGTATTGACGAAGCAATTCTCAAATAAATGCTGAAGCTTCGGCTCTCTTTGATAATGTTGTTTTACTACATCGATTAATTGCTTAATCGATGTAGTAAGTTGTAATTGATTTGTCAATCATTTCACTTCCCTCTATTTTAATCTCCATCCAATTGTGTTTATTTGATAAGGCGATAGCTTAATCTCATTCGCTATTCCTGCCAATTTCTCTTCTATTACATTACTCTCATATGCCTCTGCCGCTTGATTTATAGCAATAGTTGCGTTGCCTTCCTGGTCAGACATGTTGAACAAACGCAAATATACGTCCTTCGTATCATCTGCTACCTTCAAGGAAGACCAAGCTACCTGACTTGGTAAGGCAATCTGGATATAGCTGTGTTCTGCTGCTAATTCCCCTGTTTGTTCAGGAAGAGCGAAAGTCGATAATGGAACTTGATATAAATAGGCTTGCTGATAGACATCATAACAAGTATCATCTGCTCCATGTGGAAAGATCTTAAGGCTTGCCGTTTGTTCTCCTAAGCATTGAGCCTCTGGCGTTGGAAAATGTCCCCAGTCACCAAGTTCTCCGACTGCACGTAACAAGGTAATAGCAATTGTATTCTGTTCATCCCTTAATATTTCATATTCATTTAGTCCCTTGTTGGCAATGGTCAAGCCTTTCTGTTCATCATGCATACTGACAAATGCTTGTTGATGTTGAGAGCAATTGGGATTAGTCCACTCCTCTGCCGGCACATTGGGACGTTTGGCTACTTCAAATATAGAATCGGCATAATGGTGATCCGATTGAATATTGGTAGAGAATAATGCACGTAAGCGGTGATCCTTGGCATTATTCGTATACTTTACTTCCACATCTATTCCTCTACCATGTTCTGTTAAGGAAACCTGGGTTTGAATAGTAAGTAAGGTTGTCCTATTACTGCGCTTTGCCTTTCGATTGGTAAACCACACAACAGCCTGCTGTTCTTGCTCTAATGTCTCATCTGCACTTTCTGGTATTTCTAATTGATGGATAATTTCGTAGGTGGCACGGTAACTGTCATTCTCCAGCAAACGAATATCTGCCTTTAGATCCTCCGTTGTGATAGTAAGATCATCATTAGCCTGTTTATACATATACTCATTGCCGATATCTCCCGTATCTTCATACACTAATACATGGTCAAATGACTGATTCGTTGTTTTGTTAAAAATAGAAAGTGAACCATTTAGCTGGATCTTAACTTTCAGCCACTTATTTTCTAATACTTTATCAGCAGAGGCAATCTTAGCTTCCTCTGCTACTTGAGCTTCTGTCTCTACCAAGGCATAAGCACGGTGACTAAAGCCAGGCATCTCCACAGCCTCGAATGAAATAATTACCCTTCTCGTCAAGTACGGCTGACGGAATTGATGTTTTGGCAGGTCGTAATCAAATACAACCCCTTTATCTTCTAAAGTAAATGGCAGAACATTACCAGTAGAATCTACTAGTTTATATCCGCTAATATCTTTATCAACTAATTGTTGCCGATTGACACCATCTGCATAATATTGACGCTCTAAATCAACTTGTACTGTTGCTATACTTGTACGCTGATGTCCTGTTGTATTAAACACTACTAATGGAACAGGTTTCTTTCCATATTGTTTAAATACACTTGTATCTATCCGTTTCGTTAATTTCTCTAATACATCTTTCTTTAGACTCTCACTCATATGCTTGCTTTTCTCAAAACGTGTCACCATTCCACGATGGACTTCATCGACACTACACCCGCATATACTATCGTGAGGATGATTTTGCATTAAGGTTTTCCAAGCATACTCTAAAATATCGTGATCATATTGTTCGCCCACAAGATAAGCAAATGTTGCTAATGGTTCTAATTCACTCTCCAGCAGAGTTTGTACTTCCTGGTTCATTTGCTTTAAATAAACACGGGAAGAAGCTGTATTTACTAATGTCCCCCAGCCATCTGTATGCTGACTGCGTAATTCGCCATCCACCGTTTTTAACTTTTCTTGATTTAATTGATCATCCAGTGCTGCCACATAATCATTGAAATTCGAGTGAACAAATTGAACATCAGGATAAAGTTCTTGTGCCACCTCTATGGCTTTCGATAGATTGTACTGTACGGGCTGATGATCACAACCATTTAACATCAACATATGATTAGAGGAGGCATACTTTTCCATAGCTTCTAAATGTTCATCCCAATATTTCTTGGCAGCTTCTTTATCCGTTGGAATCTCATTGCCATTACAATACCAATTAGCGAACAAAATTCCGATTACCTCTGAGCCATCCGGTGATTGCCATTTCATTTCAGAATAAGGAGACTCATACATATCTGCCTCACTGATAAGGTTATTAAATCCGGTCGGTTTTACACCACGCCCATATGCCGCATGATGAATGCCTGCTTGTTTTATTATTTGCGGAGCTTGTCCCATATTGCCAAAGGAGTCAGGGAAATAACCAATTTTTGAAATATTCCCCCATTCCTTTGCGTCTTTCATTCCATATTGCAGGTTACGGATATTGGATTCATTGCTGGTTAAAAATTCATCCTGTAAGATATACCATGGTCCGACATGAATTCTATCTGCCTCAACTAGTTTCTTGATTTGTTCTCTCTTTTCAGGGCGTATTTCCAGATAATCATCAAGAATAATTGTTTGGCCATCTAAATGGAAACTTTTATAGTTTGGATCAATTTCTAATGTATCAATGAGTTCATCCATGAATTTTACTAGTAAAAAATGATGTTTTTCATATGGTAAATACCATTCTCGATCCCAGTGAGTATGGGAAATGATATGAACAGTTCTCTGTTGTGTATCCTGCATGTTTCTACCTCCAAATTATTCATTAAACTCTATAGCAATCGTTTTAATCTCATACGGGGTTATATCGAAGACAATGTCACCTTCTTGTTTAGCCCCTTCTTTTCGCTCCATTAAATCACATGTCTGCCATGAGACTATCCCTAAGTCACTTATTAATCTTACTTGACCACGACGTCCATGGAATTCATGAAGACGAACAATAACTTCTTTACTATCTTCCGCCTGTTTCACTGCATCAATTTCGATATAATTTGCATTGGAAGCAATGAATGACTGTTCTGAAGCTTCTTTTTCACCTGGAGTTACCTTTAATCTATCATTAAGATAATAGGCTTGCTGTGGTACTTCCGCTCCACGCCAATCTCCTAGATGAGGCAGCAAGGAATAAGTAAATCGGTGTTCGCCCCTGTCCCCCTCTGGATCGGGAAAGGTCGGTGCCTTTAATAAGGACAGACGCAAGACGTTGTCTTTGATATCGTAACCGTATTTACTGTCGTTTAATAAGCTTACGCCATAACCCGGCTCTTGGATATCTGCCCACTTATGTCCCACTGATTCAAATCGGGCGTAATCCCAGCTCGTATTCCAGTGTGTAGGACGTTTTACATTGCCATATTGGATATCGTAAGTTGCTTCCGTTGTACGTACATCCACTGGGAAGGCAACCTTTAATAATCGCTGGCGTTCCTGCCAATCAACCGTTGTCTTAAAGTCAATTCGCGGTTGATCTGCATATAAAATCATATCTTGTGAAATCGTAGAGGAACCATAGCTCCACTGGAAACGAATACTGGTAAACAGCGCACCAATTTCCTGTTGTTCGATAACCTTCACTTGATCAACATGTTCCATTTTTTCTTGATAGAAGATGTCAATATCCCATGCATCAAACATTAATGGTTTATCTTCAAAAATTTGCAGGTCATTTCCAATTCTACCTGCCTCGAGTACTTCCCGATTCGCTATACGATCGAATATACGGATTAACTGACCTTGCTCATTCCACTCTATTTCGTAAAATGGTGAAACGACACCATTAGGTAATGATTGGAAATTGGATTCTTTTCTTTTTTTCTCTTTTGGTTCAAAATAGATTGTTTTGTAACCTAACGCTGGAACAGCTTGAACATTTACAAGGCTGCCACCTTCTACTTCTTGGGCTTCCAGCAGTTTGCCCTGACTATCCTTCCATATTCCTCCAGTTTGATTAGGAACAAAGGCTAAATCATCTCGCTTCCAAGAAGCAGCATTAAAGACCAGATACGAAAGATCGGCTTTAGAAGAAACAAGTACTTTCATTGCTTGCTCATATGTTTGTTGACCAAGCTCTTCCGCCTCTTTGTACTCCACCTCAGCATCTTCATATACCTCTTTAATAGAAGACCCTGGAATAATATCATGGAATTGGTTACGTAAAATAATCTTCCATCCATCGGTCAATATCTTACTTGGATACGCCACTCCTTGACCAGTTACACTTGCCCAGCTATTCAGCCATTCGCTTTCACGATACAAGAGCTCTAACTTGCGATTCATCTTTTTCATAAATGCCTGAGATGTATAGGTGCCACGATGGAATTCCAGATAAAGTTCCCCATCCCATGTATGCACATATTGATCGGTCTCTGCAACTTTATTTCGCAATTGTTCAAAATAGTTCTTTGCTTTTGAAGGTTTGGCTTGTGGCAGTCCAGGAATTTTATCAATACGTCGGCGCATTTCTAACATTTCACGATTTACACCGCCGCCGCCATCTCCATAACCATAAGCCAACAGTAAATCTTGATTGAGATTTTTGTTTTGATAGGCTTCCCATGAATCCAGGGTGATTTTCGGTTCCATATAGCCGTTATACGTATAATAGGTTGATTCAGGCCATGGCTCTGTTGTTGTAATAAAGTGTGTCAGAATTTCACTACCATCTATTCCACGCCATTGAAAAGTATCATGCGGCATTCGATTATATTGGTTCCAGCTAATCTTCGTTGTCATAAACGACTTAAATCCTGACTTCTTCAAAATCTGTGGTAAAGCCCAGCTATAGCCGAATACGTCTGGTAACCAAAGTACCTCGTTTTCCTTCCCAAACTCTTCTTTAAAGAATCGAGTACCAAGGAGTAACTGTCTGACTAAGGATTCGCCTGAAGGGATGTTGCAATCAGATTCTATCCACATTCCGCCTTCTACTTCCCATTTACCCTCATTAACCTTTTCTTTTATTTGCTGATATAGTTCTGGATAATCTTGTTTGATATAATCATATAATTGCGGCTGACTCTGCAAGAAAAGATATTCTGGATATTTCTCCATTAACCGTAATACAGTGCTAAAAGAACGGGCCGACTTCTCACGAGTATGTTTTAATCGCCATAACCATGCCACATCAATATGAGTATGCCCTATACAATGAAAAATGACTTCACTGCATTTTGGCATCTTCTTTAGCTGCTCTGTTAAATATTGATTGGCTTGATATACCGATTGATAAAATGATTCTGAGCCTGGATTCAGCCAATCAATCTGTACGAATGCTTCATTTAAACATTGAGAAAGTTTTGATTTCTCCAGCTGTGTATCTGGCAAAGCTTGAATGGTTTCCAGAATCGCCTTGGCATCAAAATAAAAATGATCAACGGCTTCGTCTAATACAGCAAGCCATGCATGTTGAAAGCGATAGTGCTGTTCCCTTGCCTGCCCACCGCCTTCCAATCCTGTCCATAATCGAAAGTCAAGCTGAATCTTTTCCCCTGTCAATTCTTCTGATAGAAAGACTTCTTTGTGATTGGAATCGACTCCCTGATATGGTTTATGATTAATGAACAGTAAGGATTCAAAACCAGAGTTGCCTCCTGCCCCTGTGTCGCCAAAATCAAAAAAACCTACGATTGTTTTATTCTGCCATCCATCAGGAATAGCTACTTCCTTTTGAAGCCAGACATACAAATCCCTCCCGCTCCAGCGATCCCCTATCTTAATTGGCTTCGCCTGTGATAAGTCTGTCGGTGGCCAGGCTGCAATTTCCCCAGCCTTATCTTCGGTATACTGCCATGTATCAAGTTTTTGTATATCTCGATAGCGGTATGGTGCAATTTCCTGTATTCTTCCATTTAATTTCTTCTCTGTTAACCACATATGCATATTCACTCCTTAACCAAGCCAGAAAAACTCCGCTTCATCATTTATTTCATGTTTATGGAGAGACTCTATCCTCTTCATCTAAATAAAAGAATGGCTCGTCCTTTTACTTTAAAATTTGGTTGTAAAAAACGAGTCATTCTCTTGCTATTATCTATTAGTTATTTACCCAGCGATCGTAAGCATCTTGATTGATTTCGATATATCTATCAAGATTCATATTCTCAATCGTTTCCACATAGGAGTCCCAATTCGAAATTGGCTCAACACCTGTAATAAATTTAGCCTCCATTTGCCTTACATAAGATTCTAAATCTACTTCAATCGTGTTTAACTCATCTTGCTCCTCTTTAGTTAAATATACTAGCGGATATGGTACTTCACCATATGGTTCAATTTTTTCTTCTGTTTCTGCTCTAATGAATTGATCAAATTCAGATTCTTCTTTTCCTTCAATTGGATAGGTTACTGTTGGTGTAGCAATACCATAATCTGGTGTTAATGTCCCGCGGTAATCCTCTGCACTATCATATCCTTCAGGAGGATCAAGCTCGATAATTTCACCATCTTCACCACGTTCCCACAGTTCTCCTTCAGGTCCCATATTCAAGAAGGCATAACCTTCCTCTGAATAGAAATAATCAATCCATCGAATCGAAGCTTCTGGATTATTATTATTTACTGTAATAGAGAAAGTTCCTCTTGAAATCCCTGAACTTAGCGGCATTACAGCCTCTTCAGACCATTCACTTGTAAGTGGATGGAACATTGGATTATTCATCGCTTCTTCTTCTGTTTCACCAGTTGTAAAGAATGAGAACCAATCCGGGAATAGACCTAATCTATTTTGTTGACCTTTGGCTTTCTTTTGTTCATCTGATTGTGAGAATGTTTCCGGGTCTAACAACCCCTCTTCATATAACTGATTCATAAAGATTAAATATTCTCTATAATTTTCGGTAATTGGCGTATAACGTGCTTCACCATCTACCTCTTCAATTCCCCATTCCTTTAGCCCAAATGCCGCAAGTAACCATGGACGGGTACTGTCCATTTTTACGTCTAACAATGGAATCTCGTCCGCTTTCCCATTGCCATTTGGATCTTCATCACGAAAACGTATTAACAAATCGTAAAATTCATCCACTGTCTTTGGCAACTCTTCCACACCTAGCTCATCTAACCATTGTCCGTTATACCACATCGGACCTGTAACCCATTGTGCCGATGAACCACCCTCTGCAACACGTGGTAGAGAATAGATATGACCGTCTACTGTCGTGATTGATTTCTCTATCTCTGGATTTTCATCTAATAACTTTTGAATATTTGGCGCATGCTCCTCAATTAGATCTTCTAATGGGAGTAATACACCTTGCTGTCCATAATCAACCTCCATACCAGGAGTAAAATCGTCAGAACCAGCGGCATATATAATATCTGCAATATCACCACTTGCAAATGCTAAATTCAATTTTGTTTGGAAATCACTTACTGGAGGGGTATCAAATGACAAATCGATATTGGTCATCTCTGAATATTCCTGAAGAGTTTCCATATTTGCCCAGTCTTCCACCCCAGTACCTGGAGCCATTAACGAAATCGTAATTTTCTCATCAACGATTGGAAACCCTTCTTCATTTATTTCTACTGTTTCTTCGGTTGAAGCTAGTTTTCTCTCATCATCAGATGAGTTACTACTACATGCAGCAAATAAACTAACGAATAGCACACTGACTAGAACTAATAAAAAATGTTTTTTCATATTTTGTAACCTCTCTCCCTTAATAATCTTTTTATCTTAAGAATTGGGCATCCCTTGTTAGCTGTACTTACTACTGGTTACTAAATTCACCTCCTAAAAATGAACGTTTATAGTCATTTTATTTACCAGGCAGCCCTTGCAGCAGAAATCCTACAACAGTCGTACTTAACATGTCTGCCAGCTAAGACTAATAGCTGTAATCCATCCAAGATGCCGCTAGTTACACACATTATGTCATTTGTTTATTTATATATTCACAATTAACCTTTCAAAGATCCAATCATTACACCCTTTACAAAGTATTTCTGTAAGAATGGATACACAATGATTACAGGTAAAGAGGAAACAATCATTACTCCATACTTAATGACGGCAGCCAGTTGCTGATTACTATGAATTAACTGGGCAGCCTCTCCTGTCATATTTGTATTATTAGAAGACATATCTTGTAGAACCAAAATCTCTCTTAACACTAACTGTAATGGGAATAACTCTCGATCAGAAATATAAATCAATGCATTAAAGTAACCATTCCAGTGACCTACACCATAGAACAATGCCATTACCGCAATAATTGGAGCCGATAAAGGTAAAATAATCTTGAAAAACAGTTTAAAGTTAGAGGCACCATCGATCGTTGCCGCTTCTTCCAAGCCTCTTGGAATCGTAGACTGAAAGAATACCCGTGCAATAACAATATTCCATACTGATGCGGCATTAGGAAGTACCATTGCCCAGATTGTATCAATTAACCCTAAATCTCTTACTACTAAATACGTTGGAATTAACCCGCCTGAAAAGAACATGGTTAGAACGAATAGACCAGTAAAGAAACCTCTTCCATAAAAATCTTTACGTGCTAACGCATAAGCTGCTGGAATCGTTATCAATAGATTGATAGATGTACCTAACACTGTGTAAACTACTGTCATCAAGTAGCCTCTCCAAATAGAATCATTACCAAAGATTAACCGGTAACCTTCAAAAGTAATATCCTTTGGCCAGAGCCACATTTCCCCTGAGTTTACATAGGATGGGTTACTAATAGACGCACTGACAATATAAATTAATGGGTAAAGTACGAGTAGCAAAGCAATTGTTAAACAAAAATACACAAAATATTTAAAGAGTTTATCCTGTTTCGTTTCATTAAGATTGGAATCCATATCTCAACGCCCCCTTACCACAGACTAGTTTCACTTGTTTTTCTAGCAATTTGGTTAACAACGATCAGCAATATCGCGTTTATAACAGAATTAAATAGACCAACTGCCGCTGCGAAGCTATATTGAGCGTCTAATAAACCTGCCTGATAAACAAATGTTGCAATTACGTTTGATGATTCTAAGTTCAATGGGTTTTGTAAAAGTAAGATCTTTTCAAAACCAAGTGCCATGATATTCCCTAAGTTCATGATTAAAAGGATAACCATTGTAGGAACTAGTGCTGGAATATTGATGTGTATAATTCTTTGAAATCTTGATGCCCCATCGACAATTGCAGCCTCGTGCTGCTGAGGATCTACACCAGATAGAGCAGCTAAGTATATAATGGTACCCCAACCGGCACTTTGCCATACTCCCGAGAATACATAAACCGTCTTAAACCAACTTGGATCACTCATAAAATTAATTGGCTCAAAGCCTAAGAATGAAATAAAGTGATTAATAATACCAGTTGCCGGTGATAAGAAAGCAATAATCATACCTGAAATTACTACGACAGAGATAAAATGTGGCGCATAAGTAACCGTTTGCACCGTCCTTTTATAAAATCCATCTTTTACTTCATTTAACAATAAAGCTAAAATAATTGGTAGTGGAAAACCTACAATTAATTCATACACACTGATTCCTAAAGTATTTTTTAATAGGTCCCAGAAATAATAAGAATCAAAGAACCTTTCAAAGTGTTTTAAACCTACCCAATCACTACCTAGGAATCCAAGTGATGGCACGTAATCCTTAAATGCAATTTGAATTCCATACATCGGTACATAATGGAAGATAATAAAATACAAAACTGCTGGTAATATAAAAATGTATAACTGCCAATTTTGTATAATCTTCTTAAATGAATTTGTCTTTCTAGCATTATGAATAGGTTTGTTCTTTTCTCTATTAGCCACTGCTGATTCTGAAGCCATATTTACTTTCCTCCTTTGTTTTACAGTTGTTGCTTTTCGTATAACTGTTTTCATCACAAACCTTTACGGTAAGAGTTATCAATATGTGGTTTTTATTATTATCTTTGCAAGTCAAAACATTTTGCTATAACCTGCTCATTTTTATAACTGCTTTCACTATACAACTATATTTGAAGCGCTTTCAATATGTATTTCTGATAATGAATTGTCAGAAAAATAACAGTTAACAATGGTTAATCCTTAATTAATAGCTGTTTTTGGTGTATTTTATATGTAAAACTCATAATATATGTAGAACTTGACATAACTTTGTTTTCCAAGGCAATTTATAGGATGAATAACCTCAGCAACTTTGACAAGCTACCATCAACTCTACCCTATTCTTTACTCTTTGTATGGTCATGTCAAACACTCCTCCCATATAGTTTGATACTAAGTAGTGTCTGATAGAACTTTTGCTGACTCTGTATATTCTTATTTCCTAGCATGCTCATCCATCCTATCTTTTCGTTAATTTATTGGAGTAGAACATACACTGATTCATAGCTAGCAGAAGAAATAGGCAAGACTTCAGTATAAAAAATGACAAGTGCCTTACAAGTTAAAAACGTGACGTCACTTGTCAACCTCCACACCTGAATTTGCTCATCCTGCGCATTGTAAAATGCAGTGCGCAGCCCCCACAGAAAAAATTCTCTTCTTTTGCGAGGGTGAGCTGAGCGCAAACCCGCGAAAAGTGCAGTATATTTCTAGAGCGAGTCACACCTAACCTTTTTTACTTTCTGATCTCATGAACAAAAGCGTAGAGCGCCTGCTTAAAAACGTAGAGATTGCTCCCCTGGTCTTCGAGGGTTAACTTCCTTTACTTGAGATAAAGGAGACACGGTGAGGTGACGAACCGATGTTGACTTTCACCCAAGGGCATAAGTGCGACTATGGTTCTGTCTGCGCCTATCGGCTTGCCAATCACCAAGTTATCGTAGGGCGCGCGCCTTGAAATCTCTAAAGTTTGGCGCTCGGAGCTGGACACGGCTGATTTTATATAAATAGTTATCCACAAGGCAATAATTCTATAAATTCCTATGCTAAAATAAATAAGCTGCTAAAGTCTTGTGCTTTAGCAGCTTTCCTCTTATTCCGTATAAACTTGTCTGTACTTACCTGGTGTCATACCCACTTCATTTTTAAATTTACGGGTGAAGTTGGCAACATCTTTATAACCAACATCTAATACAATCGCTTTAATCGGCTTATCTGTGGTTGTAAGTTGTTTCTTTACTTCTTTCATACGTAAATACTGTACATACTGCTTGAAGGTATAGCCTGTCTGTTCCTTAATGAATCGACTGACATAAGAAGCTGACAAACGGAATTTAATCGCTATTTTCTCTAAGGATAGATCATGCAGCATATAATTTTTGTTTAAATAATCAATTATATTGTTCTTCAGCTGTTCATTATGACTTTTCTTATTCTTATTAACTTCTTTACATGCAAGGGAAACTAAATCATTTAACTGTTCATGCAGTTGTTCTTGAGAGCGAAAATCAAAGATCTGTTCATAGGTTTGCTGTGATGGAGTGACGCCTATTTCGGTAATGGTTTTAATAATCGTATTAATGACATCAAAACAAATCGCCCGTAAGAAAGAGACAGATTGCTCATTAGATTGTAACTGACTGAATATAGTCGAAAGAGTTTCGTAAGCAACTTCTTTATCCCCTTGTTTAATACTCTGAACAACCTTTAATAGATCTTCACGAGGATAACCTATATCAAATTCTCTTTCTTTTATATCTTCAAAATAGATGCTACTGCCTTGACTATAGAAGTATTTATGCTCTAATGCTACTAATGCTTCAATATAAGAACGGTTGAACATTGTCTTATTATCGTAAATTTTACCAATACCAATCGTTGGTTTAATCTCAAAAATATTACTTATATCTTCTTTTATTTGATTGACGAAGTCTTTCCGTTTCTGTTGTGCGGTTGATTTATTTCCATTAAATTTCACCACAAGTGCAATTGCATCCATATTTAATAAGTCAATACCATATGCCGTAACATACTCCAGGGAAACATCGGTAAATAATTTATAAAGTGTTTCACGTTCAATAATTCTATTTGTAAGCAATTTTTGCTTATCAAGTGAAATAATCATTGAGCAATAATAATCCCCATTAATATCAAGGTATAGGGTTTCATTATAGCTGTCAATTTCCTCTTCACTATTGAAATCACCTTTGATAATTTTGATAAGGAATTGATCTTTCACAAAGGATTGATGCTTATACATCGTCTCACTTAACTTCTCATGATCTTCAAACACAGAGGTTACCGTTCGTTTAATTGTTTCTAGTTCATTTATGCCTTTAACTTCTAGTTTTCTATTTTGGTTAATAGAATTAAATAAAGAACGGATTGGCTGATACTGCTTTTTCGCCAGCCATAAGACAAGCAAGCTCCCTACTATAAATAGACTGATACATAACAAAGCCATAACCAAAATGGTGCTCTCTAAACGTTCAAAAAACTGAGAAGTTTTCATCATGATAACAAATTTCCAGCCTGTCATTTCTGATTCCACCATGGCAACGGAGTAATTCTCACCACCTTGTTCTATACTGGTCACTTCACCATTAACGGCTTCATCCAATTCAAGACTGCTGATATCAATATTTTCATCCACTATCGATGAACCAATAACTTGATTTTGCTCAGATATAATAAAACCGTTCCCTTGTGTTTCATTTAACGTATTATCTATCAGGTTATCCAAAGTTCTCTCTCGAATTAAGTAGATAACTGTACCATAGCTATTATTACTGTCTGAAGAGAGGGGCACAAAATAATTGATATACTGAAAACCATCTCTTCCTCCATTGCCTTGTTCTGTTCTTGTTGTCAAAGGTACACTGGCTTCCATTGCTTCTGAAACAGTTTCTTCATCCCAATTATAGTTATCAAAGGCAGTAGCCAAAGAGTGAGCACCATTAGAAGAAAAAATTCGACCAGAACCGTGGTAATAAATCATAATCTCATCAATGATCGAACTGTTCGCTTTATATTTTCTTAACTCACTAATTGCTTCAGAACCATAGTATTCGTGACTGATCATATAGGGAGTTAACCTGGGATCATATGCCATTCTGTTCGCAAGCATGTCCAACTCATTAATTCTTTCATCTGTGATCGTAGCAATTTGTTCCAATCCGCCAATATTCGATTGTTCTATCTCTTCTTTTAAATCAGAAACAGAGTTTAAATAAACAATCGAACACATCACGGTGAAAGGTACTAAAAAAACGATAAAATAAGAAATAATATATTGTTTAAATAACTTTGATTTTATCAACGAGGTCCCCCCCTGCACAATTACCCTGTTGCTTAGTTTTCTTTGATATTATCCTCTTGTAACTCTACACTCTTCTTCTCTACAGCTATACAAGCCCGGTAAGAAAACCAAAGAATGGGGTAAAGTGTTAAGGGTACTCCTATAAATATAATTAAAACAGGCAAAAAATTATATAGATAGTATAAAGGGAGCAAGGAGATTAACATGGCCACTGATTCAAACGGTCGTATTAACGCAATCAAAAAAGCTTGTTTAAAATACCGGAAAAATGTTAACTCATA
Source organism: Oceanobacillus sp. FSL W7-1281 (assembly GCF_037969835.1). Taxonomy (GTDB): domain Bacteria; phylum Bacillota; class Bacilli; order Bacillales; family Amphibacillaceae; genus Oceanobacillus; species Oceanobacillus oncorhynchi. The sequence goes on along the minus strand of NZ_CP150214.1, from coordinate 1,612,141 downwards.
TCGATTATATATAATGAAGAAATGACATACCAAAATCGTATAAATCACAATCACTCCCACAATAAACGCATGAAAATAAAAAGATTGAATAAAATCTCTTGAGATAACATAATCCGCATAAAAAAACATACCAAGTACTACCAAGATCAACCCCAAGCCATTACCTTTTATAAATGCTTTTTTATAGGTATTCCAAAACTCAGCAAAAATAGGGATATTGGTACCATCTTTAAACCACTTATGGATTACACCTGCAGTTGCCAATGTAGCAGGAATAATACCTAATACCCCTAAACCAAGCACTGTAAATAGATACCACAGCATTTGAAGATACATAATGTTAAATAGCCACGTACCCAATTGGTACATAAATCTCATAATTCCATTCATTTAGAACCCTCGCCATCTTATTGTCTACATTTTATTATATAATAAATTAAGCGCTTACGAAATAATCTGGTTAAAAATGCTTCCTTTATTTCGCTAATTCTCTAAATTTTGTGAGTAATTTTAAATCATTTCCTATCACTTCGACAAATATACGAGGTGTATACTCATCAGCAATCATACGCGAAAACCAAATTCATCATATAATAAGCGTAGCGAAAGCTTATTGATGTATGTTTCATAGTGGTTGAGTACCTTACTTATTGCTTCTACATTCCCTTTTATAGCAGCTACAATTACAGAAAACGGAAACAATTCATTTATTAGATAGGGGGATTTTGACTGATTTCATTTCACAATCATCCCCCACACTGTCTTTTAATTCTTGGTTTATATTTTAATTACACATAAGGATAGACCTTTCGAGATAATTATTGACATAAACAAACAAAAATACGTTTTGAAGTAAGCTTTTATATCACTTTCTTCAAAACGTATCTATTTCATTGGCAAAAGTATAAAACTTACCTGCTGCTTAAGTGTAACTGAGTTTTCCGCCGGCTTGGCGATAAGCTAAGTATTCTTATATAGTTACACTCGACGCTCAAGCAAAGTTACAGCCTCCACGTGCCCCGTATTCGGAAACATATCCACCGGCTGTACTTCCTTCGTCTCATAACCGCCGTCCTCTAAAATGCGCAAATCCCTTGCCAGTGTCGAAGGATTACAGGAAACATAAACAATCCGCTTCGGCTTCATTGCCATCATCGCATCCAGAAATTCCGGGTCACAGCCCTTTCTCGGAGGATCGACAACAATGACATCTGGATCTAAGCCTTCCTTCTTCCACTTAGGCATCACTTTTTCAGCCTGTCCAACGGTAAACTCCGCGTTATCTATTCCGTTATGCGCTGCATTTTTCTTTGCATCTTCAATAGCTTCTGGAACAACCTCGATTCCATATACTTTTTTTGCTTTTTGGGCAAGGAAGAGCGAGATTGTACCTATGCCACAGTATGCATCGATTACTACATCATTTTCATCAATAGCTGCATACTCCAGAGCTTTATCATAAAGCACCTTTGTCTGAACAGGGTTTACTTGATAAAAGGACTTTGGCGAAATCGCAAAGGTTAAATCGCCTATTGTATCGTGGATATAAGCTGCTCCCCATAATACATTTGTCTTCTTCCCTAAAATTACATTCGTGCGCTGGTCATTGATATTCTGCACAATCGAACGGATAAATGGAAACTTCTTTGTCAGTTCTTCGATGATTCGCTCTTTGCCGGGAAGCTTGGCTGTACGCGTTACAAAAACAACCATCATTTCTCCTGTAAAATGGCCTGTCCGAATCATAATATGACGCAGCTCGCCTCGATGGGTTTCTTCATTATAAGCTTGGACGCCATATTTATTCATTAAGTGCCGAACAAATGGGAGCACCTCATTCATTGCATGGCTGTGCACATGACAGGTATCTTGATTCTGCAGTATCCGGTGGCTTCTTTTCTGATAGTAGCCTGTAATTAATTCACCGTTTTTTTCATCGACAGGGATTTGTATCTTATTTCGGTAATGAGAAGGGTCTTCCATCCCGATGATTGGATGCACGGGAACATGCTCCAGATGCGCTACTTTTTTCATCACATTATGGACCTGATTCTGTTTCATTTGTAATTGAAGGGCATAGCTCATATGCTGGAGCTGACAGCCTCCACAGTACACATGACAGGTTGGTTCCACACGTTCCGGACTTGTTTTCTTCAGCTCTAACAGCTTCCCAAATCCATATTTTTTATTTGCTTTGACCACTTTAATAACGGCTTCTTCTCCCGGTAAGGTCTTCGGAATAAACAAAGGATAGCCGTCCACTTTTCCTACGCCGCTTCCTTCATGGGTAATATCTTCAATTGTAATAGTTAATTGTTCATTTTTTTGAACAGGGGTATTTCCTGTTGATTTTGCCATTGTCATCTTCCTCTATTTCCGTAATCACTTTAATTCACCTTATTTTATCACAGGCTTTTAAGAAACAACAACTGTTCCTATGCTCAAGGAGACAGGAGCAAACAAAAAAGCCTCTAAAACAACTTCATGTGGTTTAGAGACCTTTATTTTTATTCCAGCTCTTCTTGATGCTCGATGAAATCTGCTGGAACCATAAACTCGATATGTTCCTGAAGATTGATGAATTCTCCCGGCAGCATGCCACCGTATTCCCCATCAATATTCAACTGCATTTTATCCTCATTCGTCACTTTAACACGCTTTGCCTGTGTATAGATGATGTTTTTACTTTTTAAGTGTTCCCCGCGAAGGGCAAGTGATGCAATTTGAATAAATTCTGCAAGATTTGTTTTCTTTAAAATGAGAACATCAAAGTACCCATCATTTAAACGAGCATCGGGAGCAAGCTTTTCAAAACCGCCGACGGAATTCGTATTAGAGATTAGAAAAAGCATGATATCTTCTTCCAGTACATGTTCATCGTACTCAATTCTGACATGTGCCGGCTTTAAAGAAGGAAGCATCTCAATGCCTTTCATATAATATGCTAATTGACCTAACATTGTTTTTAATTTGCTCGGGACATCATATGTTAATTCTGTCAGTTTTCCTCCGCCGGCAATATTAATAAAATAATGCTCGTTGACTTTTCCGATATCTAATTTCAGCGAATTGCCTTCTAAGATAACATCTACAGCTTTATTAATATCTCTGGGAATTTGAAGTGCTCTGGCAAAATCATTTGTTGTTCCAGCAGGCAATATCCCTAACTTTGGCCGATATTCCTGTTCGGCTACGCCATGCACGACCTCATTGATCGTACCATCGCCGCCAGCCGCAACAATTAAGTCATAGCCTCTTTCTACAGCAGTTCTTGCAGCGTCGATAGCATCCCCTTCGCATGTTGTCGCATGTGCGGAAGTTTCATAGCCGGCAGTTTCCAGCTTTTCTAAAATATTGGGTAATGCTTTTTTGATTGCTTCACGTCCCGAAGTTGGGTTATAAATGATTCGGGCCTTCTCCATGTTCTTTCCTCCCCATACGGTCCATCTTGCAATTGCTTCTTTACAGACACGTATTATATAAAGTATCACTTCATTCTTTGCTTTTCTTCTCCTTAGATGAAAGGAAACCTAGAGAACCTCACAACATTCCATAGCAAATATTTACTTTACGTATTACAGAACGGTGATATTCACTGAAATCTCTCTCAAAATAGATACATAATAAAAAGCAGTATTTATCCATGATCTGACATGAATAACCTATGAAGTACCTTTATGTTGAAATTATAATCGTATTAAATAAACTCGTCTAATCCATATCATAGACTTTTTTGATGTGTTTGAAAAGCAAAATGAACAAAAAATAACAAGCTTCGATGAAATATACTATCCTTCTGCCATGTTTGTCAGTGTCTGTCCATCCATCTTTTTTGACCATTGGATAGGCTGCCACATATAATTTCTGCGACAGCCTTCCTGTTACTACATTTATTCTATTACGTTTTACCAAAAAAGCTTATCGCTTCTCAAGCTCCGCAGCAAGAATTTCGTTGACCAGCGGCGGGTTTGCCTGTCCTTTGGTTGCTTTCATAATTTGGCCGACAAGGAAGCCTTTTGCTTTTTTCTTTCCATCCTTGAAATCAATAATGGATTGTTCATTTTGATCAAGAATGTCATTTATTATTGGCTTTAATTGCTCCGGATCAGAGATTTGAACCAGGCCTTGTTCTTCGACAATTTTTTCTGGGTCGCCGCCATTTTCAACCAGCTCTGCAAATACCTTCTTCGCAATTTTAGAGGAGATTGTGCCGTCTTCAATCAATTTAACCATTTTCGCCAGGGCATCTGGTGTAATTGCCAGCTCTTCAATCTCTTTATAATGCTTATTCATGTAAGCAGAAACTTCTCCCATTAACCAGTTGGATACTTGTTTGATATCTGCTCCATGTTCTACGGTTTCCTCAAAGAAATCAGACATCTGCTTAGATGCCGTTAACACATTCGCATCATATTCTGATAAGCCTAATTCGCTTACGTAACGCTCTCTTCTGGCATCTGGAAGCTCAGGAATTTCACTGCGGATGCGTTCCTTCCAAGCCTCATCAATATATAATGGCACAAGGTCCGGCTCAGGGAAATAACGATAATCATCCGAACCTTCTTTGATACGCATCAGAATCGTTTCTTTTGTTTTTTCATCGTAACGGCGTGTTTCCTGCAGGATTTCTCCGCCGGATAATAATACTTTTTCCTGACGTGTTTCTTCAAATTCTAATCCTTTTTGAACAAAGGAGAAAGAATTTAAGTTTTTCAGTTCTGCTTTGGTACCAAATTCCTCTTGTCCGATTGGACGAAGTGAAATATTGGCATCACAGCGCAGGGAGCCTTCCTGCATCTTCACATCCGATACACCTGTATACTGAATAATATTTTTCAGCTTCTCCAAGTATGCATATGCTTCTTCTGGAGAACGCATATCCGGCTCAGATACAATTTCAACTAATGGTGTTCCCTGACGATTGTAATCGACATAGGAATAACCGTCTTCCCCATGTGTTAATTTTCCTGCATCCTCTTCCAGGTGCAGGCGGGTGATACCAATTTTTTTCTTTTTGCCGTTTACTTCAATTTCAATCCAGCCATTCTCGCCGATTGGCTGATCAAATTGCGAGATTTGATAAGCTTTCGGATTATCTGGATAGAAATAGTTTTTACGGTCAAATTTCGTATCTGTTGCAATTTCACAGTTGAGTGCCATTGCCGCTTTCATCGCAAAGTTGACTGCTTCTTCATTTAAGACTGGCAGTGTGCCCGGATAGCCTAAGTCAATCGGATTGACATTCGTATTTGGCGCAGAGCCAAATTCATTTGTACTCGGGCTGAATATTTTTGATGCGGTTTTTAATTCTACGTGTACCTCAAGTCCAATAATTGTTTCGAAATTCATTACTTGGCACCTCCTAGTTGAGGTCGTTTTGTATGGTGTTCAGTTGCTTGCTCAAATGCATGTGCTGCACGATAAACCGTGCTCTCATCAAAATAGTTTCCGATAACCTGCAAGCCGATTGGCAATCCATCCTCGGAGAAACCGCAAGGAATAGAAATACCGGGAACGCCTGCTAAGTTGACAGGAATCGTTAAGATATCATTCACATACATCGTTAATGGATCACTTGTTTTTTCGCCGACTTTAAATGCCGGTGTCGGTGTTGTCGGTCCAACAATCACATCATATTCTTCTAAAATTTTATCAAAGTCATTTTTAATTAATGTACGTACTTTTTGCGCTTTTTTATAATAGGCATCATAGTAACCAGAGCTGAGCGCAAAGGTTCCAAGCATAATACGGCGTTTCACTTCATCGCCGAAGCCTTCACTGCGGGATTTTACAAACATATCCAGCATATTTTCTGCATTCTCTGAACGGACGCCATAGCGTACGCCGTCAAAACGGGCTAAGTTCGCAGAAGCCTCAGAGGATGATAATAAGTAATAGGTTGAAAGTGCATATTTAGAATGCGGCAAGGATACTTCTTCCCAAGTGGCACCAAGGGATTCATAGACCTTCAACGCCTCTAAAACAGCATTTTTTACTTCTTCGGAAACTCCTTCTGCTAAGTATTCTTTAGGAACAGCTATTTTTAATCCCTTTACATCGCCAGTTAATGCTTCTGTATAAGCCGGAACTTCTACATCTGCACTGGTAGAGTCCATTTTGTCATGTCCTGCAATAACTTCCAGTACACGTGCATTATCCTCTACCGTACGGGTCAATGGGCCAATTTGGTCCAGAGAGGATGCAAACGCCACAAGTCCAAAGCGGGATACACGTCCATAAGTAGGCTTCATTCCTACAACACCGCAGAATGCTGCCGGCTGACGAATCGATCCGCCTGTATCCGATCCAAGTGAGAATAATACTTCCCCTGCTGCGACTGCTGCTGCAGAACCGCCGCTGGAACCGCCCGGAACGTGGGCTGTATTCCAAGGGTTACGAGTCGGCTCATAGCCGGAGTTTTCATTGGAAGATCCCATCGCAAATTCATCCATATTTAATTTACCGACTGCAACCGGATTTTCAGCATCCAGCTTGTCAACAACGGTTGCATTGTATAACGGGTCTGTGAAATTATCTAAAAATTGACTTGCACAGGTCGTGCGAAGTCCTTTCGTTACGATATTATCTTTAATACCAGCCGGGATACCGAATAGGACACCGGATTTATCCTCACGTTTGTCCAGTTCTCTTGCTTTCTCCAGCGCTTTTTCTTCATCAAGTGTTAAGAATGCATGCACATCCCCGTCCACTTCTTTAATTTGCTGGTAAGATTCTTTCACTAAGTCTTCTACAGTAATCTCTTGATTATGTAATTTTGTTTCCAATTCTTTTATCGTATAGTCAAATAAAGACATGAATATGGTTGCCTCCTTTTATTCTAGAATAGATGGAACACGAATTTGTCCATCCTTTTGGTCAGGAGCATTCTTCAATGCATCCTCTTGTGTAATCCACTTTTTAGGCTCATCTTTGCGCATCACATTTTTCAAATCTAATACGTGTGTGGTTGGCTTCACATTTTCTGTATCTAATTCATTCAGCTGCTCAGCATATTCAATGATAGCACTCAGCTCATTCGCCATTTGTTCCACAGCTTCATCATCAAATTCCAAGCGTGCGAGATTAGCTACATGCTTTACCTGCTCTTTTGAAATCTCTGCCATTTGCTTAACCTCCAAAATAATCGTATTTATTTATAATATGCTATAAAAATAGCACTTATATTCGAGCGTGCATTTAGAATAAACATCATTCAGCCTATACACTCATTAAAACAACATTATATCATTTTTATAAGATGTTTTATATTAATTATTGCTATATAAATTGAAATTAATATTAGTAGCATTATTAACATTCATGGTGGTATTATTAATAGTACTATGAATAACACTCTTATTAATACCGTTATTAACACGGATTCCACTTATGATAATAGCAAAACTTGCTTATACAAGGCAAGTTTATATTGCTACATAACAAAAAAACCAAGTTATACTATAATTTATAATTAACATTATAGAATAACTTGGTTTTAGACATAAAATTATATCAAATGTGAGCAATATGCTTATACATTTGGTTTACTTCTCTATAATACTGTGCCGCGTCCTTGTAATTATTATTACCTTCATAGCGTTTTGCCAGCAGCTCGGAATAAAGAATAAAATTCCCGTAGTCCTTTTGCTTCTTTAATAATGGAAGTAAATCTTTGACCAATAATTGTTCAAACAGATTGAACTGTTCTTCAAGCAGATAATTATAGCTGCGCAAGATGTATTTATACACAAGGTATGGCTGTTTATCCTTTAAATCATAGAATACACTTAATCCGTAATCAATATACTCTTCTGCCTCATCATAATAATTCGAATGATAATATTCACGTACGAGTGAAGCTGTGATCTCCACTTTGGTATTCGCTGACACGTCTGAATCATTTAAAATCCCTTTATAGTATTCAATCGCTTTTGTCGAATCACCCTTTGAAGCATATAGATAACCAAGATTCTGGTGAATCTTTTGAACGACTTTTTTATCATGAATGGTTTCTGCAAGCTGCAGACCAAGTGTGAAATTTTTAATTGCCTTTTCATAAAGCTTAATATGAGTATAACAAATCCCTAAAATATTATGGGCACGTGCACAGTGCAGGAAGCTATATTGCTTCATATACATTTCCAGAGCCTCTTCTGCATATTCGATTGCTTCAAGGGAGTTCCTCAGCTTAGAATGTGCCATCGAAATATAATACTTCAAGTCGGCCTCTGCCTTTTCCTCCAGGCGATGATCCTCTGTAATTTTTTCTGCCCGTTTATATTGATACATGGAATGATAATAATTCTTCACCGCAAAGCTGTAGCGTCCATTAAATAAATACCAGTAATACTGTTCTTCTACACTAAACGTGTTTACAACCTCTTTTAACTGCGTAATTTTATTGGCAGCCAAATCGATTCTTTCAATGAATAAAAAATAATTAATCTTATGAATCTCAAACATAATGAGATGATTAGAATAATTTTTATCCATCAGCATCTGGATTTCCTGATAGGCAGCTTCCATGTCTTTTTCTTTGGTATTCTCATCAAGCATCTCATACCAATTCTTACAGAGTTCGCCGATTTTCTCCTCCTGGCTCTGATCTATTGTAATACAAAGCCGGTGACACAGCCTTCGGATAATATCCTCATTTGGTTCTGTTTTTTGATTCTCAATCTTCGATAAATAGGATAAAGAAACAATTCCCTCCGATAGCTCCCCTAGAGTCATTTTCTGCTTTGTACGCTGGATTTTGATATACGTCCCAATCGCTATCATGTTATCTTTCACCCCACACTTTTATACTTTTATCATGGCATAGCGGTTCGTGAAGCAACCGTCTCTGTAATAGAGAAATTTTGTTTGACTGCTTATCTAATTTTTTCATAAATAAAGAAAATTAGTGCGAAAGTGCTTAAAAACATTTTCCAATGATAAGCTATTTTAATTCCTTTGTCATTATACCTTCTATAAACCCATTGTACCATACTCTGCCGTTCTTCAATTTGGGAAAATCAATAGAAGAATCATTAAATAACTTTCGCTTGTCCGAAAAATTTTCTTAAAAAAAGAAAATCCACTGCTGCTAGCTGATAAACTGCTAGTAACAGTGAATTTCCTGATGCTTTAATCATAAATATGAACTTGAATTTCATCCTCACCCGCATTACGGTAAAGCAGACTCTCCGTCTTCTGGCTGGAAGTAATATTAACTTCTATATCATAATAGTTTGGAAACATATCTTCAATCAGACCATACACATACTGGGTAAAACCGATAACCTCTCCCTTGCCGTAAAATTCTATCGGGACATCGATGCGTAATTTCTGAAGCTCCTCATCTATATAGAAGCCTTCCCCTACCATTCCGACATAGTTTGGAAAGAAATCACGAATTTCATTTCCAAAGCTTGTTACAAGCTCCTGATCATCATAATATTTTTCCTGACCTTCATCAGAAGGGAAGAGGATATTTTCTTCTTCTACATCCTCCCAGCCGTCAATTGAGCTGCTCCCTCCATCCACATTTGTTTTAGCTACAAAATTTCCTGGCACAGGAGAAGCTTGCTCCTCTTCCCGGTAAATACCGATCATAATAGGAACATCACTGAGCTCTTCATCATTTTCACGAATATCATTGACAATATCCTGTGCAATTTCTGTTGCTTGTTCCATCATTGCACTTTCAGAGATATCTTCATATTGGTAAGGCTCGCCAGTATCTGTCTGGAATTGATAAACAGATTTCATCGCAAGTCCTATAGAGATTCCTTCTAAATTGACATTTCCATCCTCTGTCTGTGTTAAATAATTTTGTTCTAGAACATGTGATAAATAACGCGGATTTTCCCTGAAAGTCTCTTCATCTGACCCTAGATTTACTTCAGGGTTTAATTCATCAATCCAATTATAGACACGATTACTGTCAAAATACTGCCCTTCCTGAAAATAATAATCTTCCGGACTATATGAATCCATGGACAGCCGACGCAATCCTTCTTCCATTTCATCGATGTCCACACGGTTAGCTACCTGATTGGTAATAACTCCTCTTGCCTCACTTGGCTGATATGGTAAAATCATTCGGTAATTTTCCCCTGAAAGTCTATTGCTAGGCACGATAGAAGTCTCTTCCTGGCTGCTGGCATCCTCCTGGACGACTTCCTCCTCGCTGGATGACTTCTGCTGCACACATCCGCTTAAAAACAGTGCCACTACACTAATGGATAGCATCCATTTTTTCAAAGCGAATCACTCCTCTCCCTCGGTCGCTTCTTTTAACTCTGTTTCACTCCACACTTCTATCCCCAGTTTTTCTGCTTTTTCCAGCTTTGATCCGGCGTCCGCTCCAGCAATAAGGACATCTGTTTTTTTACTTACACTGCCTGTTACTGCCCCGCCTAACGATTCAATCAGCTCTTTCGCTTCTTTTCTCGTATACTGCTCCATTTTACCAGTCAATACAACTGTTTTTCCAGAGAATAAGCTATCTGTTTTTATTTCTGATTTCTTTTGACCGGTGTAAGTCATATTTACACCCAGCTCTTTTAATTCCTTCAATAGCTGCGTCACTTTTTCTTCTTCAAAATATCGGACAATGGAATCTGCCATTTTCTCGCCAATTTCTTCAATGGCTACAATTTCCTCCAAGTTGGCATGCTGAAGCCGCTCCATGGTTTCAAATTCCATCGCCAGAGTCTGTGCTGCTTTTGAACCAATAAAACGAATCCCAAGTCCGAACAATAATCTTTCCAATGAATTGGCTTTAGAAGCCTCAATAGCATTTAAAAGATTAGTAACGGATTTTTCGCCCATCCGTTCTAAATTCAACAAATCCTCTTTTTCCAATCGATATAAATCAGCAATGGTATGGACCAAATCTTCACGGAAAAGCTGAATGATAACTTTTTCTCCTAAACCATCAATATTCATCGCATTCCGGGAGACAAAGTGAATCAACCCCTCCATCAATTGTGCCGGACAGTTCGGATTAATGCAGCGTAATGCTACTTCCCCTTCTAGACGAACCAGTTCATTGCCGCAGTCCGGACATTCCTCAGGCATATGAAATTCTTTTTCTTCCCCGGTCCGCTGTTCGATAATCGAACGGACAACCTTTGGAATAATATCGCCTGCTTTTTTGATAACTACCTGATCCCCAATCCGGATATCCTGTTCACGAATTAAATCCTCGTTATGCAAGGAAGCCCGCTGCACAGTTGATCCTGCTATACGGACAGGTTCAAGAATGGCTGTCGGAGTCACTACGCCTGTTCTGCCGATGCTTAATACAATATCTTTTAAAGTAGTTACAACTTCTTCTGCCGGGAATTTATAAGCAATCGCCCACCGCGGGCTTTTCGCAGTAAAGCCCAGTTCATCCTGATGATCCAGGCTGTCTACTTTCACCACAATCCCGTCAATTTCGTAATTTAAATCCTTGCGGTGTTCGGTCCAATACGTAACAAATTCCAATACCTCTTCAATGCTCTTACATCTTTTCCATTCTTTATTTGTTTTAAATCCCAGACGATGCAAGGCCTCTAAGCTTTTACTATGACTGGTGATATTACTGTTTTCCCATTCACCGACGCCGTATAGAAAAATATCTAAATTACGTTTAGCTGCAATTTTCGGGTCCAGCTGCCTCAATGATCCGGCAGCTGCATTTCTCGGGTTGGCAAACGGTTCTTCACCCTTTTCTTCCCTTTCTTTATTCATCTCTAAAAAGGACTTATGCGGCATAAAAGCTTCGCCACGAACCTCCAAAGTTCCAGCTTCTTTGATACTTAATGGAATACTTCGTATCGTGCGCAGGTTAGATGTAATGTCTTCACCAATTCTTCCATCGCCGCGAGTGGAACCCAGAACAAATTTGCCCTCCTGATATTTTAGAGAAATTGCTAAACCATCTATTTTCAACTCGCACACAAAAGTAACCTCACCAGATACGCCTTCTTGAGCCCGTCTGGCAAAATCTCTTAGATCCTGCTCATTAAAAGCATTGCCAAGGCTCATCATTGGCGTTTCATGCGTTACCTTCCGAAAAGCATCCAGCGGTTCCCCGCCGATACGCTGAGTAGGAGAATCCTCTCTAGCAAGGTCTGGATGCTCTTTTTCTAAATCCTCCAGCTCCCTTAACTTCTGATCATACTCCGAATCGGGTACAGTCGGGTTGTCCAATACATAATAGGAATAACCATATTGATTAAGGACTTCTACTAAGGAATCCATGCGTTCTTTGATTTCTTGTTTGTTCATTCCATTTTACTCCTTTGTTATGGGGGCAAATTTTGCAAGAAGACGTTTGATGCCTACCGGAGCAGGAAATGCTACATCTAATTCCAGCTTTTCTCCTTCTCCCTGTACTCTTACAACCGTACCCGTTCCCCATTTTTTATGAGCAGCTTTATCACCGACAGACCAGCTTTTAGATTCTGCTCCGCTGGACTTAGGTGCCTGCATTTTTTCAGCCCGTCTCTTCGGTGGTGCTTCCTGCTTCTGGCTCGAGCCAAAGCTCTTTCGCATGCTGCCAGCTCCGCCAAATGGTGATTTTTTGGTTGTTTCCATGCCGTCCATCAATTCCACCGGAATCTCATTGATAAATCGGCTGATTGGGTTCATATTGGTACGTCCATATAAAGTACGCATTTGAGCATGCGTCAAATAAAGCTCCTCTTCTGCTCTGGTAATACCGACATAAGCAAGACGGCGTTCCTCCTCCATCTCTTCCTCGTCAAACATCGAGCGGCTGTGTGGAAATACATTCTCTTCCATT